>NZ_JALJDY010000001.1:0-1052466 GCF_023242425.1 Pseudomonas sp. MWU12-2029 | reverse complement strand
TCGTACAGCATTCTCGGACGCCTTGCGGCTGCCCTAGCCAGCCGGGAATGCTAAGGTTCAGCCCTAGCTTTTGTACTTTTCCAAGGAAGCCTTATGCCGGACACTCAGTCCCTCAACGCTGCATTCATGGTGGTCCAGAGCAACAGCCTGGACGAACTGCGCAGCCTTGTGATCAGCATCATGCGGCGTTATCCGCTGGCTCCCTTGGAGAACGAAATTGCGCTCGTGCAGAGCAACGGCATTGCTCAATGGCTCAAGCTTGCACTGGCTGAGGATCCTGAAGAGGATGACTTGGGTGGCTGCGGTATTGCCGCTGCAATTGATGTGCAGTTGCCGGGCAGTTTCATGTGGCAGCTTTATCGCATGGTCCTGGGGCGAGATGAGATTCCGGCCAAGTCCTTGCTCGACAAGGCCCCTCTGACCTGGCGACTGATGCGCCTGTTACCGCAGGTCATTGACCTGCCGCATTTCGAACCCCTGCAACGATTCCTGACCCATGACACCGACTTGCGCAAGCGCTACCAGTTGTCCGAGCGTCTGGCGGATCTGTTCGATCAGTATCAGGTATATCGTGCCGACTGGCTCGAGGATTGGGCCGAGGGTCGTCATCAGCTACGAAATGTCAGGGGGGAGGTGAAACCGCTGCCCAGCACCAGTTGCTGGCAGGCGGAGCTGTGGCGCGCATTGCTTGAAGATGTCGGTGAGCAAGGCATGGCTCAAAGTCGGGCAGGCGTGCACCAGCGATTCATCGAGTGTATCAACAACCTTGAAAAAGCACCGACAGGCTTGCCGTCACGGGTAATCGTCTTCGGAATTTCCTCACTGCCTGCACAAGTACTCGAAGCATTGGCTGGGCTGGCCCGTTTCAGCCAGGTCCTGCTCTGCGTACATAATCCTTGCCGTTATCATTGGGCCGATATCGTTGCCGACAAGGATCTGTTGCGTCATCAATACAAGCGTCAGGCTCGCAAGAGCGGCATGCCCGTAGTGCTGGATCCAGAGTCACTGCATCAACACGCCCATCCGCTGCTTGCCGCCTGGGGCAAGCAAGGTCGTGACTACATCAATCTGCTCGACAGCTATGACGACCCCGGCAGCTATCGCGCGGCATTTCGCAATGGTCGTATCGATCTGTTCAGCGAAACGGCCCCGCAAAACATGCTCAATCAACTGCAGGATGACATTCTGGAGTTGCGCCCGCTCAGCGAGACGCGTGAGCTCTGGCCTGAAGTCGATCTGAAGCAGGATCAATCGATTCGATTCCACATTGCCCATAGTGCGCAGCGCGAAGTCGAGATTCTCCACGATCAGCTCCTGGCTCGATTCAGCGCCAATCCGGAACTGCGTCCCCGCGATGTGATCGTGATGGTGCCCGACATCGACAGTTATGCACCGCACGTCCGTGCAGTGTTCGGGCAACTGGATCGTAACGATCCACGGTTCATTCCTTTCACGCTGGCCGACCAGGGGCAACGCGGTCGCGACCCATTGCTGATCGCCGTCGAACATCTGCTCAAACTGCCCGACAGTCGTTTCCCCGTCAGTGAAATTCTCGACTTGCTCGATGTGCCGGCGTTACGCGCACGGTTCGGGGTGGAGGAGCGGGACTTGCCGACACTGCATCGCTGGATCGAAGGCGCCGGGGTGCGTTGGGGGATGGACGCTGACCAACGTGCCGGACTGGGATTGCCAAATGAACTGGAGCAGAACAGCTGGCGTTTCGGCCTGAAGCGGATGCTCCTTGGTTACGCGGTTGGCGATTCCAGTGCCTGCGCAGGCATTGAGCCCTACGACGAAATTGGCGGCCTCGATGCCGCGCTGATCGGTCCGTTGTCCGCCTTGCTGGATGCCTTGGAGTACTCGCACCAGCAATTGCTCAAGCCTGCGAAACCTCAAGAGTGGGGGAGTCGGTTACAGGTACTGATGCAGTTGTTTTTCAAAGCGAGCAATGAGCATGACGACTACTTGTTGACTCAGCTTGAGGATCTGCGCGAAACATGGCTGGAAACCTGTGAGTCTGTCGGACTGGAAGAAGAGTTGCCGCTGACCGTTGTTCGTGAGGCCTGGCTGGCCGGGCTGGATCAAGGGCGTTTGTCCCAACGCTTTCTGGCCGGCGCGGTGAATTTCTGTACCTTGATGCCGATGCGGGCAATCCCGTTCAAGCTGGTTTGCCTTCTGGGCATGAACGACGGTGATTATCCCCGGGCACAACCACCGTTGGACTTCGACCTGATGGGCAGCGATTACCGGCCGGGAGATCGCTCCCGCCGTGAAGATGATCGCTATCTGCTGCTCGAAGCACTGCTGTCTGCTCGTCATCAGCTCTACATCAGTTGGGTTGGACGCAGCATTCGTGACAACAGTGAACGGCCACCCTCGGTGCTGATCGGTCAGTTGCGCGATCATCTCGCCAATGGTTGGCGAACGACTGATGAGAGTGCGGATCTGTTGCATGCCATGACCCAGGATCACCCGTTGCAGCCATTCAGTTCACGTTACTTCCATGACGGTGATGAGCTGTTCAGCTATGCCAATGAATGGCAGCTGCTGCATCAACTTCATGAGCCTGCCGAAGTGAAAGGAATGCTTGAACCCCATGTCCAGGAGGAGCCGCTCGGCCTTGCACTGCTGCAGGATTTTCTGCGTAACCCGGTTCGACACTTTTTCACTCAACGCTTGAAGGTTTACTTCGAAGCGGCGCAAGTGCCTCAAGCCGATGAAGAGCCTTTTGTGCTGGATGCATTGCAGCGATACACCCTCAGCAGCAGTTTGCTCGACGCGGCCTTGAGGCATCCGGAGAGTGTTGATCAGGCGCTTGAAGCTCAGGCCCGGCGCCTGCAAAACAGCGGACTGCTGCCCATGGCGGGATTCGGAGAGTGTCTGCAGCGAGAGTTGATCGAACCCCTTCCTGATTTGCTGCAACGCTATCAACAACTGCTGACGCTTTGGCCGACTCCGCTGACCAGTGCGATCCCGATCAATCTTGAATGGCAGGGATTACGCCTGGAAGGATGGCTTGGAGGTTTGCATCAGCGCGCCGATGGCGGTGTGCTGTCGGTGACGACGATCCCCAACAGCATCGGTTCAATCAAGAACCGCAAATGGCACCGTCTGATCAAACCGTGGGTCGATCATCTGGTCGCTTGTACGAGCGGGCTGTCCTTGACCACTGCGCTGGTCGCCAGCGACGACACTCTTTTGCTTGAACCCATGGAGCAGGATCGGGCATGGCGGATACTCGAAGACCTTCTGCTCGCCTGGCAGGCAGGAATGCGCCAGCCACTTCCGGTTGCAGTGAAAACCGCTTTTGCATGGCTGGGCCAGAGCGACCCGCTGAAGGCTGAAGCCGCTGCACGCAAAGCCTATGAAGGTGATGGCCAGACCAGCGAAGGCGAGAGACGCGAAAGTCCCGCATTGGCGCGGCAGTTCCCGGATTACGATGCTTTGCTGGTCGAGGAAACATTCCCCGATTGGTGTAACGCTCTATACCGCCCGGTGCTCGAAGCCCCCTGGCAGTCATTGGCCAGCGAGGGGGTGCGTTCATGAGTACACAGCAGCCACTTGCCCTGGCGTTTCCATTGAAGGGCAGTCAACTGATCGAGGCCAGCGCGGGCACCGGCAAGACGTTCACCATCTCCGCGTTGTATCTGCGCCTGATCCTTGGTCATGGAGGCGAAGCGAGTGGCTTCGGTCGTGAACTGCTGCCACCGCAGATTCTTGTAGTGACCTTCACCGATGCGGCAACCAAGGAGTTGCGCGAGCGCATCCGCACACGTCTGGCCGAGGCCGCACGCTTCTTCCGTGACGAGACGCCGCCTCCTGATACGTTGATCGATGAGCTGCGCGCGCAGTTCGATCCTCAGCAATGGCCCGGTTGCGCCAATCGCCTGGATATCGCCGCGCAATGGATGGACGAGGCTGCGGTCTCGACGATCCACAGCTGGTGTCAGCGAATGCTGCGCGAACACGCATTCGACAGCGGCAGTCTGTTTACCCAGTCTCTGGAAACCGATCACAGCGATCTGCTCGGCGAAGTGCTCCGTGATTACTGGCGCCTGTTCTGCTATCCGATGCAGGGGGATGCCCTGAATTGGGTTCGTACTAACTGGGGAGGTCCGGCCGCCCTGTTGCCTCGTGTACGTGCTCTCTTCGGCACTGAACGTGACGGCAAGGAAGACAGATCTCCGGCCGAACTGATCGACGAGTGCCTGCTGGAACGCCGCGCAGCATTGGTTGAATTGAAAAAGCCCTGGCAGCAGTGGGCGGAAGAATTGCTCGCCATTTGTCATCAGGGTGTTGCCAGCAAGACAGTCGACGGACGCAAGATGCAGGCCCGCTACTTTGAGCCCTGGTTCGAGAAGCTCAAGACCTGGGCTGAAGACGAGTCACTGGAACAACTGGATATCGGTACCGGATTTACCCGGCTCACGCCGGACGGCATGGCCGAAGCCTGGAAAGGCGAGCCCCCGAGTCATCCGGGACTGGACGCGATGTCGAGGCTCAAGTCGAGTCTCGACGGGCTGCCGACGCCTGACGCGGCTGTGTTGCAGCACGCCGCCAAATGGGTAGGTGCGCGCTTTGAGGAAGAGAAGCGCAGACGTGCCGAAATGGGCTTCGATGACATGCTGCTGCGCCTTGACGCCGCGTTGCGATCCGAAGGCGGCGAGCGCCTCGCCACGCTTATCCGCGAGCAGTTTCCGGTCGCCCTGATCGACGAATTCCAGGACACGGATCCGGTGCAGTACCGGATCTTCGAGAACATCTATCGCATCGAGGAAAACAATCCCGAGACCGGACTGTTTCTGATCGGAGATCCCAAGCAAGCGATCTATGCCTTTCGTGGCGCGGACATCTACACCTACCTGCGCGCGCGAATAGCCACCGCAGGGCGACTGCATACGCTGGGTACGAACTTTCGCTCCAGCCACGGGATGGTCCGTGCAGTAAACCAGGTGTTCGAGCGCGCCGAGTCCCGTGAGCAGGGACGCGGTGCGTTTCTGTTTCGGGAGAAAGACGGTGACAACCCGGTGCCGTTTCAGCCTGTGGATTCTCAGGGGCGCAAGGAGCATTTACTGATTTCCGGGCAAGACGTGCCGGCGCTGAACATCTGGCGTTTATCCACCGAGCAGCCAGTCTCCGGTGCGGTCTACCGCCAGCAGCTGGCGGCGGCCTGCGCCAGTGAAATCACTGCCCTGCTCAATGGCGGACAAGCCGGCAGCGCGGGTTTCGAGCAGGACGGCAAGGATTTTCGCGGGCTGCAGCCGGCGGACATCGCAATTCTGGTGCGCGATGGCAAGGAGGCTCAAGCGATACGCGGTGAGCTTGCCGCCCGTGGGGTGCGCAGCGTCTATCTTTCGGACAAGGATTCAGTCTTCGCGGCCCAGGAGGCCCATGACCTGCTGGCCTGGCTCAAGGCCTGTGCCGAGCCGGATGTCGAGCGCTCACTGAAAGCAGCCCTGGCCTGTATTACCTTGAATCTGCCGTTGGCTGAACTCGAGCGCCTGAATCAGGACGAACTGGTCTGGGAAGCCCGAGTCATGCAATTCCGAGCCTATCGCGAGATCTGGCGTAAACAAGGCGTGTTGCCGATGTTGCGGCATCTTTTGCATGACTTCCATCTACCGCAAACCCTGATCGCTCGCAGTGATGGTGAGCGGGTGCTGACTAACCTGTTGCACCTGTCGGAGTTGTTGCAGCAGGCGGCCTCCGAACTGGATGGCGAGCAGGCGCTGATCCGTCATTTGGCCGAGCACCTTGCGTTGTCCGGTCAGGCGGGTGAGGAGCAAATCCTGCGCCTTGAAAGCGACGAGCAACTGGTCAAGGTCGTGACGATCCACAAGTCCAAGGGGCTTGAGTATCCGTTGGTGTTTCTGCCCTTCATCTGCTCGGCCAAACCCGTGGACGGCAGCCGGCTGCCGTTGCACTACCACGATGCATCCGGCAAGGCTCAGGTCAGTCTCAAACCGGATGCCGAGCTGATTGCCCTGGCCGACAATGAGCGTCTGGCGGAGGATCTGCGTTTGCTCTACGTCGCGCTGACCAGGGCACAACATGCGTGCTGGCTCGGTGTGACGGACCTTAAACGCGGTAATAACAGCAGCTCGGTCCTGCATCTTTCAGCATTTGGCTATCTGCTGGGTGGTGGCGCGTCACTGAGCGAGTCCAGCGGTCTGACCCGTTGGCTCGACGATTTGCACCAACATTGCCCAGCGCTGAGCATCGTGGAAATGCCGCTGGCAACCAGCGAGCGTTACCTGCCACCCCGCAACGAAGCGACCCCAAGTGCCACGTTAATCCCCAAACGCAAGGCCAGCGAAAACTGGTGGATTGCTTCCTATAGCGCATTGCGCATCAGTGATGTGTTGAGCGTGGGCAGTGATGAAGCACCTGACAGTCCCCAAGCGCAGAAACTGTTCGACGACGAGCGCCTCGAGCCCGATGCCCCCCGCGAGATCGTTCCGGGAGGCGCCGAGATTCACCGCTTCCCCCGAGGACCGAATCCGGGAACGTTTCTTCACGGACTGCTCGAATGGGCAGGCGATGAAGGTTTCGCGGTTTCGCGCGAAGCGTTGGAAGACGCGATCGCCCGGCGCTGCAATCGTCGTGGCTGGGAAGGCTGGATCACGACTCTCAGCGACTGGTTGCAGCATCTGCTCAAATCGCCGATGCCGGCAGGCGCCGGTCGACCTTCAGTCGTGCTGGAGCAACTGAAACAGTATCGGGTCGAGATGGAGTTCTGGTTCGCCAGCCACAAGGTCGATGTCGTCAGACTCGACGAGCAGGTACGCAAGTTCACCCACAACGGCGTTGCCAGGGTTGCCGCCGAGGCCGTGCAACTCAACGGCATGTTCAAAGGGTTCATTGACCTGACCTTTGAGCATGATGGTCGTTACTACGTGGCGGATTACAAATCCAACTGGCTGGGCGTCGATGATGCCGCCTACACCGAGCAGGCCATGGAACAGTCGATTCTGGAAAACCGCTACGACCTGCAATACGTGCTGTACCTGCTGGCACTGCATCGTCAGCTCAAGGCCCGCCTCGCCGATTACGATTACGACCGGCACGTGGGCGGTGCGCTGTATCTGTTCCTGCGGGGTACACGGGCAGACAGCGGTGGCGTGTATTTCGCGCGGCCTCCACGGGAGCTGATCGAGCGTCTGGACCGGATGTTCCAGGGTAAACCGGAACCGAAATCCGAGCCGGTATGGGAACAGGGAGAATTGCTATGAGCCGCACCTTCGCGCACTTGTCGCCGATTGCGCTGGATGCAGACAGTCTTGCTCGACTGACGCCCCTGATGCAGGCCGAGGACTTGCTGCAGTTGCTGACCCACTGGGTCGAGCGAGGGTGGCTACGGGCTCTGGACAAGGCCTTCGTGACGTTTCTTCACGAGTTGGTGCCAGACGTCGACCCGCTGGTCCTGCTTGCCGCCGCTTTGACCAGTCACCAGCTCGGTCATGGTCATGTGTGCCTGGATTTGTTCGAAACCCTCAAGGCTCCTGACTTTGCCCTGTCCCTGCCACCTGAAGGTGATGCGCAATCCGGTGTGTTGTTGCCATCGCAATTGCTTGAGTCACTTGACGGCGCACACTGGTGCAAAGTGCTGGCCGGCAGCCCTCTGGTGGCGCTGGCTGCCGACGACAGTGAGTCTGCACGGCAATGCCCTCTGGTGCTGTCCGGTAAACGCCTGTACCTGCGCCGGTACTGGGCCTATGAACGGCGTATCGACACGGCACTGCGCCAACGTTTGGCAGAGCATGAACCGACGCCGGGTGATCTGTCGCAGCGACTGGACGAATTGTTCGGGACGGCAAAGAAAACCGGCGTGATCGACTGGCAGAAACTCGCCTGCGCACTGGCGACCCGAGGTGCCTTCAGCATCGTCACGGGCGGGCCGGGCACCGGCAAGACCACCACGGTCGTGCGTTTGCTGGCGTTGCTTCAGGCCCCGGCGGTCGAAGCCGGCCAGCCTCTGCGTATTCGCCTGGCTGCGCCTACGGGTAAAGCGGCAGCGCGGCTGACCGAGTCCATCAGCCAACAAGTGCAATCGCTGGAGGTTGCAGACGACGTTCGGGAAAAGATTCCTTCCGAGGTGACCACCGTTCACCGCCTGCTGGGCAGCCGTCCCGGCACCCGGCACTTCCGTCACCATGCCGGTAATCGTCTGCCACTGGACGTGCTGGTGGTCGATGAAGCGTCCATGATCGACCTGGAAATGATGGCCAACCTGCTTGATGCGTTGCCGTCACATGCTCGCCTGGTGTTGCTGGGCGACAAGGATCAACTGGCCTCTGTCGAGGCCGGTGCGGTGCTGGGGGATCTGTGTCGCGATGCCGAGGCGGGTTGGTACAGTCCGCAGACACGTCAGTGGCTGGAATCCGTGAGCGGGGAGTCCTTGCAGGACGCCGGTTTGCACGAAGACACGGATGGTACGCACCCGCTGGCGCAGCAAGTGGTGATGTTGCGTCACTCGCGGCGTTTCGGCGAGGGCAGTGGCATCGGCCAGCTTGCGCGCCGGGTGAATCAGCAACGGCCGGATGAGGCTCGTCACTTGCTGGCAGCACGAAGCCATGACGACGTGTATTCGCTGGCACTCAAGGGAGAGCATGACCATGCACTGGAGCGCCTCGTTCTGGATGGGCATGGCGAGGGCCCTCACGGTTATCGGCATTACCTGAGCGTCTTGCGCAATCAGCGCCCGCCCGTCGGTGCCCCTCTTGAAAATCCTGGTTGGCTCGATTGGGCGCGAGCAGTCTTGCAGGCGTTCGATACGTTCCAGTTACTGTGCGCCGTGCGCAAAGGACCGTGGGGTGTCGAGGGGCTGAACCTGCGTATCACCGAAGCGCTGTTCAAGGCGCGGCTGATCGACAGCGACCAGCAGTGGTATGAAGGCCGTCCGGTCCTGATGACCCGCAATGACTATGGCCTGGGGCTGATGAACGGTGATATCGGCATCGCTCTCAAACTGCCCGAACGAGATGGGCCGAACGCCGGTGAGCCGGTGCTGCGGGTGGCGTTCCCGCGTAACGATGGGCGCGGTGGGGTGCGGTTTGTGCTGCCGAGCCGGCTCAATGATGTAGAAACCGTGTACGCGATGACTGTGCACAAGTCGCAAGGCTCGGAGTTTGCCCATACCGCGTTGATCCTTCCCGACGCTCTGAATCCGGTATTGACCAAAGAGCTGATCTACACCGGCATTACCCGAGCCAAACACTGGTTCACCTTGATCGAACCGCGAGCCGGGGTATTCGAGGAAGCGGTGCAGCGCAAGGTCAAGCGCTTGAGCGGTTTGATGCTGGAACTGGAGGAAGGCGCGGCGCTTCGAGGGTGAAGTTGCCAGTGATTACTGGCGTTATCTGACCGACCGGTCAGAGGGGGCTGTATCGCTGGCGTTCCAACGCTGTGCTATCGTTGCGGCATCATTTCGTAACGATCCAAGAGAATCCCTGCATGAAGCTGGCTGTCTGGGCGACAGAGCGCGTAGTTGGCAGCAAGCGAGCGTTGCTTGCCGTTCTGCTCTGTTTGCTCACAGGCGGGGTTGCTGCCCAGCCGCAAACACCGGTCGGTATGGCTGAACAACGGGCCAAATCCGTCACTCAGGTAGTCCTTGGCATCCTCAGTTACGCCCGTTGGCCGGTCGAGCCTGCGCAATTGCGCCTGTGCATCGTCGGTCCCACCGAATACACCGACGATCTGGTGAAAGGCACGACCCAGGCTACGGGCCGGCCTGTCACGGTGCGTCGCCTCCTGGCCGATAACCCGTCCATCGTCAGCGAGTGCGATGCGGTGTATATCGGCAAGCTCACCGCCGATGAACGCAGCCGTCTGTTCGCTTCGCTGATCGGTCACCCGGTATTGAGCATCAGCGAGGGCGGCGATCAATGCACGGTCGGCAGCCTGTTCTGCCTGCGGGTCGGTGACGAGCAGGTGTCGTTCGAGGTCAATCTCGACTCCGTCGCCCGCAGCGGCGTGCGTATTCATCCTAGCGTGCTGCAGTTGTCGCGCCGCAAGCCGGCGGCTCCATGAGACGCGACAAATCCACAGGGCGTCCGACCCTGGGTTCGGTCATCGGTCGCGGGCATTTGATCGTGGCGCTGGTTGCCGTGGCGATGGCCAGTGTGTCCCTGACCCTGCTTGGCGTTTTGGCGCTGCGGGTCTATGCCGACCACAACCTGCACCTGATCGCTCGTTCGATCAGTTACACCGTGGAAGCGGCGGTGGTGTTCAACGACAAGCCTGCCGCGACGGAGGCGCTGGCGTTGATCGCCTCGACCGAAGAGGTGGCGGACGCGCAGGTGCTGGATAGCCAGGGTCAGTTGCTGGCGCGATGGCAGCGACCGGAAAACGGTTTGTTTTCCGGGCTGGAAATGCAGATCACGCGGATAGTGCTGGAAAAGCCGATCAGCCTGCCGATCCTGCACCAGGATCGCGAGATCGGCCGGATCCTGTTGATCGGTCACGGCGGCAGCCTGATGCAGTTTCTGTTGAGCGGTCTGGCGGGCATCATTCTCTGCACGGCGATCAGCGCCTGGGTGGCGCTCTATCTGGCGCGCCGTCAGTTGCGCGGGATCATCGGCCCGCTGCACAGCCTGGCGGGAGTGGCCCACGCCGCTCGCAGTGAACGGGCACTGGACCGGCGGGTGCCACCGGCGAAAATCGCCGAGCTCCACAACCTCGGCAACGACTTCAACGCTCTGCTCGACGAGTTGGAGTCGTGGCAGACCCACCTGCAAAACGAGAACGAAACCCTTGCCCACCAGGCCACGCACGACAGCCTTACGGGACTGCCCAACCGGGCGTTTTTCGAAGGGCGCCTGATTCGTGCATTGCGCAGTGCCAACAAACTCAACGAGCGCGTGGCGGTGCTGTTTCTCGACAGTGATCGTTTCAAAGAGATCAATGACAATTTTGGCCATGCGGCCGGCGATGCGGTGCTGGTGGCGGTCGCGAACCGGGTGCGGGCGCAGTTGCGCGAAGAGGATCTGGTGGCGCGTCTGGGCGGCGATGAATTTGCCGTGCTGTTGACGCCGTTGCACAAGACCGAAGACGCCGAGCGCATTGCCGACAAGATTCTCGCCAGCATGGACACTCCGATTGCATTGCCGGGCGACACCAGTGTGGTGACCTCGCTCAGTATCGGCATTGCGGTTTACCCCGACCATGGCGCCACGCCCGGCACCTTGCTCGATGCGGCCGACGCCGCGATGTATCAAGCCAAGCGCCTGTCCCGCGGCGCCCAATTCACCGCCGGGTCGGAGCACCCGGTCGATCCCGTTCAAACCAGGAGCTGATGCCCGTGTTCTCAATTTCCTTTCGACTGTTTTCCACCCTGTTACTGACCGCCATGCTGGCCCTGACCGGTTGCCAGACCGCTCCGCAAAAAGGCCTGACGCCGGCACAGATTGCCGTGCTCAAGCAGCAAGGCTTTGAACTGACCGATGACGGCTGGGAGTTCGGCCTGTCGGGCAAAGTGCTGTTTGGCAGCGACATCGAAAGCCTGAACAAGCAAAGTACCGAAATCGTCGAGCGTATCGGCAAGGCCTTGTTGGGTGTAGGCATCGAGCGGGTTCGCGTGGATGGCCACACCGATGCCTCGGGCAAGGAGGCCTACAACCAGCAGCTGTCCCTGCGCCGAGCGAAGAGTGTGGGCAAAGTGCTGACCACAGTCGGCATGAAGGAAGAGAACATCCAGCTGCAAGGCCTCGGGAGCCGCGAGCCGGTAGCCTCCAACGACACCGCTGCCGGCCGCACCGAAAACCGCCGCGTGTCGATCGTGGTCAGCGCCGACTAGTCGGCGAACTGCATTTCCCGGGTCTGTCCCATCAACAGCGCCTGATTGCGCTCGGTCACCTCGCGGATGTAATCCCACAACAGGGTGATCCGCTTGAGCTTGCGCAGGTCCTCCCGGCAGTACATCCAGAACTGCCGGGTGATGTCGATTTCCTCCGGCAGCACCGGCAACAGGCGCGGGTCCTGGGCCGCGAGGAAACACGGCAGAATCGCCAGCGAACGCCCCTGCTGCGCCGCCACGAATTGCGCGATCACGCTGGTACTGCGCAAGTTCGCGCTGGCGCCGGGCACCACGTTTGCCAGATACAGCAGCTCCGAGCTGAACGCCAGGTCATCCACATAACTGATGAATTGATGCTTGCCCAAGTCGACGGGGCGGCGGATCGGTGGGTGTTTGTCGAGGTATTCCTGGGTCGCGTAGAGCTGCAGGCGGTAGTCGCAGAGTTTGCAGCACACGTACGGCCCGTGCTCCGGGCGTTCGAGGGCGATGACGATGTCGGCTTCGCGTTTGGACAGGCTGATGAAGTGCGGCAACGGCAGGATGTCCACCGAGATCGCCGGGTAGGCGTCGACGAAGTGGCTCAATTGCGGGGTGATGAAGAAGCTGCCGAAACCCTCGGTGCAGCCCATGCGCACATGCCCGGACAGCGCGACGCCGGATCCGGACACCTGCTCGCAGGCCATGTGCAGCGTGCTTTCGATCGACTCGGCGTAACTCAGTAGACGCTGGCCTTCAGCGGTCAGCACGAAACCGCTGGTGCGGGACTTCTCGAACAGCAATGTGCCCAATGCCGCTTCCAGCGAACCGATTCTGCGCGACACCGTGGTGTAGTCCACCGCCAGACGTTTGGCCGCAGTGCTGGCCTTGCGGGTACGGGCGACTTCGAGGAAAAACTTGAGGTCGTCCCAGTTCAGCGAGCCTAAAGACGTGATGTTTTTTTGCATGATGGACGGGCTTATATGTGCGTTCTTATTAGAAGTTTGCACATCTATACTCCAAAAACAGTCCGACAACCAATTCGCGACACACGCCTCATCTCAAGGCGAACCTCTCGCCTTGGCTCCCAAGATAAAAACAATTTCTGGAGACCAGCATGAACGCATCGCTTACGCCCAACGAAACCACGGTCCAGAAGGTCAAGCTGCTGATCGACGGCGAGTGGGTCGAATCGCAGACCTCCGAGTGGCACGACATCGTCAACCCGGCGACCCAGCAGGTGCTGGCCAAAGTCCCGTTTGCCACCGCCGCTGAAGTCGACGCAGCCGTGAGTGCCGCCCAGCGCGCCTTCCAGACCTGGAAGCTGACCCCGATCGGCGCACGCATGCGCATCATGCTCAAGCTGCAGGCACTGATTCGCGAACACTCCAAACGCATCGCCGTTGTACTGAGCGCCGAGCAGGGCAAGACCATTGCCGATGCCGAGGGCGATATTTTCCGTGGCCTGGAAGTGGTCGAGCACGCCTGCTCCATCGGTAGCCTGCAGATGGGCGAGTTCGCCGAAAACGTCGCCGGTGGCGTCGACACTTACACCCTGCGTCAGCCGATCGGCGTTTGCGCTGGCATCACGCCGTTCAACTTCCCGGCAATGATTCCGCTGTGGATGTTCCCGATGGCCATCGCCTGCGGCAACACCTTCGTGCTCAAACCGTCCGAACAGGATCCGCTGTCGACCATGCTGCTGGTGGAGCTGGCCATCGAAGCCGGCATCCCGGCGGGCGTGCTCAACGTGGTGCACGGTGGCAAGGATGTAGTAGATGGCCTGTGCACCCACAAGGACATCAAGGCCGTTTCGTTCGTCGGTTCGACCGCCGTCGGCACCCACGTTTATGACCTGGCCGGTAAACATGGCAAGCGAGTGCAATCGATGATGGGCGCGAAGAACCACGCCGTGGTGCTGCCGGACGCCAATCGCGAGCAAGCGCTCAATGCCCTGGTCGGCGCCGGTTTCGGTGCGGCCGGTCAGCGTTGCATGGCGACCTCGGTGGTGGTGCTGGTGGGCGCGGCCAAGCAGTGGCTGCCGGATCTGAAAGCGCTGGCGCAGAAACTCAAGGTCAACGCCGGCAACGAGCCGGGCACCGATGTCGGCCCGGTCATTTCGAAAAAGGCCAAGGCGCGGATTCTCGATCTGATCGAAAGCGGTATCAAGGAAGGCGCCAAACTCGAGCTGGACGGTCGCGACATCAGCGTGCCGGGCTACGAGAGCGGCAACTTCGTCGGCCCGACCCTGTTCTCGGGCGTGACCACCGACATGCAGATCTACACCCAGGAAATCTTCGGCCCGGTGCTGGTGGTGCTGGAAGTCGACACCCTCGATCAGGCCATCGCGCTGGTCAACGCCAACCCGTTCGGCAACGGCACCGGCCTGTTCACCCAGAGCGGCGCGGCGGCGCGTAAATTCCAGACTGAAATCGACGTCGGCCAGGTCGGCATCAACATCCCGATTCCGGTGCCGGTGCCGTTCTTCAGCTTCACCGGTTCGCGCGGTTCGAAACTCGGCGACCTCGGCCCGTACGGCAAGCAAGTGGTGCAGTTCTACACCCAGACCAAAACGGTCACCGCGCGCTGGTTCGATGACGACAGCGTCAACGACGGCGTGAACACCACCATCAACCTGCGCTGAGGAATGGCCATGAAAATCGCATTTATCGGTCTGGGCAACATGGGCGCGCCGATGGCGCGCAACCTGATCAAGGCCGGGCATTCGCTGAATCTGGTGGACCTGAACAAAACCGTGCTGGCGGAGCTCGAGCAACTGGGCGGCACCATCCGTGCCTCGGCCCGTGAGGCCGCCGAAGACGCAGAGCTGGTGATCACCATGTTGCCGGCCGCCGTGCATGTGCGCAGTGTCTGGCTCGGTGAAGACGGCGTACTGGCCGGGATCGGCAAAGGCGTGCCGTCAGTGGATTGCAGCACCATCGATCCGCAGACTGCGCGCGACGTGGCAGCAGCGGCTGCCAAACAAGGCGTGGCCATGGCCGATGCACCGGTCTCCGGCGGTACCGGCGGCGCCACGGCTGGTACGTTGACCTTCATGGTCGGCGCCACCCCGGAACTGTTCGCCACTCTGCAACCGGTGCTGGCGCAGATGGGCCGTAACATCGTGCATTGCGGTGAAGTCGGCACCGGCCAGATTGCCAAGATCTGCAACAACCTGCTGCTCGCCATTTCGATGGTCGGCGTCAGCGAGGCGATGGCCCTCGGCGATGCGCTGGGGATCGATACCGGTGTGCTCGCCGGGATCATCAACAGCTCGACCGGTCGTTGCTGGAGTTCGGAAATGTACAACCCATGGCCGGGCATCGTCGAAACGGCACCGGCCTCCCGTGGTTACACCGGTGGCTTTGGCGCCGAGCTGATGCTCAAGGATCTGGGGCTGGCCACCGAAGCGGCGCGTCAGGCCCATCAGCCGGTGGTGCTGGGCGCGGTGGCGCAGCAGTTGTATCAGGCGATGAGTCAGCGCGGGGAAGGTGGCAAGGACTTCTCGGCGATCATCAACAGCTATCGCAAACCGCAGTAAATGTCGCCAGGCCTGTGCTCTGCACAGGTCTGTATTGCCGGGAAATCACGTCGGGTGGTTTCCCGGCTTTTTTGTATCAGGCGAACACGAAATATTTGCGCACGGTCTCGACCACTTCCCAGGTGCCTTTCATGCCCGGCTCGACGACGAAGATGTCGCCGGCGCGCAGGTGGATCGGCTCCATGCCGTCCGGGGTGATGACGCAGTAGCCTTCCTGGAAATGGCAGTACTCCCACTTCACGTAGTCCACTCGCCACTTGCCTGGCGTGCAGATCCAGGTGCCCATGATCTTGCTGCCGTCTTCGCTGGTGTAGGCGTTGAGGTTGACGGTGTGCGGGTCGCCCTCGAGCTTTTCCCATTTGCAGGCGTCGAGTACGGGCAGCGGGTGGGTGTCGCGCAGAACGGTGATAGGTGCGGGCATGACGGCTCCAGGTCAAAGGCAGTTTGAGTCGCCACCGTAACGTGGGTGAGCACCGTCGGAATGTCTGGGTTCGACCTCCGGATGCCCGTTAGCGCTGAGCGGGAAAACCCGATAAAACCGCCATTTGCACCAATGCAGTGCATATATGACGGTTTTAATACAAGTGCGCACCATAAAAGTTCAATAAATTTTTAGACCAAAACGAGATAACCATTCTGGCACCTATTGCAAAACAAAATCGTCTGTACTATAACATTCGTACTAAAGGACAATCCCACCCTAATGGAGCTACACCAGAGTCACGGACAGACTTGAATCGGCTTTTCTTCACATGAAACTGACTTGGCCTTCGGCGCAAGCGTGAACTTCTACCTGTTGTTAATGAATAACGACAATTGAATGAACCGGTCAGTTAATAAGTTGCGCAGACGCAATGTCGTGCGTGCTTTGAATGGAAGCCCTAAATAAACAGTTAATTATTATTTGTGCTGCGGCGGAATTATTTCTGCGGGATACGCACGCCTATCGAATTTTTATGTGCCCGGCATCAATGGAATGAGGCTTTATTGTGGACGACATAAATGTAGTTGAAGTTTCGACGACCGTGAATGACGCGAGTGAGTTGGGCCGGCATGTCTGGATTCGTGCTGGCAGTTGCCTGCAAAACGTTCAGGTCGCCGATGATTGTTTCATCGGATTCAAGTGTGATTTGCAGTTCACTTCAGTTGGCGCGTCCAGCATGTTTGCCACTGGCGCACGATGCCTGGGCACTGCGCAAGCACCGGTAAACATTGCCGAAAACGTCTGGCTGGGCGCCAAGGCCACCGTGACCGCCGGTGTTTCCATCGGTGCGGGAGCGGTGATCGCTGCCGGGGCGCTGGTGACGGCGGATGTGCCGGCCGATGCCATCGTGGTCGGTCGTCCGGCGCGGGTCATTGCCCAGCGCACAGTCGTCGAAGACGGCCTGCCGAGCCCGGCACCTGTGCTGGCCAAAGTCCGGGACCGGGCGCGCCAGGGCTTGCCGTCGATGCTCGATCGGTCCACGCAGTCGGTGCCGCGCCTCAAGGCGTTGAACCCCGACACCGCGACTTGGGACATCAGCGACGAAGTCTTGATCGATGCCGAATTGCGCGGCGGGGCTTCGGTGGAGATCGCCCGGGACTGCATTCTGATCGGACGCAGCAGCCGCCAGGGCGGCATGTCGCAACTGGGCGGCATCGAACTGGGCACTGGCACCCGACTGGCGCCGGGCGTGGTTATCGAAGCGGCCGGCGGAGTGACCATCGGTGCCTTCAGCGAGCTGGCCGAAGGCGTCACGATTGTTGCGTCCACTCATGATCATTCTTTTCGCTCACTGCCCTGGGAGGAGGCACCTGTGCGCATTGGAAGTCGTTGCGTAATTGGCGAGGGCGCCATCTTGGTAGGTCCACTGAATATCGGTGACGGTGCAGTAATCAAACCGTACTCAGTGGTGATAAGGGATGTATTGGAAAACACTGTGGTTCATGGCGTTGTTCAACTAATGGAGATTCAAGAATGATTTTATTTGCCCCCAATCCAACCGGTTCAGGCCACAACATGCGCGCGCTTTCGATCGCTCAGGCGATTAAAAAGCAACGTCCGGACATGCCATTGACCGTGGCACTGGCTTCTTTGCAGCCAACCTTTACACCGATGTTCGAAAAGTCCGGTGTTGAAGTGGTGGATATTGCCGGTCGTCTGGTCGATTACTCGAAAAAGAGCAACTTGTCGAAAGAACTCGACTGGAATAATTACATCGGCGGTTATATCGCCAATACCTTCCTGTCTGGCGAGCGGATTCTGTCTTACCTGGCCCTGATCGACGAGTACAAGCCGACGGCCCTGGTGTCCGACTACAACATGGCCGCCTGCCTGGCCGCGATTTTCAGCGGCACACCGCTGGTGTTCGTGACCGAGCGTTATGACTTCACCCTTTGCCAGCTTCAGGATCACGACCTGGCCGACGGCGGTTTCGAGGTCAACGCGCTGGAAATGGCCCGTGCCCGCACGGCGCTGCACAGCCAGTTCAACTGGATGATCAATCAGAGCCAACTGGTGCTGACCGACAAGCCGTACGTGGCTTCACTCGATCAGGGCACGCCGGTGGCTGAAGCACTGAACAGTGGCAAGGCTCATTTTGTCGGGCCGATGATCCGCGACATCAATGTGCAGAGCGGCTTGAACGTGCGCGAGCAATTGAACCTCGGTGATGCGCCGTTCGTGGTTGCCTCGATCAGCGGCACCACGATGTTTGCGCAGAACAAGGACGCGCTGCTCGCCGCTTACCTCGACAGCTTCAAGGTCCTGCGCGAACGCAATCCGGAGCTGAAACTGGTATTGCTCGGCCGTCAGGATATCCAGTCCCAGGACGGCGTGGTTTGCGTGCCGTATTACCCGGACTGGATGGGCCTGCTGCGCGAAGCCAGTCTGCTGATTTCGGCGCCGGGCTGGATCACCGTGACGGAAATCGCCGCACTGCAGATTCCGACCCTGTTCGTGCTGCCGTCCAAATCCGAATACCACGAACTCGAAGCCCTGCGCCGTCTGGAGCTGCTCGGTTTCCCGACGCATCTGGGTCACGATCGCGACGCTATCGTCGAGCTGATTCAGGGCGAGCTGGAGAAAGACACTCGCGCTTCGGCCTATTACGCGCCTCATCGCCAGGTGGCCGCACCGGACGGCGAAGGTGCCGCCCGCGCCGCGACGCGCATCATCGAGTTGTGCCTGGGCAGCGTTGTGTCGCTGACCGCAAGCAAAGCCGCTTAACCTCAAGGAAGAGGGATTTACCATGCCGCTGCATCCGCAGTTTGTATTTGATCAAGGCCTCAAGGACATTGAGTACGGCGGTTTTTTTGCTGTCACCGATGCCAGTGGCGAAGTCGCGATTTCCACTGACAAGCAGTTGCAGGACCAGGTCGCGGCCACGCTTTTTCAAGCCGACCACGGTGACGATGTTCAACTGCGTTTTGCCCATGACGGGCTGATGCGTTTGTACGATGCGCCGAACGCCGGCTTTCACGAGCTGGCTGACCGCTACTGGACGCCCCACGGTTCGGGACGTTGCCGAACGCTGGCGCTGCAACTGGACGCATTGGCTGCGCTGATTGCCTATCAGCGTCGAGTGCCGCAGGACGCGGCGAACGATGCCGTGATCCACGGCATTCTGGAAAAGGTCGAAGCGCTTTACGCCCGTTCCACGGTTGCCGGCCTGTACAGCAGTGACTGGACGACGCCGCTGGAGCTGGCGACCTCGATCGATCTCGACATCAGCGCCACGGCTTTGCTGGCGCGCATCGGCAACGAGCCGTTAGGCCTGGGACTGGTCGGGCACCTGCAGATTCATGCAGAAAACCTGATCGGCCGGGTGGCCGGCAGCGACAGCCAATCCTGTGTCGATGTGGCGCTGACCCGTTGCGCCGTGCGCGCTCAGGTCAGCCTGGTGCTGGCGCGTCTGGCCAATGTGCGGGACGACAATGCGTTGTCGAACCTGGCCCGTTCGTTCCTGCTGCAAACCCTGGCGCTGTTCCGCGATCCGGCCTACGGCGGCTACTGGGACCGGGTCGGGATCAACGGCAAAGTGCGATGCGACTGGCACACCTCGTACAAGAACCACGAGTCGCCATTCCCGATCAAAACCGCCTACGACGTCGCGTTGCTGTTGCAGGCGATTCAGGCCTTGCCGTCCGGCGCGAGCGACGCTGACCGCGCTTCGGTGACGGCTGCCTTGCTGGAGTTTCACGACGCCCGCAATGGCGGACTGTTCATGGGCAAGGGCTATTTCTGGTCGACGCCCGATGACCCGACCGTGCCGTTCATTCGGCAGTTCTGGGCACCGCCGCGTCAGCCGGGGATCTTCAGTATCGGCAACCTGACGTACCTGCCGCTGCACCTGAAGAGCCTGAAAACCCAGCTCGCCGCCGCCCACGCCTTGCAGTCCATCGAGCCGGCTGCTGGCGTTGCTCATCATGACGATGCGGCGTTGGTAAACCGTGAGCTGCAAGTGATCGATGGCGGTGGCGACGTCCAGCGCATTCACCCGAATGGCGTGCCAACCATCAATGTCGATCTGCAGCGTTATCTCGCCTGGCTGGCCAAGGCCCGGGCGTCGAACGAAACGCCTTACGGGCTGACCGCTGAAACCGCGCCGCTGGGTTTCCGGGCCGACAAAACGTGGCAGGTGTTTTCCGGGCTGCACGTGATTTCGGACTTGCACGCCCTGGGCCTGCAAATCGAAAACAAGGCCAGCCTGATCGATTGCATCAGGGCTTCGCAAAACACCGACGGTGGATTTGCCGAACAACCGGGGCATCTGAGCGACGTGTTCGCCACCTACTGCGCGGTGTTGTCGCTTCGAGTGCTGGGTGCGTTGCCGAACGATATCGGCGGTTGCGTGCGTTACCTGCAAGCGTGCCAGAACCCCGATGGCGGGTTCGGCGATGTGCCGGGTTTCGGCTCGGACATCTGGCACACCAACCTGGCAGTGCTGTCGCTGCATGCGCTGGAAGCCAAAGCGCCGGACGAGCAGGGCGTGATGGCTTTTGCCCTGCGCTGCCGCTCGGCCGACGGCGGTTTCGCCAACAAGCCAGGGTATCCGCCGGATGCGTTTTCGGTGTACCGCGTGGTGTCGACGCTGTTCATTCTCAACCGACGCATCGTCGATGCCGAACAGACCGTCGCCTGGCTGCAAAAGCTGCAACTGGCCAACGGATCGTTCCATTACCGGCCGGGTAAAGCGGTCAGTCTGGTGGGGACTTACATGGCCATCGCGGCGATGTTTCTGCTCGACGCGCAGCCGACGTATTTGCAGGAATCGAAAGACTGGATCGCTTCCCATCAGAAGCAGGACGGTGGATTCGGTCCGTTAAATGCGACCTCGGCGACCACCGATGAAAGCTTCGTCTGCATCCAGACGCTGCTGATTCTCGAGCAAGGGCTGTCGCAATACTGGGTGGCATTGTTGAACTGACCCGCACATGACGGCGGGCAGCATCGAAGGACGTTAAATCATCATTTTGCCAGGGGAGGCGCTGATGAAAATTTTAGTGACAGGGGGCGCGGGCTTCATTGGCTCGGCCGTGGTGCGGTTTCTGATCGAAGAGACCGAATGTGAAGTGATCAACGTCGACAAACTGACCTACGCCGGCAATCTCGAGTCGCTGGCCGATGTGTCCGATTCGCCGCGTTATCGGTTCTGTCAGGTGGACATTTGCGACAAGCCGGCGCTGGATGAGCTGTTCGCGCGCCTGCAACCGGATGCGGTGATGCACCTGGCCGCCGAGTCCCATGTGGACCGCTCGATCGATGGCCCGCAGGCCTTCATCGAAACCAACATCGTCGGCACTTACACGATGCTCGAAGCCGCGCGTGGTTACTGGAACCGGCTGGACGCGACGCGTCAGGCGGCGTTCCGTTTCCATCACATTTCCACCGACGAGGTGTATGGCGACCTGGAACCCGAAGATCCGGCGTTCACCGAACGCACGCCGTATGCGCCAAGTTCGCCGTATTCGGCGACCAAGGCCGGTTCCGATCATCTGGTCCGCGCCTGGCACCGCACCTACGGCTTGCCGGTGGTGATGAGCAATTGCTCGAACAATTACGGGCCTTATCACTTCCCGGAAAAACTGATTCCTCACGTCATCCTCAACGCGCTGCAAGGCAAGCCGCTGCCGGTGTACGGCGATGGCGCGCAGATCCGCGACTGGCTGTTCGTCGAGGATCACGCCCGTGCCCTGTATGCGGTGGTGACGCGCGGTGAGGTCGGGCAGACCTACAACATCGGCGGCCACAACGAGAAGACCAACCTGGAAGTGGTGCAAACCCTGTGCGATCTGCTCGAAGCGCGCGGTGCGGAAAAGCCGGCGGGCATCGCGCACTTCCGTGACCTGATCACCTTCGTCAAGGATCGTCCGGGCCACGACAAACGCTACGCCGTCGATGCCGGGAAAATCCACGCGACGCTGGGCTGGACGCCGCAGGAAACCTTCGAAAGCGGCATGAAGAAAACCGTCGACTGGTACCTCGACAACCGCGCCTGGTGGGTGCGGGTGATGTCCGGTGCCTACGCGCTGGAGCGTCTCGGCGAGCAACGCAACGAAGCCCTCGTGGCCTGAACACTCAGTCATTCAAATCTCACTGCTTGAAAGGAAAAAAGCATGGCCAAGTACAAAGGAATTCTGCTGGCGGGCGGCGCCGGTTCGCGTCTGCACCCGATCACTCTGGGCGTCTCGAAACAGTCGCTGCCGGTGTATGACAAACCGATGATCTACTACCCGCTGTCGGTGCTGATGCTGGCGGAAATCCGCGAGATCCTGATCATCTCCACCCCGGAAGATCTGCCGGGTTTCCAGCGCATGCTTGGCGACGGCAGTCAGTTGGGCCTGAGCCTGAGTTACGCGGTGCAACCGAGCCCGGACGGTCTCGCCCAGGCGTTCATCATCGGTCGTGAGTTCGTTGGTGAAGACAACGTCTGCCTGGTGCTCGGCGACAACATTTTCTACGGCGCCGGTTTCGGTGAAACCTTGGTGCAAGCCGCTTCTCGCGACGAAGGCGCCACTGTGTTCGGCTACTACGTGGCTGATCCCGAGCGCTTTGGCGTGGTCGAGTTCGATGCTGCCGGCAAGGCCCTGAGCATCTGCGAAAAACCGAGCGATCCGAAGTCCAACTACGCGGTCACTGGCCTGTATTTCTACGACAACGAAGTGCTGCAGATTGCCGCCGACATCAAGCCGTCGCCGCGCGGTGAGCTGGAGATTACCGACGTCAACAACGTCTACCTGCAACGCGGCAAGTTGAACGTGTCAGTGATGGGCCGTGGCATGGCGTGGCTGGACACCGGCACCCACGATGCGTTGATGGAAGCCGGCAACTTCGTGCAGGCCATCGAGAAACGCCAGGGCCTGAAAATCGCCTGCCTCGAAGAGATCGCCTACAACAAGGGCTGGATCGACGACGCGCAGTTGCTGGTGCACGCGGGCAGCATGAGCAAGACCGGTTACGGTCAGTATCTGGCGCGGCTGATCAACGATGATGTGGTGGTTTCGATGGATGCGCAGCGCCCGTTGAAAGGCGCTGCCTGACCGTTGTGAGATCAATGTGGGAGCACGGATGCTCCCACGGTTTCAGTGGCCGGTCACACTGTCATGTTGCGGGGTTTTGACGCCCGGGCGTGGTTCGGCTGGCGAGGGTTGCAGGGACTGCAAACGGGCCAGGCGATTGGCGTGAGTCGGCGCTTCGGCCGCCAGTGGCGAGCGGCGTTTTCGGGTTTCCTCACGCAGCACCGGCAAGACTTCCTTGCCGAACATGTCGAGTTGTTCCAGCACGGTCTTCAACGGAATACCGCCGTGGTCGAACAGGAACAACTGGCGCTGATAGTCGCCGAAGTGCTCGCGGAAGGTCAGGGTCTTGTCGATGATTTCCTGAGGGCTGCCGACGGCCAGCGGGGTCATCTCCATGAACTCTTCCAGGGAAGGACCGTGGCCGTACACCGGCGCGTTGTCGAAGTAAGGACGGAACTCCCGACGTGCATCCTGGGAGTTGCGACGCATGAAGATGTGCCCGCCGAGGCCGACAATCGCCTGCTCCGGTGTGCCATGGCCGTAATGGGCAAAACGCGTGCGGTAGAACTCGACCAGCGCCATGAAATGTTCCCGGGGCCAGAGGATGTGACTGGCGAAAAAACCGTCGCCGTAATACGCCGCCTGCTCGGCGATTTCCGGGGTGCGGATCGAACCGTGCCAGACGAAGGGCGGAAGGTCGTCCAGCGGTCGCGGGATCGACGTGAAGTGGTTCAGCGGCGTGCGAAAGCGTCCGCTCCAGTTGATGTCTTCCTCGCGCCAGAGCCGGTGCAGCAGGCGATAGTTTTCCATCGCCAGGGGCAGGGCGTCGGCGATGCTCTTGCCGAACCAGGGATAGACCGGCGCGGTGTTGCCACGGCCGAGCATCAGGTCCATGCGCCCGCCGCAGAGGTTTTGCAGCAGCGAATATTCTTCAGCCAGACGCACCGGATCGTTGGTGCTGATCAGGGTGGTGGAGGTCGAAAGAATGATGCGTTGGGTCTTCGCAGCGATGTAGGCCAGCAGCGTGGTGGGAGAGGAGGTGATGAACGGGGGATTGTGGTGCTCGCCGGTGGCGAACACGTCCAGTCCGATGTCTTCGGCCTTCTGCGCAATTTGCAGGGTGGCCTGGATGCGCTCGGATTCACTGGGGGTACGGGCGTTGGTAGGGTCCTGTGTGACGTCGCCAACGGTGTAGATCCCGAATTGCATAAAGCCTCCTTGCCTTGGGTAAAGGTACGTTTGAAACCCTCGCCACGAAGAATGAATCAACGTGGCACTTGAAATGTACGCCTGTACACGTACAATCGCAATCGTGGGTCATTTTACAAACGGATTTGAAGACCTCATCGAGAGAGGAGCGCGACATGGAACTGGGATTTATCGGTCTGGGCACGATGGGTGCGCCGATGGTGCTGAACCTGCTGAAGGCCGGACATCGGGTCCGCGTGTGGAATCGCTCGTCGGCACCGCTTGAAGCACTGATCACCGCCGGCGCTGAAGCTGTCGATACACCCGCGCTGGCAGCGCAGGCCGAGGTGCTGATTTCGATGCTCGGTGATGACGCGGCGATCCGCTCGGTGTTTCTCGATTCCGGGGCGCTGGAAGGACTTCAGGCGGGTAGCGTTCACGTCAACATGTCCACTGTTTCCGTGGCACTGGCCCGGGAGCTGTCGGCACTGCATGAATCCCGTAGCGTCGATTACATCTCGGCACCAGTGCTGGGGCGAGTCGATGTGGCGGCCGCCGGCAATCTGAATATCCTCGCCTCCGGGCCTGCCGAAGCCTTGGCCCGGGTGCAGCCGCTGTTCGATGTGCTGGGGCGCAAGACCTGGCACTTCGGTGAAGCCGCCGACGTGGCGTGCGCCGCCAAACTGTCGGCCAACCTGATGGTCGCTTCGGCGATCGAATCCCTGGCCGAAGCCTCGACCCTGGCCGGTGGTTACGGCATCAGCCGTGCGGCATTCATCGACATGATCACCTCGACACTGTTCCCCGTTCCGGTCTATCAGGGTTACGGCAAGCAGATGGCCGATGACACATTCGAGCCGGCCGGCTTCAAGTTGTCGTTGGGATTGAAGGACGTCCGTCTGGTGCTGGAGGCCGGGGAGGCTGCCCAGGTACCGCTGCCGTTTGCCAGTGTGTTGAAGGACAGCTTGCTGGATGGCATGGCCCACGGTCAGGCGGATCAGGACTGGGCATCGCTGTCGCGGGTCAGTGACCGGCGTGCCGGTGTGAAGTAATTAAAAGATTCAAACAACGTAACTTGTTTGCAAGTTACGTTGGTTTCTTGCGCCTTGCGTTATTGTCGGACAGCGATTGCACTTTCATAGGAAATTGAAAGACGTCTGAGAATAATGCTTGTCAAATGTACGACTGTAGACGTACATTTTTATCGGGGTTTAACAACAATAAAAGTTCGTCTGTTTTTTCGTCTGCTGATCGTAAATAAATAATAGCTAGGAGCCGTTATGAAAAATCTAATGCAATGGAACAGCCTTCCCTCCGAATCCAATGAATGGCTCGAGAAGGTGCGTGCACTGAATCCGCTGATTATTCAGCACCGCGATTACAGCGAGCAGACCAATGCGACGCACAAGGATGTGATGTCCCGCTTCTTCAAGGACGGTTTTGGCCGTACGTCGGTGTCCCGAGCGTTCGGCGGTTCCCAGGTCGATATCCAGACCACCTCCGCGCTGGTGCTGGAATTTGCCCGGTACGACGCTTCGCTGTCCTGGCAACTGGCGGTGCAGGTGGCGATGGGGCGCCTCTCGGACTACCTGCCGGAAGCCACTTCCGAAGCAATCTACAACCACTGCGACGGTTTCGTGATCGGCGCCATCCACTCCGGCGGCGAAGCGCTGCCGATGGGCGACGACTACCTGCTGAGCGGCAAATGGGCGTTCGCCAGCGGCTCGGCCCACGCCGACTGGCTGGTCTGCACCGCCACCGTCAAAGGCACCGAAAACAACACCACCCCGGAAGTGCGGATGTTCTTCGTCCCTGCCAGCCAGTGCACCGTCCTGCCGACCTGGGACACCCTGGGCATGCGCGGCACCGGCAGCCATCACTTCCAGTGCTCCAACGTCATCGTCCACAAGTCGTACTCGCTGGACGTCGAAACCCTGAAGAAATCCCCCGAAGCGCGCAGCTCCCGGGCCTACGCCACTGGCTACTACGAGTTCGGCACCCTGGCGGCGATGTCCACCGTGCTGGGCGTGGCCCGGGCGGCGGTGGATCACTTCCGCAACGACCGTGCGGTCAACACCGACCCGGGTCTGGAAGGGGTGATCTTCGAGAAGACTGGTCGCGCCATTTCTTCGGTCCACACCGCGCAACTGCTGCTGGAAGATGCGATTCACCAGGTAATCAGCCGTGGTGAAACCATCGGCGAACCGGTCAGCGCCCGTGTCGGTCTGGCAGCCTCGGTGCTGACTGAAAACTCGGTCAACGCCGTCAATCAGCTCTACTCGATGGCCGGCTCCAAAGCGGTGTACAAGTCGCACTTCCTGGAGCGTTGCTTCCGCGATATTCATACCGGTTCGAAGCACTTCACCCTGTCGCCTTTGAACCTGCACGGTATCGGCAAGTATTACCTGGATAAAACCAACGTACTGGCCGCGGCGTAATAGCCGATAAATAAAAAAACGGGTGCGTTATCAGTGAATGTTCACAGGGATCAATAACGCGCCCGCTTCAAGTTGCACCTTTATTTTCTTAAATCTCAAACTTTTGTGCTCGCAGCAAAGAGTCAAGGGAGTGCCACATGCTTGCTCGAAATATTATCAAGTCGCTGATCTTTATTGTTCTGGTGGTGGTTCTTTCCGCCGCGCTGGGCTGGCGTTTCTGGTCGCCGCCACCGGCCGCGGCCGAGCAACGGATCCCCAGCACCCGGGTCGGTCTGGCCGTGGTCAAGAAACAACCGTACACCTACTACCTCGAAGCCATCGGCAAACTCGAGGCGCAGCGCCAGGTGCTGGTCTCGGCCGAAGTCAGCGGCAAAGTGGTGGACATCGATTTCGAGTCCGGCGATGAAGTGAAGGCGGGGCAGGTGCTGCTCAAGCTCAACGACGCACCCGAGCAAGGTGAACTGGTTCGCCTGAAAGGCGAGTACGAATCGGCCAAGGCGCAGTTTGCCCGTGTCCAGGAACTGGCCAAGACCGGCGCCGAAAGCCGTCGCGCCTTCGACAGTGCCCGTGCTCAATACGACGCGGCCAAGGGCGACATGGAACGCATGCAGGCGCAGATCGCCCAGCGGCACATTCGTGCGCCGTTCGCCGGCACCCTCGGTATTCGCCAGGCGCACCTTGGCCAATACCTGCAAGCCGGCAGCGCGGTGGCGACCCTGACGGATCCGGGCCTGCTGCGCGTCAACTTCACCCTCGCCGAGCGCGATGGCTCGCAAGTGCAACTGGGTCAGACCGTGCAGGCCAAGGTCGATGCCTGGGGTGACGTAACCTTTGCCGGCAAGATCGTCGCGGTCGATCCGCAGATCAACCAGTCCCACACCATCAACGTGCAAGCGGTCATCACCGACACGCAAAAACGCCTGCGTCCCGGCATGTATGCACGGGTCTCGGTGACCCTGCCGCAGACCGCCGAGCTGCTGATCCCTGAAACCGCGATCACCTACAACGCCTACGGCGAGAGCGTGTTCTCGGTCTACACCGACGAGACCGGCGTGCAGAAGGTCAAGCGTGAAAGCATCAAGGTCGGCGAGCGTCGCAACGGTTGGGCGGTGGTCGACAAGGGCTTGATCGAGGGTGTGCAGGTGGTGACATCCGGTCAGCTCAAGCTCCACGACGGTGTGGCGGTGGAAGGCGTGCCGGACACGATTGCTCTTAAACTCAGTGGGCTGGAAAAATGAATTTCACCGACCTCTTTCTTCGCCGCCCGGTGCTGGCCGTGGTGGTCAGCACGCTGATCCTGCTGTTCGGGGTGCGTGCGCTGATGAACCTGCCGATCCGTCAGTACCCGATGCTGGAAACGTCGACCATCACGGTCACGACCCAGTATCCCGGCGCCTCTTCGGAGCTGATGCAAGGCTTCGTCACCCAACCGATCAGCCAGGCCGTGGCCTCGGTCGAGGGCATCGACTATCTGTCGTCGGCCTCGACCCAGGGTCGCAGCCAGGTGACGATCCGCATGGCACTCAACAGTGATTCCATCGCGGCGCTGACCGAGGTCATGGCCAAGGTCAACCAGATCAAATATCGTTTGCCGAAGGACGCTTACGACCCGGTGGTCGAACGCACGTCCGGCGGCTTCACCAGCGTGGCCTACGTCGCGTTCGCCAGTTCCAACCTGACCATTCCGGAGATGTCGGATTACATCTCCCGTGTCGTCGAGCCGATGTTCGCCGGCATCGAAGGCGTGGCCAAGATCAACATCATGGGCGAGCAGAAACTGTCCATGCGCCTGTGGCTCGATCCGCAGCGTCTGGCCGGCTACGGCATGACCGGGCAGGACGTTTCGGCCGCCATCGAAGGCAACAACTTCCAGGCGGCACCGGGTCAGGTCAAAGGCCTGTACGTGGTCAGCAACCTGCGGGTGAACACCGACCTGAACAGCGTCGAAGATTTCCGCGACATGGTGCTGCGCAACGACAACGGCCACATCATCCGAGTACGTGACGTCGGCACCGTCGAGCTGAACGCAGCCTCCACCGACACCAGCGGCGCGATGAGCGACGTACCGGCGCTGTTCCTCGGTCTGGACGCCGCACCGACCGGCAACCCGCTGGTGATCGTCAAACGTGTGCGTGAATTGCTCCCGCAGATCCAGGAAACCCTGCCACCGGGCGTGACCGTGCAGATCCCGTTCGAAGTGGCGCACTTCATTCAGTCGTCGATCGACGAGGTGAGCTACACCCTGCTCGAAGCGCTGGTGATCGTGGTGCTGGTGATTTACCTGTGCCTGGGCACGTTCCGCACTGTGCTGATTCCGCTGGTGACGATCCCGCTGTCGATGCTTGGCGCAGCGATGCTGATGCAGATGTTCGGTTTCAGCCTCAACTTGCTGACCTTGCTTGCCATGGTGCTGGCCATCGGGCTGGTGGTGGACGACGCCATCGTCGTGGTGGAAAACGTTCACCGTCACATTGAAGAGGGCAAGAGCCCGTTCGAAGCGGCGCTGATCGGCGCCCGGGAAGTGGCCGGGCCGGTGGTGGCGATGACCTTCACCCTGGCGGCGGTGTACGCACCGATCGGTCTGATGGGCGGCCTCACCGGCACGCTGTTCAAGGAGTTCGCGCTGACCCTGGCCGGTGCCGTGGTGATTTCCGGCATCGTCGCCCTGACCCTGTCGCCGATCATGAGCACCCGTCTGCTGGACGCGAAAACCAGCGAAGGCTTCATGGCGGTCAAGGCGGATCGTTTCTTCCAGTACCTGTCCCGTCGTTATGGCGCGCTGTTGGGCGGTTCGCTGGCACGTCGCTGGATCAGCCTGAGCGTGGCGCTGGTGATCTTCTTCAGTCTGCCGTTCCTCTATCGCTCGGCGCAGACCGAACTGGCGCCGCTGGAAGACCAGAACATCCTGCTGACCGCCATCAAGGCACCGCAGCACGCCAACCTGAACTACCTCGAGGCCTACGCTCACGAGCTGTACAAGACCTTCAACGAAATCCCCGAGGGCTACAGCAACTGGGTGGCGAATGGATCCGACGGTCTGTCCAACAGCGTCGGCGGGATCAACCTGGTGGATTGGGAAAAGCGCGGTCGCGACGCCAACACCATCCAGCCTGACTTGCAGGCACGGGTGAACCAGATCGAAGGCACGAGCATTTTCGTGTTCCAGATGCCGCCGCTGCCGGGCTCTACCGGTGGTCTGCCGGTGCAGATGGTGATCCGCAGTGATCAGGATTACCTGGCGCTGTACAACGTGATGGATCAGCTCAAGCAGGCTGCGCAGGCCAGTGGTCTGTTCGCGGTGGTCGACAGCGATCTGGACTTCAACAATCCAGTGGTGGAAATCCAGGTTGACCGGGCCAAGGCCAACGCCCTGGGCATCCGCATGCAGGACATCGGCGAGACGCTCAACAGCCTGATCGGCGAGAAGTACGTCAACCGGTTCTCGTTCCACGGCCGTTCCTATGACGTGATCCCGCAGTCGGTGTCGGCGGATCGCCTGACCCCGGAAACCCTGAAGCTGTATTACGTGAAGGATCAGAAGGGCAACCCGGTGCCGTTGTCGACACTGGCCACCCTCAGCGTCAAAGTCGAGCCGAACCGCCTGACCCAGTTCAACCAGCAGAACTCCGCCACGTTCCAGGCCATTCCGGCACCGGGCGTGACCCTGGGTGATGCAGTGGGCTTCCTGCAAAAACAATCGGAAGGCTTCCCGGCCGGCTTCAGTTTCGACTGGCAGTCCGACGCCCGCCAATACGTGCAGGAAGGCAACAGCCTGGCGTTCACCTTCGGCCTGGCCCTGGTGATCATCTACCTGGTGCTGAGCGTGCAGTACGAGAGCTTCCGCGACCCGTTCATCATCCTGATCAGCGTGCCGCTGTCGATCTGCGGGGCCCTGGTGCCGCTGGCGCTGGGCATGACCTCGATGAACATCTACACCCAGATCGGCCTGATCACACTGATCGGTCTGATCAGTAAGCACGGGATCCTGATGGTCGCGTTCGCCAACGAGTTGCAACGCCAGCAAGGCATGGACCGCGTGCAAGCGATCCAGCACGCCGCGCAAGTACGTCTGCGGCCAATCCTGATGACCACCGCAGCGATGGTGGTCGGCCTGGCGCCGCTATTGTTCGCCAGCGGTGCCGGCGCCAACAGCCGCTTCGGCCTGGGTCTGGTGATTGTGGTGGGGATGCTGATCGGCACCTTGTTCACCCTGTTCATTCTGCCGTCGGTGTACACGCTGCTCAGTTCGATCAAGCAGCCGAGCCACGCACCCGAAGCCGAACCGGCCGGTGTGCCGCAACCCATCCTGTGAGGACGTGACATGTATTCGATTACACGTTTGATGCTGGCGCCCCTGGCGGCGTCCATCCTGTTGGCGGCGGGTTGTGTGAACTACGCCGGAATCGATCATCAGGGCAAATTGCTGGCGGTCGGCGATGCGCCGTCCGACAGCCTGAAAGACAAGCTGCCACCGGCCCAGTGGCCGCGTGCGGACTGGTGGACATCGCTGGGTGATCCGCGTCTGGGCGCGTTGATTGAGGAGGCGTATGCCAGCAACCCGGACTTGCAGGAAGTCGCTGCCCGGGTGGCCAAGGCCAACGCATTTCTCGATCTGCGCGATGCTGAGCGATACCCGGAAATGGACGCGTCGGCGGGTGTCACTCGCGGTCGGCTGTCGCGCTTCGAGGACTACAGCGGCGAGGGTGAAAAGTATTTCACCGCACGCAATCTGGCGGTGAACTTCAGCTACACCTTCGACCTCTGGGGCGGCCAGCGTGCCGCCTGGGAATCGGCGCTCAACAGCGCAAGAGCTGCAGAAGTCGACCTGCAATCGTCGCGGCTGATTCTGGCGGTCAACGTGGCCAAGGCCTACAACCAGCTGGCGTATGCCTGGCAGGTGTCGGAGCTGAATCAGCGCGATCTGGAACGTTTGAGCAAACTGGTGGAGCTGACGGATTCACGTTATGGCTCGGGGCTCGACAATCTGTCGCAACTCAAGCAGGTGCAGAGCCTCAAGGCGCGTTCGGAATCGACGCTGATCGGCGCCAACGAAGACATCGAAATCGCCCGGCTGCAATTGTCGGCGCTGATCGGCAAGGGCGTCGATCGTGCGCACACGCTTGAGCGGCCATCGACTCTGCAGGCCAGCGTGGTGGCATTGCCGGCGCAGTTGCCGGCCCAGTTGCTCGGTCGTCGTCCGGACATCGTCGCTGCACGTTGGCGCGTGGAGGCCGAGACCAGGAACGTCGAGGCGGTGAAGACCACGTTCTACCCGAACATCAATCTGGTGGCGGCGGCGGGTTCCCATGCCTTGACCGGTGATGCGATGTTCGCCAGCGTCAGCAAATTCTGGAATGTGGCGCCGACGGTGTCGCTGCCGATCTTCGATGCCGGGCGCCTGCGCTCCGATCTGAAGGCCGGCAACGCCGAACTCGACAGCTCCATCGCCCAGTACAACCGAGTGTTGAATTCGGCCCTGCACGAGGTGGCAATTTCGGTGACGCAGCTGCGTTCCTTCGAGCAGCAAATCGTCGTGCAGCGCGATGCCTGCTCGATTGCGCAGTCGTCTTACGATCTGTCGCAGTCGCGCTACAAGGCCGGGGAAGATACGTTCCTCGACGCGCTGAATATCGAACAACAATTGATTCAGGACGAAATGCGCCTGGCCTTCCTCAACAGCAAGCACATCGACAGCTCGGTTTCGTTGATGGCGGCGCTGGGCGGCGGGTTCCAGGCCCCCGCGCTGGAGACGGCACAGAGCAGTGCTCTGTAGTGTTTTCCGGGACGCCGCCTTCGGGGCGGCTGTCGCGGGAAAAAAGCATCTTGTGTATAGTCTTACTGTTCTCGTATAGACGAATACAAGACGGATTTTCCCCGCCTATATCATCAAGGGTACCTACCTATGAACGTCCCGAATCATCCCAATCAGGATCAGATCCTTCTGGAAAATGTGCTGAACGCATTGGGAAGCCCGCTACGCCTGACCGTGTTGAAAGTGTTGTCCGATGGCCAGGAACATCCATGCGGCCGGATCCTCAAGGGCGCATCGAAGTCGACCATGACTCACCACTGGCGGGTCCTGCGCGACAGCGGTCTGATTTGGCAACGCCCCTACGGTCGGGAAAACCTGTTGTCCTTGCGTCGTGAAGACATGGACGTGCGTTTCCCTGGCCTGCTCGATTCGCTGCTGTCGGCGGTCAAGACCGATGAACAGACCATCAGCGTGATCAGCAAACACGAAGTGACCGAAGAAAACGGAACCGAGTGACAGACACCGCCGGTGAAGGGTTGGCCTTCCACGGCAACCAATCAATTCACCATCACCAGGAAGGTGTGTGCGGGTATGGATACAAGTCATTACTGGTCGTCGCGACCCCTGTCGGATTTGACCGGCTCCGAGCATCACTGGCTGTTTTTGCCCGGGGCACTGACCCCGCGTCTGAAAGCCATGGGCGACTATTCAATCGAAGTGGTCGAGCAGTCCCATGGCCCGCTCAATCCAGAAGAAGCGCAAGCGCTGAACGTGCCGCCGGTGACCATCGGCTGGGTGCGCGAGGTGGTGATGAAACTGGATGGCGAGGCCTGCGTCACCGCGCGCAGCCTGACCAGCATGCCGGCGCTGAACGGCGACTGGGCGGATCTGAACGGCTACGGTCGTCGACCGCTGGCCGAGATTCTCTACACCTCGGAGCAGACGCTGCGCGAGCCCTTCCAGTGCGCCTTGCTGCCCCCCGGCGCACCGTTGGCGGCGCTGTCCCATCGCTACGCGCCGCAGGCCAAGCGCCTGCTGGCCCGGCGTTCGCGTTTCACCCGCAATGGCTCGGCGCTGCTGGTCAGCGAGTGTTTTCTGCCGGCGTTCTGGGCCCGGGTCGAGTACGCTCAGGCGCGCAAGTCGGCCTGACAAAATAAAACCTGCGGGAGCGAACGCCCGCAGGTTTTTTTTCGCCGTTTGTTCAGAGCCGGATGACCGCTTCGATCTGCTTGATTGCCGGTGTCAGAGCCTGCGCCAGCTCCTCGGCTTTGCTGGTCGGGCGCATGGTTCTGGATGAACGCAAAAACAACGGATCATCGAACCGCTTGCGCAGCCGTGCCAGCGATCCGCTGATGGCGGGTTGTTTGACGTGCAGGCGCTCGGCCGTGCGTGACACGCTGCGTTCGCGGAACAGCACCAGGAAAATGATGATCAGGTTCAGGTCGATATCCGCGAAGTTGTCTTCATTGAATAGCATGGTTACATCCCTGTCATGACCCGCCGGCTGGCGTCAGCCGAGGCCGGCGGGTGTCTGGATCACTGCTCGGGTGCCAGGCGCAGTTCGTCGTTCAGACGGTAGTAACTGCGGTTGAAATAGACCAGGCCTTCCGTGGCCTCGCTGTGTTGCTGCAGCTCGAGGATTTCACAGTAGAAAATGCTGTGAGTGCCGACCTCGTCGACTTTGCTGACCCGGCAATCGAGGCTGACCAGCGCTTCTTCGATCACTGGCGAACCGGTCTTCAATGTCTGGCAGTTCACGCTGGAAAAACGCTCCTGCATGCTCAACTGCCGATTGGCGAATGCCCCTGATGTCGACTGGTGGTCGCCGGTCAGGACGTTCACGCACAGCACGCCATTGGTCTTGAAATGCTCGTGATTGGACGACGAGCGATTGACGCACACCAGCAGCGTGGGCGGTGAATCCGTCACGCTGCACACCGCCGACGCGGTAAAGCCGAAACGCCCTGCAGGGCCATCGGTCGTGACGATGGTGACGGCACTCCCCAGCATCGCCATTGCATTACGAAACTCCGTTGAATCAACCATCGCGTCACCTCATTCCATGTAGGTTTAATGGAGCCGATCCGTTCTTCCTTGTCCGTTGTCGTTGTGCGAAAACGGGTATCGGGCAACACGTTCGCTCTAGCGATATAGTACGTATGTATACGTACCTTGCAAGCTATTCCTTGTGCTTATTTTGCAGATCAAAAGATCACGCTCAGGGAAGAGCCAAGGCTCGCAACAAGGCTGTTGCATAGGGCGGCAACGAGGAGAAATCCCGGGCACACAGCAACAGTTTGCGCCTGGCCCAAGCTTCATTCATCGGCAGGGACTTGAAGGTTTGCGGCGCGGCACGCTGGACCGCCGCCAGCGGCACGATGCCCAGACCGGCACCCCGAGCGACCATGCGCATCACGCCGTCGAAACCATCGGCGCGGATGCGGATCTGCATCCGCGAGCCGCTGTGCAGCGCCTGTTCTTCCAGGTACACCGCCAGCGCACTGTCGGCATGCAGCCCGACGAAGTCATGGCGCAGGGCATCGCTGAAGCTGACATCGGTCGCGTCAGACAGCGGATGTTCCAGCGGCAGAATCAGCACCAGCGGGTCATCGCGAAAGGCTCGGGTCTGCAAGTCGGTGGTGTCGATCGCGTCGGACACAATGCCCAGATCCGCCGCCCCCTGGCGCAAGGCATGGGTGATGCGGGCGCTGGGCAACTCCTGCAGATCGATGTCGAGATTGGGATGCCCGCACAGGAAATCCGCAAGCACCTCCGGCAGGTATTCGCTGAGTGCCGTGGTGTTGCACAACAGACGCACCTGACCTTTGACGCCCCGGGCGTATTCGGCCAGATCCTGTTGCAGACGTTCGGCCTGTTGCAGCAATACTCGCGCATGTTGCGCCAACGCTTTACCGGCCGGTGTCGGTGTGACGCCACGGCGCCCGCGCTCAAGAAACTCTGTACCCAACGAGGCTTCCATGGCCCGGATCCGCGCACTGGCCGCCGCCAGCGAAAGATGACTGCGGGCAGCGCCGGCGGTGATGTTGCCGCTGTCGATAATGTGCAGGTACAGGCGCAGGTCGGTGAGGTCGAAGTGCATGGCGGGTGACTCTTGCTGAAAGAGAGGCTGCCTCAGTGTATGACAGATTTTCAGTTCATCCGCGCAGGCGCACAGTATCGACATGAACGCACTCGCAGATTTCTATCAAAACCTCGGTCTGGCCCTGTCTTTGCTGGTGCTGATGACTTTCGTCCTTGCCGGTCTGGTGAAAGGCGTGATCGGCCTCGGCCTGCCCACCGTCGCCATGGGCCTGCTCGGTCTGGCTATGGTGCCGTCGCAGGCTGCGGCGTTGCTGATCATTCCGGCGACCTTGACCAACGTCTGGCAACTGGCGTTCGGCGGGCATTTGCGCGGGCTGGTGAAACGGCTGTGGCCGATGCTGCTGGCGATCTTTCTCGGTACGGCCATCGGCACGTTGTGGATCGGCATGGCGGGCGGGCATTGGGTGGTGCGCGGGCTCGGCGCGGCGTTGTTGCTCTATGCGCTGAGTGGATTGTTCCTGCCGACGCTGAGTGTCAGCCGTCGCCATGAACCATGGCTGGGGCCGCTGTGTGGGGTGATCACCGGCGTCATCACTTCGGCCACTGGCGTGTTCGTGATTCCGGCGGTGCCGTATCTGCAGGCACTGGGTTTGAGCCGCGATGAACTGGTGCAGGCGCTGGGCCTGTCCTTCACTGTGTCGACACTGGCGCTGGCCGGTGGATTACTCTGGCGCGGCTCACTTGGCGGCGCGGAACTGAGCGCTTCGCTGCTGGCGCTGATCCCGGCGATGCTTGGCATGCTGCTCGGGCAATGGCTGCGTCAGCGCATCAGTGCCGTGCTGTTCAAGCGGGTGTTTTTCATCGGTCTGGGCGCGCTCGGCGCCCATCTCTTGATCAGCGGCTAGCGGACGAAGCGCTGAGCATCTCGATCGGACGGATATCGAAATCCCGCTCCAGATACTCCATGCGCTGGGCCAGGAATTGCTGCATGTGCGGCAGGTTCGAGTGCACGTCCAGATGCGCCTGGCTTTCCCAGATCTCGTAGAAGATGAACAGGGTCGGGTCTTGCTTGTCGCGCAGCATGTGGTACTCGATGCAGCCGGGTTCGGCGCGACTCGGCTCGACGTAGGCGCGGAAAAACGCTTCGAAGGCCTCGGCTTTTTCCGGGCGGGTCTTGGCGTGCAGGATGAAACCCTGGCGTTCGCTCATCGCAAAAAACTCCTCAGATTCAGATGGCGGCCAATCCTAAGGCAACAATCGGCAATCGATTCGTGCGTTTTACTCAAATGATTTTTGCGCAACCGCGGCTTATTCCGCGCGAGGTGCATCGTTAATCTGCCGCCATCCAATTTCTCCCCTTGTCCATCCGGCGCTCTGCGCTGTGCATCGGCATCCGATCGAGGCTGTCCCATGAAAAAAGTACTGTTGCTCAACGGTGGTAAAAAATTCGCCCACTCCGACGGTCGCTACAACACCACCCTGCACGAAGCGGCGTTGAGCGTGCTGGATCGCGGCGGTGTCGACGTCAAGACCACCTTCATCGACGAGGGTTACGACATCGCCGAAGAAGTCGCGAAATTCCTCTGGGCCGACGTGATCATTTATCAGATGCCGGGCTGGTGGATGGGCGCGCCGTGGACCGTGAAAAAGTACATCGACGAAGTCTTCACCGAAGGCCACGGCAGTCTGTACGCCAGCGACGGTCGCACCCGTTCCGATTCGTCGCAGAAGTACGGTAGCGGCGGTCTGATCCAGGGCAAGCAATACATGCTGTCGCTGACCTGGAACGCACCGCAGCAGGCGTTCGATGATCCGACCGACTTCTTCGAAGCCAAAGGCGTGGACGCGGTGTACTTCCCGTTCCACAAGGCCAACGAGTTCCTCGGCATGACCGGTCTGCCGACGTTCCTCTGTGTGGACGTGATGAAGCGCCCGAACATCGAGGCCGACGTGGCGCGTTACGAGCAGCATCTGAGCGAGGTGTTTGGCCTCAAGGCCTGACGCTCGGCTACTATCGAAGGCCTGAGCCTGTGCAGCAGGCCTTTCGATTCGAGGACACCCGTGAAAGCCAGATCCGATGAGTTGCAGATTTTCGTCTGCGTGATCGAATGCGGTTCAATCTCCGCCGCCGCCGAGCAGGTCGGGCAGACGCCGTCGGCGGTCAGCCGCACGCTGTCGCGGCTGGAGGCCAAGCTCGACACCACGCTGATCAACCGCACCACTCGACGCATGGACCTGACCGAGGAGGGCAAGTATTTCTTCGAACAGGCCAAGCTGATCCTCGACCAGATGGATCAACTCGAAGAGCGCCTGTCTTCACGTCAACAGACGCCATCGGGGCGGCTGCGCATCAACGCCGCCTCACCGTTCATGCTCCACGCCATCGTGCCGTACATCGACGAGTTCCGGCGGCTGTACCCGGACATCCAGCTCGAACTCAACAGCAACGACCTGATCATTGACCTGCTGGAACAAAGCACCGACGTCGCCATCCGCATCGGCACTCTTGCCGATTCGACGTTGCATGCCCGGTCGCTCGGTTGCAGTCCGCTGCTGATTGTCGCCAGTCCTGCGTATCTGGAAAAACACGGTGCGCCGCTCCAGGTTGCCGATCTGAGCGAGCACACCTTGCTCGGCTTCACCCAGAACGAAGGCCTCAACCAATGGCCGCTGCGCTACGTGCATGGGGACCGCTGGCCGATCACCCCGGCGATCAGCGCCTCCAGCGGCGAGACGGTTCGCCATCTGGCGCTGGAAGGCCAGGGCATTGCCTGCCTCTCGCATTTCATGACCATCGACGACATTCGCGCCGGGCGCCTCAAGGTGTTGCTGGCGGAATTCAACAGCGGTTATCGCCAGCCGATCAACGCGGTGTACTACCGCAACTCGCAACTGGCGCTGCGGATCCAGTGCTTCCTGGATTTCATCCAGAGCAAACTGGCGGCTTACGCCAGCGCCGATTTCAAAGGCTGATTCGTGATCCCTGCGCAAGAGTGAATTGGCTGGGGGCGGGTTTTTCCACAGGACTCGCCGGTCGATACTCGTTGCATCACTTATTCACGCAGGGAGTTTCTCCATGAACGTATTCGTCACCGGCGCTGCCGGTTTTATCGGCGGCTCCATCGCCACCGGTCTGATCCAGGCCGGCCACACCGTCACCGGTCTGGTGCGCAGCGCCGAACAGGCCAATGAGCTGAAAGCACTGGGCATCACCCCGGTGATCGGCACCCTCGACGACAAGGCACTGCTGGCCGAACAGGCTCGCGCCGCCGACGCCGTGATCAACGCCGCCAGCAGCGACCATCGCGGTGCGGTCGAAGCCTTGCTCGATGCCCTGCGCGGCTCGAACAAAGTGTTCCTGCACACCAGCGGTTCGAGCATCGTCGGCGATGCCTCGGGCGGCAAATCCAGCGACGTCGTCTACTTCGAAGACAACCTGCCGGAGCCCACCGTCGACAAGGCTGCACGCGTGGCCATCGACAATCTGATCCTCGCGGCAGCGAAGGACGGCGTGAACTCGGCAGTGATCTGCAACACCCTGATCTACGGCCACAGCCTGGGCGTCAATCGCGACAGCGTGCAACTGCCGCGTCTGCTGAAACAGGCACGCAAAAGCGGCGTGGTGCGTCACGTCGGTACTGGTCAGAACATCTGGTCCAACGTGCACATCGAAGACGTGGTGGCGCTGTACTTGCTGGCCCTGACCAAGAACGTCCCGGGCACCTTCTACTTCGTCGAAAGCGGCGAAGCGTCGTTCATCGACATGACCACCGCCATGGCCGTGGCCCTGACTCTGGGCGAGCCACAAGACTGGCCGCTGAAAGACGCCGAAGCCGAATGGGGCTACGAAATGGCCAACTACGGCCTCGGCTCCAACAGCCGGGTACGCGGCAAACACGCCCACGAACTGCTGGGCTGGGCGCCGAAGCGTACGTCGGTGGTTGATTGGATTCGCAACGAAATGGTGTGAGTCCACACACCACACTTGAACCTGTGGGAGCCAACCGGCTCCCACAGGTTTTTTTATGCCCCGGAAATGAAGGACAGGGCGTCGAGGCTCATCGAAACGTTCAGACATTTCCTACTAGTCTGATCCCCGCACAGACATGGCCAACGCAACTGGCCGGTTTGTAGGATAGCGGGCACCCACTGGTTGTCTGGCCATGAGGCCAGGTCGGTGGGTAACGCCCGTGGAATTTTTCTGCAAAAAGGAATTTGCGATGGCAATACGCACCTCTGCTGCCTGCTCGTAAAGGCATATCCCGGGCGAACCAGACGATTTCGCCTCCTCACGGTTCATGACACGGCGCCAAGCGCCCTGGCCGGAGCATTGCGCTCTTCGGTCACGGGCAAATTCATCCGCGAAATTGGCAAGAACAAGGAGTAGTTATGGTCATTTTGGGCATTACCAATAACGATTTGTCGGGCGCTTGCCTGGTACGCGACGGTCAGATTCTCTCGGCGGTCAGCGAAGAGCGTTTCACCCGGATCAAGGACCACAAGATCTGGCCCGCCAAATCCATCGAGTTTGTGTTGAGCCAGGCTGGCGTGTCGCTGGAAGATCTCGACTACGTGGCTTACGGATGGAATGCCGGTTTCAACGCCGATAAACACCTGGAGCTGTATTTCGACCGGATCGTCGAAGAGGTCCGGAACAACCCCGAGGGCCTGGCGCAGTTCCGCCAGCGTGTCACCGATGAAGTCCGCAACGACAAAGAGAAGCGCGCCGAATTCGACCAGTACATTGTCGCCAATGGCCTGGCCGGCAAGGCGTACTACATCGATCACCACGAGTGCCATGCCTTGGGTGCCTATGTCTGCTCGCCGTTTGATGAAGCCTTGACCCTGACCTGTGACGGGCGCGGCGACTTCCAGTCCCTGACTGTGACCTGGTACAGCCCGACCGAAACCACGGTGCTGCAGCGCGAAACCAGCATCGACAGCCTGGGTTACTTCTACGGCCGGATCACCCACTTGCTGGGCTACAAACCCAACCGTCATGAAGGCAAGGTCACGGGCCTGGCCGCGTTCGGTGATCCGCAGAAGTTGCTGGGGGTGATGCAGCAGATGATCCGTTTCGAAGACGGGCGCATCAAGGCGAGTTGCGGCGACCTGTTCGTGCCGTCCTACAACAACTACAGCGAATCACTGGAAACCCTGTTCTCCCGGGAAACCCCCGAGGACATCGCCGCCGCCGTGCAGCGCCACTCCGAAGACTTGCTGGTGGCGGTCGTCAAACATCATCTGGAACAACGCGGCAGCACCAACCTGTGCCTGGCCGGTGGCGTGTTTGGCAACGTCAAACTCAACCAGCGCCTGCGCGAGATTCCCGGCGTGAAGAACGTTTATGTGCTGCCGTGCATGGGCGATGGTGGCCTGGCGCTGGCGGCGGCCGTCGGGGCGGCTTACCTGGAGAACGGCACCCGCTTCAAGAACCCGGTAATGACCCTCGGCCCGGACTCGCGCAGCGTTTCGCAGAACATCAACCTGATCCATCGCGACTACCCTGAACTCGGTTACCACACCCCGTCGAACATCATCGACGTGCTGACCGACGCATTGATGGAAAACCAGGTGCTGGGCATGTTCAAGGGCAAGATGGAGTTCGGCCCGCGTTCACTGTGCAACCGCAGCATCGTCTATCACGCGCAGGATGGCGAAGTGAACGACTGGCTGAACAAACGCATGCACCGCACCGAGTTCATGCCGTTCGGCCCGGTCACCGCCATCGAACAGGCCGCGGCCTGCTACGTCGGATGGGATGAAGATCAAGTCGCGGCAGACACCATGACCATGACCTACGATTGTCATCCGCAGTTCAGCGAAGCCAGTCCGGCGGTGGTGCACATCGATGGCACGGCGCGGCCGCAGATCATTCGCCCGGAGCGCGATGGGTTCATGCATCGTCTGTTGAATGCCTGGCATGAGCGGACCGGTCAGGCAGCGTTGATCAACACCTCGTTCAACCGGCACGAAGAGCCGATCGTGTGTTCGCCTCAGGATGCACTGGATGCGCTGAAAGAAGGGATGGTCGATCTGGTGGTGATGAGTGAGTCGCTGATTGTCTGGCGCAAAGGCAAAAACAGCTTCACCCAGCAACGCTTCGAATAACGGAAGGATGGTTACAGGGCTCCGCTGGAGCCCTGCTCAGGAGTATCGAGCGTATGGTTGATTCATGTATCTGATCTTTTTCGGGTTCTTTGCCGCGGAAGGGATCATCTACCCGTTCTGGCCGACCTGGCTGAATTCGCTGGGCTTCAGCGCCAGCCAGATTGGCTTGCTGATCGCGGCGGTCTATTGGCCCCAGGTCGCGACCGGAGTGTTGATCACCTACGTCGCCGACTGGCGCGTGGACCAGCTTCGGCTCGCGGCTTTTCTCGGTTTCTCGGCAGCGTTGTGTACGTTGCTGTTCTATTTCATGCCGGTGCACCTGTGGGGATTCGTGTGCCTGAGCATTCTGTTTGGCGGGCTGTGGATGGTGGTGTTGCCGCTGTCCGAGTCCTATCTGCTCAAGCGTGACAAGCAAGCCCTGCAGAACTACGGCTGGGTCCGCGCGGTGGGCTCTTCGGCCTTTATCCTGACATCGACCCTCGGTGGCCTGTTGTTTGCGCAATACAGCCAGTCCTGGGTGCCGGTGGTGATTGCCGCGTGCATGTTGCTCACCGCGCTGGCGTGTCTGTGGCTGAAACGTCAGGTCACGCTGGCGCATCTGCAACCACCCGAGCGTGTGACGAAGCGCCCCGACTGGAAGGCGCTGTTCGCCCAGAAAGGCCTGCTGATCGCGATTGCCGCCGCCAGTTTCATTCAGCTGAGTCACACCCTGTACTTTTCCACGGCGTCGATCGGCTGGGGCGTGAAGGGCTACTCTTCAACCGCCATCGGGGTGTTCTGGTCAGTGGCGGTGATCGCGGAAATCACCTACTTCGCGTTCTCCAACAAAGTCCTGTCGTTCTGTTCGCCGTTATCCATCGTGATGTTTTCCAGTGTCTGCGCGGCGGCGCGCTGGGCGCTGTTTTCCGACAGCGATGCGGTGCCGGTGATCCTGTTGGGGCAATGCCTGCACGCCTTGAGTTTCGCGGCGTATCACTCGGCGATCATGCGCTGCATTCGCGACCATGCCCCGGCGGATATCCAGGTGTTTACCCAGGGGGTCTATTACTCGCTGGCAGTTGCCTTGCCCATGGGTTTGGCCACACCCTTTGCCGGGTATCTGTACGAGACGCAGCCACAATGGTCCTGGTATGTCATGGCGCTGTTTGCCCTGATGGGGACCGTGCTGGCATTCATTGCTCACCAGAAAATGCGAAGTGCAGCCGATGACACAACGAACGTTTACAGCCGTCTGCTTTGATATGGATGGCGTGCTGATCCAGTCGCGCCAGGTCATCGAGCTGGCCTGGACCACGGTGGCGCGCAAGTACGGTGTGACCGTCGATCAGGCCTTCATCGACGATCACATTCACGGCCGCCCGGGTGGTTACACCCTGCAGGCCCTGTTTGGTCAGTTTGACGAGCAGCAGCGCGTGACCATCAAGCAAGAAGTCGATGCCATCGAAGAGGTTTCGATCTGCGCGCTGGTGCCGGGTGTCGCTGCGTTCATCGACCAATTGAGTGGGCGCGTGCCGCTGGCGCTGGTGACCAGCAGTTGGCGAGCGCGCGTCGACCACGTCCTGCAGCAACACGACCTGACGTCGGTTTTCGACTGCATCATCTGCCGCGACGATGTACGCAGTGGCAAACCCGCTCCCGATCCCTATCGCCTGGCCGCCGCGCGACTGGAGCGTCAGAGCGATGAATGCCTGGTCTTCGAAGACTCCGTCAGCGGTGTGCAGTCGGCGGTCAGCAGCGGCGCGCTGTGCATCGGTATCGGCGACGATCCGACGCTGACTGCCCACGGAGCACTGCGGACGTACGCGGATTTCACGGCGCTCCCGGTCTCGCAGGGCGGGGTGGATACACACCTCTATGCTGACGGTGGATTGTTTATCAGCGGGCAGCTTGCCCAGAGGTTCGCACGCTCATGACACCGACCTTGCGACACGCGACCGTCCTGTGGAATTTCCTCGGTGCAGGGCGCCAACACAGCGATTGTGAGCTGATCGTGGTGTGCGGCTCCTACGACCTGCGGGTCTGTGATTACGCCTGTCAGTTGCTGAAAAAAGGCGTCGCCCCGCATCTGTTGTTCACCGGCAACACCGGCAACTGGACGAAGCATTTGTGGGAACGCACCGAAGCCGATATTTTTGCGCAACGGGCCATGATTCAAGGTGTTTCGCCGGATCAGTTCACCCTCGAATCCCGTGCCACCAACTTCGCCGAGAACATCGCGTTTGCCCGGGAGTTGTTCCCGGACGTGCGCCGGGCGACGTTCCTGACCAAGCCGAATTCGATCCGGCGTGTGGCGCTGACCTTGCCCGTTCAATGGCCAGGGCTTGAGGCGTGGGTGGATGCGCCGTCGTTCGGTTTTCCGGGTGAGGTCAGCAACCTGATCGGGGTCCTGGGACTGATCGACGAAATGGTCGGGGATATCCACCGGATCATGGTTTACCCTTCGCTGGGCTTTCAGGCCGAGCAGGTGATTCCCGAGGAAGTCGAGGCAGCCTGGCGCTACCTCATCGAACAAGGATTCGATCACCATTTGATCAAAGGCAGACACTGACGCCGCGCTGCCGCCGGAGACTGACATGCAGTACGACACACTGATTCGCAACGCCCTGGTCATCGACGGCAGCAACACTCCCGGTTACGCCGCTGACGTGGCAATCCTCGATGGCCGCATCGCGCGCATCGGCGATCTGGGCGATGCCCGCGCCAGCGAAGAGATCGACGCCGCCGGCCGCGTGCTGGCGCCGGGTTTCATCGACGTGCACACCCACGACGACACCGTGGTGATCCGCCAGCCGCAGATGCTGCCCAAGCTCAGCCAGGGCGTGACCACGGTGATCGTCGGCAACTGCGGCATCAGCGCCGCACCGGTCAGTCTCAAGGGCGATCCACCGGATCCGATGAACCTGCTCGGCACGGCCGCCGCCTTCGTCTATCCGCGTTTCAGCGATTACCGTGCGGCGGTCGAAGCGGCCAACACCACGCTGAACGTCGCGGCATTGGTCGGGCACACGGCGCTGCGCAGCAATCACCTCGATGATCTGTTTCGCACGGCGACCGACGATGAAGTCGCCGCGATGCGCGAGCAGTTGCGTGAAAGCCTCAAGGCGGGCGCCCTCGGTTTATCCACAGGGCTGGCGTATGCGAGCGCGTTCTCCGCGTCCACCGATGAAGTCATGCAGCTGACTGAAGAATTGAACGCGTTCGGTGCGGTGTACACCACCCATCTGCGCAGTGAATTCGAACCGGTGCTGGAGGCCATGGACGAAGCCTTTCGCATTGGCCGCCACGCCCGTTCGCCGGTGATCGTTTCCCACCTCAAATGTGCCGGCGTGGGCAACTGGGGGCGCAGTCCGCAGTTGCTCGCATCGCTGGAAGAAGCGGCGAAAACCCACCCGGTCGGCTGTGATTGCTACCCCTACGCGGCAAGTTCTTCGACGCTGGATTTGAAACAGGTGACCGACGCCCACCGCATCACCATCACCTGGTCGACGCCACACCCGGAAGTCAGCGGTCGCGACCTGACCGCCATCGCGGCCGAATGGACGATGCCACTGCTCGATGCCGCCAGACGCCTGCAACCGGCGGGCGCGGTGTATTACGGCATGGACGAGAACGACGTACGCCGGATCCTCGCCCATCCGCTGACGATGGTCGGTTCCGACGGTTTGCCGGAAGACCCGTTCCCCCATCCGCGCCTGTGGGGCGCTTTCCCACGGGTGCTCGGGCATTTCAGTCGCGACGTCGGCCTGTTTCCGCTGCACACCGCCGTGCACAAGATGACCGGTCTGTCGGCGGCGCGTTTTGGCTTGAAGGAGCGCGGCGAGATTCGCGAAGGACACTGGGCGGATCTGGTGTTGTTCGACCCGGCAACCGTGCATGACGTGGCGGACTTCAGCGACCCGCAACGTGCCGCGCAAGGCATCGACGGCGTGTGGATCAACGGCGTGCTGAGTTATCGCGAGGGGCAGGCCAACGGGCAAAGGGCAGGGCGCTTTCTGGCGCGTGAGGGTGATCTGCGTGACAACTTTCACTGAGTTTCGCGGATTGCGTCACAGTGATGGCACATTGCGATTAAAGAAAGCCATCACCTAGCCGAATTGCTGACATCTACCCCGGCTACACTGCGGGGCCAATCAGTCAGGGAGCACCCCATGAGCTTCGGCAAAACCACCCCGATCCTGCGGATTTTCGATGAAGCCAAGGCCTTGGAGTTCTATGTCGACTTCCTCGGTTTCAAGATCGATTGGCAGCATCGTTTCGAACCCGGTTTCCCGTTGTATCTGCAAGTCTCCCGGGGCGAATGTGTGCTGCACCTGTCCGAGCATCATGGCGATGCAACACCGGGTTCGGCCCTGCGGATCGAGACCGATGAACTTGAGGCGTTCCAGCAGCAACTGCTGGCCAAGAACTACAAGTTCTCGCACCCGGGGATTCAGGCCATGCCGTGGGGCAGCCAGGACATGACCATCGCCGACCCGTTCGGCAATCGCCTGGTGTTCACCAACGCGATCAGCCTCTAACTGTCGTTCGATACCCGGTGAGTCTGCCGAAACTCACCGGGCGGCATCCCGCGCCGGCTCTTGAAGGTACGGTGAAACGAGCGCGGTTCGGTAAAGCCCAGATACTGCGCGATGTCCTGAATCGGCAACGCACTGTTCAACAGATAATGCTCGGCCAGTTCCTGGCGCAAGTCATCGAGAATCTGCTGATACGAGGTGCCGGCCTGATGCAACTGGCGTTGCAGCGTGCGAACCGAGACAGCCAAATGCTCGGCCACCTGTTCCTTGCGCGGCAGACCTTCCTTGAGCAACTGACGCAGGATGCTTTTGACCCGCTGCTCAAGCGATGCATCTTCCAGTGTCGCCATCAGACTTTGCGCGTGTTCTTCCAGGGTACGCAGCAAATGCGCATCGGCCTGGCGTAACGGCAACTGCAAATACGGCAACGGCACGATCAGCGCGGAATACGGCTGATCGAACAGCACCGGGCATTCGAAAAACTGTTCGTACTGTTCCAGCGTCGTGTCCGCCGGGCGTGAGTGCTCCAGCCACACGGCGGCCGGCGACAACTGTGTGTCGGCGATCCAGCGTGCATATTGCAGCCAGGAGCCGAGCACGTTTTCCACCAGATGCCGGCGAATCCGCGGGCGTTCGAAGCGGCAGCTCCAGATCAGGTGCACGTGGCTGTCCTGCACCTCGGCGCGGCTGACGCCCATGTCACCCACCAATTTCTCGAACGGCATGATGCGGCTCATGGCGTCGCCGAGTGTCGCGCAATTCATGGTGATGTAGCCCAGCACGCTCCAGGAGTTGGGCAGCACGAAATTCGCCGCGTTGAGACCGAACAGCGGATCGCCCGAGTGTTCGCAAAAGTAATCGAGCAACCGTTCATGGGTTTCACCCGGCAGGCGCAGGCTGTTGTCGCTCAACTGCTGCGCCTGCAACCCCGCCGCCGCCAACGCAGGCTCGATGGCCAGGCCCAGATGTTCGGCATGGCGCAGGTATTTGAGCAGAGGCGGAACGGAGGTGAAGCCGAGCGATTGCATGACCGAATTCCCTTGATCGAGGCCGCCACGGGCGGATGAGCGCCCTGAAAGGTAATTTGAATCCACGACTAAAGTAAATGGCTGACGCTTGCGCGACGTTTGACTCAATTGGCTACTCGAACTGGCCGGATGCGACCGTGACACTTTCGGCCGGCTGACTAGTATGAGGGCCTGAAATCTCACTGATCAGACTGCACAGAAGGACACACGCATGCGACGCTGGAACGGCTGGGGAGATGCAACCACGGTGGTCGAACTGCCGGCCCAGGGCGCAAGTTTTCTCCATGAGCGACTGGAGGAGGGACGCGCGCTGCCCGACGCAACGCTGGAAGCAGCATTGGCCCGGGTGCCGGTCTCGCGGCTGGCGGAACACGCCTTGTACAGCCTCGATGCCCATGAGCGTCTGCTGCACGCCCGGGGGCAGAGCCTGCCGGACTGGCTGGCGTTGCGCGAAGGCGCGCTGGGCAATTATCCCGACGCCGTGGCGTTTCCGGAAACCGCCGAACACATTCGCCAGTTGCTGGCGCTCGCCCAGGCGCAGGACCTGTGCCTGATTCCCTACGGCGGCGGCACGTCGGTGGCCGGGCACATCAACCCGCCGGACTCTGCGCGGCCCGTGGTGACTGTTTCTCTGGCGCGGATGAGCCGCCTGATCGACCTCGACGAACAAAGCCTGCTGGCGACTTTCGGCCCCGGCGCCAGTGGCCCGCAGGTAGAGAGCCAGTTGCGCGCTCGTGGCTACACGCTGGGGCATTTTCCGCAGTCGTGGGAGCTGTCGACGCTGGGCGGTTGGGTGGCCAGTCGCTCCAGCGGCCAGCAGTCGCTGCGTTATGGGCGGATCGAGCAATTGTTCGCCGGCGGAACCCTGGAAACCTTTGCCGGGCCGCTACAGATTCCAACGTTCCCGGCCTCGGCGGCCGGCCCTGATCTGCGCGAAGTGGTACTGGGTTGCGAGGGGCGTTTCGGGATCATTTCCGAGGTCAAGGTGCGGGTCAGCGCGCTGCCTGCCGATGAGCGTTTCTACGGTGTGTTTCTGCCCAACTGGAGCAAGGCACTTCAAGCGATCCGCCAGTTGGCGCAAGCGCGGGTGCCGCTGTCGATGCTGCGCCTGTCCAACGCGGTGGAGACCGAAACCCAACTGGCGCTGGCCGGTCATCCGCAGCAGATCGCCTGGCTGGAGAAGTATCTGAACCTGCGCGGCGCGGGGCAGGGCAAGTGCCTGCTGACCTTCGGCGTGACCGGCAATCGCAAGCAGAATGCGTTGTCCCTGACTCAGGCCCGCCAGCATCTGAAGGCGTTTGGTGGTGTGTTCACCGGCACGCTGCTCGGCAAGAAGTGGGCGCAGAACCGCTTTCGTTTTCCGTATCTGCGGGAGAACCTGTGGAACGCCGGTTACGTGGTCGACACCCTCGAAACCGCCACCGACTGGAGCAACGTCGACAATCTGCTCAACCGGATCGAAAACAGCCTGCGGGATGCCTTGGCGGCCGAGGGCGAACGGGTGCATGTGTTCACCCATCTGTCCCACGTCTACGGCGAAGGTTCGAGCATCTACACCACTTACGTGTTTCGCCCGGCGGCGGACTATCCCGCGACGCTCGCCCGCTGGAAGGCCCTCAAACACGCGGCCAGCCAGACCATCGTCGACAACCACGGCACCATCAGCCACCAGCACGGCGTGGGCAAGGATCACGCGCCGTACCTGCCGCGCGAAAAGGGCGCGCTGGCGATGGACACCCTGCAGGCGCTGAGCCGGCACTTCGACCCGGCCGGGCGCCTGAACCCCGGCACGCTGTTGCAGGAGTGACGGCGATGAGCGCGGACTGGAACGCCGAATGGCGCGAGCAAATCCTGCCGACGCTGGCGGGTGAGAACTGGGATTTGATCGTGATCGGCGGCGGCATCAGCGGCGCCGGCATCCTGCGCGAAGCCGCGCGCCGTGGCTGGCGTTGCCTGCTGCTGGAGCAGCGTGATTTCGCCTGGGGCACGTCCAGTCGATCCTCGAAAATGGTCCATGGCGGTTTGCGCTACATCGCCAAGGGCCAATGGCGGCTGACTCGCGATTCCGTGCGCGAACGCCAGCGCCTGCTCGACGAAGCACCGGGGCTGGTGGAGCCGATGAGTTTCATGATGCCGCACTATCGCGGCGGCTTTCCCGGGCCTCGGGTGCTGGGTGGTTTGTTGTCGGTCTATGACGCACTGGCCGGGCGCCGCGATCATCGTTTTCATGATGCGCAGCAACTGCGTTTTCTGGCGCCGGGCGTGAAGGAAAATGACCTGCTGGGCGGCACCTGTTTTGTCGATGCGCTGACCGATGACGCGCGGCTGGTGATGCGCGTGTTGAGCGAAGCGCGGGCCGACGGCGCGGTGGTGCTCAACGGCGTGCGCGTCGAACATCTGCTGCGGGAAAACGGTCGGGTGTGCGGAGTTCAGGTTGAGGATTGCGAGGCCGGTGCATCGCTGCAATTGCGGTGTGGTGTGCTGGCGGTAGCCACCGGGGCGTGGGCCGAACGCCTGCGTCCACCCGAGGCGCCGCGCCAGTTGCGCCCGTTGCGCGGAAGCCATTTGCTGCTGCCGGGCTGGCGCTTGCCGGTGGCCCAAGCCTTTACGTTTATGCACGAGCAGGATCGGCGGCCGGTGTTCGTTTTCCCGTGGGAAGGCGCCACGGTGGTGGGCACCACCGACCTCGATCACCGCGAGAATCTGGACCAGGGCGCGAGCATCAGCGGCGAAGAACTCGACTATCTGTTGGCGGCCTGTCGACAGCAGTTTCCCGGCGCTGAAGTGACAGCGGCCGATGTGCTTTCAACCTGGTCCGGCGTGCGCCCGGTGGTGGGCAGTGCGTCGGGTGCGCATCAGGGCAAGCCATCGAATGAAACCCGTGAACACGTGCTGTGGCAGGAGCCAGGTTGCGTCACGCTGGCCGGCGGCAAACTCACGACGTTCCGCCCGCAAGCCATCGAAGTGCTCAAGGCTTGCGCCGACATGCTCGGCCGTTCTTTCGATGACGATGCCGCACCGGTATTTGCCGCCGTGCCGCCACTGGCGATCCCCGGTCTCAGCCCCGGTCAGTGGCGACGTCTGGCCGGGCGCCATGGCCGAGACCTGCCGAGGCTGGCGCAACGGCTCGCCGAACTGGGCCATGACACCGTCGGCGCCACCGACACCTTGTGGGCCGAACTGGCCTTCGCCTGCGAAGCAGAAATGGTTCTGCATCTGGACGACCTTCTGCTGCGTCGAACCCGTCTGGGCCTGTTGCTGCCCCGTGGCGGCGCCGATTATTTTCCGGCCATTCGCCGGCTCTGCCAACCACGTCTGGGCTGGGACGACGAACACTGGCAACAGGAACAGCAACGCTATCAGGCGTTATGGCAACGCCATCACGGCCTGCCGGATATCGCGCAGTGATGCCCCTCGAAGAGAGCTCCATGGACAACCACCCGAACAAGCGTTACCTGCTGGCCATCGACAATGGCACCCAGAGCGTGCGCGCGCTGCTCTTCGATTTGCAGGGCAATCTGCTCGGCAAGGGCAAGGTTGAATTGCAGGCCTATTACTCGACGCAACCGGGCTGGGCCGAGCAGGACCCGGAATATTACTGGGCGAAACTGGGCGAGGCCTGCCAACAGGTGTGGGCGCAAACCGGCATCGATCGCTCGCAGATTGCCGGCGTTTCCCTGACCACCCAGCGAGGCACGGTGATCAACGTCGATGCCCAGGGCAAGCCGCTGCGCCCGGCGATTCTCTGGCTCGATCAGCGCCAGAGCGAAGTCGAAGGCGGGATCAAGGGACCGTGGGGCTGGCTGTTCAAACTGGCCGGCGCGCAGGCCACCGTGGATTACTTTCGCGCTCAGGCCGAGGCCAACTGGATCGCCCGCCATCAGCCTGATGTGTGGGCGGCGACCGACAAATTTCTGCTGCTCTCCGGTTTTCTCACGCATCGCCTCTGCGGGCGCTTTGTCGACTCGGTGGGCTGTTGCGTCGGTTACCTGCCATTCGACTTCAAACGCCTGCGCTGGGCGGCACCGCGTGACTGGAAATGGCAGGCGCTGGCGGTGCGCCCCGAGCAACTGCCGACCTTGCACAAACCCGGTGAAACCCTCGGCCACATAACCGCCGAAGCCAGTCTTCACACCGGCATTCCCGAAGGCGTTCCGCTGATTGCGGCGGGGGCCGACAAGGCCTGTGAAGTGCTCGGCTCCGGCGTCGTTGACTCGGGCACGGTGTGCCTGTCCTACGGCACCACCGCGACGATCACCAGCACCCGCTCGCGCTATCTGGAAATCGTCCCGTTGATTCCGCCGTATCCGTCGGCGGTGCCGGATCAGTACAACTGCGAAGTGATGATTTATCGCGGCTACTGGATGGTCAGCTGGTTCAAGAACGAGTTCGGCCTGCGCGAGATGCAGCAGGCCAAAGAGCAGGGCATCGAGCCCGAGCAGCTGTTCGACGCACTGGTCGAGGCGGTGCCGCCGGGCTCGATGGGATTGATGTTGCAGCCGTACTGGTCGCCGGGCATTCGCGAACCGGGTGTTGAAGCCAAAGGCGCGATGATCGGCTTCGGCGACGTGCACACCCGTGCGCACATTTACCGGGCGATCCTCGAAGGTCTGGCCTATGCGCTGCGTCAGGGCATGGAGAAAATCGAGAAGCGCTCGAAGATCTCCGTCACCCGTTTGCGGGTCGCGGGTGGTGGCTCGCAAAGTGACGCGGCGATGCAACTGACGGCGAACATTTTCGGCCTGCCGGCGGAGCGTCCGCATGTCTATGAAGCGTCCGGTCTGGGGGCGGCGATTTGTTGTGCGGTGGGTCTGGGGCTGCACGCGGATTTCCCCACGGCGATAGCGGCGATGACCCGGGTCGGCGCGGTATTCATGCCGCAGCCCGAGGCGCAAAAGGTCTATGAGCGACTTTACCGGGACGTGTATCTGCGCATGTACCGGCAGCTCAAGCCGTTGTACCAGAGCATCCGCAAGATCACCGGATACCCGGCCTGAAACAACAGCGCACGTGGCGCTATCGGAGAACTTTTCTGGTGAGATCGGACAGTGTCAGGGGCGGGGTCGGTTGTTAGGCTCGATCCCCACGGCACACATAACAAGAACCAGAAGCAATGAAGCTGATCTCCCTCCTGCTGCTTTGCGCAATGGCCCCGACGGCGTGGGGCTGGTCGAACCATACGGTGGGCAGCTACCTGGCGTTGCAGGATCTGCCGGCGTTGCGCGATGCGTCGCCCGTCGAGGTCGAACCGCTGGAGCGGTTTCTCTCCGAGCAATACCCGGCCATCGTCACGTTGCTCGATGAGCAGGAACGCTTCGCCCGCGAACACTTCAAGCAATACCCGCCGCGCCCCGACAACCTCAAGTTGCCCGCCGCGCCGAGCGACAATCTGCGCCACGATTTCCTCACTGCGCTGCGGATCAATCCGCAGATTCATCTGGCGATGGTCATCCAGCCGCTGCCGGGCAAGGACCTGCCCGAGCGCGAGCATCTACAGGCCGATCAGGTGATGGTCGAGCAGACGCTTTCGCCGTGGAATCGCCAGCGTTTCATTCGCGTGGCCGATCACGAAAAAGTCGCGCCCCTGGCCGTGCTGGCGAGTGCCGCCGATGAGCCGGATTACGGCCACGACATCAATCTGTTCAGCGACAACCCCGGCAAAGTCGCCGCGTTGTACGGCTTCGGCCCGCAGCCGTTTGGCGATGCACGCTTCCAGTACAGCTCCCAGGCGCCGTTCCACATGGGCTTCTTCCATGAGAGTCCGGTGGTCTACGCGGCCGCCGGATTTCTCGAACGCAGCTGGCCGGACTGGCGCGCGTATCAATACATGGGGCTGGCGCGACTGGCGTTTGCCACGGGGCATTCCTACTGGGGTTATCGCTTCCTCGGTTGGGGCCTGCACCACGTTCAGGACCTGACCCAGCCGTATCACGCCAAGCCGTTGCCGGGCGTCGAACTGCCGAGCCTTCTGCTGCTGGAGGGCAAGGCGCTGGCCGGTTTTGCGGATGACAAACAGGCGTCCATCGAACGGGTCGCGACCCGCCACATGGAAGTCGAGAAATACCAGTCGACCTGGCTGCGCCGCGTGCTGCGCGCCGGCCAGCCGCATCCGATGCTCGACGCTTACGCCGATGCCGCCGGGGACGCGCATTACCCGCCGTACTCCGTGGACTATTTGCGCGAAGTGGTGAGTGCCGAGTCGGTCGATGACTCTGCGGCCTTCGATGAAGCTATTGGCCAGTGGCTGGAAACGGCCCCGGTCACCAGCGATTTCAGTGCCGGCAATCAGTTGCAGCAAGAGAATTTCGACCATCCGGAACTGAATCGGCAACTACTCAGACTGCTCGGCCATTTCGGCGCCCACAGCCGGATTTATGTCAGCGCGGGACTGGCGCCCTGAGCATCGCGGCAACACACAACAATAAGAACAGGGAAGGAGGAACAGATGATCAACACTCGATTGCGCCTGTCTGGCGTAGCGCTCCCCGGTGTCGGTTTGGCAGGGCTGCTGCAACTCTGCGCAGTCGATGCGGTGCAGGCCGCCGAGTTCAGTGTGCTGGACAATCAGGTCACCGGATCGCTCGACACGACTCTGTCCTATGGCCGCTTGTGGCGGGTGCAGGGCCGGGACAAGAACAACGATGACGTCAACACCAACGACGGCAATCGCAACTTCGACACCGGGCTGGTTTCCGAGGTGTACAAGATCACCTCGGAGCTGGAAGCCAACTACCAGAACTACGGGATGTTCCTGCGCGGCACCGCGTTCTACGACACCCAGTTGATGGACAAGCGCAACGACTACTACCACAACAACAGCCCGTCGCAGCCGAGCCAGAGTTATCCCCAGGACGACCGTTTCACCAGCCAGACCCGCGACATCGCCGGCAGCCGGATCGAGATGCTCGACGCCTACGTCCATGGCAGCTGGGACGTTGCGCAAATGCCGGTCACAGCACGGGTGGGGCGTCAGGTGTTCAACTGGGGCGAGGGGATTTTCTATCGCGGCGGGATCAACACCACCAACCCGGTGGATGCCGCCAAGTACCGCTTGCCCGGCGCCGAGGTCAAGGAAGTGCTGATGCCGGTGGAGGCGGTCAGCTTCAACATCGGCCTGACCGACAGCCTGACCATGGAGAGTTTCTACCAGACCAACTGGAAAGAAACCCGCATCGATCCGGTCGGCACGTTCTACTCGCAGACCGACCTGTTCGCCGACGGCGGCAACACCGCTTACAACAACTTCAGCGGCACTGCCCTCGACACGCCGGTGCCGGGTTTCGGCAATGTCATCGGTCTGTACAGCGCATTGGGCAACAACCCGATGCTGGGCCCGGCGCTGAAGTCCACCGGTCTCTATGCCAACGGCGTGACCCCGGCCTACGGCAACACTCTCAAGGTGGCGTCCATCGGCAAGGACTACAACGCACGCAACGACGGCCAGTTCGGCTTTGCCTTTCGCTACATCGCCGAAGAACTCAACAGCACCGAGTTCGGCCTGTACATGGTCAACTACCACGCCAAGGAACCGACCATCGCCGCCGACCTGGGTGGTTACAAGGGCATCGACATGAATGCCCTGACCAACATGCTTTCCAGCGTTGCCGGCAGTCAGGCCGGGGCCCTCGCCAACGGTCTGGCGACTGCCGATGTGATGGGCAACATCCAGGCTCATCGGCGGTATGCCGAAGACATTCGCATGTACGGTTTCAGCTTCAACACCACGCTGGGCAATGCCTCGGTGTTCGGTGAACTGGCCTATCGGCCGAACCTGCCCATCGGCATCGCCGCCACCAACGACTTGATCGGCGATCTGGCCAACGGCGCTGCGGCGGCGGTGTCCGGCAAGGCCATCAACGTCGGCGGGCAAATGGTCACCCTCGACAGCCAGATCAACAACGCCGAGCGGGTGGAAGCGTTCAACACCTCGTTGGGCAGCATCTACAACTTCGGCCCGACGCTGTCGTTCGACTCGATGTTCGGCATCTTCGAACTGGCCTCCGAGCACCTGCGCGGCAGCAGCCTGCAATACACCGCCTACGACGGCAGCACCCGTTACTACGCCGGCACCGGCAACACTTCGTACGTATCCGGCGGCGATCGCGACGATCAGGTCAACCGCAATTCCTACAGCTACACGGTGATGTTCAACGGCACCTGGAACGACGTGTACGCCGGGATCAACGTCTCGCCTTACGTCGTCTACAAGGACGACTTCAAGGGCAACAGCTACCAGGCCGGCAACGCCATCGACGGGCGCAAGGCCTACACCCTGGGGGTCAAGGCCAACTACCAGAACAAGCTCGAAGCCGAACTGCAATACACCGAGTTCTGGGGCGGCGGGCAGAACAACGGCATTCGCGACCGCGACAACGTCGGGTTCAACCTCAAGTATTTCTTGTGAGTCCACAGGTTTTTTGAATTCGGAGAACGAACATGTTTCCTGCATCACGACTGACCAAGACCACACTGGCGTTGCTCTTGAGCCTCACCGCTGCAAGCGCACTGGCCGCCATCTCGCCCCAGCAGGCCGAGCAACTGAAAACCACGCTGACCCCCATGGGGGCCGAGCGCACCGGCAACGCGGCCGGCACCATCCCGGCCTGGACCGGCGGCATCACCCAGGCACCGGCCGGTTACAAACCCGGCCAGCATCACCCCGATCCGTATGCGGCGGACAAACCGCTGTTCACCATCACCAAGGCCAACCTCGACCAGTACAAGGCGCATCTCAGCCCCGGTCAGATCGCCCTGTTCAACAGCTACCCCGACACCTTCCAGATGCCGGTCTATCCCTCGCGTCGATCCGGCTCCGCACCGCAATGGCTGTATGACAACACCCTGAAAAATGCGACCTCGGCCAAACTGCTGGAGGGTGGCAGCGGGTTCGCGGATGCCTATGGCGGCGTGCCGTTCCCGGTGCCGAAGGATGGGGTCGAAGTGTTGTGGAACCACATCACCCGCTATCGCGGCATCTACGTGGTCCGTCGCGCTTCCGAAGCACCGGTACAACGCAACGGCAGCTTCGCCCTGGTGACCTCGCAGCAGGAAGGCTTCTTCAACTACTACCGCCCGGGCGGCCAGTTCGCCGACCTGAAAAACATCCTGTTCTACTACCTCGCCTTCGTGAAAAGCCCGGCGCGCCTCGCCGGTGGTGCCGCACTGGTGCACGAGACGCTGGACCAGCTCAAGGACCCGCGCCAGGCCTGGATCTATGACGCCGGCCAACGCCGCGTCCGCCGCGCACCGAACCTCGCCTACGACACGCCGATCGCTTCCTCCGATGGCTTGCGCACCGCAGACGACACCGACCTGTTCAACGGCTCGCCGGACCGCTTCGACTGGAAGCTCAAGGGCAAACAGGAAATCTACATCCCCTACAACAACTACAAGGTCGGCAGCCCCGACGTGAAATACGCCCAACTGCTCACCCCCGGCCACCTCAACCCGCAATACACCCGCTACGAACTGCACCGGGTCTGGGTGGTGGAAGGCACGCTCAAACCGGGTGCGCGGCATGTCTATTCCAAGCGAGTGCTGTTCCTCGACGAAGACAGCTGGGGCGCCGCGCTGGTGGACCAGTACGACGGGCGAGGGGAGTTGTGGCGCGTGTCGATGGCCTACCTGAAAAACTTCTACGACCTGCCCACCACCTGGAGCGCACTGGACGTCTTCCACGACTTGCAGGCCCGACGGTACTACGTGCAGAACCTGGATAACGAAGAGGCCTCCACCGTCGACTTCTCGCAACCGGTGCCGGAGGATTCGTACTTCATGCCGTCGGCGTTGCGGCAGCGGGGGACGAGGTGAACAGGTAAATCGGCCGTTCGGCAGATTTTCAAGTTTCAACAAGATCCAGTGTGCTAGCCTGCAATCAATGATTTCATTGATTGCAGGAGGCATCATGGCCAGCATCACCATTCGAAACCTTGATGAAAAGCTCAAGGAGCAGTTGCGGATCACTGCCGCTCACAATGGACACTCCATGGAAGAAGAGGCTCGTCTGATACTCGGCCGGGCCTTGGCAACAGTTGACCGAGCCGGAGGTCTTGGAAGTCGGATACGTAATAGGTTCAGTGCTGTCGGCGGAGTGGATCTTGATCTGCCTGAGCGTTCAGAGAAAGCTGCAGGGGTGGATTTTTCTGAATGATAGTGCTCGATACCAACGTTCTTTCAGAGTTTATGCGCGTCGAACCTGAGACCCGGGTGCTTACCTGGGTTGATGCTCAACCCTCGATGGATTTGGCAATCAGCGCGATAACGGTGGCAGAAATACTCCACGGAATCGCGCGGCTTCCCTCGGGAAAGCGCAAACAAAATCTTGAAGCCCTTGCCATGGCGATGTTCGAAGAGGATTTCGCCGGACGCATTTTGCCCTTCGATGCGCATGCCGCTGTCGAGTACGCGACACTGGTTGCAGATTGCGAATCAAAGGGGCGAGCCGCATCGATGGCGGATGCGCAGATAGCAGCCATCTGTCGAACTCATGGAGTGCCGATTGCTACTCGCAATGTGAAGGACTTTGAGTTCAGCGGGGTTGAGGTGATTAACCCCTGGGTGACCGTAGCGATGCCTTAGCCGTTTATAGCGCTCTCGCAAAAAAGCCCGCGCCCGAAGTGATGATGAATCATTTCGGGCGCGGGCTTTTTCGTTGTAATCGCTATTCGACGCTAAACATCAAACGCGGAAATGGCTCACCATCTGCTGCAACTGCCCACCCAACCGCGCCAGTTCAACGCTGGACTTGGCCGTCTCATCACTCGCCGCAGCAGTCTGTTCCGACACGTCGCGGACGTTGATGATGCTGCGGCTGATTTCTTCGGCCACGGCGCTTTGCTGTTCGGCGGCTGCGGCGATCTGCTGGTTCATCGACTGGATGTTCGACACCGTGCGGGTGATGTTTTCCAGGGAGTCGCCGGCCTTGCGGGTCAGGGCCACGCTGCTGTCGGTCAGGGCGCGGCTGTTGTTCATCACGGCGGAAACCTGTTGCGTGCCGTTCTGCAGGCCGGCCACCAGGCCTTCGATTTCCTCGGTGGATTTCTGGGTGCGCTGGGCCAGACCACGGACTTCGTCGGCGACCACGGCAAAACCGCGACCGGCCTCACCGGCACGGGCGGCTTCGATGGCGGCGTTGAGGGCCAGCAGGTTGGTCTGCTCGGCCACGGCCTTGATCACGTCCATGACGCTGCCGATCTTGTCGCTTTCCTGTTGCAGCACGCTCATGGCTTCGGTGGAACGCACCACTTCGCTGGCCAGACGCTCGATCTGGGCGATGGCTTCGTTCACGACCTTGTCGCCTTCGCGGGCTTCACCGTCAGCGGCGGCTGCGGCTTGCGAGGCTTCTTCGGCGTTGCGCGCGACTTCCTGCACGGTGGCCGTCATTTCGTGCATCGCGGTGGCCACCTGATCGGTCTCGATCTTCTGGCTGTTCACGCCGGCGCTGGTCTGTTCGGTCACGGCCGACAGCTCTTCGGCGGCGCTGGCGATCTGGGTCACGCCGTCGCGGATGCCGCTGATCAGGTCGCGCAGGGTCACGCCCATGCGCGCGATGCCTTGTTGCAGCACGCCGAGTTCGTCGCGGCGGGTGACGATCACGTTGTGGCTCAGGTCGCCGCTGGCGATGCGCTCGACCACGGCCATGGTTTCCTGCAGCGGACGGGTGATCTGGCGGGTGATGATGAAGGCAGCGATGACGCCCACCAGCAACGCCAGCAGAGTGCTGATCAGTTGCAGGGTGCGGGCCTGAGCGCTTTCCATGTCACGACGATCGAGCTGGATCTGATACATCTGCTCGCTCAGGGTCACGATGGTGGCGCCCTGATCGGTCATTTCCTTGCGTGCCTGCACCGCTTCGCTGTTGGCGTTCTTGAACGCCTGCAAGGCACTGCGGTAGTTGGTCAGCGCGGTTTCCAGCTGACGCAGGGTGTCTTGCTGGGTGCTGGAGAAATGCACGCTCAGCTGTTTCAGGCTGGCGATGGCCACATCCAATTGGCCGACGGCTTTCTGCTCGGTGTCGGCATTGGCGGTGGCGGTGTAGCCGCGCACTTCATAGCGCGCCAGGATGAACGCTTCCTTGGCTTCGGTGATGGCCTGGAACTGTTCGAAACGTGTATCGCTCAGCGGCATTTGCTGCACGCGGTTGCTGATCGACTCGATCAGGTTGTACGCGGTTTCGGCATTGGCGGCCATGGTGTCGCGCGCGGTGTTACCGGTGCGGTAGGCGTTGCGCATCTTGTTCAGGGACGTCTGGTACTCGGCGATAGTCGCCGCCTGCTCCTTGAGCAGCTTGACGTTCTCCGGGCTCTTGAACTTGCCGATCAGCGCTTGTTGCTGTGCAGCGAAACCGTCGAGGGTGGTCTGCACGTTCTGCGCGGCGGTTTCATCGCCGTTGGTCAGCATGTATTGCAGGCGCACCACGCGCAGCTTGGTCAGGCCGGCGTTCAGCTGGGTGATGTCGCTCATCCAGTTGCTGCGGTCAATCAGGCCGCCGAGGCTGGTCCAGCCGGTCAGGGCGAGGATGCAGGTCAGGGCCAGGACGAGACCGAAACCCAGCCCCAGTTTGAGGTTCACGCTGATGTTGCCGAACCAGCTATTCATCACAATTCCTCCAGAAAACGTTGTGCGTCTTGATCGTCGGTCAGGCTGGAAGATTGTTGTTTTTTTGAGCCAGCAAGGGTGTTAGCAGGACTGTATCGGCCGCAAATCCGAGAGCTGAAAGGATTTTGTCCGACGGAATTTGTAACAAGGGATCCCAAGACTTTTTTCACATGACTTTCACTGGCTGCCCACGGGGGCCTCTGTACCTTCGCCGCATCAAATGACAGTGATATACGCTGGCGAGGCGGATTTTTGTGGAATTGAGACTGAGTCTGTTCGGCGTCAAACGCTCGATCGACCTGAGCGGTTTGGCCCGTTTTCGGAACGCCGGGGTTGTCCTGGCGACCTTGGCGCTGGTGGTGCCATTGACCCTGTGGTTGCTTGCCCCGGCGGCGGTGCCTGATCTGGCCCACGGCAATGTGGCCGGTGCGCAGGCGTTGGCGGCCGGTTGGGCCAAGGGCGATATGATCGTGCTGGTACGTCATGTCGAGCGCTGCGATCACTCCCCGGCGCCATGCCTGAGCGGCAATGACGGCATCACCGACCGTTCGCGCAGTGTCGCGGTCGCCGTCGGCGCGCAGTTCGAACACCTGGGCCTGAACCATGTCGACATCTACAACAGCCCGATGACCCGCACCGTGCAGACCGCCGGTTACATGTTCAACCACGCGACGACCGGCGAAGACTGGCTGATCAGCTGCAAGGGTCGCATGTTGCAGGATGCGCTCGCGCACAAGGTCCCGGGGCGCAACCTGATCCTGGTCACCCACAGCGAATGCATGGCGCAACTGGAAAAAGACCTCAAGGTGCCGGCCTCGACCCTCGGTTATGGATCCTCGCTGTTCGTTTCCGCGGCCAACCCGGCGGCTCCGAAAATGCTCGGCTTCATCGAAGCCTCCGACTGGCGCACGGTGTCCATCCGATGAGTGCTCGCTTTTACGCTTACAACTTTGGTATCCCGCTGGTTTGTGCTGCTGTTGTGTTTCTGATGTTCGACATGACGAACATCGACATTGCCTTCAGTAATCTGCTGTTCGATCCGCTGACCAATACCTTCCCCCTCGACAAGATCCACTTCTTTGAAAAGTTGACCCACAAGTGGGCGCGGATCATTCCGAACTGGACTGCTGAAATTGCCTTGGTCGGTGCGATGCTGTCGGTGGTCTGGCCGCTGGTCAATCCGCAGAAGCGCCCGGGCCTCGCCGGGTTTCTCGAGCGCTGCAAAGTGGCGCCTGTGCTGCGCTTTGCCGCTGACCATCGCCGGGATTTTCTGTTTGTGGTGGTGGCGTTCGCGGTGTGTACCGGCGTGATTCACTTCCTCAAGGCCCACACCAGCGTTTACTGCCCGATCGAGACGACGCTGTACGGCGGCAAGATGGCGCACATCGAGTGGTACAACAATTTCCAGCTGTTCCATGAGGCTGGCGACGGCCGTTGCTGGCCGGGCGGACACGCCTCCGGCGGTTTCACCATGCTGGCGCTGTATTTTGTCGCGCGGCGTTATCAATGGCGCTTCTCCAGCGCCTTGTTGTGGGGCTCGCTGCTGCTCGGTTTCGTCTACGGCACCACACGCGTCCTGCAGGGCTGGCACTACATGTCCCACACGTTCTGGGCCGGTATCTTCGTCTGGCTGGCGTGTCTGCTGACGGCGCTGGCGTTCTATGGCCGGGCTCGTCTGGAACTGCCGGTGTTGAGCAAGCGTGAGCGACAGGTGTTCAGTGCACAGCCCGAGGCTGCTCTCTGAAGCGTCGCCATTGAAATGAAAAACCCGCCATCACCGGCGGGTTTTTCGTTGGTGCATCGCTGTATCAATAGCCTACGAAGTAGTACGCCTGACGCCCGACCATCATGGTCTTGAGGACTTTCAACGGGGCGGCGGGCTCGCTGTCCCCCGACATCACCGCGATGTTCGAAGGCGAGGCACTGAGGTAATCCTTCAGTTGCGCATCGGTATCCAGCCCCTTGAGGACGCTCTGGGTGTAGAACACGCTGGCACCGCCGACCCGTTCGTTGGCCTGGAACAGGGCGACCTGATGGCCGCTGGCTTGCAGGCTCTGGATATGTTCGGTCAGTGGCAGGAACGACAATTCCTTGTCCGCCTTAGGCAGCGCCCATTGCGCGGCGCCGAGGTAACTGGCGATCACCACCGTCAGTATCCCTGCTGCCAATGCCTGACGATGACGGGCGATCCATCCGACAAACCCGCTGTTACGGTCCTTCAACCTCTCGAACAGTACGCCTGCATATTCCGCCGCAATCACCGCCGCAGCCGGCGTCATCGACATCAGGTACACCGTGCGCTTGCTTGAGGCCAGGGTCAGCATGATGAACTGCGCAACAATCCACAGGCTGAAAAACAGCAGGTAACGATTGGCCTTCAATTGTTTGCGGAAGTGCCACAGCCCCAGGTACACCAGAATGTTCCACGGCAGGAAAGCTTCAGGCAGTTTGGCGATGTAGTAGTAGAACGGCTCATAGTGCCCGGCCTCGACGAAGGAACCGCTGAAGCGCCCGACGCTGTTGGTCAGCAAGACTTCTCTGACGGCCTGGGCGCCGCCGTGCTGATAGAGCACCGCAAGCCAGATCAGCAGCGGAATCAGCCCGAGCGCGGTCAACAAACCGGGCCGCAGCCACTCGATCAGCTTGAAGCGCTTGTCCATCAGGTTGTCGGCCAGCAGGTAAGCGAAAATCACCACCCCCGGCATCGCCAGACCGAGCACGCCTTTGCTCAACGTGGCGATCGCGATCCCGATCACAAACAGCAACGAATTACCCGGCGTCGAAGCGCGTTGCGCCTGGAAAAACGCCAGCAACGCCGTGGTCACGCCGAGTGCGAGCAACGCATCCTCGCCAACCCCGCGCACGTTGCTCCAGTAACTGGCCATGGTCGCCAGCAGGATTCCCGCCGTCCACGCGATCGCTTTCGGTCGCCCGAAGCGCCGCAGCATGCCGTACAGAATCATCACGCTGAGCAGGCCGGCCACTGCTGACGCCAGCCGCACCGCCCACGGCGAAACACCGAACACGCGCATGGCGCCGGCGTCCAGCCACAGACTCAGCGGTGGTTTTTCCAGAAACGGTTCACCGAACAGACGGGGCGTCACCCAGTCATCGTCCAGATGCATCTCCATGGCGATGCCGGCGACGCGGGCCTCGGTGGAGCCTTGCAATTGATGGTTACCCAACGCGAAGAAAAACAGCAGGGCGGCAAGCAGGAACAGGGAAGTGACGACACGCGACGACATAGGTTTCAGTTAACCGGAAGGGGCGAGAGGCGTGAGCATACTTCGCCAATGCTTAACAAATTGTGAAACTCACGCAAGACGCCGCGACCAGCGCTGATCCGGTGCTTCGAATGCCGGATTGACCAGCGCCGTCAGCACATGATCCTGCCAGCGTCCGGCAATGTTCAGGTAAGCCTTGGCGTAGCCTTCACGCTCGAACCCCAGGCGCTCGAGCAGCCGCGCACTGCGTTCGTTGCCGGGAATGTAGTTGGCCATGATCCGGTGCAGATTCTGGGTCTCGAACATGTAGGCGATCGCAGACTCCAGCGCTTCCTGCATAAGACCCTGACCCTGGTGGGCTGCATCGATGTGATAACCCAGATAACACGCCTGGAACGCGCCACGAATGATCCCGCTGAAATTGCAGGCGCCGATCATTTGCTGGCCGTCGGGAGTCAGCAGCGCCATGTGCACCGCCAGCCCGGCATCGAAAGCGCTGGCCTGGACTTCGAGACGTCGGCGGATCTGTTCGGTGGAGAAGTAGTCGGTGGTGCGGATTGGTGACCACGGCGCGAGATGGCGTTGGTTGCGTTGGTAGAAATCACTTTCCAGAGGCGCTTGGTCCGGGGAGAGCACCGCGAGCGTCAGGCGTTGGCAGGGGAGGGTCAATAGCGGCATTGGGGGCTCCGGGGGGCGGGATTGATCGCCAGAATTGCGCGGTGGGCGGGAAAACACAAACGCGTGGCCAAAACCCGGGCAAAAAAAAGCCCGCAGGAGAGCGGGCGAACCGTAGTTTCTTGAATGAGCGAGCGGACTTTACAGCTTTGGCGGAGGCGGGGCAGTGAAGAAAAATTCATCTCGCTGCACCTTCGCTCAAGACGCCAGGTCCCCTGATTTCGGCTCTTTCAAGAGGGTCAGTGGCAGATAACCGGCTTCGAATCGGCCGCCTGCTGCAGTGGGTCAAGTTTGCTCAGGGCGCTGCTGACCAGCATCTCCGCCAACCCCGCCAACTGATGCATCGCAACGATCCGCGCCCGTTGCACCTCATCCGGTCGATGGACGAGATCATGCGCCATCATATTGAGCGCCGCGAGATTCTGGCTGGCGTGAGTCAACAGCGTGACCAGGTCGGCGTCCGGGCGCACGCTGAAGATCTGATCAACCGGAAGAAGCCGGGAATTGCGCCTGCGGGCAACGGTAATGGGGCGTTCGGAAGTCGAGATCGTCCTGGACTCGGTAACCGGGGAATTTTCGGATGGATCGGGGGTGTCTTTTTTCATGACCGGACTCCATGTGAGGGGTGATCCTTGCGCTTCGGCGGGTAGTGCCGTTCACCTGTTTGTTGCGAGGGGTGGAGGGTAACCGGGTGGGGGCGGGGGGACTAGTTCATGGAAGTCGACGCGGGTTGAGGGAAATTTCCTCGGAGGCTGGCGGGAAGGATCGGAGCTCGCTCTTCGGATATGAATTCCCAGATGCGACAGGGCCCGTATTTGGTGGGCCCTGTCGTTGAGAGTTGGTGGGCCGGGGGGATTTGCCCCCCCCGTCTAACTCTTTGATTTAGAAGACTCCAGCGTCAACGCTGCCATATCGCTGTTATTTCGACTTTAACCAGCACTGAGCCAGCTATCGGAATGTTTTGAAGGCGTAAATACGTAATGGCAATATAATTCCTCATACAAAAATTCCAAGGAATGGTTTTGGCTACTCTCGTTGATGCGCTCGATTGGCTACCTCTTCATTTCGGTCACCTAGCAGCTGATGCGGAGCACCGCATCCCTGATAGGTATTACTCGCCAGGATTTATTGCAGCGTTTGCAGCCTATTTGACGAATAAGAGGGTGCACCGTGAGTCCGTCGTATTCGACAATGATGCAAATCGGGAATACTTTTCCGCTGTGGGACTTGCCCTGGCCGTCTGGGGGATTGACGATTACCCATTCCAAAGGCGGAACGCGGGGGTAAATTACGCTACGCTCACTCCACTGGCCTCTCAAGACGCCGTGGAGACAGCAACGGCTCAGATCAACGGATGTTTGAGAGCCTACGCTTCTAACGGTGCTGTGGACTACAGCCGTAGCCCAGCCTTTAAGGAGTTGACACATGTTGTTGGTGAACTACACGATAACGTGTGGTCTCATGGTTTGAATACGGGCTATTCCGTCGCCCAGCGTCAATCTATCCGTCGTGGAGATGATCACGCGGTGGAGTTTTCGCTAGCTGACTGCGGTATGGGATTCTTTGAGGAGCTGAAACGGGCGAGGATTGCTGCAAAAAACGGCATCCGGTCTGACAGGGATGCGATTGCATGGTGCATCCAAGAGGGTAATTCTTCTAAGCTTGCTGCTGCTCAGGATGATTGGGCTCAGTCTGTTCCAAACGATTTCATCGGTGGCAATCCTTTCGGAAATGTTGCAATGGTTACCGGCGAAAACGGAAACCACCACCAAGGCCTTGGACTGGCTAAGCTTGTAGAACTGGCTGAAACCTATCGGGGTGTTTTGCAGATTGCGTCAGGCAATTGTCTTATGACTATGCGCCTTGGCTATAACGCTCAGTTTAGGATTCTGCGAGAGCCTTGGAAGGGCGTGGCGATTTCGTTATCGCTTAAAGAGTCCAGCCTCATGGCCGCTAAGGCTGATGTGGCTGAAGATGTTGAAGATATTATGAAACTACTAAGGGGGTAATGATGGAAACATTTGCCTTAAGGCACAGTGACCTAGCTTCCCGAAGCCTCGCCTCGAAGGAACGGAGCGCATTGTATCGACAGTTGCATGATCACGAGCACGTTGTGATTGACCTAGCGGCTGTAGAGTCCATTTCCGAATCCTTCGCCGATGAGTTATTCGGTGTGCTAGTGTTGGAGCGAGGGTTCGACTTCGTGGTTACGCACGTCAAAATAGTGAACGCTGCGGATGATGTGCTCCGTTCGATCGCTATCGCGATGAAGCGTCGTCGGCTTGCCGCGGCATGATTGCCGCAAATAAAAAAGAGGGCTATGAGCCCTCTTTTTTATTGCCTACATTATTGAATGGAGCGGCAAATGCAGGCTTCGCTTTGACGCCCGCGGCTTCATCAGCTTGCGGCATCCAGAGTGAAAAGGGGATTTATTTTGAAGGAAATCAATCAGTCCCCCTTTTTCATTTGGCTTCGAGTGTCTTTTCATGACAACGCACTATGGTGTCAGGCACCCGGCGAATTCCTTTAGTAAACCATCTGCCGGCTCGCAGCGGATCGCGAAGACTCGCGCTCGGAAGCATCTTGAACCAATTCATGAAAATCGACGCGGGTTGCGGGAAATTTCCTAGGACGCCTGCAGACAGGTGCGAAGCTCACTCGACGTCAGCGTGTGCTTGAAGTGGTGTTCCCACAGTCGCACACCCAGCCCGCCCGAGCGATCCAGCGACGAACCCACCGTCAGGTCCGTAATCAACGTCGGCTGCAACCCAGCATCAAACAGCGCAAACCCGGCGGCAAGGCAGCAAGTCTCGGTTTGCAGACCACAAACCAACACACGATCCAGATTCAGGCCTTTCAGATAATTGATCGTGTCCATCGACGGCGCATAACCGTGTTTGATGAAAATGCGATCCGCATCGATCAGGCTGTCATCGTCCGCCGCCGGGTGCCAGCCGAGCTGACGCTGGAAAGGCGTGCGGCTTTCGTCGTGACGTTCAACGGTGGCGACGCTGGGCAGCGTGCCGATGAGCGACCGGATGCCTTCGACCAGCCATTGCGGCGGGGAAAAGCAGGGCTGTACGTCGATGATCAGCAGTGCCTGGCGCATGAGCTCTCCGGATATAAATCCCCAGATGCAACAAGGCCCGCACTTGGCGGGCCTTGTCGTTGAGAGTTGGTGGAGCCGGGGGGATTTGAACCCCCGTCCGCCAGTACTCCGCTGTCGGTACTACATGCGTAGCCGTGTCTATTAAGTTAACCCTCAGCGACCCGACGGGCAGGGTGCTTTGGGCGAGTTGTGTAAGTTTTAGCCGCTTCGTCCACAACGTACTGCACGGCGATTCTGTTCTATATGACAATCATTTCGGGTTTACAGACATCCCCTGATGATTGCTGGGCCCGAAGGCACCAGGAGTGCATGTCAGCTGCAATTAAGCAGCGAGAGCAGCACCGTATTGGTCGTCATTGGCAACTATAAGAAGTTGCAACAGTGGATTTACGACTTCTGTTACCAAGTCGGCATGCACCTAGAGTTTCGCAACCGGCGTCGAATCCTAAACGGCCCCGAACTCATTGCCCGGTACATCTGTTCGAGCAACAAGCACGCGCAGTGTACGCCAAACGGCCCGCAAGGCCAACCCGAAGGTTGGCCGGGCCTGGATCAATTGTTGGTGCCGCTGGATTTGCGCAGTTCCAGAATGGTTTGGGAGGTTTCCGCAACGCAGTCATCGATCTTGCCCTGGGCCTTGAGCGCCTGAGCCTTTTGCACGCTGGTTTCAGCACGCTGGCTCAGTTCGGGCGACGATGACAGCTGCCCCTTGGCATTGTTGATGGTCTGGATATTGGCATCGCACAGGTCGGCAGGCTTGTCTGCAGCAAAGGACGTGGAAGCCATCATCGAGGCAGTAACGAACAGACCTAACAGTACAGAACGTTTCATATGAATCTCCTTGAACTGAGGGATCCCGACTTCGCTGGCCGTCAGGACGGGCAACCGAATGGAGGAAAAGCCCCGATTGTTCGGGGCCTGTTCTGTGGACTGCTCTCGTTCGCAGGGGTTCTATTTTTCTTCAGATGGCGGTTTCACGGGGTTTGGCCCGGGTCACTCGATCCACCAGATAGACCAGTCCGTGGTAGTCGATGCCGCCATGTTGTGTCAGACCGATCTCACAGGTGCGACTGGTGGAAATCCCTTCACTGCAATGTTGCACCGCATCCTTGAGGGTGCGCAGGGAGTGGCCGTTGAGTTCCGGCGTGGTGAAGCCCTTGTCGCCGGCAAAGCCGCAGCAATGAATGCCTTCCGGGATGACTACGTTCTTGCTGCACTTGCGCGCCAGATCGATCAACGCCTGGCTTTCCCCCAGGTGCTGAGTGCTGCACGTCACATGAACGGCAATCGGTGCTTCCTGCGGCGTGAATTCGAGACGATCCATCATATGCGTACGGATAAAACGCACAGGGTCATACAGATCCAGGCGAACATTTCCCACATCCTGCACCAGTCGCAAGGTGCAGGGACTGGTGTCACAATAGATCGGATCGAGCCCGCCACGGCTGGCGTGCAGCAAGGCGCCAATCAGCTCCTGACGCTTGTGCTCGGCCTGTTCTGCATAGCCTTTGGACGCGAACGGCTGACCGCAGCAGAGGTTGTCCAGATTGTCCGGGAACACCACCTGATAACCGGCCTTTTCCAGCAGGCCACGGGTTTTGTCGTACAGCGACATTTGCTCCTTGTCGCTCGCTGCCGGTCCCATCACCCGCGATACGCAGGCTGCCAGATACACAACGCGCGGGCGTTCGTCCGAGACGGTCGGACTGAGGCGAATGGCTTTTTCCGGCTGAGGCATGGCATTGGTCCACTGCGGCACCTGGCCCTTGGACAGGCGCGTCAGCGTCGCCGAAAGTTTCGACAGACGCGGGGCCCCCAGCAACATCCGCGCACCGTTAGCCACGTGCAGGGTGAAGCGCGCCCCTTGCAGGGTGGTGGCGAAATTTCCTTCGATCCAGTTGGCGGCTTTCTGATGCGTGGCGTGACGGCTGCGAAGCTTTTTCACCAACTCGCCGGTGTTGATGCCTACAGGACAACGCTGCGCGCACAAACCGGTCGCGGCGCAGGTGTCGATGCCCTGGTATTCGTAGGCTTTTTCCAGTTCGGTGGTGTCGATCCCGGCGCGTTTTCGCGCCTGAATATCGCGCCAGATCACGATGCGCTGACGCGGACTCAGGGTCAGGCCTTTCGATGGGCAAACCGGCTCGCAGAAACCGCACTCGATGCACTTGTCCACAATCTCGTCGGCCGCCGGCAGCGGCTTCAGGTGCTTGAGGTGAATCTGCGGATCTTCGCTGAGCACCACGTCCGGATTGAGAATGCCGTTGGGGTCGAGCAGGCGCTTGAGCTGCCACATCAATTGATAGGCGTCGCTGCCCCATTCCAGCTCGACAAACGGCGCCATGTTGCGCCCGGTGCCGTGCTCTGCCTTCAGTGAGCCGCCGAACTCCACGGCCACCAGTTGCGCCACGTCGTCCATGAACGCCTGATAGCGTGCGACTTCTTCCGGGCTGTTGAAGCCTTGGGTGAAGACGAAATGCAGATTGCCTTCCAGCGCGTGTCCGAAAAGGATCGCTTCGTCGTAGTGATGTTTGTCGAACAGCTCGATCAGACGGTTCACGCCGATTGCCAGTTGTTCCACCGGGAAGGTGACGTCTTCGATGATCACCGTGGTGCCGGTCTTGCGCACGGCGCCGACGGCGGGGAAGGTGTCCTTGCGGATGGCCCAGAGGCGGGCGTTCTCGACCGGGTCTTCGGTGAAATCGACCTGTTTTTCCACCGGGAAACCGTTGAGCGACGCCATGATCTGCGCCAGTTGTTCCTGCAGCAACGTGGAAGAGGCGGCGCGGGATTCGATCAGCAGCGCGCAGGCATTGTTCGACAGGTGCTGTACGAATTCCGGCATGCCGGGTTTGTCCTGCACCGAGCGCAAGCTGCGGCGGTCGAGCAGTTCCACGGCGGACACCGGTTGGCTTTTCAGCACGGTGACGGCGTTGCAGCAGGTTTCCACGTCGGGGAAAACGATCAGCGCCGAGGCCTTGTTCGGGTGGTCGATCACCGTGTCGTAGGTCACCGCGCTGATGAAACCGAGGGTGCCTTCTGAGCCGACCAGCAAGTGGCTCAAGATATCCACAGACTCATCGAAATCCACCAGGGCATTGAGCGACAGGCCGGTGGTATTTTTCAGACGGTATTTGTGGCGGATTCGTGCGGCCAGTTCGGCATTGGCGCGGGTCTCGCGGCCCAGTGTCGCCAAGCGTTCCAGCAACTCGCCGTGGCTTGTGCGAAATGCCGCGACGCTGGCGGCGTCTTCGGTGTCCAAGCGCGTGCCGTCGGCCAGCACCAGACGAATTCCGGCCAGCGTGTGGTAGGTGTTTTGTGCAGTGCCGCAGCACATGCCGCTGGCGTTGTTGGCGACGATGCCGCCGATCTTGCAGGCGTTGATCGACGCGGGATCCGGACCGATCTTGCGCCCGAATGGCGCGAGCCAGGCGTTGGCCTGGGCACCGATCACGCCGGGTTGCAGGCGGATTTGCGTGCCTTGCCCTCGGATCTCCCGGGCGTTCCAGTTATCCCCAAGCACGATCAGCACCGAATCGCTGATCGCCTGGCCGGACAGGCTGGTGCCGGCGGCGCGGAAGGTCACCGGCACCTGATCGCGCTGGGCCAGTTTCAGCAGTGCCACCACTTCATCTTCGGATTCGACGCGGATCACCAGTTGCGGAATCAGCCGGTAGAAACTGGCATCGGTGCCGAAGGCCAGGGTCGACAGCGGATCGTTGAAACGCCGTTCGGCCGGAATCAGTTGCTGCGCATCGCGCAGGAAAGTCGCCGGTAAGGTCATTGGTCCTCCAGGATCAACACCACCAGGTCTTTTGGGCCGTGGGCGCCGTAGGCCAGCACTTGTTCGATGTCGGCGGTTTTCGACGGGCCGGACACCAGCAACGCGTTGGTCGGCATGCCTTGGGCCCATTCGAATTCCTGCTGCACCTGATAGAAGTTGTCGCGGATCTGGCTGGCCTTGAGCAGGGCGAAATGCACCGGTGGCACCAGACTCATCAGCCTTGGCTCTTCGCGGGTCGGCCAGAGAATCAGGCTGCCGGTAGCAGCAATGGCGCCGAGAGTGCCGGTGAGGCTGGCCGGGGTGTCGTTGAACAGCTCGGCTTTCCACTCTTCCATCGGCCGGTCGTAGGATTTCAGCGCCGGCAGATCAGGATTGTTCGCCCAGTGCTGTGTGATGCGCTGCCCGTGGGGCGTCGTCGGAGCGATCAACAGACTCGGCAACTGACGGTCGCGCAGCAATTGCGCCAGCAGCGCCGGCCACGCTTCAGCGGACGTCAGATGGATTTCGGTGTGCACCGCTTCCATCAGTTTGCGCAGTTGCGGGATCCGTTGTTCGGCGCTGTAGGTGTAAGGCTGGGTCACCAGATCGACATCGAAGTTGTCGGCAATCGGTGTGGTGCCCGTCAGACTTTTACGCAACTTGCCGAGGATGTTTTGCTTGGCGCTCATCAACGGTCTCCTTGTTTGGCCAGGTGCTCGCGAGCCATGTCATGCAGTGAGCGGGCGGCGGGTTTGGGAGCGCTGTGGTTCTGCGTCCACGGGCCGACATTGTTCGGCGCCAGGGCGCGCAGGCGCGTGGCGAAAAACGCAAACAATCGATACAAAGTCGGCGAGCTGTTGAGCTTCGCCCAGGCGTTCCAGATAAAGCGTTCCTTGCGCGAATACTTGCTGCCCTGGCCGCGCATCACTTGATGAGGACTGTCGGGGGCTTTGACGTTCTCTTCGCGCAGGCGACGCAGCAGTGCGGGGATAGGAATTTTTACCGGACACACTTCACCGCAGGCGCCGCACAGCGAAGACGCACTCGGGTGATCCGGGACTTTCGCCAGGCCGACCATGTGCGGGGTGATGATTTTGCCGATCGGGCCGGGGTAAACCTCGCCGTAGGTGTGGCCGCCGACGCGGGTGTAGACCGGGCAATGATTCATGCACGCGCCGCAACGGATGCAGTTCAGGGTCTGACGCAGTTCGCTGTCGGCAAACGCCTGGCTGCGACCGTTGTCGAGCAGCACCAGATGCACTTCCTGCGGGCCGTCGAGTTCGTGTTCCTTGCGCGGGCCGGAGATCATGTTGACGTAGGTGGTGATCGGAATGCCCAGCGCCGAGCGGGTCAGCAACGACAGCAGCGGCACCACGTCGCGCAGGTTTTCCACAACCTTTTCGATGCCGGTGACGGCGATGTGCACCGGCGGCACCGTGGTGGTCATGCGCCCGTTGCCTTCGTTTTCCACCAGCAGCAGGGTGCCGGTTTCGGCCACGGCGAAGTTGACGCCGGAGACGCCGATGTCCGCTTCGAAGAATTTCTGCCGCAGGACCCTGCGACCGATCTGAATGAGTTGGTCAACGTCCTTGGTGTATTCCACGCCAAGTTTGTCGTGGAACAAGGACGCGACCTGACCGGCATTCTTGTGGATTGCCGGCATGATTATGTGAGAAGGCTTCTCGTGGTCGAGCTGGACAATGTACTCCCCCATGTCGGACTCCAGACATTCAATGTCCCGAGCTTCGAGGAAATGGTTCATCTCCATCTCTTCGCTGACCATCGATTTGCCCTTGATCACTTGCCGCGCCTCGTGAGCGCGGATGATCGAAAGGACGATGCCATTGGCCTCGTCCACCGTTTCCGCCCAGTGCACTGTCACACCGTTGCGGGTCAGGTTCTGTTCCAGTTGCTCGAGCAGGTCGGGCAACTTGGAGAGCGCGCGGGCACGGATCGCATTGCCCAGTTCACGCAGGTGTTCTCTTTCGTGGGCATCGCTGAAAGCCGCTGCCCGCTTGGTCATCAGTGAATCCATCGCGGTGCGGAAGTTGTTCCGCAACTGCTGGTCGCCCAGGGCGTTGTGCGCCCGGGTGCGGAAATCTTCTTCTACGGCAACCGTAGGAATAATCGTGGAAGTGCTCATCGCGCACCTCCGGTTCGTTGCCAGAGGAAACTTGCCAAGTGTTGCCCGCGCAGCGCTTCCTGCTGTTTTTCCAGCGAGCCGTTGATGTTCATCAAGCAGCCGCAATCGGCACTGAGCACCTGATGCGCGCCGGATTCCTTCAACGCCCGGGTCTTGTCAGCCACCATCGCGCCGGAAATGTCTGGCATACGGACGCTGAATGTCCCACCGAAGCCACAGCATTCGCTTTCATGGTCATGGTTGACTCGTTCCACATTGCTCAACTGCGCCAACAACTCGCGGCCGTGCAGGTGGGTGTTCATTTCCCGTCGCGCTGAACACGATGTGTGCAGCGCCACTTTCACCGGCTCGCCGTTGTCCTTGAGCTGCACCTTGCAGACGAACAGCAGGAACTCGGCCAGCTCATAGGTGCGGGCCGCGAGGGCCAGAACCTGTTTCAACGTTTCCGGCTCGTCCTTGAACAAGTCGGCGTAATGCTCGCGCAGCATTCCCGCGCAGGAACCCGACGGCACCACCACCGGATAGTCCCCGGCAAACAGCGCCAGTTGCGAGCGCGCCACCGTCCGCGCCTGTTCGGTGTAACCCGAGGTGTAGGCCGGTTGTCCGCAGCAACTCTGCCCTTGCGGGTACTCGACCCGAATGCCTTCGCGCTCCAGCAAGTGGATCGCGTCCATCCCGGCTTCGGGATAAAACAGGTCGACCACGCAGGTGCCGAACAGGTAGACCCGCGACGGTTTCTCGCTCGGGTACTGCCGGGGTTCTGGCAGTGGCGGTGCGACGCGAGTGGCGTTGGGCACTGCGTTGTAAAAAAGCTCGCTCATCAGGCGTGTCTCCGGGTGGGCCCGGTTATCCGTCTGTGAGGCTGCCGAATATAGAGCGCGTTGCTTTCAGCAGCCTTACAGACCGGGTCGTGAATTGCTGACGCCGGAATCACGAACCAGCGTCGGTTATTTCCGTGCTTCTTGTAGTCTTCTTGTCGTTATCAGTGCACCAGCATGCCGGTGAACCAGTAGGCCTGAGCCAATGTGATCAGGCCGACAATCGTTGCAAAGAATAGGCTGTGCTTGAGGGTGAAGCGGAACAGATCGGATTCCTTGCCCACCAGCCCGGTCGCGGCGCAGGCCACGGCAATCGACTGCGGCGAGATCATCTTGCCGGTCACGCCGCCGCTGGTATTGGCCGCCACCAGCAAGGTGTCGTTGACCCCGATCTGGTGCGCGGTGGTCGCTTGCAGCGAACTGAACAGCGCGTTGGACGAGGTATCGGAGCCGGTGAGGAACACGCCCAGCCAACCGAGGAACGGCGAGAAGAACGGGAATGCTGCGCCGGTCGCTGCCAACACCAAAGCCATGGTCGAAGACATGCCGGAATAGTTGGTGACGAAGGCGAACGCCAGCACCATGCCGATCGACAGAATTGGCCAGCGCAGTTCGTAGAAGGTCTCTTTCAAAGTGGTCAGACCAGTTTTGAAATTGATCTTCAGGATGACCATCGAGATCAGCGCGGAGAAGAAAATCGCTGTGCCGGTGGCGGAGATCGGGTCGAGTTTGAACACCGCCGGGATGGCTGTCGGTGTGGCGACGATCGGTGCGGTCTTGATCACCAGTTGATCCAGGTGCGGGATCGCGAAGTTGAACACCCAGGCGTACATCGAACCACCAGCGGCAAACATCGCCTTGAACGGTTTGAGGGTCCAGATGGTGACCAGTACGGTGAGGATCAGGAACGGTGACCAGGCTTTGAAGATTTCCCCGAGGCTGTAGGGGGATTCGATGGTGGTGCGTTTCTGGCCGAAACCGCCGACGCTGGCGGTGACCGCGACGTTCGACGTCGCACCGGCAATCTGTGCACCTGCAGTGCGTTTTGGCTGCCAGACTTTCAGGAACAGGGTCAGCGCGATCAGGCTGGCCAGGGCCGAGGTGATGTCCGGCAGTTCCGGGCCGATGAAATTCGACGTGAAGTATTGGGTCACGGCGAAGCTCAGGCCGGCAACCAGTGCGGCTGGCCAGGTTTCACGCACGCCGCGCAGGCCGTCCATCATGAACACCAGCCAGAACGGCACGAACAGCGACAGCAGCGGCAGTTGACGGCCGGTCATGGCGCCGATCTTGAACGCGTCGATACCGGTGACTTGCCCGGCGACGATGATCGGAATCCCCAAGGCACCGAACGCGACCGGCGCGGTGTTGGCAATCAGGCACAGGCCGGCGGCGTACAGCGGGTTGAAGCCCAGTCCTACGAGCAGTGCAGCGGTAATCGCCACTGGCGCGCCGAAACCGGCCGCACCTTCGAGGAAAGCACCGAAGCAGAAACCGATCAACAGCACCTGCAGACGCTGGTCATCGGTGATCGACAGCACCGAACTGCGGATGACTTCGAACTGACCGCTCTTGACCGTCAGTTTGTACAGGAACACCGCCGCGACAATGATCCAGGCAATCGGCCACAGACCATAGGCGAAACCATAACCGGCGGCGGCGAACGCCATGTCCACCGGCATCTGGAACGCAAAGATCGCCACAAGAATCGCCAGGGCCAGTGTGATGCTGCCGGCGACATGACCTTTGAGGCGGAACACCGCCAGGGCGAGAAAGAAGAAAACGATAGGAATGACGGCCGCGAGTGCGGACACGCCGAGACTGCCGAGCGGGCTGTAGAGCTGTTGCCAGGTTTGCATATGGGGTGGCCCCTAATTGTTGTTGGTCAGGCACTGTCAGCGTTCTTGGTTAATTGGTAAGACCAATTTACAATCGCTGTTGGCTAGGGTAAAAGCCTTGATGTCGGTGTGTCAATTTGCCGCCCTGAAACTTTCGTCGAATCACCGGTGCAGACTCGATCTGATCCGGTCCGGGGCGTTTCATCTGGCAGGTGTCGGCAAGGCGCCGATAGGCCAGAATAGAGAGCCCGGCGAGTGGTCGGGCTCGTGGAGAATTGAGTGATGGGGTTTGATCAGATACGTCAGCGCCGTTTGTCTGACGATATTGTCGAGCGGCTCGAGGGGATGATCCTTGAGGGCACGCTGAAGTCTGGCGAGCGCCTGCCGGCCGAGCGCACATTGGCGGAGCAGTTCGGTGTTTCCCGACCTTCGCTGCGTGAGGCGATTCAGAAACTGGCGGCCAAGGGGCTGCTGGTCAGCAAGCAGGGCGGCGGCAATTACGTGGTGGAAAGCCTGGGTTCGACCTTCAGCGATCCGTTGCTGCAATTGCTGGAAAGCAATCCGGAAGCTCAGCGCGATCTGCTGGAATTTCGCCACACGCTGGAGGCATCGTGCGCTTATTACGCAGCATTGCGCGCTACGGACGTGGATCGCGAGCGACTGACCGCAGCGTTTGAAGAGCTACAGGACTGCTACTCGCGCCATGACGAAGTGAGTCGGGCGGAAGAGGGCGCGGCGGATGCGAAATTCCACCTGGCCATCGCCGAGGCCAGCCACAACGCTGTGTTGCTGCACACCATTCGCGGGTTGTTCGACCTGCTCAAGCGCAACGTGGTGACCAACATCGGCGGCATGTACAAGCAGCGCACGGAAACCCGCGACATGCTGATCACGCAGCATCGGGAACTGTATCAGGCGATTATCGAAGGGCGGGCGGAGCAGGCACGAGAGGTTTCCAGCCGACACATTCTGTATGTACAGGAAGTGCTGGAAGAAGTGCGTCAGGAAGTACAGCGCATGGCTCGGGCCGAGCGGCGCAAAGGGATGTAAGCATGACCGTTCCCGTGCCGGGCGCGGGAACGGTCATTCAGGCAGAAGAATCAGTCTTCCTTGCCCTTGTTGCGCACCGCACGCTGCAGCTCGCGACCAGCGTCGCGTTCGCGTTCGGTATCACGCTTGTCGTATTCCTTCTTGCCCTTGCCCAGAGCGATTTCGCACTTGACCATGTGCTTGCTCCAGTACCAGGACAGGCACACGCAGGCATAACCCTTCTGCTGTACGGCGGCGGCCAGCTTGTCCAGCTCGCGGCGGTTGAGCAGCAGCTTGCGGGTGCGGACCGGGTCGGCGATGACGTGGGTGCTGGCAGTCATCAACGGCGTGATGTGACTGCCGAGCAGCCAGGCTTCGCCGTCCTTGAGCAGGACGTAACTGTCGACCAGTTGCAGCTTGCTTGCCCGCAGACTTTTTACTTCCCAGCCGGCCAGGACCAGACCAGCCTCGAACTTGTGCTCGATGAAGTAATCGTGTCGCGCCTTTTTGTTCTGCGCGATGGTCCCTGTTGGGTGTTTCTTCTGTTTAGCCATAGGGGCGGCATTATATGGAGATAAACGGCTGTCGGCTACGGTGATGCTGCGTGCTTGAGCAGGTTGAGTGAATCCCGGACAATGCGGCCTCTTTTTCTAACGCTTGGGCGTGATAAACGATGTCGACAGACAAGGTTTCTGTCCACGGCAGTTGGGCTAGCCGCTGGGTTTTCATATTCGCCGCGACCGGTTCGGCCGTGGGATTGGGCAGCATCTGGAAATTCCCCTACATGGTCGGGGTCTACGGTGGCGGCGCCTTCGTGCTGATGTTTCTGGCGTGTATCGCCCTGATCGGCATTCCGGTGATGCTCGCGGAAACCCTGATCGGCCGGCGTGCCCGTCAGAGTCCGGCGAATGCTCTGAAGGTGCTGGCGCTGGAGGCCGGGCACTCGGGCAAGTGGTCGTGGGGCGCGTTCGCCGGGATGATCACGGCGTTGCTGATCCTGTCTTTCTATAGTGTGGTCGGCGGCTGGTCGCTGGATTACATCATTGATATGGGGCGTGGGGATTTCCAGGGGGCGACGGCTGATCAGGTCGGTGCCTATTTCGGTAATGTCATCGCCGACCCATGGCGCATCACGCTGTGGCACACGGTGTTCATGCTGCTGTCGGCGGTGGTGATCGCCAAGGGTGTGGTGGCCGGGCTGGAGCGCAGCCTGCGGATCATGATGCCGCTGCTGTTCGTGATGGTGCTGGTGTTGCTGGGTTACAGCATGACCACCGGGCACTTCATGGAAGGCGTGCATTTCATGTTCGACTTCCACCCGGAGAAAGTCCTCGACGGCTTGCTGCCGGCCATGGGGCACGCGTTCTTCTCCCTGAGCGTGGGCGTGGGCTCGATCATGATTTACGGCGCCTACATGACCAAGGAAGCCTCGCTTTCCGGCACCGTCGTGGGGGTGGCGCTGCTCGACACCTTCGTTTCGCTGGTCGCCGGTCTGGCGTTGTTTCCGATTGTGTTCGCCGGCGGTTTGAACCCGAGCGAAGGTCCGGGGTTGATGTTCGTCAGCCTGCCATTTGCGTTCGGTAACGTGCTGTTCGGCCAGTTGATGGGCGTGGTGTTCTTCGTTCTGGTGGCGATCGCTGCCTGGAGTTCGGCGATTTCCCTGCTGGAGCCGATGGTCGCCTATCTGGTCGAGCGGACTAAAATCAGTCGTGCGTGGGTGACATTCTGGCTGGCGTTCACCTGCTGGTTTGTCGGCCTGGGCACGGTGTTTTCCTTCAATATCTGGAAGGAAGCGAAATTTTTCGTGAACGAAGGCGGGATGTTCCATCTCTACCAATGGGGTGCCGCAGGCGGTCTGGACTTCTTTGGTGTGATCGACTTCTTCACCTCGCGGATCATGTTGCCGCTCGGCGGGCTGTGCTTTGTGCTGTTTGCCGGTTGGGTGATGGGGCGTGAAGCGGTGCGTGACGAATTGTCGATTCGCAGCCCGGCGCTGTTCGCCCTGTCTCTGTTCTTGATGCGCTATGTGGCGCCCATCGGCATTCTTGTAGTGTTTGCCACCCAGCTCTGGAAGTGACGCTTACATGACGACACATATTCAACGATCAGCGCTGCTGCCTTATCCGGCGCAATTTCTCTTTGACCTGGTCAATGACGTGGCGCGTTATCCGGAGTTTCTGCCGTGGTGTTCGTCTGCGGAAGTCCTGGAAAGCTCGCCTGAACACATGCGCGCCAGCGTCGGTGTGGCCAAGGGCGGCCTCAGCCAGCACTTCGTGACACGCAATACCCTGGTGCCGGGGCAGTCGATCGAGATGAACCTTGAGGAAGGCCCGTTCAATCAATTGCACGGGGTCTGGGTGTTCAAGGCGCTGAACGAGAAGGCCTGCAAGATCAGCCTCGATCTGTCCTTCGATTATGCCGGCCCGCTGGTGCGCGCCACGCTCGGGCCGCTGTTCAATCAGGCAGCCAACACGCTGGTGGATGCATTCTGCCAACGTGCCAAACAGATGCATGGTTGAGCCGGTGATCGAAATAGAAGTGGTGTACGCGGCGGTTGATCGTCAGGTGTTGCGCACGATCAGCGTGGCAGAAGGTTCGACGGTGCGTGCTGCGCTGTCGTCCAGCGGCATCGATGCCGACTTTCCCGAGCTGGATCTGGCGGGTTGTCCGGTCGGGATTTTCGGCAAAGTGATTGCCGATCCGGATGTGCGGGTTGTTCAGGCGGGGGATCGCCTGGAAATCTACCGACCGCTGCTGGCTGATCCGAAAGAGGTGCGCCGATTGCGGGCCGCCAAGGCTGCCGAGGCTAAAGCCGGAAAACAGTGATTGCGCCGATCGGCAGGCAATAAAAAACCCGGAGTTTCCGGGTTTTTTATTGCGTCGCAAATTATTGCGGCGAGGTGTCCAGCGGCTCTGGTGTCGGAACCGGAACGGTTTCCACACCATCGACGTCCTTCTGGATCTGATCCAGCAAGGAGCCTGGCTTGACCGGTTTTTCCGGTTTTGGCTTCTCGGCGTTTTCGGCAGGAGCGGTCACGCTGGTGCCACTGTCCTTGCCGAGAATGGCTTCGTCACGGCTCACGCCCGGCATGAAGTCACCGGACAGGCTGACAAGGCGGTCGTTAGAGTCGAAAATGACACTCATGCGTTCCTGCTGGCGTTCACCACCACCAGGTTGCAGGCTGTACAGATAATCCCAGCGATCGGCATGGAACGTGTCGACAAGCAGAGGGTTGCCCATGATAAACCGTACTTGCGGCCGGGTCATTCCCGGGCGTAACTGGTCTATCATGTCCTGCGTGACGACATTGCCCTGCTGGATGTCGATTTTGTAAACCCCGGGGAATGAACAACCGGCGAGTGCGAGCAGTCCCACAAAGGTGAAACTGGTTAGCAAGAGCTTGGTGTTTTGCATCGGTGGGCGACTTCCACTATCTTGGCTGGGACAACGTAAACGCCGATCATACCCGCATTAAGAGAAGCTGCGAAGCAGCATCGCGAGAAAGCTGACCATGGTTGAAAATAGCGAACTACGCAAAGCCGGCCTCAAAGTGACCCTGCCACGGGTCAAGATCCTGCAAATGCTCGACTCTACCGAGCAGCGTCACATGAGTGCCGAGGACGTCTACAAGGCGTTGATGGAAGCTGGCGAGGACGTCGGTCTGGCCACGGTTTACCGTGTTCTGACCCAGTTCGAAGCGGCTGGCCTCGTGGTCCGTCACAACTTCGACGGTGGCCACGCGGTATTCGAATTGGCCGACGGTGGCCACCACGACCATATGGTCAACGTGGAAACCGGTGAGGTTGTCGAATTCGTCAGCATCGAAATCGAAAAGCTCCAGAAGGCAATTGCCGAAGAGCACGGTGTCGAGTTGGTGGATCACAACCTGGTGCTGTACGTACGCAAGAAAAAGTAAGCATGTCGCGCGAATTTCAGGTTCGCGAAACGAACGAAGGCGACCCAAGGGTCGCCTTCGTGCTTTCTGTCGTGCTTAAACCTTTGCGGTAACGACCATCTTCTTGGCGTGTGCCAGGGACTCTTTGGTCAGATCGATGCCGCCGAGCATACGTGCGACTTCTTCTATACGGTCATTTTTGCTCAGCTTCGAGACGGCCGTGTGAGTCGCCTGATCGCCCCGCACCTTGTGTACGAACAAATGCTGATGGCCCTGCGCGGCCACTTGCGGCAAGTGCGTAACGGTCAGGACCTGACCGCGTTCGCCCAGGCGTCGCAGCAACTGGCCGACAATCTCGGCCGTCGGGCCGCCGATGCCCACATCCACTTCGTCGAATACCAGCGTCGGCACGCGTGAGGTCTGGGCGGTGATGACCTGAATCGCCAGGCTGATCCGCGAGAGTTCGCCGCCGGAGGCCACTTTGGCCAAGGCCTTTAATGGCTGGCCAGGGTTGGCGCTGACCAGCAGTTCGACCTGTTCGAGGCCGTTGGGCAGGAGTTCGCCGCTGGCGTTGGGCCGCAACTCGATGGTGAAGCGTCCTCCAGGCATGCCGAGGCGTTGAATCTCCTGCTCTACCGCGCTGGCCAAGCTGCCCGCAGCCTGATGGCGCAGATCACTCAGCTCGCGAGCCTTTTCCTGATAATGACGGGCATACGAAGCAAGCTCTTCGCCCAAACGCTCGATGGATTCATCGTTGGCATTCAGGGTTTCGATTTCATCCAGCAGTTTTTGCTGCATCTCGGCGACTTCGGTCGGCTGGATCCGGTGTTTGCGCGCCAGGGTGTAAATGGCGTCCAGGCGTTCTTCCAGATACTGCAGGCGTGCCGGATCGGCGTCGAAGTTGTCGAGGAAACGATTGAGTTCACCGACAGCCTCTTCGACCTGGATCTGCGCACTGGTCAGCAAACTGCTGGCTTCGCCCAGGGCACCAATCGAGTTGTTCACGCTGGACAGGCGATTGAGGCTGGCGGTCAGCGCATTCAGCACATTGCCGGAATCGCTTTCACTGCATTGTTCGACCACTTGCCGGCAGATGCCCAGCAGGGTTTCGGCGTTGGTCAGGTTCTTGTGTTCCTGCTCAAGGTCTTCCAGTTCGTTCTCGCCGAGGCCGAGGTTTTCCAGTTCTTCGAGCTGATAGCTGAGCAGTTGATGACGGGCGCGTTGCTCGTCGCCGGAGTTGGACAGGCGCTCCAGCTCCTGGCGGGTCTGGCGCCAGCGCTGGGCAGCCAGTTGTACCTGTCGGGCCAGATCGGTGGCGCCGGCGTACTCGTCGAGCAGACGGCGGTGGGTATCGGTCTTGAGCAGGGATTGGTGTTCGTGCTGGCTGTGGATGTCGATCAGCAGCTCGCCGAGGGCCTTGAGGTCGCCGAGCGGGCAGGGCGTGCCGTTGATATAGCCGCGGGAGCGGCCTTCCGAGGTGATGACCCGACGCAGGATGCACGGGCCGTCGATTTCCAGGTCGCGTTCGGCCAGCCAGGCGCTCGCTTCGGGAATGTCGATGAGGTCGAAGGTCGCCAGGATATCGGCCTTGTCGGCGCCCGGGCGAACCACGCCGCTGTCGGCACGATCGCCAAGGGTCAGGCCGAGGGCGTCGAGCATGATCGACTTGCCGGCGCCGGTTTCCCCGGTAATCACGCTCATCCCGCGATCAAGTTCGAGATCGAGATGTTCAACGATGGCGTAGTTGTGTACGGACAGGTGCACCAGCATAAAGGCCGCTCCCAGGCTTTAGGTCTGGTTATTTATACAGTGTTTTGTTTCGGCCTGACAATGCCCTCGCTTAGCTCGATTGGCTTGATCCGATCAAATGCTTATCGCGCCCGGGAATGACAATGCAGCACTTTTTTGTAGGGTTAATCATTGTCAGCCCTTGAAGCCTGATTTTGCGGCCCCATATACCGGTGCAGAAGCGCGAATCGAACTCGCGGACGATATTGAAAGGAGAATTCTATGGCTGACGAACAGACAGTAGATACGCAAAATCCAGAAGCCAATCAGGCGCCCGAGGCTTCGGGTGATGACCTGGCGACCCGTGTACAAGTGCTCGAAGAGCAATTGGCCGCCGCGCAGGATCAATCTCTGCGCGTAGCTGCCGATCTGCAGAACGTCCGCCGCCGTGCCGAGCAGGACGTAGAGAAAGCTCACAAGTTTGCACTGGAAAAATTCGCCGGCGACCTGCTGCCGATCGTCGACAGCCTGGAGCGCGGCCTCGAGCTGTCGAGCCCGGACGACGAAAGCATCCGTCCGATGCGCGAAGGTATCGAGCTGACCCTGAAAATGTTCCAGGACACCCTCAAGCGCTATCAGCTTGTAGCCGTCAGTCCGCAGGAAGGCGAGCCGTTCAACGCCGTGGAACATCAGGCGATGGCCATGCAGGAAAGTGCTGACCTGGAACCGAACAGCGTTCTGAAAGTGTTCCAGAAGGGCTACCAGCTCAACGGTCGCCTGCTGCGTCCGGCGATGGTCGTGGTCAGCAAGGCGCCGGCGCCAGTTTCGCCTTCGATTGACGAGAAGGCTTGAAATTAGCCGCAAGGCCCCCATTTAGAAGTCAAGCGTTTAAGTATTACCGCAGTTAGCCACCACTGCTGCGGCAACCAAATCCAAAGTTTCGGGAGAGTGAACATGGGCAAAATTATCGGTATCGACCTGGGGACTACCAACTCCTGCGTCTCCGTGCTGGAAAACGGCGTAGCCAAAGTTATTGAAAACGCCGAAGGCGCGCGTACCACGCCGTCGATCATCGCTTACGCCAACGATGGCGAAATCCTGGTCGGCCAGTCCGCCAAGCGTCAGGCTGTGACCAACCCGCACAACACACTGTTCGCGGTGAAGCGCCTGATCGGCCGCCGCTTCGACGAAGAAGTCGTGCAGAAAGACATCAAGCTGGTGCCTTACAAGATCGTCAAGGCCAACAATGGTGACGCTTGGGTCGAGGCCTCCGGCAAGCAGATGGCTCCGCCGCAAATCAGCGCCGAAGTCCTGAAGAAGATGAAGAAGACCGCCGAAGACTACCTCGGCGAAGCAGTGACCGAAGCGGTGATCACCGTTCCGGCCTACTTCAACGACAGCCAGCGTCAGGCGACCAAAGACGCCGGTCGCATCGCCGGTCTGGACGTAAAACGTATCATCAACGAACCAACCGCAGCTGCTCTGGCTTACGGTATGGACAAGGCCAAGGGCGATCACACCGTGATCGTTTACGACCTGGGTGGTGGTACCTTCGACGTTTCCGTGATCGAAATCGCTGAAGTTGACGGCGAGCACCAGTTCGAAGTACTGGCCACCAACGGTGACACCTTCCTGGGTGGTGAAGACTTCGACATGCGTCTGATCGACTACCTCGTCGACGAGTTCAAGAAAGAGTCCGGCATGGACCTCAAGAACGATCCTCTGGCCCTGCAGCGTCTGAAAGAAGCCGCCGAGAAAGCCAAGATCGAGCTGTCTTCTTCGCAGTCGACCGACGTCAACCTGCCGTACATCACAGCAGATGCGACCGGTCCTAAGCACCTGAACGTGAAGATCTCTCGCGCCAAACTCGAGTCGCTGGTTGAAGATCTGGTGAACCGTACCATCGAGCCATGCCGCATCGCTCTGAAAGACGCCGGCATCGATGCCAGCAAAATTGACGACGTGATTCTGGTCGGTGGCCAGACTCGTATGCCTCTGGTGCAGAAGGCAGTTACCGATTTCTTCGGTAAAGAAGCTCGTAAAGACGTGAACCCGGACGAAGCCGTTGCCATGGGTGCTGCCATCCAGGGCGCCGTTCTGGCCGGTGACGTGAAAGACGTTCTGCTGCTCGACGTCAGCCCGCTGACCCTGGGTATCGAAACCATGGGTGGCGTGATGACCGCGCTGATCGAGAAAAACACCACGATTCCTACCAAGAAATCGCAAGTGTTCTCGACTGCCGACGACAACCAGGGCGCCGTGACCATTCACGTCCTGCAAGGTGAGCGCAAGCAAGCCGCACAGAACAAGTCCCTGGGCAAGTTCGACCTGGCCGAGATTCCACCAGCGCCACGCGGTGTGCCACAGATCGAAGTGACCTTCGACATCGACGCCAACGGCATCCTGCACGTCGGCGCGAAAGACAAGGCGACCGGCAAAGAGCAGAAGATCACCATCAAGGCCAACTCCGGCCTGTCGGATGAAGAAATCCAGAAGATGGTGCGCGACGCCGAGCTGAACGCCGAGGAAGACCGCAAGTTCGAAGAGCTGGCCGCTGCCCGTAACCAGGGTGATGCACTGGTTCACTCGACTCGCAAGATGATCGCTGACGCTGGCGACAAAGTGACTGCAGAAGAGAAGACTGCAATCGAAGCGGCCGTGGTTGCCCTGGAAGCCGCCGTCAAAGGCGACGACAAGGCTGCCATCGACGCCAAGGTTGAAGAGCTGTCGAAAGTCTCTGCGCCGGTTGCCCAGAAGATGTACGCCGAACAGGCTCAGCCTGCCGAAGGCGCGGCACCGCACGCAGAGAAAGCTGAAAAGGCTGACGATGTTGTCGATGCCGAGTTCGAAGAAGTCAAAGACCACAAGTAAGTTGTTGGTCGGCCGGTTGACTGCCTTTGGGCACTGACTGGTAGGATGTCGCCGCGCGGGAGCTTGCTCCCGCGTTGGCGTATCTGGAATACGCGAATTTTTACAGCATGCGACAAGCTTCGCGTGTTGGCGGTATGGCCGGGAATGCTCCTGCTTTTCGCGCCGCAAGTACCGCATGAATCAAAGACCAGGATCGTTGAATTGACGTGAGTTGGGTCCGGGCCTGTATTGGGGCTCAACGAGTTTGGCGAAGCTCAGGAGGGGTTTGCCGAACGTCCTCAAGAGTATGAAGAACTTATGGCTAAGCGTGACTATTACGAAGTGTTGGGTGTTGAGCGCGGCTCAAGCGAAGCAGACCTGAAAAAGGCCTATCGCCGTCTGGCGATGAAGCATCACCCGGACCGTAATCCCGATGACAAAGCGTCGGAAGAACTGTTCAAAGAGGCCAACGAGGCCTACGAAGTATTGTCCGATTCCAGCAAGCGTGCGGCGTACGATCAGTACGGCCATGCCGGCGTCGACCCGAGCATGGGTGGCGGCGGTGCCGGTTTCGGCGGTCAGAACTTCTCCGACATCTTCGGTGATGTCTTCAGTGACTTCTTCGGTGGCGGTCGCGGCGGTTCCCGTGGCGGCGCCCAGCGTGGCAGCGATTTGCGCTACACATTGGAGCTGAACCTGGAAGAAGCGGTGCGCGGCACCACCGTGAATATCCGCGTTCCGACACTGGTCAACTGCAAACCGTGCGATGGTTCGGGCGCCAAGAAAGGCTCGTCGCCATCGACTTGCCCGACTTGCGGCGGCATCGGCCAGGTGCGCATGCAGCAAGGCTTCTTCTCGGTGCAGCAGACCTGCCCGCGTTGCCATGGCCAGGGCAAGATCATTTCCGATCCGTGCGACTCCTGCCACGGTGACGGTCGCGTCGAAGAATACAAAACCCTCTCCGTCAAAGTACCGGCCGGTGTCGATACCGGTGATCGCATTCGTCTGTCCGGCGAAGGCGAGGCGGGCACTCAGGGTGGCCCGACCGGCGACCTGTACGTTGTGATCAATGTGCGCGAGCACGCGATCTTCCAGCGTGACGGCAAGCATCTGTTCTGCGAAGTGCCGATCAGCTTTGTCGATGCTGCCCTGGGTGGCGAGCTGGAAATCCCGACCCTCGACGGTCGCGTGAAGCTGAAGATTCCGGAAGGGACTCAGACCGGCAAGCAGTTCCGCGTGCGCGGCAAAGGCGTGGCGCCGGTGCGTGGCGGTGGTGCGGGCGACCTGATGTGCCGTGTGGCGGTCGAGACCCCGGTCAATCTGAACCGTCGTCAGCGTGAATTGCTCGAAGAATTCCGCAGCTCTCTGGCGGATGACAACAGCCACTCGCCGAAAACCACCGGTTGGTTCGATGGCGTGAAGCGCTTCTTCGGCGATCTGTAAGGAGTCGGCATGCGACGTATAGCTGTGATGGGCGCCGCCGGGCGCATGGGCAAGATTCTGGTCGAGGCCGTGCAGCAGCGCGCGCCGCTGACCGGTTTGACGGCTGCAATTGTCCGCCCTGGCAGTACGCTGATCGGGGTGGATGCCGGTGAGCTGGCTTCGCTCGGTCGAATCGGCGTGCCGTTGTCCGGGAATCTGGAATCGGTCGCAGAAGAGTTCGATGTCTTGATCGACTTCACCCTGCCGGAAGTCATGCTGAAAAACCTGGCCTTCTGCCGCAAGGCCGGCAAGGCGATGGTGATCGGCACGACCGGGCTGGACGCTGCCCAGAAGCAGTTGCTGGCCGAGGCGGGCAAGGATATTCCGATCGTGTTCGCCGCCAACTTCAGCGTTGGCGTCAATCTGTCGCTGAAGCTGCTCGACATGGCTGCACGGGTGCTGGGTGATGATGCGGACATTGAAATCATCGAAGCCCATCACCGTCACAAGATCGATGCGCCGTCGGGTACGGCCCTGCGCATGGGTGAAGTGATTGCCAGTGCACTGGATCGTGATCTGCAGAAGGTCGCGGTCTATGGTCGCGAAGGCCACACCGGTGCGCGTGAGCGTGAAACCATCGGTTTCGCCACTGTTCGCGGTGGTGATGTGGTAGGTGATCACACGGTGCTGTTCGCCTGCGAGGGCGAGCGTCTGGAAATCACCCACAAGGCTTCGAGCCGCATGACATTCGCCAAGGGTGCGGTGCGTGCGGCGTTGTGGCTGGATGCTCGCGAACCGGGTCTTTATGACATGCAGGACGTGCTCGACCTGCGTTGAGCCTTGTTTGAACCCGGCGCAAACGCCCTGTTTGTGCCGGTTTTGCTCCGCCTGGCGACGTCCTGTCGCATTCTCCGGCCTTTCGGGCTCATTGGCGGTAGACCAAAAATCCCTTTTTCTGTAAGCTACAGCTTTAGTGTGTCCACTAAAAGCGCGCAGAATAATTCAGTGAAGAAGCGGGGTGACGTGTCCATACGTCACTCCGCTTTTTTACAACCTGCGATTGCCCTTTCATGCGTTATTTACGGGAGGTCTTCTTGACTAAGCCAGCCATACTCGCCCTTGCTGATGGCAGCATTTTTCGCGGCGAAGCCATTGGAGCCGACGGTCAGACCGTTGGTGAGGTGGTGTTCAACACCGCAATGACCGGCTATCAGGAAATCCTTACCGATCCTTCCTACGCCCAACAGATCGTTACCCTGACTTACCCGCACATCGGCAACACCGGCACCACGCCGGAAGACGCCGAGTCCAATCGCGTCTGGTCCGCTGGCCTGGTCATCCGTGACCTGCCCCTGGTAGCGAGCAACTGGCGTAACACGATGTCCCTGTCCGACTACCTGAAAGCCAACAACGTTGTGGCAATCGCCGGTATCGACACCCGCCGCCTGACCCGCATCCTGCGTGAAAAAGGCGCACAGAACGGCTGCATCATGGCCGGCGACAACATCTCCGAAGAAGCGGCTATCGCCGCTGCGCAAGGCTTCCCGGGCCTGAAGGGCATGGACCTGGCGAAAGTCGTCAGCACCAAGACCCAATACGAATGGCGCTCCACTGTCTGGGAGCTGAAAACCGACAGCCACGCGACAATCGAAGCCTCCGAGCTGCCATACCACGTGGTTGCCTACGACTACGGCGTCAAGGTCAACATCCTGCGCATGCTGGTCGAGCGCGGTTGCCGTGTCACCGTAGTGCCGGCGCAAACCCCGGCAGCCGACGTGCTGGCCCTGAATCCGGACGGCGTGTTCCTGTCCAACGGCCCTGGCGATCCGGAGCCTTGCGACTACGCGATCAAGGCGATCAAGGAAGTGCTGGAAACCGAAATTCCGGTGTTCGGCATCTGCCTCGGTCACCAGTTGCTGGCCCTGGCGTCTGGCGCCAAGACCCTGAAAATGGGCCACGGCCACCACGGTGCCAACCACCCGGTTCAGGATCTGGACACTGGCGTCGTGATGATCACCAGCCAGAACCACGGTTTTGCGGTTGACGAAGCGACCCTGCCAGCCAACGTCCGTGCGATCCACAAGTCGCTGTTCGACGGCACCCTGCAAGGCATCGAGCGCACCGACAAGAGCGCGTTCAGCTTCCAGGGTCACCCTGAAGCGAGCCCGGGCCCGAACGATGTGGCCCCTCTGTTTGACCGCTTCATCAACGAGATGGCCAAGCGACGCTAAGCGCTCGCCTTGAGACTGTAGCGAGAAGCCCCTCGAGGGCGGCCCCGGAACCGGCGGCCCCCTCGGGACTTCAGAAATCGATCAAGACGGCTTGCCGACTGACCTGCGGATTTGAGTGACAAACCCATGCCAAAACGTACAGACATTAAAAGCATCCTGATTCTCGGCGCTGGCCCGATCGTTATCGGCCAGGCCTGCGAATTCGACTACTCCGGCGCCCAGGCTTGCAAAGCCCTGCGCGAAGAGGGTTACCGCGTCATCCTGGTGAACTCCAACCCGGCCACCATCATGACCGACCCGGACATGGCCGACGCCACCTACATCGAGCCGATCAAGTGGCAGACCGTTGCCAAGATCATCGAAAAAGAGCGTCCGGATGCGGTGCTGCCAACCATGGGCGGCCAGACCGCTCTGAACTGCGCCCTGGACCTGGAACGCGAAGGCGTTCTGGAGAAGTTCGGCGTAGAGATGATCGGCGCCAACGCCGACACCATCGACAAGGCTGAAGACCGTTCGCGTTTCGACAAGGCAATGAAGGCCATCGGCCTGGAATGCCCGCGTTCCGGTATTGCCCACAGCATGGAAGAAGCCAACGCGGTGCTCGAGCGCCTGGGCTTCCCGTGCATCATCCGTCCGTCCTTCACCATGGGCGGCACCGGTGGCGGTATCGCTTACAACCGTGAAGAGTTTGAAGAAATCTGCGCCCGTGGTCTGGACCTGTCGCCGACCAAGGAACTGCTGATCGACGAATCGCTGATCGGCTGGAAAGAATATGAAATGGAAGTTGTCCGCGACAAAAAGGACAACTGCATCATCGTCTGCTCGATCGAAAACTTCGACCCGATGGGCGTGCACACCGGTGACTCGATCACTGTTGCCCCGGCTCAGACTCTGACCGACAAGGAATACCAGATCCTGCGTAACGCCTCTCTGGCGGTACTGCGCGAGATTGGCGTCGAGACCGGCGGTTCCAACGTTCAGTTCGGTATCTGCCCGGACACCGGCCGTATGGTCGTGATCGAAATGAACCCGCGTGTATCGCGTTCGTCGGCCCTGGCTTCGAAAGCCACCGGTTTCCCGATTGCCAAGGTTGCGGCCAAACTGGCAGTCGGCTACACCCTCGACGAGCTGTCGAACGACATCACCGGCGGCAAGACCCCGGCGTCCTTCGAACCGTCCATCGACTACGTCGTGACCAAGCTGCCGCGCTTCGCCTTCGAGAAGTTCGCCAACGCTGACGCTCGCCTGACCACTCAAATGAAGTCGGTTGGTGAAGTCATGGCCATCGGCCGTACCTTCCAGGAATCCCTGCAGAAAGCTCTGCGTGGTCTGGAAGTCGGCGTTTGCGGTCTGGACGAGAAAGTCGACCTGAGCAATCCGGAAAGCATGAGCGTGCTCAAGCGCGAACTGACCGTGCCGGGCGCCGAGCGTATCTGGTACGTGGCGGACGCTTTCCGCGCCGGCATGACCGTCGAAGAAATCTTCGGCATGAACATGATCGACCCGTGGTTCCTGGTGCAGATCGAAGATCTGATCAAGGACGAAGAGAAGGTCAAGACCCTGGGTCTGTCCGCTATCGACCGCGACCTGATGTTCAAGCTCAAGCGCAAAGGCTTCTCCGACCAGCGTCTGGCCAAGCTGCTGGGCGTCACCGAGAAGAACCTGCGCACTCACCGTCAAAAGCTGGAAGTGTTCCCGGTCTACAAGCGCGTCGACACTTGCGCTGCCGAGTTCGCCACCGACACCGCTTACCTGTACTCGACTTACGAGGAAGAGTGCGAAGCAGCGCCGTCCGGCCGCGACAAGATCATGATTCTGGGTGGCGGCCCTAACCGTATCGGCCAGGGCATCGAGTTCGACTACTGCTGCGTACACGCCGCTCTCGCCCTGCGCGAAGACGGCTACGAAACCATCATGGTCAACTGCAACCCGGAAACCGTTTCCACTGACTACGACACTTCCGATCGTCTGTACTTCGAGCCGGTGACCCTGGAAGACGTGCTGGAAATCTGCCGCGTCGAGAAGCCGAAAGGCGTGATCGTCCAGTACGGCGGCCAGACTCCGTTGAAACTGGCTCGCGCCCTCGAAGCGGCCGGCGTGCCGATCATCGGCACCAGCCCTGACGCCATCGACCGTGCCGAAGACCGTGAGCGCTTCCAGCAGATGGTTGAGCGTCTGAATCTGCGTCAGCCGCCAAACGCCACCGTGCGCAGCGAAGACGAAGCCGTTCGCGCTGCCGCGAAGATCGGTTACCCGCTGGTGGTGCGTCCGTCCTACGTACTGGGCGGCCGGGCGATGGAAATCGTCTACAAGGAAGAAGAGCTCAAGCGTTACCTGCGTGACGCGGTGCAAGTGTCGAACGACAGCCCGGTGCTGCTCGACCACTTCCTCAACTGCGCCATCGAGATGGACGTGGATGCGGTCTGCGACGGCAAGGATGTAGTGATCGGCGCGATCATGCAGCACATCGAACAGGCAGGTGTTCACTCCGGTGACTCCGCGTGCTCGCTGCCGCCGTACTCGCTGCCGGCGCACATCCAGGACGAGATGCGCGAACAGGTCAAGAAAATGGCCCTGGAGCTGGGCGTGGTCGGCCTGATGAACGTTCAGTTGGCGCTGCAAGGCGAAGACATCTACGTCATCGAAGTCAACCCGCGTGCTTCCCGTACCGTACCGTTCGTGTCGAAGTGCATCGGTGTTTCCCTGGCCATGATCGCGGCTCGCGTGATGGCCGGTAAGACCCTGAAGGAAATCGGCTTCACCAAGGAAATCATCCCGAACTTCTACAGCGTGAAAGAGGCGGTGTTCCCGTTCGCCAAATTCCCTGGCGTTGACCCGATCCTCGGCCCGGAGATGAAGTCCACCGGTGAAGTAATGGGCGTCGGCGACACCTTCGGCGAAGCGTTTGCAAAAGCCCAGATGGGCGCGAGCGAAGTACTGCCGACCGGCGGTACCGCATTCATCAGCGTGCGTGATGACGACAAGCCGCTGGTTGCAGGTGTGGCGCGTGATCTGATCAACTTGGGCTTCGAAGTGGTCGCCACTGCCGGCACTGCCAAGCTGATCGAGGCTGCAGGCCTGAAAGTGCGTCGTGTGAACAAGGTGACCGAGGGTCGTCCGCACGTGGTCGACATGATCAAGAATGACGAAGTCACACTGATCATCAACACCACCGAAGGTCGTCAGTCGATCGCCGACTCTTACTCCATTCGTCGTAACGCCTTGCAGCACAAGATCTACTGCACCACCACCATTGCTGCTGGCGAAGCCATCTGCGAAGCGCTGAAGTTCGGTCCCGAGAAGACCGTGCGCCGCTTGCAGGATCTACACGCAGGATTGAAGGCATGAATAAATACCCAATGACCGTCCAGGGCGCGAAAGCCCTGGAAGAGGAACACGCTCATCTGACCAAGGTCGTTCGTCCGAAGCTCAGCCAGGACATCGGTACGGCCCGCGAGTTGGGTGACTTGAAGGAAAACGCCGAATACCATGCCGCCCGCGAACAGCAGGGCATGGTCGAGGCGCGGATCCGTGACATCGAAGGTCGCATGCAGAATGCCGTGATCATCGATGTGACGACCATTCCGCACACCGGCAAGGTGATTTTCGGCACTACCGTCGAAATCGCCAACGTCGAGACTGATGAAAGCGTGACTTACCAGATCGTTGGTGAAGACGAGGCGGACATCAAGCTCGGCAAGATTTCGGTCGGCTCGCCGATCGCCCGCGCCTTGATTGCCAAGGAAGAGGGCGACACGGTCGTCGTGAAAACGCCGGGCGGCGATATCGAGTATGAGATTGTCGAAGTCCGTCACATCTGAAACAGGGCGCCCGCTGCAGGCGGGCGCCATGCTCTGGCAGCTGACCCAGATGTTGTGGGTCGGCGGTTTATGGCTGGTGCACCTCGGTCTGCGGCCGGTGCTGGGCCAGATTGGCCTGGCGCCGCTGCTGATCGACGAAATCGCCAGTGCGTTTGAAGTACCGGTGGTGGGTTTCGCTGCCGTGTGTGTGGTTTTTCAGGCTTTGGTGCTGGTACGGGCCGAAGGCCTTGCCAGTCTATGGCGGGATTTTCGCGGGCAAGTGCTGCTGATGGCGTTGTATGCGAGTGCGATGTATGTCGCAGTGCGTGTCGGCTGGCCGGATGCGCAGCGCTGGCAGGTGTTCAGTTATCTTGTTCTGGGTTTTTCCGGGCTGGTACTGGTGTTGCAGCCGGTGCCGGGATGGAGTGGCAGGGTGCGCGAAGCACACCCTTGACCCTTTTCATCACTTGAAGCGATGAACGTTCGACAGCTGCTTGTTGACGCTGAAGTTCTTGCGGTAGATCAGTGCCATCTTGCCGATGACCTGAACCAGATCGGCCTTGCCGACCTTGCACAGTTCTGCAACGGACGCCAGGCGCGCCTCGCGATCAAGGATGTTGAGCTTGATCTTGATCAGCTCGTGGTCCGCCAATGCGCGTTCGAGTTCGGCTAAAACACCCTCAGTCAAACCGTTGTCAGCTACCGTCAAAACTGGTTTGAGGTGGTGGCCGATGGATTTGTACTGTTTCTTCTGCTCTGGAGTGAGCGGCATAATCTGACCCTTTCGTCTGGATTCTGTAAAATGGCGGCCATTTTACCCGAGGGCTCGTGGATCCGCCCAATTAATCACGACCCTAATCAACGAGGTGCCCAATGGCGCGTTCCAAGACAAGCCTTGGTTGGCTGAAACGACATGTCAACGATCCTTATGTGAAGCAGGCGCAGAAGGATGGCTACCGCTCGCGTGCGAGTTACAAGCTTCTGGAAGTCCAGGAGAAATACAAACTGATCCGCCCAGGCATGAGCGTGGTCGACTTGGGCGCGGCGCCCGGCGGCTGGTCTCAGGTCACCAGTCGGCTGATCGGTGGCCAGGGGCGTCTGATCGCCTCGGACATCCTGGAAATGGACAGCATTCCGGACGTGACCTTCATTCAGGGGGATTTCACTCAGGATGAAGTGCTCGCTCAAATCCTTGAGGCGGTGGGTAATTCACAGGTAGACCTTGTGATTTCCGATATGGCCCCCAATATGAGTGGTACGCCTGCCGTAGATATGCCGAAAGCCATGTTTCTTTGCGAGCTGGCGCTTGACCTGGCCGAGCGGATTCTCAAGCCGGGCGGTAATTTCCTGATCAAGATATTTCAGGGTGAGGGGTTCGATGTTTACCTGAAGGACGCTCGTCGGAAATTCGACAAGGTCCAGATGATCAAGCCGGACTCTTCCCGAGACAGTTCCCGCGAGCAGTACATGCTGGCTTGGGGTTATCGCGGTGGTAACGAGTAAAGCGAAGTTTTTTGGCGGGGTGATAGGTTTTTCGTATTTCGCCCCGCGTGCATAAGCGAATATTGTGTAGAAAGTGTTTCACAAAGGGTTACAGACGGCGCCTGCCAGAGCTGTAGGTAATGTAGTAAGTTAGGCCGGTGAATATCATGCGAAGCGCGCGCCAGTAGCGGAGCTTGCTTCAGAGGGTAGTTAATTGAACGATATGGCAAAGAATCTGATCCTGTGGTTGATCATCGCGGCTGTCCTGGTGACGGTGATGAACAACTTCTCCAGCCCTAACGAGCCGCAGACCCTCAACTATTCCGACTTCATCCAGCAGGTCAAGGATGGCAAGGTCGAGCGCGTGGCCGTCGACGGCTACGTGATTACCGGCAAGCGCAACGATGGCGACAGCTTCAAGACCATTCGTCCGGCAATCCAGGACAATGGCCTGATCGGCGACCTGGTCGACAATCACGTCGTGGTCGAAGGCAAGCAGCCTGAGCAGCAAAGCATCTGGACCCAGCTTCTGGTGGCCAGCTTCCCGATCCTGGTGATCATCGCGGTGTTCATGTTCTTCATGCGCCAGATGCAGGGCGGTGCGGGCGGCAAGGGCGGGCCGATGAGCTTTGGCAAGAGCAAGGCGCGTCTGCTGTCCGAAGATCAGGTGAAAACCACCCTGGCTGACGTTGCCGGTTGCGACGAAGCCAAGGAAGAAGTGGGCGAACTGGTCGAGTTCCTCCGTGATCCGGGCAAGTTCCAGCGTCTGGGCGGCCGCATTCCTCGCGGCGTGCTGATGGTTGGTCCTCCGGGCACCGGTAAAACCTTGCTGGCCAAGGCGATTGCCGGCGAAGCCAAGGTGCCGTTCTTCACCATTTCCGGTTCCGACTTTGTCGAAATGTTCGTCGGTGTCGGCGCCAGCCGTGTTCGCGACATGTTCGAACAAGCCAAGAAACACGCACCCTGCATTATCTTCATCGACGAGATCGACGCCGTTGGTCGCCATCGTGGCGCCGGCATGGGTGGCGGTCACGACGAGCGCGAGCAGACCCTCAACCAGTTGCTGGTGGAGATGGACGGCTTCGAAATGAATGATGGCATCATCGTCATCGCTGCAACCAACCGTCCTGACGTGCTGGACCCGGCGCTGCTGCGTCCGGGCCGTTTCGACCGTCAGGTAGTGGTCGGTCTGCCGGATATCCGTGGTCGCGAGCAGATCCTGAAGGTGCACATGCGTAAAGTGCCAATGGGTGATGACGTTGCTCCGGCCGTTATCGCACGTGGTACTCCGGGTTTCTCCGGTGCTGACCTGGCCAACCTGGTCAACGAGGCCTCGCTGTTCGCTGCCCGTGCCGGCAAGCGTATCGTCGAGATGAAAGAGTTCGAGCTGGCCAAGGACAAGATCATGATGGGCGCCGAGCGCAAATCCATGGTCATGTCCGAGAAAGAAAAGCAGAACACTGCCTACCACGAAGCGGGTCACGCTATCGTCGGTCGCGTCGTGCCCGAGCATGATCCGGTCTACAAGGTTTCGATCATCCCGCGCGGTCGTGCGTTGGGTGTGACCATGTTCCTGCCGGAAGAGGATCGCTACAGCCTGTCCAAGCGCGCGCTGATCAGTCAGATCTGCTCGCTGTATGGCGGTCGTATCGCTGAGGAAATGACCCTGGGCTTCGACGGTGTGACCACCGGCGCCTCCAACGACATCATGCGTGCCAGCCAGATTGCACGGAACATGGTGACCAAGTGGGGCCTGTCTGAAAAACTCGGTCCGTTGATGTATGCAGAAGAAGAGGGCGAGGTGTTCCTCGGTCGTGGCGGTGGCGGTCAGAACGCCAGCTTCTCGGGCGAAACCGCGAAGCTGATCGACTCGGAAGTGCGCAGCATCATCGATCAGTGCTACGGCACCGCCAAGCAGATCCTGACCGACAATCGTGACAAGCTCGATGCCATGGCAGATGCCTTGATGAAGTACGAGACGATCGATGCCGAGCAGATCGACGACATCATGGCGGGTCGCACGCCTCGCGAACCTCGTGACTGGTCGGGTGGTACCGGAACTGGCACGCCTCCTCCGGTGGTTCAGGATGAGCGTCCGGAAACACCGATTGGCGGTCCGGCTGCTGACGTTTAAGGTTTGAAATGACTTCTGTACAGTCCCTGACCCGGTTGCCTTGCGGCAACCGGGTTCTTGATTTGGCCCGGACGCATGTCATGGGCATTCTCAATGTCACTCCCGACTCCTTCTCCGATGGTGGCCGATACAGCCAGCTTGATGCGGCCCTGCGTCATGCCGAGGCAATGGTGTTGGCCGGTGCGACGCTGATCGATGTTGGCGGAGAGTCCACACGGCCTGGTGCGCGAGCGGTTTCGCCACTCGAAGAGCTGGAGCGTGTGGCGCCGATCGTAGAGCTGATCAATCGCGAGCTGGATGTGATCATCTCTGTCGATACCTCGACTCCGGCCGTCATGCGGGAAACTGCTCGACTGGGCGCCGGGTTGATCAATGACGTGAGGTCGCTGCAGCGTGACGGTGCACTGGATGCCGCTGCAGCCACCGGGTTGCCGGTCTGTCTGATGCACATGTTGGGTGAGCCAGGTGACATGCAGGACAATCCGCAATATCAGGATGTCACCCGGGAAGTGAGTGAGTTTCTCGCCGAGCGTATGGAGCGATGCGCTTCGGTTGGCATTCCTGCCGAGCGGATCATTCTTGATCCTGGCTTCGGCTTCGCCAAAACCCTGCAGCACAATCTAAGCTTGTTCAAGCACATGGATGCCCTTCATGCATTGGGGCGGCCTCTGCTGGTTGGTGTCTCGCGAAAAAGCATGATTGGACAGGCCCTGAATCGCCCTGTGGGCGAGCGTCTGCATGGTGGTTTGGCCCTGGCGGCGCTGGCATCCGTCAAGGGGGCGCGTATATTGCGCGTCCATGACGTGGCGGAGACGGTGGATGTTGTGCGGATGATCGCGGCCGTGGAATCAGCCGAATAAGAATGATGGAGCACTTATGAGCAAGAAATACTTTGGTACCGACGGCATTCGTGGTCGTGTCGGTGAATACCCGATTACTCCTGACTTCATGCTCAAGCTCGGCTGGGCTGCGGGCATGGCCTTCCGAAAAATGGGTGCCTGCAAGGTGCTCGTCGGCAAGGACACGCGAATCTCCGGTTACATGTTCGAATCGGCGCTGGAAGCCGGCCTGACATCGGCGGGTGCTGATGTGATGCTGCTCGGTCCGATGCCGACGCCGGCTATCGCCTACTTGTCGCGAACCTTCCAGGCTGAAGCCGGCATTGTGATCAGTGCATCGCACAACCCTCACGACGATAACGGCATCAAGTTTTTCTCCGGCAGAGGCACCAAGTTGCCGGATGAGCTGGAGCTGATGATCGAGGAGTTGCTCGATACGCCAATGACCGTTGTCGAGTCGAGCAAGATCGGCAAGGTTTCGCGAATCAACGACGCGTCCGGCCGATACATCGAGTTCTGCAAGAGCAGTGTGCCGACCAATACCAGTTTTGCAGGTCTCAAGATCGTGATCGACTGTGCACACGGAGCGACCTATAAAGTCGCGCCAAGTGTGTTCCGCGAGCTGGGCGCTGACGTCGTGGTGCTGTCCGCGCAGCCGAACGGTCTGAACATCAACGACAACTGCGGCTCCACTCATATGGGGCCGTTGCAGGCGGCGGTGCTGGCCGAGCACGCTGATCTGGGGATTGCATTCGACGGTGATGGCGACCGGGTACTGATGGTCGATCACACGGGTGCAATTGTTGATGGTGACGAGCTGATCTTCATTATTGCGCGTGACCTGCATGAGCGTGGCAAATTGCAGGGTGGCGTGGTCGGTACGCTGATGAGCAACCTTGGCCTGGAGTTGGCGCTGGCGGATCTCGGTATTCCTTTCGTGCGTGCAAATGTCGGCGACCGTTATGTGATTGCCGAGCTGCTTGAGCGCGATTGGCTGGTGGGTGGTGAAAACTCGGGGCATGTTGTCTGCTTCAATCACACAACGACAGGTGATGCGATCATCGCGGCCCTGCAGGTGTTGATGGCGCTGAAAACCCGAAACGAGGGCCTGGCGCAAACCCGTCAGGCGTTGCGCAAGTGTCCTCAGGTGTTGATCAATGTCCGTTTCGGTGGCGGCGACAGTCCGCTCGATCACCCGGCTGTCAAGGAAGCCAGCAAGCGTGTAACCGACGCAATGGCGGGTCGTGGGCGTGTGCTGCTGCGCAAGTCCGGGACAGAGCCTCTGGTGCGTGTCATGGTCGAAGGCGAGGACGAAACCCAGGTTCGCAGCTATGCCGAAGAACTGGCAAAACTGGTAACTGAAGTTTCTGCCTGATACGGCTTGCCAGCCATGATTGTGTTGGGTAACATCTGCGCCCACTTTGACCGACGAGGTACAGCATGCGTCGCCCTATGGTAGCTGGTAACTGGAAGATGCACGGTACCCGCGCCAGCGTCGCTGAGCTGATCAACGGCCTTCGTCATCTGGCCTTGCCAAGCGGTGTTGATGTCGCGGTATTCCCGCCTTGCCTGCATATCAATCAAGTGATTGATGGCTTGAAAGGAAAGTCGATTTCGGTCGGCGCGCAGAATTCTGCGGTGGAATCGATGCAAGGTGCGTTGACCGGTGAAATTGCACCGAGTCAGTTGGTGGATGCAGGTTGTTCCCTGGTGCTTGTCGGGCACTCCGAACGCCGCCAGATCATGGGCGAGCGAGACGGAATGCTGAATCGCAAGTTCGCAGCGGCACAGGCATGTGGCTTGATTCCGGTGTTGTGTGTAGGGGAAACCTTGGAGCAGCGCGAAGCCGGAAAAACTCTTGAGGTTGTCGGGCGTCAGCTGGGCAGCATCATCGAGGAGCTGGGTGTCGGTGCTTTTGCCAATGCAGTGATCGCTTACGAGCCGGTCTGGGCCATTGGCACCGGGCTGACTGCAACGCCGCAGCAGGCTCAGGATGTGCATAAAGCCATTCGCGAGCAGCTGGCGGCAGAGAATTCTGAAGTCGCGCGAAATGTGCGGCTTCTATACGGCGGCAGCGTGAAGGCGGCCAATGCGGTCGAACTGTTCGGCATGCCGGATATCGATGGGGGGCTCATTGGTGGAGCTTCCCTGAATGCAGATGAGTTCGGTGCGATCTGTCGCGCCGCGGGAAACTGAAAAAATGCTGGAAACAGTCGTAGTCGTTTTTCATCTGCTGGGTGCATTGGGCGTAGTTGCTCTGGTTTTGCTGCAGCAGGGTAAAGGTGCGGACGCTGGCGCGTCTTTCGGAGCAGGTGCTTCAAATACTGTGTTCGGAAGCCAAGGTTCCTCTACCTTTCTTAGTAAGTTTACTGCTATACTTGCCGCCGGTTTCTTCATAACCAGCTTGGGGTTAGGATACTTTGCTAAAGAGAAGGCTCATCAGCTGACTCAAGCAGGTTTGCCAAATCCGGCAGTGTTGGAAGTTCCAAAGCAACAACCGGCTTCTGATGATGTCCCGGTGCTTCAAGAGCAAAAGTCGGCTACTCCAGCGACTGACGTGCCTCCAGCTCAAGAGCAGAAGTAAGAAGGGTTTCAAACGTAGTATTGCCGAGGTGGTGGAATTGGTAGACACGCAACCTTGAGGTGGTTGTGCCCATAGGGTGTAGGGGTTCGAGTCCCCTTCTCGGTACCAATTAGTCAGGAGAGCCCGCTGTTGCGGGCTTTCTTGCAGGTGGAAGGTTACATTGACCCTATTGGGGATCGGTCGTATACTTCCGCCCCAGCTTTGTCGCGGGGTGGAGCAGTCTGGTAGCTCGTCGGGCTCATAACCCGAAGGTCGTCGGTTCAAATCCGGCCCCCGCAACCAGTTTAAGGAGCCCCTTTTAAGGGGCTTTTTGTTAGCTGGACACTTTCAACGCCGCTGTTCGACGGCGTTTCAAGGATGGGCGTTTCGCCCATTTTTTTATTTTGCAAAGCATGCACATACATGCACGAGGGGGTTCAGGTGTCGAGCAAGCTAGAAGAGTTGCAGGCCTTGTTGGCCCCGGTGGTCGTGGCCCTGGGCTATGAATGCTGGGGTATTGAGTTCTCGGCTCAAGGTCGTCACTCAATGTTGCGCGTTTATATCGATAAGGAAGGCGGCGTACTGGTGGACGATTGCGCCATCGTCAGCCGTCAGATCAGCGGCGTGCTGGATGTTGAAGATCCGATCTCCGTTGAATACACCCTTGAAGTTTCCTCGCCTGGCATGGAACGCCCACTGTTCACTCTTGAGCAGTTTGCCAAATTTGCCGGTGAACAAGTAAAGATCAGGCTGCGCTCGCCTTTTGAAGGACGACGCAACTTTCAGGGCCTTCTGCGCGGTGTAGAAGAGCAGGATGTCGTGGTGCAGGTAGATGACCATGAGTTCCTGTTGCCGATCGATATGATCGACAAGGCCAACATTATTCCCAGTTTTGACTGAGACGCGGATCCCGCGGATCCAATGGCTTGCGAAAGGCGAGGCGTACGATGAGCAAAGAAGTACTGCTGGTTGTTGAGTCGGTATCCAATGAAAAGGGCGTACCGGCAAGCGTAATTTTTGAAGCGCTGGAGCTGGCTCTGGCCACTGCTACCAAAAAGCGTTTTGAAGACGAAGTTGATCTGCGTGTGGAAATCAATCGCCACACCGGTTCTTACGAAACTTTCCGTCGCTGGACGGTCGTCGAAGAGAATGATCTCGATGATCCGGCCATCGAAACCTGGCCAAGCAAGGTTGCCGAAACGCATCCTGGTGCCAAGGTCGGTGACGTCGTCGAAGAAAAGATCGAATCCATCGAATTCGGCCGTATTGCTGCGCAGACCGCCAAGCAGGTCATCGTGCAGAAAGTGCGCGAAGCCGAGCGCGCTCAAGTGGTCGACGCTTATCGCGAGCGCCTGGGAGAAATCATCTCCGGCACCGTGAAGAAAGTGACCCGCGACAACGTGATCGTCGATCTGGGTAATAACGCCGAAGCGTTGCTGGCCCGTGAAGACATCATTTCTCGCGAGACCTTCCGTGTCGGCGTGCGTCTGCGTGCGCTGCTCAAGGAAATCCGCACCGAGAACCGCGGCCCGCAGCTGATCCTGTCGCGTACCGCGCCGGAAATGCTGATCGAGCTGTTCCGTATCGAAGTGCCGGAAATCGCTGAAGGCCTCATCGAAGTCATGGCCGCTTCCCGTGATCCGGGTTCGCGCGCCAAGATCGCTGTCCGCTCCAAGGACAAACGCATCGACCCGCAGGGCGCGTGCATCGGTATGCGCGGTTCGCGCGTCCAGGCCGTGTCGGGCGAGTTGGGTGGCGAGCGTGTCGACATCGTCCTGTGGGACGACAACCCGGCGCAGTTCGTGATCAATGCCATGTCGCCGGCAGAAGTGGCGGCCATCATCGTTGACGAAGATGCCCACGCCATGGACATCGCCGTTGGCGCAGACAATCTGGCTCAGGCCATCGGTCGTGGTGGTCAGAACGTGCGTCTGGCGAGCCAGCTGACTGGCTGGACCCTGAACGTGATGACCGAATCGGACATCCAGGCTAAGCAACAAGCGGAAACCGGCGACATCCTGCGCAACTTCATCGACGAGCTGGAAGTCGACGAAGAGCTGGCTCAGGTGCTGGTAGACGAAGGCTTCACCAGCCTGGAAGAGATTGCCTACGTACCGTTGGAAGAAATGCTCAACATCGACGGCTTTGACGAAGACATCGTCAACGAGCTTCGCGCTCGTGCCAAGGATCGCTTGTTGACCAAAGCCATCGCTACTGAGGAAAAGCTGGCAGACGCCCATCCGGCCGAAGACCTGCTCTCGCTTGAGGGTATGGACAAGGATTTGGCGATGGAACTGGCGGTGCGCGGCGTAATTACCCGCGAAGACCTGGCCGAGCAGTCTATTGACGACCTGCTCGACATCGACGGCATTGACGATGATCGTGCCGGCAAGTTGATCATGGCCGCCCGAGCCCACTGGTTCGAGTAATTAGGCGCGGCCTGAGGAGAGAAATGCATGACGCAAGTCACGGTGAAACAACTGGCCGATGAGGTCAAAACACCGGTAGAGCGCCTGTTGCAGCAGATGCGTGAGGCAGGTCTGCCGCACACCGCCGCCGAAGAACATGTGACTGACAGTGAGAAGCAATCCCTGCTGACTCACTTGAAGAGCAGCCACAAGGCGAAAGTGGAAGAACCACGCAAGATCACGCTGCAGCGTAAAACCACCAGCACCCTGCGTGTGGCTGGCAGCAAAAGCATCAGCGTTGAAGTCCGCAAGAAGAAAGTTTTCGTACAGCGTAGCCCGGAAGAAATCGAAGCCGAGCGCAAGCGTGAACTGGATGAGCGTCGCGCAGTAGAAAATGCTGCCCGTCAAAAGGCTGAAGAAGAAGCCCGCGTTCGCGCCGAAGAAGAAGCGCGTCGCCAGCCTGCTGCTGCACCGACCGCTTCCGCCGAGCCTGTTGCTGCGCCTGCGCCAGCCGCTGAACCCGTGCGCGAAGCTGCACCGGTTGTGGCTGCTGCACCAGCTGCCGACACTCGCAAGCGTGACGAACAGCGCCGTCCGGACAAACCACGCGCCGACGACAACAACCGTCGCGGCAGTGGCGATGGCGAGCGCAAGAACGCTCCGCATCGCGCTTCGGTCAAGGAAAAGGCACCGGCTCCACGTGTGGCGCCACGCACTACCGACGAAGAAAGCGATGGCTTCCGTCGCGGCGGTCGCGGCAAGGCCAAGCTGAAGAAACGCAACGCCCACGGTTTCCAGAGCCCGACCGGCCCTGTCGTGCGTGAAGTGAAAATCGGCGAAACCATCACTGTTGGCGATCTCGCTCAACAGATGTCGGTGAAGGCTGCTGAAATCATCAAGTTCATGTTCAAACTGGGTACTCCAGCGACCATCAACCAGGTGCTTGATCAGGAAACTGCTCAGTTGGTAGCCGAAGAGCTGGGCCACAAAGTGACCCTGGTCAGCGACACCGCCCTGGAAGATTCCCTGGCCGAGTCCCTGAAGTTTGAAGGTGAGGCTGTTCCTCGTGCGCCGGTTGTGACCGTAATGGGTCACGTTGACCACGGTAAGACCTCGCTGCTCGACTACATCCGTCGTGCCAAGGTAGCTGCTGGCGAAGCCGGTGGTATCACCCAGCACATCGGTGCCTACCACGTTGAAACCGAACGCGGCATGGTCACCTTCCTCGACACCCCGGGTCACGCCGCGTTTACCGCAATGCGTGCCCGTGGTGCCAAGGCGACCGACATCGTGATCCTGGTGGTTGCGGCGGACGACGGCGTGATGCCACAAACCATCGAAGCCGTTCAGCATGCTCAGGCTGCTGGCGTTCCGCTGGTAGTTGCAGTGAACAAGATCGACAAGCCGGGCGCTGATCTCGATCGCATCCGTAGCGAACTGTCGGCCCACGGCGTGACCTCCGAAGACTGGGGTGGCGACACTCCATTCGTTCCGGTCTCGGCGAAAATGGGTACCGGCGTCGACGAACTGCTTGAAGCGGTATTGCTGCAAGCCGAAGTTCTCGAACTGACTGCCACTCCATCGGCTCCTGGCCGTGGCGTCGTGGTTGAATCGCGTCTGGACAAGGGCCGTGGCCCGGTGGCGACTGTTCTGGTTCAGGACGGTACGCTGCGTCAAGGCGACATGGTGCTGGTCGGCTCGAACTACGGCCGCGTGCGCGCCATGCTCGACGAGAACGGCAAGCCGATCAAGGAAGCAGGTCCGGCCATTCCGGTCGAGATCCTCGGCCTGGACGGTACGCCTGATGCTGGCGACGAGATGAGCGTGGTTGCCGACGAGAAGAAAGCCCGTGAAGTGGCTCTGTTCCGTCAAGGCAAGTTCCGCGAAGTCAAACTGGCTCGCGCTCACGCCGGCAAGCTGGAAAACATCTTCGAAAGCATGGGTCAGGAAGAGAAGAAGACGCTCAACATCGTCCTCAAATCCGACGTCCGTGGTTCGCTGGAAGCACTGCAGGGCGCTCTGAACGGCCTGGGCAACGACGAAGTGCAAGTGCGCGTGGTCGGTGGCGGTGTCGGTGGTATCACCGAATCCGACGCCAACCTGGCACTGGCTTCCAACGCTGTACTGTTCGGCTTCAACGTGCGTGCCGATGCCGGCGCACGGAAGATCGTCGAGCAGGAAGGTCTGGACATGCGTTACTACAACGTGATCTACGACATCATCGAAGACGTCAAGAAAGCCCTGACCGGTATGCTTGGCAGCGATGTTCGCGAGAACATCCTCGGTGTGGCCGAAGTCCGTGACGTGTTCCGTTCGCCTAAGTTCGGCGCCATCGCCGGCTGCATGGTGATCGAGGGTACTGTTCACCGTAACCGTCCGATCCGTGTACTGCGTGAAGACATCGTGATCTTCGAAGGCGAGCTGGAATCCCTGCGCCGCTTCAAGGATGACGCTTCCGAAGTACGTGCCGGCATGGAATGCGGTATCGGCGTGAAGAGCTACAACGACGTCAAGGTCGGTGACAAGATCGAAGTCTTCGAGAAGGTTCAGGTTGCTCGCAGCCTCTGACTCGCGCACTTCAAGGGCCACGTCGGGCCGTCGCATGAAAATGCGCGGCACGGCGTCAGGACTCTAAACGCAACGCCCGGTCTGGCTTTTTGTCAGGCCGGGCGTTTGCCGCTTTCAGACCTTGCGGGTTTCACCGCGGGGCAGTAACAGGTAACAAATCATGGCAAAAGAATACAGCCGTACCCAACGTATCGGCGATCAGATGCAGCGTGAGCTGGCCCAGCTGATCCGTCGTGAAGTCAAAGATCCGCGTGTCGGCCTGGTCACCATTACCGCTGTTGATGTCAGCCGTGACGTGGGTCACGCGAAGATCTTCATCACCGTGATGGGGCAGGACAACGCCGAAGACATCGCGCAAAGCATCAAGGTGCTCAATGCTGCCGCCGGTTTCCTGCGCATGCAGCTGGCCCGTGAAATGAAGCTGCGCAGCGTGCCTCAATTGCATTTCCACTACGACGAAAGTGTCGCCCGTGGTGCGCACCTGTCGGCTCTGATCGAGCGCGCGGTGGCCGAAGACAGTCAGCACGAAACTGCTGCACCCGAAGACTCCAAGGAGTAACTCGGTGGCTCAGGTCAAACGTATCCGTCGTAACGTCAGCGGCATCATCCTGCTCGACAAGCCGTTGGGGTTCACCTCCAACGCCGCGTTGCAGAAGGTTCGCTGGCTGCTCAACGCCGAGAAGGCCGGCCACACCGGCAGTCTCGACCCGCTGGCCACCGGCGTACTGCCGCTGTGCTTTGGCGAGGCGACCAAGTTCTCGCAGTACCTGCTCGATTCCGACAAGGGTTATGAAACCCTGGCGCAACTGGGCAAGACCACCACCACGGCAGATGCCGAAGGCGAGGTTTTGCAGGAGCGCCCGGTGACCGTTGGTCAGGCCGACATTGAAGCGGTCCTGCCGAAATTTCGCGGTCAAATCAGTCAGATACCGCCGATGTACTCGGCTCTCAAGCGTGATGGCCAGCCGCTGTACAAGCTGGCCCGTGCAGGCGAAGTAGTGGAGCGCGAACCGCGTTCTGTTACTATTGCGCGCTTGGAATTGCTGGCCTTCGAAGGCGATACTGCGCGTCTTGCGGTGGATTGCAGCAAGGGCACCTATATTCGTACCCTGGTGGAGGATATCGGTGAGCAACTCGGTTGTGGTGCGTACGTCGCTGAACTGCGTCGTACCCAGGCCGGGCCTTTCACCCTGGCGCAGACCGTGACCCTCGAAGAGCTGGAAGCGGTACATGCCGAAGGCGGCAACGAAGCGGTCGACCGCTTCCTGATGCCATCGGACAGCGGCCTGCAGGATTGGCCACTGCTGCAGTTCTCGGAAGCGAGCGCGTTCTACTGGCTCAACGGCCAGCCGGTACGTGCCCCGGATGCTCCGAAGTTCGGCATGGTGCGGGTACAGGATCATAACGGTCGCTTCATCGGTATCGGTGAAGTGAGCGAAGACGGGCGCATCGCGCCGCGTCGACTGATTCGGTCAGAATGACCGAACGAGTGTGGCTGTTAACAGGCACGGTCACTACTCATTTATAGATACAGGGATTTGTCCCTGGCCTGTTGAAACCGTTTTTGTAACGGTTTCCTGATAAAAGGATTGCCTCATGGCTCTCGACGTTCAAGAAAAAGCCCAAATCGTAGCTGACTACCAGCAAGCTGTTGGTGACACTGGTTCGCCAGAAGTGCAAGTTGCACTGCTGACCGCCAACATCAACAAACTGCAAGGTCACTTCAAGGCCAACGGTAAAGACCACCACTCCCGTCGTGGTCTGATCCGCATGGTAAACCAGCGTCGCAAGCTGCTGGACTACCTGAAAGGCAAGGACCTGAGCCGTTACAGCGCTCTGATCGCTCGCCTGGGTCTGCGTCGCTAATCAGCGATTGCGCTAGAGGTTGGTTGTCTGTCGTGCGTCAACGGGTTTCCCGCTGGCGCATGGCAGGCTCCCAGCCTCAAGTTTTATCTGAACTACCGTTTTACCCGGACAGTCGGCGGGCCGATTCCCGACGTTGCCCAAGAATTTCGCAAGAAACCAGTTCCCCCAAGAGCCACAAAGAAGGTAGGACACCGTGAACCCGGTAATCAAAAAATTCCAGTTCGGTCAGTCGACCGTTACCCTCGAGACTGGCCGTATCGCCCGTCAGGCCTCCGGCGCAGTATTGGTCACCGTTGACGACGATGTCAGCGTATTGGTGACCGTAGTCGGTGCCAAGCAAGCCGATCCGGGCAAGGGCTTCTTCCCTCTGTCCGTTCACTACCAGGAAAAGACTTACGCTGCCGGCAAGATCCCTGGCGGTTTCTTCAAGCGTGAAGGCCGTCCTTCCGAGAAAGAAACCCTGACTTCCCGACTGATCGACCGTCCGATCCGTCCGCTGTTCCCTGAAGGCTTCATGAACGAAGTGCAGGTTGTCTGCACCGTCGTTTCCACCAGCAAGAAGACCGATCCGGACATCGCTGCGATGATCGGTACCTCGGCTGCCCTGGCGATCTCGGGCATTCCGTTCGACGGCCCGATCGGCGCCGCCCGCGTTGCTTTCCACGAAAGCACCGGCTACCTGCTGAACCCGACCTACGAGCAGCAAGCTGCCTCGAGCCTGGACATGGTCGTTGCCGGTACTTCGGACGCCGTACTGATGGTTGAATCGGAAGCCAAAGAGCTGACCGAAGACCAGATGCTGGGCGCGGTACTGTTTGCTCACGACGAGTTCCAGGTCGTGATCAATGCAGTCAAAGAACTGGCTGCCGAAGCGGCCAAGCCGACCTGGACCTGGGCCCCGGCTCCGGAAGCCACCGAGCTGCTGGCCGCCATCCGTTCCGAGTTCGGCGAAGCGATCTCCCAGGCTTACACCATCACCATCAAGGCCGACCGTTATGCGCGTCTGGGCGAGCTGCGTGACCAAGTGGTTGCCAAGCTGTCCGGCGAAGAAGGCCAGCCTTCGGCTTCCGACGTCAAAGCCGCTTTCGGCGAAATCGAATACCGCACCGTTCGCGAAAACATCGTTAACGGCAAGCCACGTATCGACGGTCGCGACACTCGCACCGTACGTCCGCTGAACATCGAAGTCGGCGTTCTGCCGAAGACCCACGGTTCGGCACTGTTCACCCGTGGCGAAACCCAGGCTCTGGTCGTCGCGACGCTGGGCACCGCCCGTGACGCACAGCTGCTGGACACCCTGGAAGGCGAGAAAAAAGACCCGTTCATGCTGCACTACAACTTCCCTCCGTTCTCGGTGGGCGAGTGTGGTCGCATGGGTGGCGCCGGTCGTCGCGAAATCGGTCACGGCCGTCTGGCCCGTCGTTCGGTTTCGGCCATGCTGCCTGCTGCTGACGTGTTCCCGTACACCATCCGTGTGGTTTCGGAAATCACTGAATCCAACGGTTCGAGCTCGATGGCTTCCGTTTGCGGCGCTTCCCTGGCCCTGATGGATGCTGGTGTTCCGATGAAGGCACCAGTTGCCGGTATCGCCATGGGTCTGGTTAAAGAAGGCGAGAAATTCGCTGTTCTGACCGACATCCTGGGTGACGAAGACCACCTGGGCGACATGGACTTCAAAGTAGCCGGTACCGCCAAAGGTGTTACCGCGCTGCAGATGGACATCAAGATCAAGGGCATCACCGAAGAGATCATGGAAATCGCTCTGGGCCAGGCCCTGGAAGCGCGCCTGAACATCCTCGGCCAGATGAACCAGATCATCGGTCAGTCGCGTACCGAGCTGTCGGCCAACGCTCCGACCATGATCGCGATGAAGATCGACACCGACAAGATCCGTGACGTTATCGGTAAAGGCGGCGCGACCATCCGTGCGATCTGCGAAGAAACCAAGGCCTCGATCGACATCGAAGACGACGGTTCGATCAAGATCTTCGGCGAAACCAAGGAAGCGGCTGAAGCAGCACGTCAGCGCGTTCTGGGTATCACCGCAGAAGCCGAGATCGGCAAGATCTACGTCGGCAAGGTTGAGCGCATCGTCGACTTCGGCGCGTTCGTCAACATCCTGCCGGGCAAGGACGGTCTGGTTCACATCTCGATGCTGAGCGACGCTCGTGTTGAGAAAGTGACCGACATCCTGAAAGAAGGCCAGGAAGTGGAAGTGCTGGTACTGGACGTGGACAACCGCGGTCGTATCAAGCTGTCCATCAAAGACGTGGCAGCGGCCAAGGCTTCGGGCGTTTAATCACCCCGTCGCTTTAGCGCAATAAAAATGCCCCGCCGTGAAAACGGCGGGGCATTTTTTTGTCTGCGAAATATCGAGTCATTCTACGAAGTTGCCGACCTTCAATACCGGTGCTAGGTTTAGCCCACCGCCCGTGTAGCTCAGCCGGTAGAGCAGCGCACTCGTAACGCGAAGGTCGCAGGTTCGATTCCTGTCTCGGGCACCACTTCCCCTTATTTCACCTTGCGGCTCAACTCCTCGACGGTGCGTTTGAGCTGATCCATCGCGCGATCCTGATCGTTGAGCTTCTGCTTCAGGCTGGAAATTTCGCTGTTGTTCGAACTGGAACTTGAGCCGCTGTTGCGCTTGAGGTCGTCGACCTGACGGCTCAGCGTATCGATCTGACGATCCTGTTCCTTGACCTTGTTCTTCAGGTCATCAATCTCTCTGCCGCTGGAGCTTGAGCTCGAACCGCTGCTGCGCTTGAGTTCTTCGATCTGACGCGACTGGTCGTTGACGGTGTCGCGCATCTTTTTCAGGTCTTCGACACCGATACCGCTCTTGATCACCACGTCTTTGCCGAAATCGTTGTGAATGGCGGAGATCTGGTCGCCATAGGAAGGGCTGCTGCTACTCAGTTCAACGGCCATTGCGCTGGCCGGCAGGGCCAGTGTGCCCAGCAGGGCGGTCAAAGCGGTGGCGGACACAACAGAAGAAATCTTCGAAAAACTGCGCATCACTGGGTTTCCTTGTGAACAGCGAAGGTGAGTGCCGATATGGCACATCGCTATGACTTGGAAATCCGGTTTATGTTCCGCAGGTCAACTTTTTGTGGGAGAGATGTAAAGACCCGTGTAATTCGCTCGCCAAACGTCCTATATTCGCTGTCTGCATGAGCATCGCCCAGCAGTTTTCAGATGATCCCGAATGGTTCCGAAGGCCGGACAATCCGCGTCAGAGAGATCCTTGATGATCCAGATCCATCTTCCATTCTTACGATCAGCGAGAACGCCATGACTGAATTGACCCAAGAGCAACGCCACGAACAAGCGCTGGAGAAGTACAAACTTGATGCGCCGGAGTTGATGGACGAGATCAAGGACCTGAGTCCCGATGAGCAGAAGGACCAGATCCAGTGGGCGTTCGAAGATGAAGCCGAAGCCCAGGGTTTGCAGCCGTGGGAATTGACGCTCAAGTACACCAGCAGCCCTGAAGAGTTCGAGGCCAAACGCCTGGAACTGCACAAGGAGGCGGCCGAAGTGCTGGGTGTCGATTGGGAAGAGTACTGCGAGATGAATAATCTGGTGGTCTGAAACAAAAACGCCAGCCTCGAAAGGGCTGGCGTTTTTTATTGCGCGCTCGATTCAGAGACTGAGGCGCATCGACAGGTCCACGGCCTTCACATCCTTGGTCATCGCACCGATCGAGATGTAATCCACCCCTGTCTGGGCAATCGGCAGCAACGTGCTTTCGTTGATGCCGCCGCTGGCTTCCAGCTTCGCTTTGCCGCCGTTCAGGCGCACGGCTTCGCGCATGTCGTCGAGACTCAGTTCGTCGAGCATGATGATGTCGGCGCCGGCCGCCAGCGCTTCCTTCAGTTCATCCAGGCTTTCCACTTCGATTTCCACCGGTTTGCCCGGCGCGATCTTGTGTGCGGCGGCAATGGCCTGCGGGATTCCGCCGCTGGCGGCAATGTGGTTTTCCTTGATCAGGAACGCGTCGTACAGACCGATGCGATGGTTATGGCAACCACCGCAGGTGACCGCGTATTTCTGCGCCAGGCGCAGACCCGGCAGAGTCTTGCGGGTGTCGAGCAGTTTCACGTCGGTTTCGGCCACGAAGTCGGCCAGGTATTGCGCGCGGGTGGCCACGCCGGACAGCAACTGCAGGAAGTTCAGGGCACTGCGTTCACCGGTCAGCAGCGAACGGGCCGGGCCTTCCAGGTGAAACAACGGCTGGTTCGGCGAAACCCGTTCGCCATCGCGCACTTGCCAGTGCACCGCCACCCGAGGGTCGAGCTGACGGAACACCGTATCGACCCAGGCTGTGCCGCAGATGACAGCCGCGTCGCGGGTAATGATGGTGGCTTTGGCCAGGCGTTCGGCCGGGATCAGTTGCGCGGTGATGTCGCCGCTGCCGATGTCTTCGAGCAACGCACGGCGCACGTTGGCTTCGATTTCGGCGGTCAAATCGGCGAGACGTAGATTCGGCATAACGGGCTCCACAAACTAAGTGGCCCGATTATAGGGGCATGGCGTCGGCCAACCCAAGGCGAGAACGGCTACGTAGCGCTGCATCCGGTCGATTTTCTTTGAGCAAACCCGATTCCGTCGTGGTCACTGGAAGGTGACGGCTTATAGGGGAAACCCTGACGGCTCTGGCGCCGGAGACAACTTTTGCAAGATAATCCGCCTTGCATTTGACGCCATGACTTTGACGTCGGCAAATCACCGTTTCAGGAGGCTTGGATGCACAACGACGGGAATGTAGTGCCTTTGCACAAGGTTGCTACCGATCAGGCGACTCACTCGCCGCTCGCCCGCCTGCCTGTGATTCTGCTTCAGGTTCGCGACAAGGCTGCACAGCGCTTGCGCAATGGCCTGCAGGAACTGTTCGATAACGCCGACGACACGCTATTCGAAATGGCCGACCGGGCCCGCAACGACGTCGAACAGAACATCTTTTTCGAAGCCATGCGCGACTTGCGCCTCAAGCGCAAGAACATCGAGCGCGGCTTTCTCGAACAATTCTTCGAGGCCTTTGTCGGCCTCACTCAATATGATCCCGTACCGAATGTCGTGCCTCACGCGTTGCAGTACGAGGACACCACGGCGCGCACCGACGACATGGAGCGCAGCGTCGCAATCGAAACGATGGTGGGGCGCGTACTGAATCGCGACGGTTTCGCCCTCGATCAATTGACCGCGCGATTCAATGCGCTGCTCGGCAAATCCCTGGACGATCAACACAACCCGCTGGGCCCGGCGATGCTGTGTGAGTATTTCCTCCAGGCCGGGCGCAACCTGGGCGTGGAGATCAAGGTCAAGCTGATCCTGCTCAAACTGTTCGAGCGCTATGTGCTGGCCGACACCGACCAACTTTTCGCGGAGGCCAACCAACTGTTGGTCGCCACCGGGGTGTTGCCCGAGCTCAAGCCTGCACCGGCCCGCCGGGCCAGGGATCACGCCTCGGCCAGCGCGCACAGCGAGTTTGACGAACACGATCAATCGCCGGCGGACGCGGGCGTGCAGGAAGTTTTCGCCGCACTCCAGGAGTTGCTGTTGCACGTGCGCGGCAGTGTCGCGCCGACCCTTGAACCGAGTGCAGCGCCCCAGCCGATTTCCACCCGCGACCTGCTGCGTCTGCTCTCGCACTTGCAGCAGTACGTGCCGGCGTTGGCAGGACAAGAAGATTTCGATCTGCGCAATCAGCTTGAACAACTGCTGACTCGGGTCAGCGTGAAAAGCGGCAAATCGCGGATCGTCGGCGGTGCGGACGAGGATGTGATCAACCTGGTCGCCATGGTTTTCGACTGCATTCTCGACGACCGCAATCTGCCGGATTCACTCAAGGCGCTGATCGCCCGGTTGCAGATCCCGATGTTGAAGGTCGCGGTGATCGACAAGAGTTTTTTCAGTCGCAGCAGCCATCCGGCTCGACGCCTGCTCAATGAAATCGCCGAAGCGGCCATGGGCTGGGGTGAATGCGACGGCGACGCGCGCGACAGCCTCTATCTGCGCATCGAGCAAGTGGTGCAGCGCTTGCTGACGGATTTCGTCGATGACCCGGCGATTTTCTCCGAGTTGCTGGCGGACTTCCTCACCTTCACCAGCGACGAGCGCCGCCGCAGTGAACTGCTTGAGCAGCGCCTGCGCGATGCCGAAGAGGGCCGGGCGAAAACCGAACTGGCCCGCCTGCGTGTCGAGCAGGCGTTGAACCAGGCAATGCTCGGCAAAGTCCTGCCGCCGACGGTGGTGACCTTCGTCCAGTCGGCCTGGAGCAAAGTCTTGCTGCTGACGTGCCTCAAGCACGGCGATCAGTCCGCCGAATGGCAGGCCGACGTGCAGACCATGGAACAGTTGATCTGGAGCGTGCAGCGTCACGAGGATGCCGAGTCGGGCCTGCGTTTGCTGTCACTGGTGCCGGGACTGCTCAAGTCGCTGCGTGACGGGTTGAGTAGCTCGGCGTTCGATCCGTTTGCCACCAGCGAGTTCTTCAGCGCGCTGGAAGCGTTGCACGTTCGTTTGCTCCGGCCTTGCACCGAGCCGGATCAGGCCGAGTCGCCGCCGATGATCCAGGTGTCTCAGGCCATCGTTTTGCAGACCGCCGAAGAAGGTCATCCGATGTTGGGCCCGGAGCGTTTGCCGGCCGATGACGCCAGTCTGCGTCAGGTCGACCAGTTGCGCCTGGGTAGCTGGGTGGCGTTCGAAGAGGATGAGGAACACACCTTGCGCTGCAAACTGGCGGCGATCATCGAGGCGACCGGCAAGTATGTGTTTGTCGACCGCACCGGAACGAAAGTGCAGGAGCGTAGCCGCATCGCCCTGGCCATGGAGTTCCGTCGCGGGACGGTGCGGGCGCTGGATGACACGTTGTTGTTCGACCGCGCGCTGGAGTCGGTGCTCGGCAATCTGCGACGGCTCAATCGCGGCAAGTGATCGCGCGCCGGGGGCCGATCACGGCATACTGGGCGCAACACAGTCGGCGTTGAAGGAATCGGTATGCAGTTGGATCCCGCAAGCGGGTGGTGTCACGGGGTGCAGGTCTGCCCCTCGCCCAACTTCAATGAACGCCCGGCGGGCGAAGTCTCCCTGTTGGTCATCCACAACATCAGCCTGCCGCCGGCGCAGTTCGCCACCGGCAAGGTGCAGGAATTTTTCCAGAATCGTCTGGATGTCACGGAGCATCCCTATTTTGCAGGGATCGCCGACCTGCGCGTTTCCGCGCATTTCCTGATCGAACGTGACGGCAAGGTCACCCAGTTTGTCTCCTGCCTTGAGCGTGCCTGGCATGCCGGCGTGTCGGTGTTCGAAGGACGGGAAACCTGTAACGATTTTTCCGTGGGCATCGAGCTTGAAGGCACCGATGATCTGCCGTTCACCGAGGCGCAGTATCAGGCGTTGATCGTGCTGACCCGGCATTTGCAAAAAGCGTTTCCAGCGATCACTGTCGAACGTATCTGCGGACACAGCGACATCGCACCCGGACGCAAGACCGACCCTGGACCCGCATTCGACTGGGCACGCTACCGCGCCGCCCTGGCACAAGAGGAAGGACAATGAGTTTTCTGGTGTTACTGCTGGCGGTATGGATCGAGAAGTTCTCGGCCCTGCGCCATCGGGTTCAACGCGATGGCGGATGGATCCGCGAACTGCACAAGCTTGAAAGCGGCAACCTGGCAAAACGGCCGTGGCTGGTGCTGGTCATTCTGGTGCTGCTGCCGGTGGCATTGCTGGGGTTATTGCTGCTGGTGCTGGAGCCGGTCGCCTACGGCTTGCTGGCCCTGCCGGTGCATTTGCTGGTGGTGATTTACAGCTTGGGGCGCGGCGATCTGCTCGGCGGTCTCGGTCCGTTCCGTGATGCCTGGCGTCGGGAAGACTTGCAAGCCGCCGCTCACGTGGCCAAGCGCGATCTGGATATCTGCGCCGAGAGTGGCGAGCAATTGCTGGAACAAGTGCAGCGGCATCTGTTGTGGCAGGCCTACCAGAGCTTTTTCGCGGTGATTTTCTGGTACTTCCTGCTTGGCCCGGTTGCCGCGCTGAGCTATCGCCTGCTGGCGCTGGCTGAGGAAAACGCACAGAACCCGGCACTGGCCGAGCGGGCAGGGCAGCTGCGGCACGCGTTCGACTGGGTACCGGTGCGCCTGCTGGCGGCGAGTCTGGCTCTGGTCGGCAACTTCGTTGCGGTCAGCCGCATCATGCTGCATGAGCTGTTGAACTGGAACATCAGCGCCGCGCAATTGATCAACAGGGTCGGCCTGGCCGCCGGAGAAATCCCGCCCGCCGTCGTCGGCCCGGAAGGCATCAACACCCTCGATTGCCTGTGGGAGCTGCTGCTGCGTGCAGCGGTGTTGTGGTACGCCGGGTTTGCCCTTTGGACCGTCCTGATCCACTGATGCCTGCCTGAAGATCAAAATGTCGCCCGAACGCAGCCCGTGTTCGGGCGATTCTCTGCCGTTAACCTTAAGTTACAAAACCTCCCTTCGATTTGAGCTATACAGAGATAGCGCCCGATAGTGGCTATCTGCTGTCGCTCCGCGCCTGCCAATAAAAACAAGAAAAAAACCAAGGGAGACTTCCAGTGAAGAGCTTGCTCTATCCCGCCGTCTCGCTGATGAACCGCCTGAGCTTCGGCATGAAGTTCAGCCTGATCAGCGTGCTGTTCCTGGTACCGATGCTGGTGACCAACTTCTATCTGGTGCGCGATTCCTATCGCGAATTCCAGGGCACCCGGGTGGAGTTGCAAAGCCTCGACCTGCTGGGCAGCAGCCTGACCCTGCGTCGGGATCTGGAAACCCTCAACAACCTGGTGCAGATCAACGTCACCCTCGGCCAGTCGGGCAAGGCCGGCAATGTCGAGTCGCAAATCACCAGCCTCGAGCAAAACGTTCTGGCGCGCCTGCAAGGGCTGACGGCCATGACCGAGGACCCGGAACAGATCAAGGTCTTCGATGCCAAGCGCGATGAAATGATTGCCGCGTTCAAGGCCCAGCAAGCGGAGAACTCCCTGCAAAGCAAAAGTGCGCTGATCGGCAAACTGCTGGGCAGTGCGCAGATTTTCAGCCAGATCGTCGCCAGCCAGGCCGGTCTGAGCCGCGACACCCAGAGCGATATCCGCCAACTCAGCGAACTGGTCACCGCGATCACGCCAGCCATCACCCAGACCCTTGGCGAAGGCCGGGCCATGGGCTCTTTCTCGTTGGGGCAGGGGTTTCTCAACAGTTCCTCCAGCACCCGCTTCGATGAACTGCTGGCGCAGATCGAAAAGCTCCAAGGCGAGTACGGGCTGAAACTGCAGGACGCTCTGGGCTCGAGCAAGGCCGCGCGGGATTCGCTGAGTGCGGCGGCCGACGCCAGCAAGGCCACGCTGAAGCAGGCCAGCGAAATATTCGAAGAGCAAGTGGTGGTTGCCGAGACCCTCGATGCGCCGTGGCAGGCTTTTTACGATCAGGTCACCGGGCTGATGGACCGCACGTATCAGCTCAACGAAGCCACCCTGAAATTTCTCGATACCCAATTACAACAACGCCTGACGCAGAACCGCACGCACATGGTGTTGCAGGCCGTGGCGCTGTCTGTGGTGTTCGTGCTGATTTTCTACCTCTACGGCGGCTTCTACGCCTCGACCCGCAATACGCTAAAACGTCTTGGCGCGATGATGGACAAAGTCGCGGCCGGGGACATGACGGTCAACTTCGTGGCCCATAGCCGCGATGAACTGGGCGAACTGGGCGAGGTATTCAATGGCACGGTGCGCAAGATCCACGACCTGATCGAGCGGGTCGGTCATACGGTCGGCGAAGTCGAGCGTCAGGCCGGGCAAGTGGAAGATGTCTCGGCGCAAAGCAACCAGGCCGTGGCCGGTCAGCGTAGCCAGATCGAGCAGGTGGCCACGGCCATGAACCAGATGTCGGCGACCTCGCAGGAAGTCGCGCGCAGTGCGGCGGCTGCGGTGAGCAGCGCCCACAGCGTCAACGACGAAACCATCAGCGGACGTGGCCTGGTGGAGTCGCAGCAGGGCAGCATCGCGGCACTGGCCAGCGAGATCGATCAGTCGGTGCGGGTGATCAATCAGTTGGCCAGCGACAGCCAGTCGATCAGCAGCGTGCTGGAGGTGATCAAGAGCATTGCCGAGCAGACCAATCTGCTGGCCCTCAACGCGGCGATCGAGGCGGCGCGGGCCGGTGAGCAGGGCCGGGGCTTTGCGGTGGTGGCGGACGAAGTGCGGACGCTGGCCAAACGCACCCAGCAATCGACCGAAGAAATCGAGCAGATGATCGCCAAACTGCACGGCGGGGTCGGTGCAGCGGTGAAAGCCATGGGCGTCAGTCATTCGATGGCCAGCGGCACCGTCGGACAGTCGGAAAAGGTCCAGCAGGCGCTGGAAAACATCCTCGGTGCGGTAGGCATGATCGTTGATCAGAACCAGCAGATCGCCGCTGCCGTGGAGCAGCAGACCGCAGTGGCTCATGACATCGACCAGAACATCGTTGAAATCAACCGCGCCGGCGAGCGCACGGCCGAAGGTGCCTGTCAGACCGAAAATGCCAGTCGGGCACTGTCGGCGCAGGTGGTGGAGTTGAAGCAGTTGATCAGCGCGTTCCGGGTTTAAGCGGCCTGCCTCTCCGGAGGCAGGCATGTCGGAATAATTTGTAGTACTTCTTTGCTTACGTTTGTAAGCAATTTCCTGATTTCCTCCGTGCTCTGATTTTTCGTCTTCAATGGATCAAGATCACATCAACTGACCGTTTGGAGGAGGCCACACATGTCTGTTGCAACCCTGGGAGTCCAGGGCCGCTGTGCCCATTGCCAGACCACGCTGCTGCTCAAACCCTGGCAACTGAATGCCATCGCGATCAATGAACCGTTCACCTGCGCTCACTGCCAGAAAACCCTGGAGCTGCGCTGCCCGAAACAGATCAGACGCTTCAAATCTCTCGATTCGCTGGGCTGGTTGCGCTTCAGTGCATCGTTGACGGTGTGCACCGCGCTGCTGGTGGCGCTGGTGATGGAGTGGATCGGGCTGCTTAACGTGACGGAGCAGTTGAATGCTTCATTGATCGTGGTTTTCGTGTACTTCGCGCTGATGCGTTTTGTTCACCATCGTCAGCACATGACCCTGACGCTCGACGCGGTGAAGGCTCACGGCGACTGACTACCAGCCGAACACCTCACAGCAGTTGGCGGTGCTGGCTTCGGCAAGTTGTTCTGCACTGATACCCATCAATCCCGCAATCGCGTTGCAGATCGCCGGCAGATGCGCCGGTGTGTTGCGCACGCCGGGGTACATGGCGGGCGCCATGTCCGGTGAGTCGGTTTCCAGCACCACCGAGCCCAGCGGTAAATCCGCCAATACCCGATGCATACGCAAGGCCTGGGGCCAGGTCGGCGCGCCGCCGAGACCCAGTTTGAAACCGAGTTTGATGTATTCCCGCGCTTCTTCACGGCTGCCGGCAAAGGCGTGGATAATCCCGGCGCGCTTGAGCCTGAAACGCTTGAGCGTGGCAATCACCGCCGCGTGGCTGCGCCGCACATGGATCAGCGCCGGTAACTCGAAATCCGCCGCCAGTTGCAGTTGCGCGTCGAACAGTGCCTGCTGGCGTTCGCGGTCGAGGGTTTCAATGAAGTAATCCAGTCCGATTTCGCCGACAGCGCACAGTTGTCGATGACCGCGCAGCCGTGTCAGCCAGTCGCCCAGGGCAAGCAAGTCTTCCGGTCGATGCTGATCGAGATACACCGGGTGCAGGCCGAACGCCGCGTAAAGGTCGGGATCGCTTTGCACCAGATCCCACACTCGCTGCCAGTTGCCTTCATACACCCCCAGCACCACCATCCGCCGCACCCCGAGGGCACGGCTTTCGGCCATCAGCGCCGCACGGTCGGCGTCGAAGTCGGGAAAGTCCAGATGGGTGTGGCTGTCGATCAGCTCCACGGCTCAGTCCCGGTGAATGCGCTGCTTGAAGGTACGGGCGATGGCCTGCACGCCAGGCTGGTAATCCGATTGTTCGACCGCTGCCAGCGCCAGCGCCAGGGCCTTGTCGGCGATCAACTGGTGCTGCTGGGCCATGGCGTTGACCGGCAGCGGCAGGAAGTCCAGCAACTGGGTGTCGCCAAACGTGCCGAGACGCAACGGGCGGTTTTTCAGCGGGAAGTCATGCAGTGCATCGAACACGCCCTGCAGCAGTACGTAGGACGTGGTCACCAGCGCATCCGGCAAATGCCCGAGGCGTTGCAGGAGTTCTTCCATCAATTGCTTGCCGCACTCGCGGCTGAAGGACTCGGCGTGCTCGATCAGCACTTCGCCCTTGAAGCCGGCGAGGGCCTGTTTGAAACCGGCGGCACGTTCCTGGCTGATGCTCAGTTCCGGGCGGGCGCCCAGCAGCACTATCTGTTTCGGCTGCGGGTCGAGCAGGCTTTCGGTCAGGTGCAGGCTGGCCTCGCGGTCGTCGCTGACCACCGAGCAGAAATGCTCGGGGTCCATCACCCGGTCGATGGCGATGACCGGCAAGCCCTTGGCCTGCAACTGGCGGTAGCTGTCGTCACCGGCCGGCAGGCAACTGGCGACGATCAACGCATCGCAGCGTCGGGCGCGGAACAGTTGCAGCAGTTGCCGTTCGCTGTCAGGTGCATCGTCGGAGCTGGCGATCAGCAACTGATAGCCCCGCGCCCGGGCGCCTTGTTCCAGCAACTTGGCGATCCGCGCGTAACTGGGGTTTTCCAGATCCGGCAGGATAAAACCCAGGGTCCGGGTGTGCCGACTGCGCAGCCCGGCCGCCTGTGGATTGGGAGTAAAGCCGTGCTGATCGACCACCGCCCGTACCCGCTCGACGGTCGCGGTGCTGATGCGTTGCTGTTCGGCCTTGCCGTTGATGACGTAGCTGGCGGTGGTCACGGACACTCCGGCCAACCGCGCGATATCACTGAGTTTCAACCCGGGATTTCCTTGTTTTTTCGAGCTTGCCGCCACATTTTCGCCAATCCTACCCGATTCAGGCAGGCGACCATTGTCGCAGCGCATCCGACAAGTTGGACTTCAAGGATGAGACATTATCGAGTAACGTGCCGATCAATCTAGATTAAACGTTTCAGCAAGCGTATTTTCTACGTTTTAGACGCCTTTGGCCGGTTCTGCCGTGAAACCGCCAAAACTGCCTCCTGAAAGGGAAGCCTACAAGCGCCTAAGCTGCAACCATTCAAAACAATACCTGGCGCACCAACGCGTCAAAAAGGAGATCGCATGCTCGAGCTCACTGTAGAGCAGATATCCATGGGCCAATCGGCTGTGGATAAACCCGCCGCCCTGCAATTGCTGGCCAATCATCTGGTCGCTGATGGTCTGGTCGCCGACGGTTACCTGGCCGGTTTGCAGGCGCGGGAAGCCCAGGGCTCGACCTTTCTCGGTCAGGGGATTGCGATCCCCCATGGCACGCCCGAAACCCGCGATCAGGTATTTGCTACCGGCGTGCGGCTGATGCAGTTTCCCGACGGCGTGGACTGGGGCGACGGGCAGATCGTCTACCTGGCCATCGGCATCGCGGCCAAATCCGACGAACACCTGCGCCTGCTGCAATTGCTGACCCGCGCCCTCGGCGAGACCGATCTGGGCCAGGCCCTGCGCCGCGCCAGTTCGCCCGAAGCGTTGCTGAAACTGCTACAAGGCGCGCCGCAGGAACTGGCACTGGATGCGCAGATGATCGGCCTCGGCGTATCTGCCGACGATTTCGAAGAACTGGTCTGGCGCGGTGCGCGTCTGCTGCGTCAGGCTGATTGCGTGAGCAACGGTTTTGCCGGGGTGTTGCAGCAAGTCGAAGCGCTGCCGCTGGGTGATGGATTGTGGTGGCTGCATAGCGAACAGACCGTGAAGCGTCCGGGCCTGGCGTTCGTCACGCCGGACAAACCGATGCGTTACCTCGGTCAGCCCCTCAGTGGTCTGTTTTGCCTGGCCAGTCTCGGCGAAGCGCATCAGGCGTTGCTCGAGCGTTTGTGTGCGCTGCTGATCGAAGGTCGCGGCCATGAACTGGGCCGTGCCACCAGCAGTCGCAAAGTCCTCGAAGTGCTCGGCGGCGAGTTGCCGGCCGACTGGCCGAGTGCGCGGATTGCCCTGGCCAACGCCCATGGCTTGCATGCGCGGCCGGCGAAGATTCTCGCGCAACTGGCGAAGAGTTTTGACGGTGAAATCCGTGTCCGCATCGTCGACGGTCAGGACAGCGCTGTATCGGTGAAGAGCCTGAGCAAACTGCTGAGCCTCGGCGCCCGTCGCGGCCAGGTGCTGGAAATCATCGCCGAGCCGAGCATCGCTGCCGATGCCTTGCCGGCCTTGCTGGCCGCCATCGAAGAAGGCCTCGGCGAAGAAGTCGAACCGCTGCCGGCAGTCAGTCAGCAACGCGAAGTCATTGCCGACATTGCCGAAGTCCTGAGCGCCCCGGCCTCCGGCAGCCTGCTGCAAGCGATTCCCGCCGCCCCCGGTATTGCCATCGGCCCGGCACACATTCAGGTCCAGCAAACCATCGATTACCCGTTGCGTGGCGAGTCCGCTTCCATCGAACGTGAACGCCTCAAGCAAGCGCTGGCCGATGTGCGCCAAGACATTCAGGGCCTGATCGAGCGCAGCAAGGCCAAGGCGATCCGCGAGATTTTCATCACCCATCAGGAAATGCTCGACGACCCGGAACTCACCGACGAGGTCGACACCCGCCTCAAGCAGGGCGAAAGCGCCGAAGCGGCGTGGATGGCGGTGATCGAGGCCGCCGCGAAGCAGCAGGAATCCCTGCAGGACGCCTTGCTCGCCGAACGTGCTGCCGATCTGCGCGACATCGGGCGTCGGGTGCTGGCGCAACTGTGCGGCGTGCAGACGCCTGCCGAGCCTGAGCAACCGTACATTCTGGTGATGGATGAGGTCGGTCCGTCCGACGTGGCGCGGCTCGATCCGGCGCGGGTGGCGGGGATTCTCACCGCCCGGGGTGGCGCCACCGCTCACAGCGCCATCGTGGCTCGCGCGCTGGGCATTCCGGCACTGGTCGGTGCGGGCGCAGCGGTGTTGCTGCTGAAACCGGGCACGCCGTTGCTGCTCGACGGCCAGCGCGGTCGCCTGCATGTCGATGCGGATGCCGCGACCCTGCAACGCGCCGCCGAAGAACGCGACACACGCGAACAACGCCTGAAAGCCGCCGCCGAACAACGTCACCAACCGGCGCACACCACCGACGGCCACGCCGTGGAGGTGTTCGCCAACATCGGCGAAAGCGCCGGTGTGATCAGCGCGGTGGAGCAGGGCGCCGAAGGCATCGGTCTGCTGCGCACCGAACTGATTTTCATGGCTCACCCGCAGGCGCCGGACGAGGCGACTCAGGAAGCCGAATACCGCCGCGTCCTCGATGGCCTCGCCGGCCGGCCGCTGGTGGTGCGTACCCTCGACGTCGGCGGTGACAAACCGCTGCCGTATTGGCCGATCGCCAAAGAAGAAAACCCCTTCCTCGGTGTGCGCGGGATTCGCCTGACCCTGCAGCGTCCGCAGATCATGGAAGCGCAGTTGCGCGCCTTGCTGCGCTCGGCGGACAACCGTCCGCTGCGGATCATGTTCCCGATGGTCGGCAGCGTCGACGAGTGGCGTCAGGCCCGGAACATGACCGAGCGCCTGCGTCTGGAAATCCCGGTCGCCGACCTGCAACTGGGGATCATGATCGAAGTGCCATCCGCTGCCTTGCTGGCGCCGGTGCTGGCCAAAGAGGTCGACTTCTTCAGCGTCGGCACCAACGACCTGACCCAATACACCCTGGCCATCGACCGTGGTCATCCGACCCTGTCCGCCCAGGCGGACGGCCTGCACCCGGCGGTGTTGCAACTGATCGACATCACCGTGCGTGCGGCCCATGCCCACGGCAAATGGGTCGGTGTGTGCGGCGAACTGGCGGCGGACCCGCTGGCGGTACCGGTGCTGGTCGGCCTCGGCGTGGATGAACTGAGCGTCTCCGGACGCAGCATCGCCGAGGTCAAGGCGCGCATCCGCGAACTCAGCCTGACCCAGACGCAAACCCTTGCTCAACAAGCCCTGGCCGTGGGCAGCGCCAACGAAGTGCGCGCATTAGTGGAGGCCCTGTAATGGCCAAGATTCTTACCCTGACCCTCAACCCGGCGCTGGACCTCACGGTGCAGTTGCGGCGTCTGGAACCCGGTCAGGTCAATCGCAGCGACGAGATGCACACCCACGCTGCCGGTAAAGGCGTGAACGTCGCGCAGGTGCTCGCCGATCTCGGTCATCAACTGACCGTCAGCGGATTTCTCGGCGAAGACAATCTGCAGGCGTTCGAAAACCTGTTCGCCAAACGCGGCTTCGTCGACGCCTTCATCCGCGTTCCGGGCGAGACCCGCAGCAATATCAAAGTGGCGGAACAGGAAGGACGAATCACCGACATCAACGGTCCGGGGCCGGTAGTGGGCGCAGTGGCGCAACAGGCGTTGCTGGATCGACTGGTGCAGATTGCGCCGGGGCATGACGCGGTGGTGGTGGCCGGCAGTCTGCCGCGCGGGGTCAGTGCGAAGTGGTTGCGCGAATTGATCGAGCGCCTGAAGGGGCTGGGCCTGAAAGTGGCGCTGGATACCAGCGGTGAAGCGCTGCGCACGGCACTCAAGGCTGGGCCGTGGCTGATCAAACCGAACACCGAAGAGCTGGCCGACGCGCTGGGGTGTGAAGTGCTGTCCCACGTTGCAGAGGCAGAAGCGGCCAGTCGCTTGCACGCCCAAGGCATCGAGCACGTGGTGATTTCCCACGGTGCCGACGGTGTGAACTGGTTCAGCGTCGGCTCGGCGTTGCATGCCACGCCGCCGAAGGTCAGCGTCGCCAGCACGGTCGGTGCCGGCGATTCGTTGCTGGCCGGCATGCTCCACGGTCTGCTCAGCGCCGATACGCCGGAACAGACCCTGCGCACGGCCACGGCGATTGCGGCGCAGGCGGTGACCCAGATCGGTTTCGGTATTCACGATGCTGCGCAACTGACGCAGCTCGAACAGGGCGTGCGCGTGCGTCCCCTGACAGAACAATAAGAGGGTTTGTCATGAAGTTAGCCATCGTCACGGCCTGCCCGAACGGCATGGTCACCAGTGTGCTGTGTGCCCGGCTGTTGGATGCCGCGGCCCAGCGTCAGGGCTGGAGCACCAGCGTCGAAGTGGTGGATGCGGCGCATCCTGAACGCGCGTTGTCGGCGGCCACCATCGAGGCGGCGGAGTGGGTGTTGCTGGTGGCCACCGGCGACATCGACATGACGCGTTTCATCGGCAAGCGCGTATTCCGGATCGCGCCGGCGCAAGCGCTGCAGGATGTCGAAGCGGCGCTGCGTCGCGGTGCCGAAGAAGCCGAAATCCATGTCGCCGGCGAAGTCGCCCCGGCTGCGGTCGAGCAACGCGTGCCACGCATCGTCGCCGTCACTGCATGCCCGACCGGCGTGGCCCACACCTTCATGGCCGCCGAAGCGTTGCAGCAAACCGCCAAGCGTCTGGGCTATGAGTTTCAAGTGGAAACCCAGGGATCGGTGGGAGCGAAAAATCCCCTGAGCGCAACAGCGATTGCCGAGGCCGACGTGGTGCTGCTGGCAGCCGATATCGAAGTCGCCACCGAGCGATTCGCCGGCAAGAAAATCTACCGCTGCGGCACCGGGATCGCGTTGAAGCAATCCGAAGCCACGCTGAAAAAAGCCCTGGCCGAAGGCAAGCAGGAAAGCGCTGCAAGCGACGGCAAGGCCCCGGCCAAACAAGAGAAAACCGGCGTCTACAAACACCTGCTGACCGGTGTGTCGTTCATGCTGCCGATGGTGGTGGCGGGCGGTTTGATGATTGCGTTGTCGTTCGTGTTCGGCATCACCGCGTTCAAGGAAGAGGGCACGCTGGCGGCGGCGCTGATGCAGATCGGTGGCGAAACCGCGTTCAAATTGATGGTGCCGTTGCTGGCCGGTTACATCGCCTACTCGATTGCCGACCGTCCGGGCCTGGCGCCGGGGATGATCGGTGGTTTGCTGGCGAGTACGTTGGGCGCCGGGTTCATCGGCGGGATCGTCGCCGGTTTCATTGCCGGTTATGCGGCGAAGCTGATCAGTCGTTATGTGGCATTGCCGCAAAGTCTGGAAGCGCTGAAGCCGATTCTGATCATCCCGCTGTTCGCCAGCCTGATCACCGGGCTGGTGATGATTTACGTGGTCGGCAAACCGGTGGCCGGGATGCTCGCGGCGCTCACGCACTTCCTCGACAGCATGGGCACCACCAACGCGATCCTGCTGGGTGTGTTGCTGGGCGGCATGATGTGCGTCGACCTCGGCGGGCCGATCAACAAGGCTGCGTATGCGTTCTCGGTGGGGCTGCTGGCTTCGCAGAGTTACGCACCGATGGCCGCGACCATGGCCGCCGGCATGGTGCCGCCGATTGGTCTGGGCATCGCTACGTTCATCGCTCGACGCAAGTTCGCCCAGACCGAACGCGAGGCGGGCAAGGCGGCGCTGGTGCTGGGCTTGTGCTTCATTTCCGAAGGGGCGATTCCGTTTGCCGCGAAAGACCCGTTGCGGGTGATCCCGGCGAGCATTGCCGGCGGTGCGCTGACCGGTGCGCTGTCGATGTACTTCGGCTGCAAGCTGATGGCGCCCCACGGTGGCCTGTTTGTGCTGGCGATTCCGAATGCGATCAACCATGCGCTGCTGTACCTGCTGGCCATTGTCGCGGGCAGTCTGCTGACGGCGGTGGTGTATGCGCTGGTCAAGCGGCCGGAAGCGGTCGAGCTGGCGCTGGAGCCGGCCAACGCCTGAGGTGTCATACCCGCTTCATCTGGTGATGGTTAAGTTTTCCTTTTTTCAGGGAGAACAGCATGAGCGATTTCAACCTCGGTCGCCGGCGCGTGATGCAAGTGGTCGGCGCCGGTTTGCTGATGCCGGGGCTGGCGCCGGCCGTGATCGCCTCGGTCAAGGATCGACCGCAACTCACCGACGGCGTGCAGTCCGGCGACCTGCAGGGCGACCGGGCAATGATCTGGAGCCGCAGCGACCGCCCGGCGCGGATGGTGGTGGAGTGGGACACCCGCAGTCAGTTCCGCCATCCTCGGCGTGTCATCTCCGCGTTGGCCGACGCGCGCAGCGATTTCACCGCCCGCGTCGAGCTCACCGGATTGCCCGCCGATCAGGCGATTTTCTATCGCGTGTATTTCAAGGACGCCCAGACCGGCGTCGCCAGTGAACCGTGGCTCGGCCACCTGCGCAGCGCACCGACCGCACGGCGCAATATCCGATTCGTCTGGAGCGGCGACACGGTCGGTCAAGGCTTCGGCATCAACCCGGACATCGGCGGCATGCGCATCTACGAATCCATGCGTTTGCGTCTGCCGGACTTTTTTATCCACAGCGGCGACACCATCTACGCCGACGGCCCGGTGCCGGCGCAACTGACCACCGAGGGTGGCCGCGTGTGGCGCAACCTCACCACGGAAGCCAAGAGCAAGGTCGCCCAGACCCTCGACGATTATCGCGGCAACTATCGCTACAACCTGATGGATGAAAACATCCGCCGCTTCAACGCCGAAGTGCCGCAGATATGGCAATGGGACGACCATGAAGTGGTCAACAACTGGTCGCCGGGCAAGCAGCTCGACGAGCGCTATCAGGAAAAAGATATCCACACCCTGGTCGGGCGCGCGCGTCAGGCCTGGCTCGAATATTCGCCGATGCGCCGTCAGGCAGCGGACGGTGGCGGGCGGATTTATCGCAAGTTGAGCTATGGGCCGATGCTCGATGTGTTCGTGCTCGACATGCGCAGCTATCGCGGCGCCAACGACGACAATCTCGGGGCGGAAAAACCGTTCCTCGGGCGTGAGCAACTGAACTGGCTCAAGCGCGGATTGAAGGCCTCGAAAGCCCAGTGGAAAGTCATCGCGGCCGACATGCCGATCGGTCTTGGCGTGCCGGACGGTGAAGTCAGCCCCGGCGTGCCGCGTTGGGAGGCCGTGGCCAACGGAGACCCCGGCCCGGCTCAGGGCCGTGAGCTGGAAGTCGCGGAATTGCTCGGGTTTCTACGTAAACATCAGGTGCGCAATTTCGTGTTCCTGACAGCGGACGTGCATTACTGCGCGGCGCATCACTATCACCCGGAACGCGCGGCGTTCCAGGATTTCGAACCGTTCTGGGAGTTTGTCGCAGGACCGTTGAATGCCGGGAGCTTCGGACCCAATCCGCTGGACAAGACTTTTGGCCCGGAAGTGGTGTTCCAGAAAGCGCCGCCGACGCAAAACGCCTCGCCGTTTGCCGGATTCCAGTTTTTTGGCGAGGTGAATATCGAGGGGCAGAGCGGGGAGATGAGCGTGGTGTTGCGGGATCTGAACGGGGTGGCGGTATTCGAGCAGAAGTTACAGCCGACCTGAGTTCAGCGCAAACAAACTGTGGGAGCGAACTTGCTCCCACAGTTGTTATTTATGGTCAGTAAACGTCGCGGCGGTAGCGACCCTGTTCGATCAGGCGTTCGACTTCTTCGGCGCCGAGGATGTCATGCAGCGCCAGGTCGACGCCTGACGCCATGCCTTGCAGGCTGCCGCAGATGTAGATTACGGCACCGTCCGCCAGCCACTTCTTCAGTTCCCCAGCCGATTCGCGCAAGCGGTCCTGGACGTAGATCTTCTCGGCCTGATCCCGGGAGAACGCCAGGTCCAGACGCGCCAGATCACCATTGATCAACCACTCTTCGAGTTCTGCGCGGCAGAGGAAATCGTGTTCCCGATTGCGCTCGCCGAACAACAGCCATTGGCGCTGCTGCCCGTCGGCAATCCGCGCCTTGAGCAGACTGCGCAAACCGGCAAGGCCGGTGCCGTTACCCAACAGGATCATCGGCACAGGCTGGTTCGGCAGGTGGAACCCGCTGTTACGCCGAACCCGCAGGCTGATGCTGCCGCCCACCGGCGCGTGCTCGGTCAGCCATCCGGAGCCGATGCCGAGGGTGCCGTCGCTGTGCTGTTCCTGACGCACGATCAGTTCCAGTACGCCGTCGGCGGCAATCGAGGCGATCGAGTATTCGCGCATCGCCAGCGGCACCATCGCATCCACCAGCGCCTGAGCGTGCAGGCCGACCAGATGGGCGCGGTGCTCGGGCAACTGGCGGGTGGCGAGGGCCACTTCCAGCGATTCTTCCAGGCCGTTGACCTTCACGCTGGTTTCGCCGCGAATGCCGAGGCCGTCGAGGAAGTGTTCGATGGCCCACGGGCAGTTGCGCGGCAGCACTTCCACCAGGTCGCCGGCCAGCCAGCTGCTGGTATCCGGTGCGGAAAGTCCCAGCAGAAACACTGGCGAGCCGCTGCTGTCAGGGTTCATCAACTCGCGGCGGACCAGCGTCCAGTTGCCGTAGCTCGGTGCCTGCCAGGTATCGACCGGCACCTGGCCGGTGATCAGACCGAGCTGGGTCTGCCAGTGCCGCAGCGCGTAAGGGTCGCCGCTATCGACTTCCACCGGGGCGAACAGGGTCTTGCCGCCGTGTTCGCCCAGCCATTGATGCAGGCGTCGGGCGAAGCCGCAGAAGTGCTGATACTGACGGTCGCCGAGACCGAGCACCGAGTAGTTGAGGTTGTCGAGAGCCGAGGCACGGTTCAGGACTTTGCGCTCGAAACCGCGAGCGCTGTCCGGCGCCTCGCCGTCGCCGAAGGTACTGACCACGAACAGCGCGTTGTTTGATTCCTGCAGATCCTGTTCGCTGACATTCGCCAACGGCTGCACTTTCACCGGCAAACCGGCGGCCTGCAACTGGCCTGCCGTCTGCCAAGCAAGTTGTTCGGCAAAACCGCTCTGGCTGGCGAAACCGATCAGCCACGCCGGGCCATCGCCGGCCGGTTGTTCGAGACCCTGACGGGCATCCTTGATCTGCTTTTTCTTGCGTCGGCGATCCAGGTACAACAGCCAGCCAGTGATGAAGAACAGCGGCATCAGCACCGCCGCGACCGTCACGATGATCCGCCCGACCAGACCGAAATAGCTTCCGACATGCAGCGCATAAATGCTGGTCAGCAATTGCGCCTTGAAGCTCTTGTCGGCGTAGCGGTCGACCCGTTTGACGACGCCGGTGGCCGGGTCGAGGGTGATCTGGTTCAGCGCACGCTCGTGGGGCGAGTTGTCGAGCAGGTAGAACACGGTCGCCGGTTGGCCGGCCACTGGCGGCATGCGGATGTTGTAGGAGGCGAGGCCTGGACCGGCGGCGCTGTAGATGCTGATCCACATGGCTGCGTAATCGGCAGTCGGCGCCGGACCTTCGGGAGCCGGGCCACGGCCGCCGCGCACGCGCTCGTTTTGCGGCGCGTCCGACAGCAGTTTCGTCAGGCCTTTGTTGTACCACTCGTAGGACCAGGACAGTCCGGTCAGCGCCAGCAGCAGGTAAACCAGCATGCACCAGGTGCCGAACACCGAATGCAGGTCCCAGTTGAAGCTGCGGCCCTTTTTCTTCCAGTCCAGGGTCAGCCACACGCGCCAGCTGTTCCATTGGCGCGGCCAGCGCAGATAGAGGCCGGACAGGCAGAAAAACAGCAGCATCAGGGTGCAGGCGCCGGTGATGTTGCGGCCGGTATCGCCCATGGCCAGGAACCGGTGCAGCTGCAGCATCAGGCCGAAGAAGTCCTGGCCGGTGGCCTCGCCCTTGAACTCGGCGGTGTAGGGGTCGAAGTAACGCATCTCGCCACGGCGCTCGCCTTTCGGCGGAGTGAACCAGACGCGCCCGGCGGTGCCGCTCTCGGTCTCGACCGAGAGCATCGAGACTTTCTTGCCCGAGGCGGCTTCGATCTGCGCCACCAGCTCGGCGGGTGGCAGGACGCCGGCGACCTGTTTCTCCACCTGCAACACGGAGGGGTTGAGGGCTTTCAGGATCTCGTCCTGAAACGAATAGGCAGCGCCGGTGATGCCCATCAGGGCCAGCACCAGCCCGGCAGTGATGCCAAAAAACCAGTGCAACTGGAACAGGGTTTTCTTCAACACGTCGCTAGCCTTGTCCGTTCGAAAGTGATGTTCACGGCGTGCATTATGCCGTGGGTTATCGAGAAACGTTCTTTATTACGCACAAAAGCCCCGTTCAAGTGAATGAACGGGGCTCGGTACTTCCCTCTTCGATCAGAAGTGGAAGTTGGTGCTCAGCAATGCCGTACGGCCCGCCGCCTGGTTGGCGAAGTGAGTCGAGAAGGCTTTGTCGTAGTAGGTTTCGTTGGTCAGGTTCTGCACGTTCAGTTGCAGGTCGACGTTTTTGGTCAGCTTGTACGCGGCCATCGCGTCGTAGCGAACGTAGGAATCGACCATGGTGGTGTTGGCCACGCTGCCGAACACGTCATCCACGTAGAACGCACCGCCACCGATGGTCAGCTTCGGCGTGACCTGGTAAGTGGTCCACAGGCTGGCGCTGTTTTTCGGCGTGTTAGGCAGTTCGTTTCCGTCGGTGGCACGGTTCAGCGGGCCGCCATCAACCTGTTCGCTGTCCATGTAGGCGTAACCGGCGAACACTTGCCACTTGTCGGTGATCTTGCCGCTGGCAGACAACTCGATACCTTGTACACGAGTCTTGCCGGCGTTTTCGTACGAGGTGGTATCAACCTGGACACGAGCGTTTTCTTTCTCGGTGCGGAAGATGTCGGCGGTCAGCGACAGGCGATCGTTCAACAGATCCCACTTGGTGCCGATTTCGTAATTCTTGGTGGTTTCCGGCTCCATGTCGCTCTTGAGCAGGTTGCCGTTGCGATCGGTGGTGCCGCTCAGCGGGTTGCCGTCCATGCCTTCGCCGAGGGTGTTGCCTGGTGGCGTGGCGGAGGTGGCGTAGGACGCATAGATGCTGCCGTTCTCTGCCGGTTTGTAGACGATGCCGAACTGACCGGTGACGAACTCGCTGGTGTCAGCACCTTTGGCGGTGGTGGTGCCCGCGTTGGTGTAGGTGTGGTAGCCGGTTTCGAAGTGGTCGTAACGCAGGCCCATGTTCACCAGCCATTGCGAGGACAGTTCCAGAGTGTCGAACACATACAGCGCGTAGGTATCGGACTGGGTGTCGGTGCCGGCGTAGTTGCGCGAGATTGCGCCGTTCCACGGATCGTTCGGGTTCGGGTTCGACAGCGAGGTGCAGTTGTAGCCGCTCGACGCGCCGATCATCGACGGGGTGCAGTTGGTGGTCGCGGCGCTGGTGCGCGGCGTGGTGTCGGTGTTGACGTTGTACGAGGATTTGCGGCTTTCCTCACGGGTGTATTCGACACCGGTGGAGAAGCTGTTCTTGAAGCCCGCAACGTAGAAGTTGCCGAACAGGTCAGTCTGGTTGGTGGTGGTCTCGGTGTTGCTCACGCGAGTGTTCGCACGACGCCAGACGCTGCCGTTGTTGACGTTGCCCTTGCTGTCGTCCGGCTGGGTCAGGATGTAGTCCTGCATGCTGGTGCCGTGACGCAGGGTGTTCTTGATGGTCAGCGAGTCGCTCAGGTCATGCTCGATGGCGAAGGTCGCGGTGTCGGTACGACCCTTGCGGAAGTCGCGACCGTCCAGACCGTAGAAGTTGCTGTGATCGCCACCGGAGTACGGCTTGTCCGGGTTGGACTTGGTGCGTGCCGCCGAACCGGCCTTCGGAATGGTGTACGGGATGCCCGAATCCGGCGTGTCGTTGCTTTCGAGATGGTAGTAGTCGAGGTTGACGCGTGTGTCGGTGCCCAGGCCGAAGGCCAGGGACGGCGCGATGCCCCAACGGTCGTAGTCGACGCTGTCGCGACCGGCGACGTTGCTCTCGTGGCTCATCAGGTTCAGACGGCCGGCAGCGGTATCGCTGAACTGGTAGTTGCCGTCCAGGGTGTAGCGCTGGGTCTGGTCGGAACCCCAGGTGAAACCACCGTCGAACGAGTTGCCCAGGTGGGCTTTCTTGCTCACCAGGTTGATGCTGCCGCCAGCTGCGCCGCGACCGCCGATAGCGGAGTTCGGGCCCTTGCTGACTTCAATGTTTTCCACGGCGAAGATCTCGCGGCTCTGGGAACCGGTGTCGCGCACGCCGTCGAGGTAAGTGTCGCCCTGGGCATCGAAACCACGGATGAACGGACGGTCGCCCTGCGGGTTGCCACCTTCACCGGCACCGAAGGTGATGCCCGGTACGGTGCGCAGCGCATCCTGCATGTTCAGGGCGCCGGTGTCTTTCAGGACTTGTTGCGGAATCACGGTGACCGAGCGCGGCGTGTCGACCAGCGGCGCGGTGTACTTGGGCGAGGAGGCTTTCTCGACCTGGTAGGACGTCGAGTCCTGGGCTTCGCCGGTGATGGCGGTGGCGTCCAGGGCAATGGCATTGCCGGAGGCTTTGCTGTCGGTCTTTTCGGCCGCGAACACCATGTGGCCTGCGGAGCCGGCGGTCAGTGCAACGCCGATGGCAGAGGCGAGCAGACGTGGTGAGCTGACGGGTAATTGTGCGTGTTGACGTGACATTTTTATTCCCCTCCCCAAGGATTTGAGGCGGCGGAATATAGGGTAAACAGGTATTCGTATCAATTGCGAAACATTGTTATTCGCGACGAATTTACATTCTTTACAATTTAACCTTACGGTTTTTGCCGATTCATTCGTCTAGCGGGTTTTACACAGCCAATAAGAATCAATACCATTGCCGCCTCTTTGCCATCAGGTGACTTCGACATGCTGCTGCACATCCCCGCTCTGTTCGAGAAAGACGAAGTGCGGCGCATCCGCGAGGCTCTGGAACAGGCCGACTGGGCCGATGGCAAGATCACCGCCGGCTATCAATCGGCGAAGGCCAAGCACAATTTGCAACTGCCGGAAGGTCACCCACTGGCCAAGGAAATCGGCGCCGCGATGCTTGAACGCCTGTGGAAAAATCCGCTGTTCATGTCGGCCGCATTGCCGCACAAAGTATTTCCGCCGTTACTCAATTGCTACACGGCGGGCGGCAGTTTCGATTTTCACATCGACAACGCGGTGCGTCAGCCCAAGGGCAGCATCGAGCGCGTGCGCACCGATCTGTCGGCCACGCTGTTCTTCAGTGAGCCCGAGGATTACGACGGCGGCGAGCTGGAGATCCAGGACACCTACGGCACCCAGCGCGTAAAACTGCCCGCCGGCGACATGGTGCTGTACCCCGGCACCAGCTTGCACAAGGTCAACGCCGTCACCCGCGGCGCACGTTATGCCTCGTTCTTCTGGACCCAAAGCCTGGTGCGCGAAGACAGCCAGCGCGCCTTGCTGTTCGAGATGGACGGCGCGATCCAGCAACTCACCCATGACATGCCCGATCACCCTTCGTTGATCCGCCTCACCGGCACTTATCACAACCTGTTGCGTCGCTGGGTCGAGGTCTGAGTGGCGGATTTTCGTTTGCGCCGCGAGGAAGTCCTCGACGGCGAACGCCTCACCGCGATGCTTGAAGAAAGTCCGGCCCGCGCGGCTCAAGCGATTCTGATGGCGGCGGGTGAGGGCGTGCTGGAGGCACAGGCGCTGCTCGGGCAGATTCTGCTCGATGGTCACGGGATCGCTCAGGATCAACCGTTGGCATTGCGCTGGTTTGGAATCGCCGCAGGACAAGGTCATCTGATGGCGCGAAACATGCTCGGCCGTTGCCATGAACATGGATGGGGTTGTGTGGCCGACGCGGCGGTTGCCGCCAGGCATTATCGCGTTGCAGCGGATGCCGGGCTGGATTGGGCGATGTACAACCTCGCCAATCTGCTGGCGACCGGGCGCGGTGTAGCGGTCGATCATCTTCAGGCCATGACGCTGTATCAACGCGCGGCCGAAGCCGGTCATGCCAAGTCGATGAATCTGCTCGGGCGTTATCTGGAAGAAGGGCAAGTGTGCCCGGCGAATCCCGTAGCGGCCCGTGACTGGTATCGACGTTCGGCCGAGGGCGGGGATTTTCGCGGGCAGTTCAGTCATGCGGCGGTGCTGGCGGCTGAGGGGCGCGTCGACGACGCGATTGTCTGGCTGGAGAAAGCGCTGACCGGCGGCAATCTGAATTTCCTGAGAGTGGCGAGCCAGACGCTGGCGAGCGCAACCGATCCTAAAATCCAGGCACTGGCGCAGGCATACGCTCACCGCTGCGTCGAGTTACAGAACACCTGAATCGCAGCCACAAAAAAGCCCATGACACGTCATGGGCTTTTTGCATTACGGCAGCAACGCTTACACGTAGAACGACTTCAGTGGCGGGAAGCCATTGAACTCTACGGCGCTGTAACTGGTGGTGTACGCACCGGTCGACAGCCAGTACAGGCGATCACCGATCGCCAGGTTCAGCGGCAGGCCGTACTTGTAGTTTTCGTACATGATGTCGGCGCTGTCGCAGGTCGGGCCGGCGATGACGACTTCTTCCATCTCGCCTTTCTTCTCGGTCCAGATCGGGAACTTGATCGCTTCGTCCATGGTTTCGATCAGGCCGGAGAACTTGCCCACATCGGTGTACACCCAACGCTCGACGGCGGTACGGGATTTGCGCGCAACCAGTACCACTTCACTGACCAGGATACCGGCGTTGGCGATCAGCGAACGGCCTGGCTCCAGGATGATTTCCGGCAGGTCATCACCGAAGTCTTCCTTGAGGAAGCGGATGATTTCTTCGGCGTAGGTTTCCAGGCTGTTGGTGCGGGTGATGTAGTTGGCCGGGAAGCCACCGCCCATGTTGATCAGCTTGAGGTGGATGCCGTCTTCTTCCTTCAGGCGCTCGAAGATCACTTTGACCTTGGCGATCGCCGCGTCCCAGACGCTGATGTCACGCTGTTGCGAACCGACGTGGAACGAGATGCCGTACGGCACCAGACCCAGGTCGCGGGCGAGGATCAGCAGGTCCATGGCCATGTCGGTCTGGCAGCCGAATTTGCGCGACAGTGGCCAGTCGGCCGTGGTCGAGCCTTCGGTCAGGATGCGCACGTAGACTTTGGCGCCCGGCGCAGCCTTGGCGATGTTGCGCAGGTCGGCTTCGGAGTCGGTGGCGAACAGGCGCACGCCCTTCTCATAGAAGTAGCGGATGTCCTTGGATTTCTTGATGGTGTTGCCGTAGCTGATCTGGTCCGGGCTGACGCCACGGCTCAGCACTTTGTCCAGCTCATAGATCGAGGCGATGTCGAAGCTCGAGCCTTTCTCTTTGAGCAGGTCGATGATCTCGACGGCCGGGTTGGCCTTGACCGCGTAGTAGACCTTGGCGAATTCGAAACCGGCGCGCAGGTCATCGTAGGCCTGGGCGATCATCGCGGTGTCGATCACCACGAACGGGGTTTCCTGCTTGTCGGCGAACGCCTTCATTTTCTGAAAGGTTTCGCGCGCGAAATAGTCTTCGACCTGGATCGACATACTTGGGAGCTCCTATGGGCAAACGGGTAAAAACAATGGGTGCATATGAACGTCCTCCGTATCCCCACTTTGGTTCGCCTACTTCCCAAGGCATGTCGCCGAAAGCAAAAAGGCCATGGGTCGTTGCCCTTGGCCTTGCTGTCTCGTCGTCAGTACTTGAGCCGGATGGATCGTTTCCAGCATGGACGTTCGGCGCGAACTTTAGGGCGTGAGGGGCCTGAGATCAACTAAAAATGTCGCGTTTCTGCACGCTTCTGACGTGCGTCGCGGATATCACTCTTTGTAGCCGACCGAGATGACGGTCAGATGTTCCGCAATAATTTTCAGGTGTTAAAAATACCTGCACGTTCGATGCTGATGTGCGCCAACTCTCAGATAACTACGATCACTTCAACATCGGCGACGTTGGCGGCGAGAAGGGCAGGTGAGGGGGGATTTGCTGGTTGCAGCTGACAAAATCGGCCGGGTTCGGCGCTCTGGTGTGTTGATATTTCTTGCCGGCTCATCGTCGGCGAAAAAATCCCGGCCTTGAGGATCCGGCGGTCGAAAAAAAGGGCTGTCGAACAGCCCTTTTGCTTTTGATCAGGCTACCGCTTCGGCCGGCGACACGATATTGGTCTTCATTCCGCGCGAACGACCCGAACTCAGATACGCCGCAATCGACTCCTGGGTAACCTCGCCAAGGAACACTCGCTCGGCATCCATCACCGGCAACCACGCCCGATTGAACTCGTACATGCGCGACAACAGGATGCGCAAATGCTCGTCGTACGCAGCCGTGGCGTTGAACTCACGCAGGAACTGCGCACAGGTCCCGGTCTGACGGTGCAGGTCGCGACGTCGCACATAACCCAGTGCCTTGTTCTCGGCGCAGGTGACCACCACGTAACGACGGTCATGCTCGTCCATCAACTCCAGCGCATCGGCCACCGGAGTTTCCGGGCTCACCGATGGAGCGTTGTCCGCTGCGTCTTCCGCCTTCACCAGCAACAAGCGTTTGAGCGTGCTGTCCTGGCCGACGAAGTTGCTGACAAAGTCGTCCGCCGGATGGGCGAGCAGGGTGTCCGGGTGGTCGATCTGTAGCAGTTTGCCGGCGCGGAAGATGGCGATCTTGTCACCCAGTTTGATCGCCTCGTCGATGTCATGGCTGACCATGATCACGGTCTTGTTCAGCGCCCGCTGCATCTCGAAGAACTCGTTCTGGATCATCTCGCGGTTGATCGGGTCGACTGCGCCGAACGGTTCGTCCATCAGCAACAACGGTGCATCCGCCGCCAGTGCGCGGATCACGCCGATCCGTTGTTGCTGGCCGCCGGACAGTTCACGCGGATAACGATGCAGATATTGCTTGGGCTCAAGCTTGATCATGCTCATCAGTTCGCGGGCGCGGTCATGGCATTTCTGTTTGTCCCAGCCGAGCAGTTTCGGCACCACCACGATGTTTTCTTCGATGGTCATGTTCGGGAACAGACCGATCTGCTGGATCACGTAGCCGATGTTGCGACGCAGGGTCACTTCGTCGAGATCGGTGGTGTCTTCGCCGTTGATCAGGATCTTGCCCGAGGTGGGTCTGATCAGGCGGTTGATCATTTTCAGCGTGGTGCTTTTGCCGCAACCCGATGGCCCGAGGAACACGCAGATTTCGCCTTCATTGACGGTCAGGCTTACCGAGTCCACGGCTTTCACGTCTTTGCCGTTGCTTTGGAAGGTCTTGCTGAGGTTTTGAAGTTCGATCATTTGAGGAGTCCTTTTGGAGTCAGCGAACGTTGCAGCCACTGCAAAATGAGGTCGGCGAAGATCGCCAGAAGACTGACCAGCAGCGCGCCGACGATCAGCATCGACATGTCACTGCGGCTGATGGAGGCGAGGATCAGCACGCCGAGGCCGCCGGCGCCGATGGTCGCGGCGATGGTCATCACGCCGATGTTCATCACCACGGCGGTGCGCACGCCGGCGAGGATCACCGGCACCGCAATAGGCAGCTCGACCATGCGCAGGCGCTGGCCGAAGGTCATGCCGATGCCGCGTGCAGCTTCGCGAATGCCCGGTTCGACGCCTGTCAGGGCGAGGTAGGTGTTGCGCATGATCGGCAGCAGTGAATAAAGGAACACGGCGGTGATCGCCGGCATCGGGCCGAGGCCCTGGCCGAACTTCGAGTAGAACGGCAGCAACAGGCCGAACAGTGCAATCGACGGCACGGTCAGCAGCACCGTGGCGCTGGCCTGCAACGGGCCGGCGAGGCTCGGGAAACGCGTCATCAGGATGCCCAGCGGCACGCCGATGAGAATCGCCAGGCTGACGGCGATGCCGACCAGTGTGATGTGCTGCCAGGTCAGGTGCATCACCTGCTGCCAGTCGAGGTGGGAAAAGGCGTTCAGGAATTCCATGACTTCTCCTCCTTCAGTTCAGTGGGTGCTGGCGCAGGAAATCGGCAGCGACTTTCGACGGGCTTTCATGATCGACATCGACCCGCGCATTGAGCTGGCGCATGGTTTCGTCGTCGAACAGCTCGGCCAGCGGCTTGAGTTGCGCCGCCAGTTGCGGGTGAGCGTCGAGGTAGGCTTGACGCACCACAGGTGCGGCGGTGTAGTCCGGGAAGTAATGCTTGTCGTCTTCCAGCAGCTTCAGCCCGAACGCGTTGAGGCGACCGTCGGTGGTGTAGACCAGGCCGGCAAACACCTGGCCGTTGCGCAGTGCGGTGTAGACCAGCCCCGCATCCATCTGCCGGATGTTCTGGCGGGTCAGGTTCATGTCGTAGAGCTTGACCATGCCGTTAAGGCCGTCGGAGCGGTTGGCGAACTCGGTGTCCAGCGCCACCAGATGATTGCTCTTGGCCTCGCTGCGCAGCACATCGTTCAACTGGCTTATGGTGCTGATCTGCGGATATTCCTCGGCGACCTTTTTTGGCAGGGCGAGGGCGTAGGTGTTGCTGAACTTCGACGGGGTCAGCCAGACGAGGCCTTTTTTCGCGTCGAGTTCTTTGACCCGGGCGTAGGACTGTTCGCTGTCGAGTTTCTCGGTGACATGGTTGTAGGCCACCAGCGATACGCCGGTGTATTCCCAGAGCATGTCCAGCTGCCCGCTTTCGTGGGCGCTGCGGGCCAGATTGCTGCCCAGTCCGCCGGTGATCTGCGCGTCATAGCCTTTGCTGCCCAGGTATTGGGCGGTGATTTCCGCGAGCAGGGTTTGTTCGGTGAACACTCGGGCACCGAGGCGAATGAGCGGCTTTTCCGCCGCTTGGGCAAATCCTGCGAACAGCAGAACGCAGCCCAGAATCAAGCTAAGTCGTTTCATGAATATTCCTTTGCCGAAGCCTTAAGACGGGCGCAAACCGCGTTCCAGCCAGAGACGGCTGGCGAGGGTGACCACGCCATCGAGCAGCAGGGCCAGCAGCGCGGTGCACGCGGCGCCGAGCAGCAGTTGCGGCTGGTTGTTCAGGGCGATGCCGGGGAAAATCAGGCTGCCGAGGCTGTTGGCGCCGATCAGGAACGCCAGCGGCGCCGTACCGACGTTGATCGCCAGGGCCACTCGCACACCGCCGACGATGATCGGCACGGCGTTGGGCAACTCGACTTGCCACAACACCTGGCGCGGGGTCATGCCGATGCCGGTGGCGGCTTCTTTCAGCGAGCCCTGGACGTTTTTCAGGCCTTCGTAGGTGTTGCGCACAATCGGCAAGAGTGAGGCGAGGAATAAAGCGAAGATCGCCGGACCACTGCCGATGCCGAGTATCCCCAGGGCAATCGCCAGTACGGCCAGCGGTGGCACGGTGTTACCGATGTTGAAGATCTGCATGAAGCGTTCGGCGCGGCCGACCATGGTCGGGCGGCTCAGGAAGATACCGGCGGGGATGCCCACGAAAAGGGCGGCCAGCATTGAAGCGAGGACGAGAATCAGATGAGCTTGCAGGTAAAACAACAAATCGTCGCGGTAGTGTTCGATCGTGTTGATGCCGATCCAGTGAACCAGCAGGGCCAGGAGCGCGATCACCACCGCACCTCCCATCAGCCCTTTGCCATAGCGGATAGCCACAGGCGGACTCCTTTTTTATAGTCGGCGGACGCTGTCCCGAGTGGCATGCCATGCCTGGCTGCCGGGAGTGAACGTTCGCGAGAAGCAGCTCCCCCAGCACCGGCGAAAAGCGGTCTGAAAGCGAGCCATGAGCGCAGCCTCGTCAGGCTAACTTGCTGATTTTTCAGCCCCTGACGAAAAGTCGTAACAGGGGATGGACGTCTCCGTGCTTTAAAAGGTTCCCATCTGAGGCAGCATTTGGCCACCCTTAATGTGCTCAACGGTTCGGTTATTGTCTTGACTTGGGCTATAATCGCGGCCCTTTTTTGAATCACCGCCAGGCGATTTCCCATGACCAGACAGGCCGCCGAAGTCGCGAAACGCCGCACTTTCGCCATTATTTCCCACCCCGATGCCGGTAAAACCACGATCACCGAAAAGCTCCTGTTGATGGGCAAGGCGATTGCAGTGGCCGGTACGGTGAAATCCCGTAAATCCGACCGCCATGCGACATCCGACTGGATGGAGATGGAGAAGCAGCGGGGTATTTCCATTACCACGTCGGTCATGCAGTTCCCGTATCGCGAACACATGATCAACCTGCTCGACACCCCGGGCCACGAAGACTTCTCCGAAGACACCTACCGCACCCTGACCGCGGTGGACTCGGCCCTGATGGTTCTCGACGGCGGTAAAGGTGTAGAGCCACGGACCATCGCCCTGATGGACGTCTGCCGTCTGCGTGACACGCCGATCGTCAGCTTCATCAACAAACTCGACCGTGACATCCGCGACCCGATCGAACTGCTCGACGAGATCGAAGCCGTTCTGGAGATCAAGGCTGCGCCGATCACCTGGCCGATCGGTTGCTACCGCGACTTCAAGGGCGTGTACCACCTGGCGGACGACTACATCATTGTCTACACCGCCGGTCACGGTCACGAACGTACCGAAACCAAGATCATCGAAAAGCTCGATTCCGACGAAGCCCGCGCGCATCTGGGCGACGAGTACGATCGTTTCCTCGAGCAGCTGGAACTTGTGCAGGGCGCCTGCCACGAGTTCAACCAGCAGGAGTTCATCGACGGCCAGCTGACCCCGGTGTTCTTCGGTACCGCACTGGGCAACTTCGGTGTCGATCACGTCCTCGACGCCGTGGTCGACTGGGCGCCGCGTCCGCTGCCACGGGTGGCCAACGAGCGCACCGTGGAGCCGGTGGAAGAGAAGTTCTCGGGCTTCATCTTCAAGATCCAGGCGAACATGGACCCGAAACACCGCGACCGCATCGCCTTCATGCGTATCTGCTCCGGCAAGTACGAGAAAGGCATGAAGATGCGCCACGTGCGTACCGGCAAGGACGTGCGCATTGGCGACGCCCTGACGTTCTTCTCCTCCGAGCGTGAACAGCTGGAAGAGGCGTACGCCGGCGACATCATCGGTCTGCACAACCACGGCACCATCCAGATCGGCGACACCTTCAGCGAAGGCGAAACCCTGGGCTTCACCGGTATCCCGCACTTCGCCCCGGAACTGTTCCGCCGCGTACGCCTGCGCGATCCGCTGAAATCCAAGCAACTGCGCCAGGGCCTGCAACAGCTGGCCGAAGAAGGCGCGACCCAGGTGTTCTTCCCGGAGCGCAGCAACGACATCATCCTCGGCGCCGTCGGTGTGCTGCAGTTCGATGTGGTCGCCAGCCGCCTGAAAGAGGAATACAAGGTCGAATGCTCCTACGAGCCGATCACCGTGTATTCCGCGCGCTGGATCGAATGCAGCGACAAGAAGAAGCTGGAGGAATTCTCCAACAAGGCTGTGGAAAACCTCGCGCTGGACGGCGGCGGTCACCTGACCTACCTCGCCCCGACCCGTGTCAACCTGGCCCTGATGGAAGAGCGCTGGCCGGACGTGAAATTCCGTGCGACCCGTGAGCATCACTAAGCGCTGATCTACTGTGCTGATTCCCTGCAGCGCAAACTGCGGGGTTCAGAGCGAACAGCCCTGCAGGTTTACGCCTGCAGGGCTTTTTTGTTTTTGCTTCACAGGTCGTCCGCAAGATACAGCCGGTGGCTGTGTTCAATTTCTTCGATCAGTTTTTCATTTTCAATGCCAGCGATACCTGCGAATTCGCGCCATCGACGAACCGAATCGGCGACCTCCTTGATGATTTTGCGCCCGTTCAACCTGGGGATCTGTTTCGCCAGTGCGAGCAGATCTTCGACCGTAAAGGCATCCCTTTTCCCATTGATGGTCATCTGGTGAGTGGATACCCATGGCGAGTCGACGCGATAAGCCCAGCACATGTCATATGCCGGAGTCAGGCGCCAAACCCCGTCCCTCCAGACCTGGAAAGCAATATTTCGAGTGTGGTCGTCCTGATTTCGCGCAATCACATTGAACACGGCGCGTCGAAACAGCTCTATTTGATCCTCTCTGGGAAGACTCAGATCCCTCGCTACGAGTAGCGCTTGTTCGTAAGAGTACGCGCCTGGTTTGGTGTAGTCGGCAATGTCCATGGCGCACAATGTTTGCACGTGAATCTTGTCACCATCGTCCATCCGGTCGAAACGGCGAGTCATGAAGTGAGCGCGAGGACCATCAATGTGCAGACGGCACTCGGTCATGGTAATCCCCGAGGCGACAGTCATCAGATGGTAAGCGTATTCCACCCGGCCAAAGCCGGCAGGGTCACCCAGTGAGTTTGCCCCTTTGGGCACGTCGAACTTGAACAGCCAATAGCTGTACCCCGCCGGGGCCGTGATTTGTCCCGAGCAAAGCTCACCGGTCTTTTCATTGATGGCAATGATTGCCTTCGGTCGTTGGCCGCCAGCCGATGAACCCACCTGAAACATATGCTTGAGCGCTTCCTCACCCTGCTTGCCTTCATGACCCAGTTGCAGCCCGGCAAACTGCTGTTGACGCTGCTCGAGGATCTGTCCGGCAAGCTCCACCAAAGAATCGAGCTCCAGCTTTTCGATCCTGGTCCTGGCCCTGTCCACGGCAGGGCGGAACTCCAGCGCCCCCATGCCTCGGGCGCCGATGTAAAGCAATCGCTCAACGGGAGTGAAGCTGTTGGGGTCGCGTCCTTCCTTGGCCAGCCAAGCGTCGATCACTGCGTTACCGAAGTCATCGGGAAGCGAATCTGAAAGGCATGGCGGGAGAGATTTGAAAGCCTGAACGTTCAGCGATGGGAAGGCGTACACCTCACCTGCCACTGCTCGCATGGTCAGTGGTGCAATCTCCAGTCCGATTTCGGTAAACGCTGGATCGAATTCAAATGTTGCTGTTGCGGGGGACTGGCTTTCATCCCAAAGCACAGCGCCTACCTTGGTATCCCACATCCACACTTCTGCAGTTATCGCCACGTCATTTCTTCCTTGGTATCAGCAAAGGTTTCGCTTTGCCCTGCTCTTTGTTTTTTGTTGATGTCTGCGGTTGAGTGCTTTGGTGGACATGTATCCGGCCGTCGCTGGTACGAACGGCCCCCAGCGCACGGACACGACCTGTCTTGCCTGTCTGAGCCGCAGCCATCGGGCTCGCACGGGGAGGCTCGATCAGGCCGGAGAGAAGGTCCAGAGAGTCAAACTCTCGTAGCACTGCGATCAGTAACTGTAGGGTGCCTTTGCCTTTTTCCAGCTTTTGAATCGTGGGAGTACTGACTCCGACACTGTCTGCAAGCTGGTCTTGTGTGATGTCCTTGCGCAGGCGGCGCGCGCGCAGGGCCTCACCTAACTGAGCGGAGATTGCGTCATCACTTTTACGTTGTATTCGCATAAGGAAAATATTCCTTTGTGTTGTGGTCTTTTTTCAGACTCAAGGAAAATATTTTTTTGTATTATGCATAGTTTTAGATCTTTTCATTCGACTCTCTAAGGAAAATTTTTATTTGTTTTATGCGATGAAGTGCGGGCAAATGAAAATATTTCTTTGTGTTATAGGCTAGCTAAGATTTCGTGATGATTTTGCGATCATGAAGACGCTCTTTTCAGACCAGTGGAGCGCTTTCGGCTCTCGCCTGGTTGCCTGGAGGCACTTTCAATTCGATGCCAATGCTACGTGCGATGTAAAAGAGTGCACAGGCTCTTCGTGTAGGCCTTTTCCTATCAGTAGGTGAGCGGACTCCGGATTTCAATCTTCACTGATTGTCCAGGCGACAACCCGCTTTCTGGCGGCTAGTGTCAACGCTCACGCACCTCCAAGGATCAATGGAATGAGAGGGTTGTTCACTCACTTGCTGCGATTCGACGGTTACTTCAGCACCATGGCCTGGGTACTCGCGGCGCTGTTGTTCATCAATCGCCTGAGCAGCATGGTCAAGCTGTTCATGGCGTTGTATCTGCGTCAGGAGCTGGGTTTCGCCATCGAGACCGTCGGCTGGCTGTTGGCGGCGTATGGCGGCGGGCTGTTGATCGGTTCGATGTTGGGGGGCTTGCTCAGCGACCATATCCGCACCGCGCGGCTGACGGCGGCGCTGTTCTTCGTTTCGGCATGGGTGCTGCTCGGGCTCGGGCTGGTGACGCAAGTGCCGTTGCTGGCCGCGTTGCTGTTGCTCAGCGGTACGATCGACGGCGCGATCCGTACGTTGCATCAACGCCTGATCATGGAATATTGCGAGGTTGCACAGCGCGCCCGGGCGCAGGCCTTGAGCCGTATCGCGCGAAACCTCGGGATGGCCGCCGCCGGTATCGCGGGCGGTGTTCTGGCGCAGACGGATTTTCGCTGGGTGTTCTTCATCAGTGCGGTGCTGACGCTGGTGGCGCTGCTGTGGTTTGTCCGCACGACCTGGGGGCGAACGGTGCTGATCCCGGACGAAACGCCAGAGACGCAGGCCGGCTCCGGCCTGCCATATCGCGACAAACCGTTTCTCTGGCTGCTGGCGGCGACCGTCCTGCTCGGCATGGCGTTCGACACCGTTTACAGCACCCTCGGCAACTATCTGCGCGACTACTATCGCTTGAGTACCGAGGCCATCGGCTGGCAGTTCGCAATCAATGCAGTCCTTGTCGTGACGCTGCAGATTCCAATCTCGCATTCGGGCGAACGCTGGGGCTCGCGCCGCCCGTTGATCGCCGGTTGCGTATTGCTGGCAGTCGGGCTCGGCATGCTGCCACTGGGTTCCGGGCTGTTTTATGCCTGCCTGTCGACGGTGGTCTGGACACTGGGGGAGGCGCTGTTCATGCCGCCGCTGAATGTGCTGGTCATGCAGCATGCGCAACGTGGCAAGAGCGGCCAGTACTTCGGTCTGTTCTTCATGGCCTGGAGTGCGAGTGCGTTGTTGTCACCGGTGCTCAGCGGTCAGTTGTACGGGCATTTCGGTGGGCACAGTGTCTGGGTAGCCAGTGCGGCGCTGGCCATTATGTCGGTCCCGCTGGTTTGTCTGGCGACTCGTTTGCGTCTCGGCCAGCCAGCCCGTGCAAACCCGCAAAGCCGCCTCGCTTAGCTGATCCGGTTATGGGGGTTATTCGAAAGCGGTCTGTCCAGCCATGGCATTTCCGGGCATTGGTTAGCGTCCTATCTGGTGAACCCGGCTGATCGGAACTAGATTTTATTCAGCGCCGGACCGGCACTCTGGCTTCAACCACGAAAGGATGGAAACGCTTATGAGCATTTTTCAACGCATAGTGTTGTTGCTTAAGGTTTTGGTGATGCTGACGCTTGGCACCACGGCGGCGTGGGCGAGCAACGCGGCGCCCGCACAGGGCTTCAATGCGGCCCACGGGCACGCGGGTGTGATCATGCTCGCCAAGTCCGAATCCGAACCCGGTGATCAGGATCAGGGTGGCAGCAAGGACGATGACGACTCGACCACCGACGAGCCGGACACCGATGATCCGGACGATGGCGACAGCCAGACGTAGATCGCAGACAAAAGAAAACCTCTTCTTCCCCGACTGATGCGCAATCGAGAAAGAAGAGGTTTGGTCAACGCTTTAACGACCCGCCCCGGCAACAGGGCGGGTTTTTTATGCCGCGCCGTCGAGGAACTGCTCGGCGTAGTGGCACGCTACCTGACGCGTATCGAGCTGGCGCAGGGCCGGCTCTTCCGCGCTGCAACGTTCGGTCGCGTACGGGCAGCGCTTGTGGAACGCGCAGCCCGGTGGCGGGTTCAGCGGGTTGGGCAGCTCGCCGACGATCTTGATCTTCGGCTTGTCCGGATCCGGGTGGATGGTCGGAGTCGCCGACAGCAGCGCCTGGGTGTACGGGTGCAGAGGGCGGGCATAGATGTCGTGCTTCGGACCGATTTCCACCGGACGCCCGAGGTACATCACCATCACGTCATCGGCCACGTGCTGCACCACCGCCAGGTTGTGCGAGATGAACACGTAACCGGTGTTGAACTCCTGCTGCATGTCCATGAACAGGTTCAGCACCTGCGCCTGGATCGACACGTCCAGTGCCGAAGTCGGTTCGTCCGCCACCAGCACTTTCGGTTGCAGCATCATGGCGCGAGCCAACGCGATACGCTGACGCTGACCGCCGGAGAACATGTGCGGATAACGCTGGTAGTGCTCGGGACGCAAGCCGACCTGCTTCATCATCGCCTGGACTCGTTCGCGACGTTCGGCAGCCGACAGGTTGGTGTTGATCAGCAGCGGTTCGGCCAGTTGATCACCGATTTTCTGCCGGGGGTTCAACGAGGCGTATGGGCTCTGGAACACCATCTGCACGTCTTTGCGCAGCTGCTTGCGCTGGGCCTTGTCGGCGCCGGCCACTTCTTGCCCTGCGATTTTCAGGGAACCGGACGACGGCTCCTCGATCAGGGTCAGGGCACGGGCCAGGGTGGATTTGCCGCAGCCCGATTCGCCCACAACGGCGAGGGTCTTGCCGGCTTCCAGCTCGAACGACACACCGTTGAGGGCGCGTACGGTCGCATGGCCCTTGAACAGGCCACGGGAGACTTCGTAGTGACGGGTCAGGTCGCGGGCGGTAAGTACGACGGCCATTACGCCACCTCCTGGTTCAGCGGGTAGAAGCAGCGGGCGAGGCTGTGGCTTTTCGGATCGAGGGTCGGACGTTGCGCGCGGCAGCTGTCCTGCACGTACGGGCAGCGCGGCGACAGCAGGCAGCCTTGCGGACGGTCGTAACGGCCGGGGACGATGCCCGGCAGTGTGGCCAGACGCTCGGCACCCTGGCTGTGTTCCGGAATCGCCTTGAGCAGCGCTTCGCTGTACGGGTGGGCCGGGATGTCGAACAGTTGCGGCACCTGACCGACTTCAACGGCTTGACCGGCGTACATCACGCACACGCGCTGGGCGGTTTCAGCCACCACGGCGAGGTCGTGGGTGATCAGCACCAGGCCCATGTTCTGCTCTTTCTGCAGGGCCAGCAGCAGGTCCATGATCTGCGCCTGGATCGTTACGTCGAGTGCGGTGGTCGGCTCGTCGGCGATCAGCAGTTTTGGCTCGCCGGCAATCGCCATGGCAATTGCCACACGCTGGCTCATGCCGCCGGACAGTTGGTGCGGATAGGCGTCCATACGGCTCGAAGCGCCGGGAATTTCAACCTTTTCCAGCAGTTCGATGGCGCGCTTGCGGGCGGCCTTGCCGGACATTTTCAGGTGCAGGCGCAGCACTTCCTCGATCTGGAAACCGACGGTGTAGCTCGGGTTCAGCGCGGTCATCGGATCCTGGAACACCATGGACAGATCTTTACCGACGATCTGCCGACGCTGGCGATTGCTCAGTTTGAGCATGTCTTTACCGTCGAAGCTCAGAGAGTCGGCAGTGACGATCCCCGGGTGCTCGATCAGGCCCATCAGCGCCATCATGGTCACGGACTTGCCGGAACCCGACTCGCCCACGATCGCCAGGACTTCGCCCTTGTCGACTTTCAGGTCGAGGCCGTCGACCACCGGTGTGGCGTTCTTGTCGCCGAAGCGAACGTTGAGATTCTTGATTTCTAGCAGTGACATGGGAATCTCCTCAGGCGGCGTTCTTGAGTTTCGGGTCCAGCGCATCGCGCAAACCGTCGCCCATCAAGTTGATTGCCAGCACGCTGAGCAAAATGGTCAGACCAGGCAGACTCACGACCCACCAGGCGCGTTCGATGTAGTCGCGGGCCGAGGCCAGCATGGTGCCCCACTCAGGGGTTGGCGGCTGGACGCCGAGGCCGAGGAAGCCCAGGGCGGCGGCGTCGAGGATCGCCGAAGAGAAGCTCAGGGTGGCCTGAACGATCAGCGGTGCCATGCAGTTCGGCAGCACAGTGATGAACATCAGGCGCGGCAGGCCGGCACCGGCCAGGCGCGCAGCGGTCACGTAGTCGCGGTTCAGTTCGCCCATCACCGCAGCACGGGTCAGACGCACGTAGGACGGCAACGAAACCACGGCAATCGCGATCACGGTGTTGATCAGGCCAGGGCCGAGGATGGCGACGATCGCCACAGCCAGCAGCAGCGATGGCAGGGCCAGCATGATGTCCATCAGACGCATGATGGTCGGGCCGACCACTTTCGGGAAGAAACCGGCGAACAGACCCAGCAGGATCCCCGGAATCAGCGACATCACCACCGACGACAGACCGATCAGCAGCGACAGGCGCGAACCCTGGATCAGACGCGACAGCAGGTCCCGCCCCAGTTCATCGGTGCCGAGCAGGAACTGCATCTGCCCGCCTTCGAGCCACGCCGGCGGCGTCAGCAGGAAGTCACGGTATTGCTCGCTCGGGTTATGCGGGGCGACCCACGGCGCGAAGATCGCGCAGAAAATCACCAGCAGCATGAACAGCAGGCCGGCAACGGCGCCCTTGTTCTTGGCGAAGGCTTGCCAGAATTCTTTGTACGGCGACGGGTACAGCAGACTTTGATCCGCGCCAGGTGCAGCGGTGACTACTGAGGATGTTGGAGTGCTCATGGGTATTGACCTCAGCGCTGATGACGGATGCGTGGGTTGGCAAAGCCGTAGAGGATGTCCACCACGAAGTTGACCAGGATCACCAGGCAGGCGATCAACAGGATGCCGTTCTGCACGACCGGATAGTCCCGGGCGCCGATGGCTTCGATCAGCCACTTGCCGATGCCGGGCCACGAGAAGATGGTCTCGGTCAGTACCGCACCGGCCAGCAGGGTGCCGACTTGCAGACCGACCACGGTCAGCACCGGGATCAGCGCGTTGCGCAGACCGTGCACGAACACCACGCGCGACGGCGACAGGCCTTTGGCCTTGGCGGTACGGATGTAGTCTTCACGCAGCACTTCGAGCATCGACGAACGGGTCATCCGCGCGATCACCGCCAGCGGAATGGTGCCGAGGACGATGGCCGGCAGGATCAGGTGATGCAGCGCATCCAGGAACGCGCCGGTGTCATTGGCCAGCAGGGTGTCGATCAGCATGAAGCCGGTGCGTGGCTCGATGTCGTAGAGCAGGTCGATCCGCCCTGACACCGGGGTCCAGCCCAGGCTCACCGAGAAGAACATGATGAGAATCAGGCCCCACCAGAAGATCGGCATCGAATACCCCGCCAGGGAGATGCCCATCACCCCGTGGTCGAACAGGGATCCTCGCTTGAGGGCCGCGATCACCCCGGCCAGGAGGCCCAGGACGCCGGCGAACAGCAGGGCGGCCATGGACAGTTCCAGGGTCGCCGGGAAGAGGGAGGTGAACTCGGTCCATACGCTCTCACGGGTGCGCAGGGATTCGCCGAGATCGCCGTGGGCCAGTTTGCCGATGTAGTCCAGGTACTGGGCGTACAGCGGTTTGTTCAGACCGAGGCGTTCCATTGCCTGAGCGTGCATTTCGGGGTCGACCCGACGTTCGCCCATCATCACTTCCACGGGGTCGCCGGGAATCATGCGAATCAACGCGAAAGTCAGCAAGGTGATGCCGAAAAACGTGGGGATCAACAACCCCAGTCGGCGGGCAATAAAACTAAACATCTTTTGTGGTACCTCATCAGCCGGTTAGGCGTGCCCGGCGACCCTGGGGTCAGGGAGGCCGGGAGTTTCTTATCTACTTCACCTGGGTGGTGGCGAAGTTATTGGTTGTCAGAGGGCTGATGTGATAACCCTCTACGTTGTTGCGCATTGCGGTGAACATCCGGGTGTGGGCCATGCTGATCCACGGTTGGTCCTGATTGAAGATGGCCTGGGCTTCTTCGTACAGTTTGGCGCGTTCGGCCGGATCTACTTTAGCCCGTGCTTCGTCGAGCAGGGTCTGGAATTTCTCGTTGCACCAGCGAGCGTAGTTTTCGCCGTTCTTGGCGGCCTCGCAACTGAGCATAGGCGTCAGGAAGTTATCCGGGTCGCCGTTGTCGCCCGCCCATCCGGCCGACACCATATCGTGTTCGCCGGCCTTGGCGCGCTTGAGCATTTCGCCCCATTCCATCACGCGGATGTCGATCTTGATCCCGACTTTCGCCAGGTCAGCCTGCATCATTTGCGCGCCGAGCATCGGGTTGGGGTTGGTCGGGCCGCCGCCGTTGCGGGTAAACAGGGTAAACACGGTGCCTTCCGGCACGCCGGCTTCCTTGAGCAGTTTGCGCGCTGCGTCGAGGTCACGTGGCGGGTTTTTCAGCTCGTGGTTGTAGCCCAGCAGGGTCGGCGGGTACGGGTTGACCGCGACGGTCGCGTTGCCCTTGCCGAACAGCGCGTTGACGTAGGCTTCCTTGTCGAAGGCGATGTCGATCGCTTTACGCACGCGCACGTCGCTGATGTATTTGTGCTGGGTGTTCATGGCGATGTAGGAAACGGTCATCGCGTCCATTTCATCGACTTTCAGCTTGTCGTCTTTCTTGATGCTCGGGATGTCATCCGGCTTCGGATACAGCGCGACCTGGCACTCGTTGGCCTTGAGTTTCTGCAGGCGCACATTGTTGTCGGTGGCGATGGCCAGGATCAACGCATCGGCCGGCGGCTTGCCACGGAAGTAGTCCGGGTTGGCCTTGAAGCGAACCTGGGCGTCCTTGTTGTAGCGCTGGAAGACGAACGGGCCAGTGCCGACCGGCTTGTTGTTCAGGTCGCCGGTCTTGCCGGACTTGAGCAACTGGTCGGCGTATTCGGCCGGGTAGATCGAGGAGAATGCCATGGCGATGTCGGCCAGGAACGGCGCTTCGCGGCGGGTCAGGGTGAACTTTACGGTGTTGTCGTCGACTTTCTCGACGCTTTTGAGCAGTTCCTTGAAGCCCATGCTTTCAAAGTACGGGAAGCCCACGCTCGACAGCTTGTGCCACGGGTGATTCGGGTCCAGCTGACGCTGGAAGCTCCAGACCACGTCGTCGGCGTTCAGGTCGCGGGTCGGCTTGAAGTATTCGGTGGTGTGAAACTTGACGCCTTTGCGCAGGTGGAACGTGTAGGTCAGGCCGTCGTCGCTGATGTCCCAGGACTCGGCGAGCGCCGGGATCACTTCAGTGGTGCCGGGCTTGAAGTCGGCCAGGCGGTTGAAGATGGTTTCGGCCACCGCGTCGGCAGTGACTGCAGTCGTGTACTGGACCATATCGAAGCCTTCCGGACTGGCTTCGGTGCAGACCACCAAGGGTTTGGCCGAGACGCCGATGGCGGCGCTCAACAGGGCGGCAGCGACGGCCGCACGTAGGGGAAGCATTTTCATCGATAACCCTCTGCAATCGGTTGAAGACAAAAAGCCGAACGGCCGACTCGTCACTGAGTCAGCCGTCGGCACGCGTTTTTACAGAATGTTGAACGGTACGGTGGTCACGAGACGGAACTCGTTGATGCTGCCGTCAGCCTGGTTTTCGCTGGCGCGGTGAGCAGTGTAGGTGGCACGCACGGTGGTCGCCTTGAGCGGGCCGCTCTGTACCGCGTAGGTGGCACCGATGCCGTATTCGTAGTGGTGCTCGCCGTCCATGTTGCGTACGTCATACGCAGTGCCGGTGTAGTGAGTACCGTCGATGCCCCAGCCGCGGGCCTGGTAGATGTTGAACTTCAGGCCTGGCACGCCGTATTCGGCCATGTTCAGACCGTAGGCGACCTGGAAGGATTTCTCGTTCGGGCCGTTGAAGTCGGACAGCAGGGAGTTGGCCAGGTAGATGCCGTTGGTTTCGTGCAGGTAGTCGAAGTACTCGTCACCGTTGATCGCCTGGTACGAGAAGGTCAGGCTGTGGGCCTGGTGAGTCAGGCCGAACGACAGCGAGTAGGTGTCGTTGTCGATGTTGCCCATCTCTTTCTTGCCGGTATCGACGGTCTTGTAGTAGTTCAGGCCGGTGGTCAGGCTCACGACGTTGCTGTCACCCAGTTCGTGGGTGGCGCCGAAGTAGTACTGGTTCCAGAAGTCTTCAGCCTTGGAGGCGTACAGGCTGGTCTTCAGGCTCTGCAGCGGCTGGTAGTTCAGGCCGACGATGCTCACGCGATCGGTTTCGGCGCCGTTGGCGCTGTACTCGGTGCGGAATTTCGACAGGCTCTCTTCGGTACGCGGCGATACGCGGTCGAAGCTGCCGGCGTCGAACGACAGGTTGTTCAGCTCTTCGCTGTGCAGGCTCACACCTTCAAAGCTCGAAGGCAGCGCACGGTTGCCGATGGTGTCGACGATTGGCGTGCTGAAGTTCTGGCGACCGGCGGTCAGGGTGGTGTTGGAAACGCGGAACTTGACGTTGGCCAGGCCCAGTTTGCTCCACTGACCTTCAGCGTCACCGCCTTCCTTGGTCAGGGTACGGTTGTTGCCCGCGCCTGGACGCGAACCCGGTGCACCACCGTTGTTGGAGGCCAGGGCCTTGCGATCACGCTCCAGGGCCACGGCGTTGTAGGCGGCTACTTCGGTGCTGACACCCACGGTGCCCTGAGTGAAGCCGGAGGTGAAGTTGACGATGGTGCCCTGTACCCAGTTGATACGACGATCGGTCGGGGTGGCAACGCCGTCTTTGCGGTAAGTGAACTTGCCGCCGCGCTTCAGTTGCTCGTTGGCGTACCAGTTACGGGTCGTGCCGCTGACTTTGGAGCCTTCGAGGAAGCCGGTGGCGTCAGCCTGGGCGCTTTTCTCGTTGACGGTCACCGGGGTGAACGCCTGGCTCTGCTCCTCGGCAAACGCCGTGGCGGTGATGCTGCTGATGGCCAAGGCCAGTATCGCGGTGCTGCTCAGTTTCATGGGTGAAGCTCCTTTACTTTCTTTTTATGCCGGCTTTTTTTGTTGGGCCGGTTTTTGGTTTTAGAACTCATTCACACATCGCAAACGTTTGCAAAAGGCCTGATCGGCAAATTTCGGCAAAGCGCTTGCGTGAGGAGGTAGACAGCCTCCTCAGCATTGCGGCTAATCGGTTATGGGTTTAATCGATGCTGACACCCGAAAACACGTTGCGGCCGAAGGGACTGACCTTGAATCCTTCAACCCTGGCGCTCAGCGGCTGGTTGACCGTCGAGTGGGCGACAGGCGTGATCGGCACTTGCTGCTTGAGCAATTGCTGGGCCTGTTTGTAGAGCACGGTGCGCTGGTCGCGGTCGGTGACGACCTTGGCCTCTTTGATCAGCTTGTCGTAAGCCGGGTCGCACCACATGGAATAGTTGTTGCCGCCAATGGCGTCGCAGCTGTACAGCGTGCCGAGCCAGTTGTCCGGGTCCCCGTTGTCGCCGGTCCAGCCGATCAGGCTGACGTCGTGTTCGCCATTCTTGGTGCGCTTGATGTACTCGCCCCATTCATAGCTGACGATCTTCACTTTCAGACCGATCTTGGCCCAGTCAGCCTGGAGCATTTCGGCCATCAGCTTGGCGTTCGGGTTGTACGGGCGCTGCACCGGCATGGCCCACAGGGTGATCTCGGTGCCTTCCTTGACGCCGGCAGCCTTGAGCAGTTCCTTGGCTTTTTCCGGGTTGTAGGCGGCGTCCTTGATCGTGGTGTCGTAGGACCATTGGGTCGGCGGCATGGCGTTGACCGCCAGTTGACCGGCACCCTGATAAACAGCGTTGAGAATCCCCTGTTTATTCACCGCCATGTCCAGCGCCTGACGCACTTCGAGCTGGTCGAACGGTTTGTGGCGCACGTTGTAGGCGATGTAGCCAAGGTTGAAACCCGGTTTTTCGATCAGTTGCAGTTTCGGGTCGTTTTTCAGTGCCGGCACATCGGCCGGGCGTGGATGCAGCGTGACCTGGCATTCGCCGGCCTTGAGCTTCTGCACACGCACGGATGCGTCGGTATTGATCGCGAAAATCAGGTTCTTCAGCTTCACCCGGCTCTGATCCCAGTAATGCGGGTTGCCGGTGTAGCGGATGTTCGAGTCTTTCTGATAGCTCTTGAACACGAACGGGCCAGTGCCGACCGGCTTCTGGTTGATGTCGCTCGGCTTGCCTTCGGCCAGCAGCTTGTCGGCGTATTCGGCGGACAGAATGGCGGCAAAGCTCATGGCGATGTTCTGGATGAACGCGGCGTCGACGCTGTTGAGCGTGAACTCCACGGTCAGCGGCCCGGTCTTTTCGACCTTGGCGATGTTCTTGTTGAGGCTCATCCCGTTGAAATACGGGAACTCGGTCGGATAAGCCTTACGGAAAGGCTGTTGCGGATCGAGCATGCGGTTAAACGTGAACAGCACGTCGTCGGCGTTGAAATCGCGGGTAGGTTTGAAGTACGCCGTTGTATGAAATTTCACCCCTTCACGCAGGTGAAAGGTGTACTTGAGGCCATCCTCGGAAATATCCCAGCTCGTTGCCAGGCCCGGTACGACATTGGTCGCGCCTTTTTCGAACTCGGCCAGACGGTTGTACAGCGGTTCGGCGGCGTCGTTATCGGTCGCGGTCGTGTATTGCGCGGTATCGAAACCGGCCGGGCTGCCTTCGGAGCAGAACACCAGACTGTCGCTGGCGGCAAAACTCGCGGACGTGGCGGCCAACAGGCCGGCGCCCAGCAATGCGGAAAAAACCAAGGTGTGGCGCATGACGCTCCCTCTTGTCTCAGTGTTTTTCAATGCGCCGCGATCCCTTCCAGGGAAGTTGTGGCCGCATTGAGCTCAATCCAGCAGCAAACCGATAGCCCACGCAGTCACTGGTCAGAACCCGACGGTAGGGGCCGCAGGTCTGGCAGTAAATGCGCTGAGTCCTAAAGACTCGTAGGAAAAGGCGACACGTCCTAAACCAACCTGGTAAGACCAATTGGAAAGGGATGTAGGCAAATTCCTAACTATTCGGCAGAAAAAAACAGCGGCGACGCTGAAAACGTCGCCGCCGGCTTTTTTACTTGATGCTGACGCCGTAGAAGGAGTTCAAGCCGAATGGGCTGATCTTGAAGTCCTGCACGTTGGCGCGCATGGGTTGATACACCGTCGAGTGAGCGATAGGTGTCATAGGGACTGCATCTTTGAGGACGTGTTGCGCCTCTTTGTAGAGTTCGGTGCGCTTGGCCTGGTCAGTGGTGCGCTTGGCTTCTTTCACGAGGCCGTCGAATTTCTTGTCGCACCATTTGGAGAAGTTGTTGCCGCTCAGCGAGTCGCAACCAAACAACACGTTGAGCCAGTTGTCCGGGTCACCATTGTCACCGCTCCAGCCAATGATCATGGCCTGGTTCTCGCCACCCTTGGAGCGCTTGATGTACTCGCCCCACTCGTAGCTGGTGATCTTCACGTTCAGACCGATCTTCTTCCAGTCGGACTGGAGCATTTCGGCCATCAGTTTGGCGTTCGGGTTGTACGGACGCTGAACCGGCATCGCCCACAGGACGATCTCGGTACCTTCCTTGACACCGGCTTCCTTGAGCAGCTGCTTGGCTTTCTCAGGATCGTACTTGGCGTCCTTGATGGTGGTGTCGTAGGACCACTGGGTCGGCGGCATGGCGTTGACGGCCAGTTGACCCGCGCCCTGATAAACCGAGTCGATGATCTGTGGCTTGTTCACGGCCATGTCCAGCGCCTGGCGAACGCGCAGGTCGGCCAGCGGGTTCGGCTCGTTGCTGCCCTTGACCTTGTCCATCACGTTGTAAGCGATGTAGCCCAGGTTGAAGCCGGCCTGGTCAGGCATCTTCAACGCAGGATCTGCTTTCAGTGCCGCGAGGTCGGCCGGACGCGGGAACAGCGTGACCTGGCACTCGTTCTTCTTCAGCTTCTGGATACGTACCGACGGGTCGGTGGTGATGGCGAAGATCAGGTTGTCGATCTTCACGTCTTCAGGCTTCCAGTAATCCTTGTTGCCGGTGTAACGGATGTTGGAATCTTTCTGGTAGCTCTTGAACACGAACGGACCAGTGCCGATCGGCTTCTGGTTGATGTCGGCAGCCTTGCCTTCCTTCAGCAGCTGCGCTGCGTACTCGGCGGACTGAACCGAAGCGAAGCTCATGGCCATGTTCTGGATGAACGCGGCGTCGACTTCTTTCAGAGTGAACTTGACGGTGTGGTCGTCGACTTTATCGATCTTGGTGATGTTGGTATCCATCCCCATGTCGGTGAAGTACGGGAATTCGGTCGGGTACGCCTTACGGAACGGGTCATCCTTGTTAATCATGCGATTGAAGGTGAACAGCACGTCGTCGGCGTTGAACTCACGAGTCGGCTTGAAATACGGGGTGGTGTGGAACTTCACGCCTTCACGCAGGTGGAAGGTGTAGGTCAGGCCGTCCGGGGAGATGTCCCAGCTGGTCGCCAGCCCAGGAACAACGGCGGTGCCGCCACGCTCGAACTGGGTCAGACGGTTGAACATGGTTTCGGCTGAGGCGTCGAAGTCGGTTCCGGTGGTGTATTGGCCTGGGTCGAAACCGGCCGGGCTGCCTTCGGAGCAGAACACCAGGTTAGTCGCAGCGGAAGCGAAAGGTGCGGAGGCTAACAAGCCTGCGCCGACTAAAAACGGAATGACCGCGTGTTTAAGCATGTTGGCCTCATGATTTGTTGTCATTTTTTAATAGTGAGGTACGACCTCGTGAGTCGTGCCTGCGGATACTTATGCAGGGCCCATACCCAATGCAAGATCCAGAGCGCCCGGCGGCATCAAACGGTGGCACGAACGTACCTTAATGTCGCATCTGTATAACTTCTGACGCATTTGACCGTTTGCGGTCGGTTTTTACGGTGCAAATGAAGCCCCAAAACGGTGCATTGGTCACGATTTGCGCGCCGCCTTGGGGCCGGGTGTTACTTATTTATACCCACGCCATAGAACGGGGTTAGACCGAACGGGCTGATCTTGAAGTCGGTGACTTCCTTGCGCAGCGGCTGGAACACCGTGGAGTTGGCGATCGGCGTGATCGGCACTTGCTGTTTCAGGATCAGTTGCGCCTGTTGATACAGTTTTACCCGTTGCGATTTATCCGTGGACACCTTGGCCTGCTGCACCAGTTTGTCGTAGGCCGGATCGCACCATTTGGCGTAGTTGCTGCCTTTCACCGCCGCGCAGCTGTAAAGCACGCCCAGCCAGTTGTCCGGGTCGCCGTTGTCACCGGTCCAGCCGTAGATCATCGCGTCGTGTTCGCCATTCTTGGCGCGCTTGATGTACTCGCCCCATTCATAGCTGACGATGTTGGCCTTGATGCCGACCTTCTCCCAATCCTGCTGGATCATCTGCGCCGACATCCGCGCATTCGGGTTGGACGCACGCTGCACGGTCATCGCCCAGAGGTTGATGGTTGTACCCGGTGCAACCCCGGCTTCCTTGAGTAGCGCCTTGGCTTTTACGGGGTCGTACGGTGCGTCCTTGATATTCGGGTCATAGGACCATTGCGCGGGTGGCAAGGCGTTCTGTGCCAGCTGCCCGGCACTCTGGTAAACCGCCTTGATGATCGCCGGTTTGTCGATGGCCATGTCCAGCGCCTGACGGACCTTTAATTGGTCCAGCGGCGGATGGGTGGTGTTGTAGGCGAGGAAGCCGAGGTTGAAGCCGGCCTGCTTCAAGACTCGCAGGTTCGGATCTTTTTCCATCACTTCGATGTCGGCCGGGCGCGGGTAGCCGCTGACCTGGCATTCGCCGGTCTTGAGCTTCTGCAAGCGGACGGCGGCGTCCGGGGTGATCGAGAACACAAGGTTGTCGATTTTCACATCTTCGGGTTTCCAGTAGTCCTTGTTCGCCGCGTAGCGGATCTGCGAATCCTTCTGGTAGCGCTTGAACACGAAGGGGCCGGTGCCGACCGGTTTCTGGTTGATGTCTGCTGCTTTGCCTTCCTTCAGCAACTGCGCGGCGTATTCGGCCGATTGCACCGAGGCGAAGCTCATGGCGAGGTTTTGCACGAACGCGGCGTCGACGTTGTTCAGGTTGAAGCGCACGGTGTTTTCGTCGAGTTTTTCCACGGACTTGATCGTGGTGTTCAGGTCCATGTCGGTGAAGTACGGAGACTCGGCGGGGTAGGCCTTGCGGAAGGCGCTGTCCGGGTCGAGCAGACGCTGGAAGTTGAACAGGACGTCGTCGGCGTTGAAGGTTCGGGTCGGGGTGAAGTAGTCGGTGGTGTGGAATTTTACGTTCTGGCGCAGGTGGAAGGTGTACTGGAGGCCGTCCGGGGTTACGTCCCAGCTTGTGGCCAGACCGGGTTCGACTTCGGTGCCGCCGCGTTTGAATTGGGTGAGGCGGTTGAAGACGGTTTCGGCGGAGGCGTCGAAGTCGGTGCCGCTGGTGTATTGGCTGGGGTCGAAGCCTGCGGGGCTGGCTTCGGAGCAGTAGACCAGGGTTGTTGCTGCGTTGGCGATTGGGGTTATGGCGGTCAGGGCCAGGGTGATCAGGAGTGGTTTCAGGGTGGATCTATGCATGTCTGGCCCGCTTGTCTGGAGGTGGTTGTGGCGGGGGAGGTTAGCTGGGGTTTTGGTGGGCGCGGAAATATCGTTTTTCTAGGTTAGGTGTCTATCTCGGTATATCTGGGGTGGTTGGGTACATATCCGTTGCTGCGGTAACGGCTTCTTATGGTTCCGCTCTTACAGCGGGTCACTTTTTCAAACGCCAAAAAGTAACCAAAAGGCTGGGCCCCGGCGTACGGCACCTCGCTGGGGCTCGGTGTTCCTTCGTTCCGGGATTCATCCGGGGGCATCGCCTACGGTTTGCTTCGCTGCACCTCCTCTCGATGCATGCGGCTGCGCCGCACGGTCGCTGCGCTCCCACCCCCGGATGAATCCCTCCACTCAGCCTGCCGAAGGGGCCAGAAGATCAAGAGCTTTACTCGAGCTAACGCTCATCGTGTTGAGTGGTGGGAAGCGAAAAGCGGAAAGCAACTGCGGACTGCTTGATCGTTCCCACGCTCCGCGTGGGAATGCAGCCCGGGACGCTCCGCGTTCCATTTTCGGATGTTTAAAGAGGTGTGGGATTCACCGAACCTTCCCACAAAGTTTTCAGGTTGTCCGTCGGAAGCACGATCCCTAGTCTTTGGTTGTCGCTGCCAATTCAGCGACCGGGAGTGAGATCCCGGCTATTCATTTGGATACTTGTGCGAGCCCCTTCATAATCGCCGCCAGCTTAGACTGTCAGCGATTCTCTATGGCGGCTGTGTACGGGTGGACGAATGTCCTGCCGGGTATCCATACCGGTGATCTCACCCCGTACATAGCTGCCACCTCTTCTTCGAGTGAGATCGGGAAAAGTGGCTCCATAACTTGGAGAAAATGCTACATGGATAAGCTGATACCCGACCCACCCCTCGAATCACCCACACCCCTCGAAGAAGCCATGTGCGCCGAAGACCTCGCCCGCAACCGCGAAGCCATCAAACGCGCCCTCGACTATTACCTGTGTCCCAACCCTTCCAAACCGCGCCCGAGCACGATGTACATGGTCACTCCCAACGTCGACACCGAAAGCCTGCTGGCCAATGCCTGCGAATCGCTGGCCTCGGCCAGTACCATCGCCAGCAATTTCGCCAACGAACTCAGCGGCCCGCAACGCAGTACTGCGCTCGGGATCCAGCAGATCATCATGCTGGCCGAGCTTGCGGTGAACCGGGCGCTGGATCGGGTTGATCCTCGAGCCTGACAACCCAAATCCCAGGCACAAAAAAACCGGCGATCATTCACTGATCGCCGGTTTTTCATTCAGCCGTCATTCAATCACTGCATCAACACTTCAATCGAGCCGTCGGCGGTCAGGCTGACCTGGCTGGTGCCTGCTTCGACTTCAGGCGTGACCGGCGCAGCGTCCATGCCCGCGGCGGCTTTCATCATCATCGGGGCGCGCATGTACGGTTGCGGGTAGCCATTGCTGTTGAGGTTCAGGCTGACGATTTTGTAACCCTTGCCGCCCAGGGCGTCGGTGGCCAGTTGGGCGCGGGCCTTGAAGGCGGTGACGGCTTCTTTCAGCAGTTTGTCTTCGCTGGCCTTGCGGGTCGGGTCGGCGATGGCGAAGTCCATGCCGCCCATTTTCAGCTCGGTCAGCAACTCGCCGGTGAGTTTGGACAGGGCGGCGAAGTCGGTGCTTTCCAGGCGCAGTTCGGCACGTTCGCGCCAGCCGGTGATTTTCTGGCCCTTGGTGTCGTAGATCGGGTAGCTGTTGCGGCTGCCTTGGCGCAGGGTGATTTCTTTGACCTGCTTGGCCTGGGCCAGGGCCTTGTTCATGGTGGTGCTGACGTCGGCGGCGAGTTTGGCCGGGTCAGTGTTCTGTTCTTCGGTGTAGAGGGTCACGATCATCAGGTCGCGGGCCACTTCCTGGCTGACTTCGGCGCGCAGGGAAATCTGGTTGTAGTGCAGCTCATCGGCGGCCAGGGCCGGAAGGCTGGCGACGCTGCCGACGGTCAGGGCGAGAAGGGCGGCGCTGCGGCGAAATGTGTGCATGAAAGCTCCTTGATGAGGGCGCAGGTGATGGTTCGGGGGCCTGCGTGAAACCATCAGACTCTAGCTTCTGTGATCCGGTTCGCCCAGTTACAACTTCTATACAGATGACAACAAGGCCAGCGACGAGCTTCAAGCTTTTGCTTGTAGCTTGAAGCTCACAACTTGCAACTGCTTATTGGTGTGGTCGTTTGCCGCACTTTCGCCTCTCAAGCCCGCGCCTTGGTTATACTCCGTGCGATCCGCCTGGAGCGCTCATCAGGAGAGCTCATGCTCGCCCCCGTACAACTGACTTCCGCCACTCGCCAGAACCTCTGGCGGCTGACTTTCATCCGCACCCTGGTGCTCGCCGCGCAGGCCGGTTCCGTGGGCCTGGCCTACTGGCTGGAGCTGTTGCCGTTGCCGTGGGTGCAACTGGTGATGACCCTCGGCTGTTCGATTCTGCTGTGTGTGTTCACCGCCGTGCGCCTGCGCACTTCGTGGCCGGTCACCGAGCTCGAATACGCGCTGCAACTGGCCTGCGACCTGGTTATCCACAGTGCCTTGCTGTACTTCTCCGGTGGGTCGACCAACCCGTTCGTTTCTTATTATCTGGTGCCGTTGACCATCGCAGCGGTGACGCTGCCGTGGCGTTATTCGGTGGTGCTGTCCGGTATTGCGCTGGCCTTGTACACGTTGATGCTGACGCATTTCTATCCGCTGGAAACCCTGCCGGTCGCCCGGGAGAACCTGCAGATCTACGGCATGTGGCTGAGCTTCGCCCTCGCGGCGGCGGTGATTACCTTCTTCGCCGCGCGCATGGCCGAAGAGCTGCGCCGTCAGGAAGAGTTGCGTGCGATCCGCCGTGAAGAAGGCCTGCGCGATCAGCAATTGCTGGCCGTGGCGACTCAGGCCGCCGGTGCCGCTCATGAACTGGGCACACCGCTGGCGACTATGAGCGTGTTGCTCAACGAAATGCAGCAGGATCATCACGATCCAATGCTTCAGGAAGACCTGAAGGTGTTGAAAGATCAGGTGAAGCTCTGCAAGGAGACCCTGCAGCAACTGGTGCGCGCCGCCGAAGCCAATCGCCGGATGGCGGTGGAGATGCAGGATGTCACCGAGTGGCTCGACGAGGCGCTCAATCGCTGGCACCTGATGCGCCCCGAAGCCAGTTACCGCTTCCAGCGTCTGGGCCAGGGCCCGCTGCCGCGCGTGGCGCCGCCGCCGGATCTGACCCAGGCCTTGTTGAATCTGCTGAACAACGCCGCCGATGCCTGCCCGGAAAACCTTCAGGTGACCCTGGACTGGACCGCCGAAGACCTGACCATCAGCATCCGCGATCATGGCGCCGGTGTGCCGCTGGCCATCGCCGAGCAGATCGGCAAACCGTTTTTTACCACCAAGGGCAAAGGTTTCGGCCTGGGCCTGTTTTTGAGCAAGGCCAGCGTGACACGCGCCGGCGGCTCAGTGAAACTCTATAGTCATGAGGAAGGCGGCACGCTCACCGAGCTGCGCCTGCCCCACGGCGCCCGAGGAGAGCAACATGAGTGACGAAATCCAAGTCGAAGGCGAAGAACTGCCGCATTTGCTGCTGGTCGATGACGACGCGACCTTTACCCGGGTGATGGCTCGTGCCATGGCTCGCCGTGGCTTTCGCGTCAGCACCGCCGGTTCCGCCGAAGAAGGCCTGACAATCGCCCAGGCCGATCTGCCGGACTACGCCGCGCTGGACCTGAAAATGGACGGCGATTCCGGTCTGGTCCTGCTGCCCAAGCTGCTGGAACTGGACCCGGAAATGCGCGTGGTGATCCTCACCGGTTACTCGAGCATTGCCACGGCGGTCGAAGCGATCAAGCGCGGCGCCTGCAATTACCTGTGCAAACCGGCGGACGCCGACGACGTGCTGGCAGCGCTGCTGTCCGAGCACGCCGACCTCGACAGCCTGGTGCCGGAAAACCCGATGTCGGTGGATCGCCTGCAGTGGGAACACATCCAGCGCGTGTTGACCGAGCACGAAGGCAACATCTCCGCCACTGCCCGCGCCCTGGGCATGCACCGCCGTACCTTGCAGCGCAAGCTGCAGAAGCGCCCGGTTCGTCGCTGAACCTGCGCTGAACGGCCATCGCCAGTCCTCGCGATAAAGCGCACCGATCAACTATGATCGGTGCGTGTCTGTTCTTTTCTTTATCGAGCCTTTTCCATGAATCAGAACGCTGAATATTCCGCGGTCAACGATGCTGTGCGCGGGCAGTTTTTTCGCAAGGTGTGGGCCATGACCACGCCTTACTGGCGCAGCGAAGAGAAGGGCAAGGCCTGGACGTTGCTGATTGCCGTGATTGCACTCTCGCTGCTCAGCGTGGGCATCTCGGTGTGGTTCAACACTTGGTACAAGGATTTCTACAATGCGCTGCAAAAGAAAGATGAAGCGGCGTTCTGGCATCTGATCCTGTACTTCTGCGCGATTGCTGCGGTCGCGATTGTCGGTGCGGTGTATCGGCTCTACCTGACTCAGATGCTGACGATCCGCTGGCGGGCCTGGCTTACTGAAAAGCATTTTTCCCGTTGGCTTGCCGACAAGAATTACTACCAGCTGGAGCAGGGTGGTTACACCGATAACCCGGACCAGCGGATTTCCGAAGACCTCAACAATTTCACCTCCAATACCCTTGAACTGGGTATCGGGCTGCTGCGCAATATCGTCAGCCTGGTGTCGTTTTCGATTATTTTGTGGGGTGTGTCGGGCAGTATTGAAGTTTACGGCATCACTATTCCCGGCTACATGTTCTGGTGCGTTCTGGTTTATGCAGTGGTCGGTAGCTGGTTGACGCATTTAATCGGTCGACGATTGATCGGTCTGAATAACCAACAACAACGCTTCGAAGCAGACCTGCGTTTTTCCATGGTGCGGATTCGTGAGAATGCTGAAAGCATTGCGCTTTACAACGGCGAACCGAACGAAAATCGTCGCTTGAGCGGCCGCTTCGGCAATGTCTGGCACAACTTCTGGGACATCATGAAAGTCTCCAAGCGCCTGACGTTTTTCACGGCCGGTTACAGCCAGGCCGCGATCATTTTTCCATTCATCGTCGCCTCGCCGCGTTACCTCGCCGGCAAGATCGAGCTCGGTGAACTCATGCAGATCAGCTCGGCATTCGGCAACGTTCAGGAGAGTTTCAGCTGGTTCATCAGTGCTTACCAGAACCTCGCTTCCTGGCGCGCCACGTGCGATCGTCTGCTGAGCTTCCATCAGGCCATGACCAGCAACGAAGAGCGTGCACCGGCCATCGACGTGCAGAATCAGGGCAGCGAATTGAAGGTACACAACCTCGGGCTCGATCTGGCCGATGGTCGTCATCTGCTGACCAGTGCCACGATGACCGTAGAACCGGGCGACCGGGTGATGCTCAGTGGCCGCTCCGGCAGCGGCAAGTCCACGCTGTTCCGGGCAATGGGGCATCTGTGGCCGTCGGGTCACGGCAGTATCCGCTTGCCGTCCGCCCGTTATCTGTTCCTGCCACAGAAACCGTATCTGCCGATCGGCACCCTGCGCGATGCCTTGAGTTATCCACAACCGGGCGACACCTACGCACCAGAGCGTTATGCACAAGTGCTGGAAACCTGCCGTCTGCCGCATCTGGTGGCGCGATTGGACGAAGCCAACCACTGGCAACGCATGCTCTCGCCCGGTGAGCAGCAACGTCTGGCCTTCGCCCGTGCGCTGCTCTACGCACCGCACTGGCTGTACATGGACGAAGCGACGTCAGCGATGGATGAAGAAGACGAAGCCACGCTGTATCAGGCGCTGATTGATCAGTTGCCGGGCCTGAGCATCGTCAGCGTCGGCCATCGCAGCAGCCTCAAGCGCTTCCATCCACGGCATGTGCGGATCGACAGCGGCCATCTGGTCGAGCAGACCGTCACGGCCTGATATGTACCGAATCTGTGGGAGCCTGCTCCCACAGAGGACGGTGATCGTACAACTCCCTTGGGCTATGATGCCCCTCTTACCGAATTTTCGAGACAAACGCAGACCATGGAAAACCCGATCGACACCCCGCGCCTCCCTCGCAAGCGCCGCAGCCTGGCTCAGGAACTGGTGACGGTGCTGACCGAGCAGATCCGCGACGGTCTGCTCAAGCGTGGCGACAAGTTGCCCACCGAGTCGGCGATCATGGAAGCCCATGGCGTCAGCCGCACCGTGGTGCGTGAGGCGATTTCCCGGCTGCAGGCTGCAGGGCAGGTCGAAACCCGCCACGGCATCGGCACCTTCGTCCTCGACACCCCGAGCCCGAGCGGTTTCCGGATCGACCCGGCCACCGTGGTCACCCTGCGTGACGTGCTGGCGATTCTCGAGTTCCGTATCAGCCTGGAAGTCGAATCCGCCGGCCTCGCCGCACAACGCCGCAGCGCCGAGCAACTGGCCGCCATGCGCGCCGCCCTCGATGCACTGAACGAAAGCGTGGCCCATGCCAGCGATGCGGTGGCATCGGATTTCCAGTTCCACCTGCAAATCGCGCTGTCCACCGGCAACCGCTACTTCACCGACATCATGACCCACCTGGGCACCAGCATCATTCCGCGTACCCGCCTGAACTCGGCGCGTCTGGCCCATGATGATCAGCAGCACTACATGAATCGCCTGAGCCGCGAGCACGAGGAAATCTACGAGGCCATCGCCCGCCAGGATGCCGATGCTGCCCGCGCGGCCATGCGCCTGCACCTGACCAACAGCCGCGAACGGCTGCGTCAGGCCCATGAAGAGGCGCAGGCGCAGGGTTGAGGAATCAGGCTTCGACGTAGAGCTTCAGCGGCTCCGAACACGGTTCCAGACTGGCCTCATCAGCAAACTTGTAACGCAGTTCGACGGTGCTGTTCAGGTACTTTTCCAGCTCGAATCTTGGGATGCTCAGTTCGATCCCGGTCAGGCCGACCATGTCGTCCAGTGCGTCATCCCAGACGCCGGTCGGCTCCGACAGACCCAGCCATTCAGGCTCTTCCGGATCATCACCGAGGATCGGATATACATCCCAGTTCGGCGGTGTGTCCTGTCCATCGGGGATGCGGACGATCAGGTCATCATCCAGGTTCGATAACCGCAGGATGATCGAATCGCTGGCGTGATCGGGGAATTGCGGAAGGTGTGCAGCGGCAAACGTCATGCTTCGTTCTCCTTGAAAGATCTGCCGCGATCCTTCGCGGCAGTTGTCGCACTTTACCCGGCGAATCAGTGTTGTGCGCCGGGGCAATCTTGTCCGGGCATTTCAGCTGCGGGGCAGAATCGAACGATCCACCCTGACGGCGAGTTTGCCCGGGCCGGGCTTGACGTCGAATGTTGCGTGCCCCTGAGCGTCCACCGACGCCCGGGCGATGGCCACGCCGTCGCGCAGCAATTGCAGCGGCGCACCTTTCAACGATTGGCCCGAGGCCAGCTCCAGTTTCAATTTGATGCTCATCGAATCGCTCCTTAATTCGTGTTGCCGGTTGGGTGATAGTCCTTGAGCAGCAGGTAAGTGCTCCAGCCCCACCAGTCGTCGACGGTGGCGGTGTCGTTGAGGTTGTTGACGTCCTTGCGCCGCAGGACTTTGTTGCCCTGAAGGCGGAACAGAGGCGAGAAGTTGTTGGCCAGGTTCATCACGGCAGTCAGGTCCGGCAGCCGTTGCAGCGCGTTGAAGGTGGTCGGCACGTTGCCGCTTGAATACGCGGCATACACCTCGTCCGCCGAATCCTGCACCGCGTGATTCACCTGATTGCGATTGTCAGCGTCGGTCGCCTCGAAGTAGCGCTTGTCACCGAACGCCCGCCATTGCTCGCCATGCCCGTTGCGCACCTTGAGCCCGAATTTGCTGTCTTCGTCGTGCATGAAGCGGGTAATCAACGAGCCCAGATCGCTCGGCGTCACCGCGGCGGCCATAGCCTTGCGTGGCACTCGCAAATGCCCGGAGGAGAACAGGTCGGTGAGGTAGTGGTCGGCGAACGCGTTCATCGCGTAGGCCCGTTCCAGTTGCAGTTCGTCTTGACTGGCGTGAGCGGCAGCGGCGGTTTGCAGGGCGGCGGTGTGCCCGGCGATGTAGGCCAGGCGAGCCCATTCGCCGAAGTGGTCGGCGTTGTTCGCCGCCAGTTTCAGATAGCGCCCGAGCGGGAACAGGGAAGAGACAAAACTGCCGCCGCCGGTGATCTTGTTCCACTCTTCCGACAACGTATCTCCCAAAGCGTCGTAAGCCTCATGAGGTTGCTTACCGTCCTTGATCGCCTGTTTAACGGCGTCGATTTCCTTTTGCATGATCGCGAGTATTTGCGTTGCCTCGGTCTTCGAGGCCGGCAGCGTGGCGAGGGTGTCGAACGCCGCTGAAAAGCGCTGAAGACGATCCGCCGGAGTCGCACCTTCATTGATCGGCCGGTCGACGATTCCGTAGAAATCACCGCCCAGTGCCAGCACCTGGCCGTAGGTCAGCGCCAATCCGTTCGGCAGATGCAGCGGCACGTTTTGCCCGGGTACCGGCTCGGCATTTTCAACGAAGCGCAGCCAGGTGTTATCGCCGATCGCCGTGTGTTCCGCGCCTTCGAAGCGCAGCGGCGGTTTGACTTTCATGGCTTTGCCGGGCCGGGAGGCGACGGGTTCGACATCGCTGTGCGAGTCGGCAATGTGCAGCACCAGATGCGGATTTTCAGCACTGAAGGCGATGCCGCCGCGGGTAAAAAGATCATCGAAACGGGCGATGACCGGTGTGGGTTGTTCAAGGCATTTTGGTTGTAGACCGGACATTTCTTTCTCCTTGATATGCCGTCGGTGGGTTCTTATTTAACTGTATGTATATACAGTTAAATCGAGCCTAGTCGAGAAAACGCCTACGTCAAAAAGAAATCTTGTCCGACAAAAAATGCCCCCCAGCGATGAAATGCAGTTGACGGTTATCTTTTAAGTTGTACGATGACCTACAACTTCGGCGAAGGCTGAACGGTCCACTCACAAAAAACGTTGCTACCAGGGTGTTCGAATAATGAATCCACAAGAACTGAAGTCCATCCTCTCCGCCGGTCTGTTGTCGTTCCCGGTCACCGATTTCAATGCCCAGGGCGATTTCAACCGCGCGGGCTACATCAAACGCCTGGAATGGCTGGCCCCGTACGGTGCTTCGGCCCTGTTCGCCGCTGGTGGCACCGGTGAGTTCTTCTCCCTGGCGGCCAGCGAATATTCGGAAATCATCAAGACCGCCGTCGACACCTGCGCCAGCAGCGTGCCGATCCTCGCCGGTGTCGGCGGCTCGACCCGCCAGGCCATCGAATACGCTCAGGAAGCCGAGCGTCTGGGCGCCAAAGGCCTGTTGTTGCTGCCGCACTACCTGACCGAAGCCAGCCAGGACGGCGTTGCCGCCCACGTTGAAGCGGTGTGCAAATCGGTGAACATCGGTGTGGTGGTCTACAACCGTAACGTCTGCCGTCTGACCGCGCCGCTGCTGGAACGTCTGGCCGAGCGCTGCCCGAACCTGATCGGCTACAAGGATGGTCTGGGCGATATCGAGCTGATGGTGTCGATCCGTCGTCGCCTCGGTGATCGCTTCAGCTACCTCGGTGGCCTGCCGACCGCTGAAGTCTATGCCGCGGCCTACAAGGCACTGGGTGTGCCGGTCTACTCCTCGGCGGTGTTCAACTTCATCCCGAAAACCGCGATGGACTTCTACCACGCGATTGCCCGCGAAGATCACGCCACCGTCGGCAAGATCATCGACGACTTCTTCCTGCCGTACCTGGACATCCGCAACCGCAAGGCCGGTTACGCCGTGAGCATCGTCAAGGCAGGTGCCAAGATCGCCGGCTATGACGCAGGCCCGGTGCGGGCGCCGCTGACCGACCTGACCCGCGAAGAGTACGAAATGCTCGCCGCGCTGATCGACAAGCAAGGTGCGCAGTAACACAACCCTATAAACAAGGCCGCTGAGCAATCAGCGGCCTTTTGCGTCAGGAGAATGATTCGTGACCAAGCGCTATGACAACTACATCAACGGTGAATGGGTCGCCGGCAACGATTACTCGGTCAACATCAACCCGTCCGAGCTGAGCGACACCATCGGCGACTACGCCAAGGCCGATCTGGCTCAGGTCAACGCCGCCATCGACGCCGCTCGCGCCGCGTTCCCGGCGTGGTCGACTTCGGGCATTCAGGCCCGTCACGACTCGCTGGACAAAGTCGGCACCGAGATCCTCGCCCGTCGCGAAGAACTCGGCACCCTGCTGGCCCGGGAGGAGGGCAAGACCCTGCCGGAAGCCATCGGCGAAGTAACCCGCGCCGGCAACATCTTCAAGTTCTTCGCCGGCGAGTGCCTGCGTCTGTCCGGCGACTACGTGCCGTCGGTGCGCCCGGGCGTCAACGTTGAAGTCACCCGCGAAGCCCTTGGCGTGGTTGGCCTGATCACCCCGTGGAACTTCCCGATCGCGATTCCTGCATGGAAAATCGCCCCGGCCCTGGCCTACGGCAACTGCGTGGTGTTGAAACCGGCGGATCTGGTGCCGGGTTGCGCCTGGGCGCTGGCCGAAATCATCTCCCGCGCAGGCTTCCCGGCTGGCGTGTTCAACCTGGTGATGGGCAGCGGTCGCGTGGTCGGTGAAGCGCTGGTCAACAGCTCGAAAGTCGACGGCATCAGTTTCACTGGCTCCGTCGGTGTGGGCCGTCAGATCGCCGTCAACTGCGTGTCGCGCCAGGCCAAAGTTCAGCTGGAAATGGGCGGCAAAAACCCGCAGATCATTCTCGACGACGCCGACCTCAAGCAAGCGGTGGAGCTGTCGGTGCAGAGCGCGTTCTACTCCACCGGCCAGCGTTGCACCGCGTCGAGCCGCTTGATCGTCACTGCCGGGATTCACGACAAATTCGTTGAAGCCATGGCCGAGCGCATGAAGTCGATCAAGGTCGGCCACGCGCTGAAGGCCGGCACCGACATCGGTCCGGTGGTTTCGCAGGCGCAGCTTGAACAGGACCTGAAATACATCGACATCGGCCAGTCCGAAGGTGCTCGCGTAGTCAGCGGCGGTAGTCTGGTGACCTGCGACACCGAGGGTTATTTCCTCGCGCCGACTCTGTTTGCCGACAGCGAAGCGTCGATGCGTATCAGCCGCGAAGAGATCTTCGGCCCGGTGGCCAACATCGTCCGCGTGGCGGACTACGAGGCAGCACTGGCCATGGCCAACGACACCGAATTCGGTCTGTCGGCGGGTATCGCCACCACGTCGCTGAAGTACGCCAACCACTTCAAGCGTCATTCCCAGGCCGGGATGGTGATGGTCAACCTGCCGACCGCCGGCGTCGATTACCACGTTCCGTTCGGGGGCCGTAAGGGTTCATCCTATGGCTCACGTGAGCAAGGCCGCTATGCGCAAGAGTTCTACACCGTGGTGAAAACCGCCTACATCGGTTCGTAAGTCGCTGCACCCGCGCAGGGTTATTGCCAAGGCCCTGCGCGGCACAAGACCAAAGAATGTTTTACCCGCATAAAAATAATCAGTGGGAGTACATCTACATGCAATCGTCCAAGCCGACTCACGTCCGCTATTTGATTCTGCTCATGCTGTTCCTGGTGACCACGATCAACTACGCCGACCGCGCCACCATCGCGATCGCCGGTTCCAGTTTGCAAAAAGACCTCGGCATCGACGCGGTCACCCTCGGCTACATCTTCTCTGCATTCGGTTGGGCCTACGTGGCCGGGCAAATTCCCGGCGGCTGGCTGCTCGATCGTTTCGGCTCGAAAAAAGTCTATGCCCTGAGCATTTTCACCTGGTCGCTGTTCACCGTGCTGCAAGGCTTCGTCGGTGAGTTCGGCATGTCCACGGCTATCGTTGCGCTGTTCATGCTGCGCTTCCTCGTGGGCCTGGCCGAAGCGCCATCATTCCCCGGCAATGCACGCATCGTCGCGGCCTGGTTCCCGACCGCCGAACGCGGCACTGCTTCGGCGATTTTCAACTCGGCGCAATACTTCGCCACCGTGCTGTTCGCGCCGCTGATGGGCTGGATCGTCTATGCCTTCGGCTGGGAACACGTGTTCATTGTCATGGGCGTGTTCGGCATCCTGTTCTCGCTGATCTGGCTGAAGGTTATCCACAGCCCGCGCCAGCACCCGATGGCCAACGAAGCGGAAGTGAAGTTCATCGCCGACAACGGCGGCATGGTCGACATGGACCAGAAGCAAGGCAAAAAGGCTGACGGCCCGAAATGGGACTACATCCGCCAGTTGCTGACCAACCGCATGATGCTCGGCGTGTACCTGGGCCAGTACTGCATCAACGGCATCACCTATTTCTTCCTGACCTGGTTCCCGGTGTACCTGGTGCAGGAGCGCGGCATGACCATTCTCAAGGCGGGTTTCATCGCCTCGTTGCCGGCGATCTGCGGCTTTATCGGCGGCGTCCTCGGCGGGGTGATTTCCGATTACCTGCTGCGCAAGGGCCATTCGCTGACCTTCGCCCGCAAGGCACCAATCATCGCCGGCTTGCTGGTCTCCAGCAGCATCGTCGCGTGCAACTATGTTGAAGTGGAATGGATGGTGGTCGGCTTCATGGCCCTGGCCTTCTTCGGCAAAGGCGTGGGTGCGCTGGGCTGGGCGGTGGTCTCCGACACCTCGCCGAAGCAGATCGCCGGTCTGAGCGGTGGGCTGTTCAACACCTTCGGCAACATTGCCTCGATCACTACGCCGATCGTCATCGGCTACATCATCAGCTCCACCGGCTCGTTCAAGTGGGCGCTGGTGTTCGTTGGTGCCAACGCGCTGGTGGCAGTGTTCAGCTACCTGGTGATCGTCGGCCCGATCAAGCGTGTGGTACTGAAAGAGCCGCCAACCAATGGCGGTTCCGAAGCCACCGGTAAATTGTCTCAAGCGCATTCCTGAGGAGCGGCGCCATGCAGTTGATTGAACATTCCGACTCGCCGCGCTACATCCGCCTGCACGAGCGGGACAACGTAGTGGTCGTGGTCAATGACCAGGGCGTTCCGGCCGGCACCGCGTTCGCCGATGGCCTGGTGACGGTGGATTTCGTGCCGCAGAGCCACAAGGTCAGCCTCGTGGACATCCCCGAGGGCGGCACGGTGATTCGTTACGGCCAGATCATCGGCTATGCGTTGCAGCCGATTCCCCGTGGCAGTTGGGTCAAGGAAGATCAACTGCGCATGCCGACCGCGCCACCGCTGGACAGCCTGCCGTTGTCCACCGACGTGCCGGCCGCCCAGGCACCGCTGGAAGGCTTCACGTTCGAGGGTTATCGCAATGCCGATGGCACCGTCGGCACGCGCAATATCCTCGGGATCACCACCACCGTGCAGTGCGTCACCGGGGTGCTGGATCACGCGGTCAAACGCATCAAGGATGAACTGTTGCCGAAGTATCCACATGTCGATGACGTGGTGGCGCTGACCCACAGTTATGGTTGTGGCGTGGCCATCACGGCCACCGACGCCTACATCCCGATCCGCACTGTGCGAAATCTGGCGCGCAATCCGAACCTCGGCGGCGAGGCGCTGGTGATCAGTCTGGGCTGCGAGAAATTGCAGGCCGGGCAGGTGATGCATGAGGACGACGCGTCGGTGGATCTGAGCGAGCCATGGCTGTATCGCTTGCAGGATTCCAGTCACGGTTTCACCGAGATGATCGAGCAGATCATGGAACTGGCCGAAACCCGCCTGAAGAAACTCGACCAGCGCCGCCGGGAAACCGTGCCGGCGTCCGAGCTGATCCTCGGCATGCAGTGCGGCGGCAGTGATGCGTTTTCCGGGATCACCGCCAACCCGGCGCTGGGTTATGCCTCGGACTTGCTGTTGCGAGCAGGGGCGACGGTGATGTTTTCCGAAGTCACCGAAGTGCGCGACGCGATTTACCTGCTGACCTCCCGGGCCCAGAGCAAAACCGTTGCCGAGGAACTGGTGCGTGAAATGGACTGGTACGACCGTTACCTGGCCAAGGGTGAAGCGGATCGCAGCGCCAATACCACGCCGGGCAACAAGAAGGGCGGGTTGTCGAACATTGTCGAGAAGTCGCTGGGCTCGATCGTTAAATCCGGCAGCAGCGCGATCAGCGGCGTGCTCGGCCCGGGGGAACGCTTCAAGCAGAAGGGTTTGATTTTCTGTGCGACGCCGGCGAGTGACTTTGTCTGCGGCACCTTGCAACTGGCGGCGGGGATGAACCTGCATGTGTTTACCACCGGGCGTGGCACGCCGTATGGTCTGGCCATGGCGCCGGTGGTGAAGGTGTCGACCCGGACCGAGCTGGCGCAGCGCTGGCCGGACCTGATCGACATCGATGCCGGGCGGATTGCTACCGGTCGTGCGAGCATCGAGGAGTTGGGCTGGGAGTTGTTCCACTACTATCTGGATGTGGCGAGCGGCAAGCAGCAGACGTGGGCCGAGAAGCACAAGCTGCATAACGACATTACGTTGTTCAATCCGGCGCCGATTACTTGATGGTTGAGGGTTCCCACGCGCTGCGTGGGAACGATCGGGGTGAAAGTGGCTTATCATTAGCCCCCTAACGACGCTCACCTCCAAGGCTCCCCGGCATGCTGGCAATCTTCCTCGAAACCCTGAACATCACCGCGCCGGTGTTTGCCATGCTGTTTCTCGGGGTGCTGCTCAAGCGCATCGACTGGATCAACGACAACTTCATCCACACGGCGTCGTCGCTGGTGTTCAACGTCAGCATGCCGGCGCTGCTGTTTCTCGGCATCCTCCATGCCGACCTGCACGCCGCGCTGCAACCGGCGCTGCTGATCTACTTCGCCGTCGCCACGCTGGCCAGTTTTGCCCTGGCCTGGGGCTGGGCGATTTTCCGTTGTCCGCGTGAAGATCGTGGCATCTACACCCAAGGCGCGTTTCGCGGCAACAACGGGGTGATCGGTCTGGCGCTGGCGGCGAGCATGTATGGTGACTACGGGATTTCCCTCGGGGCGATTCTCGCGGCGCTGGTGATCCTGTTCTACAACACCCTGTCGACCATTGTGCTGGCGGTGTACAGCCCGGTGATCAAGTCCGATCCGTGGAGCATCTGCAAAAGCGTGTTCAGCAATCCGCTGATCATCAGCGTGATTGCGGCGGCGCCGTTTGCCTGGTTCAAGATCGGTCTGCCGGGCTGGCTGGAGACGTCGGGCCAATATCTGGCGCAAACCACATTGCCACTGGCGCTGATCTGCATCGGCGGCACCCTGTCGCTGGCGGCGCTGCGCAAGAGCGGGAGCATGGCGCTCAGTTCCAGCCTGGTGAAGATGATCGGCCTACCGGTGTTGGCCACGCTGGGTGCATGGCTGTGGGGCTTTCGCGGGGCGGAGCTGGGGATTCTGTTTCTGTACTTCGGCAGCCCGACGGCGGCCGCCAGTTTTGTCATGGCCCGGGCGGCCCAGGGCAATCATGAACTGGCGGCGGCGATCATTGTGTTGACCACGTTGATGGCGGCGGTGACCACCAACGTCGGGATTTTTCTGTTGCAGTGGGGCGGGTGGATCTGAGAGCTGGCGGTTACTCAGGCTTCTGGTAACTGTCGATCACTTCCTGTGCCGCCCGAAACGCATCGATCGCCGCCGGTACGCCGGCATACACCGCGCAATGCAGCAGCGCTTCACGGATCTCATCGACGGTGCAGCCATTGTTCAACGCGCCGCGCACATGTCCCTTCAACTCTTGCGGGCACTTCAGCGCGGTCAGCGCGGCGAGGGTGATCAGGCTGCGGGTCTTCAGCGGCAAACCTTCGCGATTCCACACACCGCCCCAGGCGTGTTCGTTGACGAAGTCCTGCAGCGGTTGCGTGAATTCAGTGGCGTTACCCAGGGCGCGGTCGACAAACGCGTCACCCATTACCTGGCGGCGGATTTCGACCCCGGATTTCTTCGATTCGGTCATGGCACATCCCTCTTGTGGTGTTGGCGGCGCCAGGCGCGCACCGACGTGAAAAACAGAAACGTCAGCAGCGTCGGCAGAACATAAAACAACATCAACCGTTCAAGCTTGCCGGCCAGCGGCATGCCGGTGGTGAACGACACCACATGCAGCCCGTACGCCAGGTACAAACCGAGCAGCAGCAAGCCTTCGGCCCGGGTCACGCGGTAGCCGGAATAGAACACAGGCAGGCACAGCGTGGCGACGCCGAGCATCACCGGCAGGTCGAAATCCAGCGCGTTGGGCGACACCGACAGTGGCGTCGGGGCGATCAGCGCGGTGATGCCCAGGACCCCGAGCAGGTTGAACAGGTTGGCGCCGATCACGTTGCCCACGGCAATGTCCCGCTGACCGCGCAATGCGGCGATCAACGAAGTGGCGAGTTCCGGCAGCGAAGTGCCGACCGCGACCACGGTCAGGCCGATCACCCGCTCGGAGAACCCGAGATCGGTGGCCACTGCGACCGCTGCACCCAGCAGCAAATGCCCGGCGAACACCAGCATGGCCAGCCCGGCAACGATCATCAGCAGGCTGGTGAACCAGGGGGCGGGCTGAGTCTGAGGATGATCGGAATGTGGCCGGGCCGAGTGGCGCGACTGGCGCAACAGCAAGCCGAGATAAAGCCCTAGGGCCGCCAGCAGCAGGAGGCCGTCGAAACGTCCGATTTCTTCGTTCCAGGCCAACACGAACACCAGCAGGCTGGCGCCGATCATCAGCGGGATGTCGAGGCGCACCAGTTGCCGTGAGACGCGCAGCGGGATGATCAGCGCCGACAGGCCGAGGGTCACGAGGATGTTGAAAATGCTGCTGCCGATCACGCTGCCGACCGCGATGTCGGGGTTGTGCGTCAGGGTTGCCTGCAGGCTGACCGCCATCTGCGGGGCGCTGCTGCCGAGGGCGACGATGGTCAGGCCGATGATCAGCGGCCGCACATGCAGGCGCGCGGCCAGGCGCACGGCGGCGCGCACCATCAGTTCGGCACCGGCGATCAGCAGGAACAGCCCACAGAGCAGTTCGATCACGTTGATCAGCGGTAAATCGGTCAGTCCGAAAATGGGCGGTGCTCCATCAGTCGTCGAGGGCCTGCACGCGAACCCGCGCCGTGCCACTGCCAATCATGCCGAGGCGTTCGGCGGCTTCCCGTGACACATCGATGATGCGTCCACGGGTGTGCGGCCCGCGGTCGTTGATACGCACCACGCAGGATTTGTCGTTTTTCAGGTTGGTGACCTTCACCCGTGTGCCGAAGGGCAGCTGGCGATGGGCGGCGGTCAGGGAATTCTGGTTGAACGCTTCGCCGCTGGCGGTGCGTTTACCGTGGTGTTTGGCTCCGTAATAGGAGGCGACGCCGGTCTGGTCGTAACCATGCGGGTCGATGATGTCGGTGCTGGCGCAACCGGCCAGCAGAGAGAGCAGGGCGCAGGCGCCGAGCAAGCGTTTCATTTCAAAGGCTCCCAAAAATAATTGTGGCGAGGGAGCTCGCTCCCGCTCGACCGTGAAGCGGTCGCAATTCGGTCAGTGCATTCTTTTTCAAAGAGTGCGGTATCCGATTCGGGTCTGCTTCGCAGACCAGCGGGAGCAAGCTCCCTCGCCACAGGGGATCTGAGCCAGTAAATGAATGCTGGCTCCATTGTGGTCAGCCTTCGAGCTTGCTTTTCAGCAGTTCGTTCACTTGCTGCGGGTTGGCCTTGCCCTTGGAGGCTTTCATGGCCTGACCGACGAAGAAACCGAACATCTTGCCGCGCTTGGCTTCGTCTGCCGCACGGTATTGCTCGACCTGCTCGGCGTTGGCCGCGAGCATTTCGTCCAGCACCGCCGAGATGGCGCCGGTGTCGGTAACCTGCTTCAGGCCGCGCTTTTCGATGATCTCGTCTGCGCTGCCTTCGCCGTTGGCCATCGCTTCGAACACCACCTTGGCGATCTTGCCGGAGATGGTGTTGTCCTTGATGCGCTGCAGCATGCCGCCCAGTTGCTCGGCGGATACCGGCGAATCCTCGATGTCCAGGTTCTGCTTGTTGAGCAGGCTGCCCAACTCGACCATCACCCAGTTCGCCGCCAGTTTGGCGTCGCCGCCAATGCTCGCGACTTTCTCGAAGTAGTCCGCCTGCTCACGGCTGGTGGCCAGCACGTTGGCGTCGTAGGCCGACAGACCGAAGGCACTCTGGAAGCGCTCGCGCTTCTGCGGTGGCAGTTCCGGCAGGGTGGCGCGCACGTCATTGAGGAACGAATCCTCGATGACCACCGGCAGCAGGTCCGGATCGGGGAAGTAACGGTAGTCGTTGGCTTCCTCTTTGCTGCGCATCGGACGGGTTTCGTCCTTGTTCGGATCGTACAGACGGGTCTGCTGGATCACTTTGCCGCCGTCTTCGATCAGGTCGATCTGACGCTGGATCTCGGAGTTGATCGCCTTCTCGATGAAACGGAACGAGTTGACGTTCTTGATCTCGCAGCGCGTGCCGAATTCAACCTGGCCTTTCGGACGGATCGACACGTTGCAGTCGCAACGCAGCGAGCCTTCGGCCATGTTGCCGTCGCAGATGCCCAGGTAGCGCACCAGCGCGTGGATCGCCTTGACGTAGGCCACGGCTTCCTTGGCGCTGCGCATGTCCGGCTCGGAAACGATTTCCAGCAGCGGCGTGCCGGCACGGTTCAGGTCGATGCCGGTGGCACCGCTGAATTCTTCGTGCAGGCTCTTGCCGGCGTCTTCTTCCAGGTGCGCACGGGTGATGCCGACGCGTTTGACCGTGCCGTCTTCCAAGGCGATGTCCAGGTGGCCCTTGCCGACGATCGGCAATTCCATCTGGCTGATCTGGTAGCCCTTCGGCAGGTCCGGGTAGAAGTAGTTCTTGCGGGCGAACACGTTGTGCTGACCGATCTCGGCGTCAATCGCCAGACCGAACATCACCGCCATGCGCACCGCTTCCTGGTTGAGCACCGGCAGCACGCCGGGCATGCCCAGGTCGATCAGGCTGGCCTGGGTGTTCGGCTCGGAACCGAACTGGGTGGAACTACCGGAAAAGATTTTCGACCGGGTGGTGAGCTGGGTGTGAATCTCCAGCCCGATCACGACTTCCCATTGCATGTGTGTCTCCTCAGAAGCCGGTTGGGGTGCGGGTGTGCCAGTCAGTGTTCAACTGATACTGGTGGGCAACGTTCAACAGGCGACCTTCCTGGAAATACGGAGCGAGCAGTTGCACGCCGACCGGCAGGCCGTCGACGAAACCGGCCGGCATCGACAGGCCCGGCAGGCCCGCGAGGTTGGCGGTGATGGTGTAGACGTCTTCCAGATAGGCAGCGACCGGGTCGCTGTTCTTGGCGCCGAGTTTCCAGGCCGGGTTTGGCGTGGTCGGGCCGAGGATGATGTCGACTTCATTAAAGGCGGCCATGAAGTCGTTCTTCACCAGGCGACGGATCTTCTGCGCTTTCAGGTAGTAGGCGTCGTAGTAACCGGCGGACAGCGCGTAGGCGCCGACCATGATCCGGCGTTGTACTTCAGGGCCGAAGCCTTCGCCACGGGAACGCTTGTACAGGTCTTCCAGGTTCTTCGGGTCTTCGCAGCGATGGCCGAAGCGCACGCCGTCGAAACGCGACAGGTTGGAGGACGCCTCTGCCGGAGCGATCACGTAGTACGCAGGAATCGCGTGCTGCATGTTCGGCAGGCTGATTTCCTTGATCACGGCACCGAGCTTCTGCAGCTCTTTGATGCTGTTCTGGATCAGGTCGGCGATGCGCGGGTCGAGACCGGCGCCGAAGTATTCCTTCGGCACGCCGATGCGCAGGCCTTGCAGCGAGCCATTCAGACCGGCGGCGTAGTCCGGCACCGGCTCATCGATGCTGGTGGAGTCGTTCGGATCGAAGCCGGCCATGCCTTGCAATAAAATCGCGCAGTCTTCGGCAGTACGAGCCAGAGGACCGCCCTGATCGAGGCTGGAGGCGTAGGCGATCATGCCCCAACGCGAAACACGACCGTAGGTCGGTTTCAGGCCGGTGAGGTTGGTGAACGCGGCCGGCTGGCGGATCGAACCGCCGGTGTCGGTGGCCGTGGCGGCTGGCAACAGGCGAGCGGCAACTGCCGCCGCCGAACCACCGGACGAACCGCCCGGTACGTGTTCCAGGTTCCACGGGTTTTTCACCGCGCCGTACCAGCTCGACTCGTTGGCCGAACCCATGGCGAATTCGTCCATGTTGGTCTTGCCCAGGGTCACGGTGCCGGCGGCGGCCAGCTTCGACACCACGGTGGCGTCGTACGGGGCCTTGAAGTTGTCGAGCATCTTCGAGCCGCAGCTGGTGCGGATGCCCTGGGTGCAGAACAGGTCTTTGTGGGCGATCGGCGCGCCGAGCAGGGCGCCGCTCTCACCGTTGGCCCGGCGCGCGTCGGCGGCTTTCGCCTGCTCGAGGGCCAGTTCTTCGGTGAGGCTGATGAAACTGTTGAGCTGCGGATCGAGCTGGGAAATGCGCGCCAGCAGGACCTTGGTCAGCTCTTCGGAAGAAAACTTTTTATCGGCGAGACCGCGGGCGATCTCGGCCAGAGTCATTTGATGCATTGCAGGCTCTTTCCCTTTAGTCGATGACTTTCGGAACCAGATACAGGCCGTTTTCGACCGCTGGTGCGATGGACTGATAAGCCTCGCGGTTATTGCTTTCGGTCACGACGTCGGCGCGCAGGCGCTGACTGGCTTCCAGCGGGTGGGCCAGCGGCTCGATACCGTCGGTATTGACCGCCTGCATTTCGTCGACCAGCCCGAGAATGCTGTTGAGGGCCGAAGTGATGTGTGGAAGATCGGCGTCATTCAGGCCAAGGCTGGCCAGATGAGCGATTTTTTCCACGTCGGAGCGTTCTAGCGCCATCGGGTTTCTCCAGTGGAAAACAGGACGGACGGCGTCCGTGTGTTAGATTGTCGGAACACTACCGCACTTCTACGGTCATAAGGCCGCGATTGTGGGGCTTGGTGCACAGAAAAGCGGCCAATTTAACATATTGGCGCCTTGCCCAAAATCCCTGTCGTTGTTAGAGTTTGCCGCACTTTTTTACCCACGCGTTGCCTAGGGTCCCTTTCCCATGTTCAAGAAACTGCGTGGCATGTTTTCCAGCGATCTTTCCATTGACCTGGGCACTGCCAACACCCTTATTTACGTGCGCGAGCGCGGTATCGTCCTGAATGAGCCATCGGTTGTGGCCATTCGGACACACGGTAACCAGAAAAGTGTCGTTGCTGTCGGCACCGAAGCGAAGCGCATGCTTGGCCGTACGCCGGGCAACATTGCTGCCATTCGTCCGATGAAGGACGGCGTGATCGCCGACTTCAGCGTCTGCGAAAAGATGCTGCAATACTTTATCAACAAGGTTCACGAAAACAGCTTCCTGCAGCCCAGCCCTCGTGTGCTGATCTGCGTTCCATGCAAGTCCACCCAGGTTGAGCGTCGCGCCATCCGTGAATCGGCCCTTGGCGCCGGTGCCCGTGAAGTGTTCCTGATCGAAGAGCCGATGGCTGCTGCGATCGGTGCCGGCCTGCCGGTTGAAGAAGCTCGCGGCTCGATGGTCGTGGATATCGGTGGTGGTACCACCGAAATCGCGCTGATCTCCCTGAACGGTGTGGTCTATGCCGAATCCGTCCGCGTTGGCGGCGACCGCTTCGACGAAGCGATCATCACCTACGTGCGCCGCAACTACGGCAGCCTGATCGGCGAGTCGACTGCAGAGCGCATCAAGCAGGAAATCGGCACGGCCTACCCGGGCGGCGAAGTTCGCGAAGTCGACGTTCGCGGTCGCAACCTGGCCGAAGGCGTTCCACGCGCATTCACCCTGAACTCCAACGAAGTGCTGGAAGCTCTGCAAGAGTCCCTGGCCACCATCGTTCAGGCCGTGAAAAGCGCCCTGGAGCAATCGCCGCCGGAACTGGCTTCCGACATCGCCGAGCGTGGCCTGGTGCTGACCGGTGGTGGCGCGCTGCTGCGTGACCTCGACAAGTTGCTGGCCCAGGAAACCGGTCTGCCGGTGATCGTTGCCGAAGATCCGCTGACCTGTGTTGCTCGCGGCGGTGGCCGTGCACTGGAAATGATGGACAAGCACACCATGGACCTGCTCTCCAGCGAATAAGTCGCCGGGTGCAATACGTGGGTGAGCGCGCAGGCAGCACTTTGCAGTGCTGCCTGTTGGCGTTTATCTTCTGTCAGTCTTCATCCAGGCCGGTTTGATGCCGTATGAATAAACAGAACATTTGCCTGGGAGGAGCGGCCTATTAAACCGCTTTTCGCCAAGGGCCCCTCACTGGGCGTGCGCTTGTTGGTGCTGGCCGTGCTGTCGGTCGCGCTGATGGTGGTCGATGCCCGTTTCAGCCTGCTCAAGCCTGCCCGCAGCCAGATGTCGCTGGTGCTGATGGACGCTTACTGGATCACCGACCTGCCCGGCAGGCTGTGGGAAGGTGTCGCCAGTCAGTTCGGCAGCCGCACCGAGCTGGTCGCCGAAAACGAAAAACTCAAGACCGAGAACCTGCTGTTGCAGGGCCGCATGCAGAAGCTTGCCGCCCTCACCGAGCAGAACGTCCGTCTGCGCGAGTTGCTCAATTCCTCCGCGCTGGTCAATGAAAAGGTCGAAGTGGCCGAGCTGATCGGCATGGACCCCAATCCCTTCACCCATCGCATCATCATCAATAAAGGTGAGCGTGATGGCGTGGTGCTCGGTCAGCCGGTGCTCGATGCACGGGGCCTGATGGGGCAGGTGGTCGAGCTGATGCCGTACACCTCCCGTGTCTTGTTGCTGACCGACTCGACCCACAGCATTCCTGTGCAGGTGAACCGTAACGGTCTGCGGGCGATTGCCAGCGGCACCGGCAACCCTGAACGCCTGGAACTGCGGCATGTGGCCGATACGGCCGACGTCAAGGAAGGTGATCTGCTGGTCAGCTCCGGCCTGGGTCAGCGCTTCCCGGCCGGTTATCCGGTGGCGACGGTCAAGGAAGTGATCCACGATTCCGGCCAGCCATTCGCCATTGTCCGCGCCGTGCCGACTGCCGCTCTGAACCGCAGCCGCTACCTGTTGCTGGTGTTCAGCGACAACCGTACGGCTGAAGAGCGTGCCAACGATGCGGCGCAGGCTCAGGAAAATCTTGATGCGTTTGGTGGTGGCCCGATCATTCCGGCCACGGTGCCGAAAACGGTGAATACACCGGCTCAGGCTCCTGCTGCGTCGGGTACGCCAGCCACTGCACCCGCTGCTGCTACGCCGGCCAAACCCGCCGCGAGCAAGCCGCCAGCGAAACCACCCGCAGCGACGCCGGCAGCCACCAAACCGCCAGCCGCTCAGCCTGCCAACGCACGGCCGGCCGCCAAACCGCCTGTCACTGCGCCGGCCACCACCGGGGGACGAGAATAATGGTCGGTGTCAAAGCCTCCCGAAACGGCTGGATCGTCTGGCTGACGTTTCTGATCGGCATGCTGCTCAGCGTTTCGCCGTTGCCGCAATTCATGGAAATCCTGCGCCCACTCTGGCTGGCCTTGCTCCTGGCATTCTGGGCATTGGCCCTGCCGCAAAAGGTCGGCATGGTCACTGCATTTTGCCTCGGGCTGGCTGAAGACGTGCTGTACGGCACGCTGTTGGGACAGAACGCCTTGATCCTGACGTTGATCACGTTCCTGGTGCTGTCGTTGCAGCAACGCCTGCGGATGTTCCCGATGTGGCAGCAGTGCCTGGTGATCCTGGTGATTTTCGGCCTCGCGCAGCTTGTGCAATTGTGGCTCAGCGCCCTGACCGGCAACCGTCAGCCGACCCTGGCGCTGGTCCTGCCGGCACTGGTCAGCGCCTTGCTCTGGCCGTGGGTCAGCTTCGCTTTGCGTGGATTGCGCCGGCGCTACAAAATCAACTGATTCGGTCAGGCATGGGCCCCACCGGTGCCATGAGGCAGGGCACTCAACAGGGAGATGTTTGGATGAAGCCGCTTTACCTCGCCTCCGGATCGCCGCGTCGACGTGAATTGCTCACGCAGATCGGCGTTCCGTTCACCGCCATCAGCGCGGATATCGATGAAACCCCTTTCGCCAATGAATCCCCGTCGGCCTATGTCGAGCGCCTGGCGCGCGGCAAGGCTGAGGCCGGGCGGCGCTCTGTCGTCAGCGAAAAGCCGTTTTGCGTGTTGGGCGCCGATACCGCTGTGGTGCTGGACGGCAAAATTCTCGGTAAACCGGTGGACGAAGCCGACGCATGCGCCATGCTGATGATGTTGTCCGGCAAGGAGCACGAAGTGCTGACGGCGATCGCCGTGCTAGACGGTGAGCGCTGCGAGTCGCAAGTGGTGCGCAGTCTGGTACGGTTCCGGGCGATCAGTCGCGAAGAAGCCGCCGCCTACTGGGCCAGCGGCGAGCCTCGGGACAAGGCCGGCGGTTACGGTATTCAGGGACTTGGCGCGGTGTTCGTCGCCGGTCTCAACGGCAGCTATTCAGCCGTGGTCGGCTTGCCGGTGTGCGAAAGCGCAGAACTGCTCGGCCATTTCGGCATACCCTGTTGGCAAAACCTGAGTGCGCAGTAAGCGTCGAACGGAACAAGATGCGGCCATTATCGTGAACATGCCTGAACGAGACCCTGCCATGAGTGAAGAGATTCTGATCAACATCACGCCGATGGAATCGCGCGTGGCGGTGGTCGAAAACGGTGTGCTGCAAGAAGTGCACGTCGAGCGCACGCAAAAACGCGGGATCGTCGGCAACATCTATAAAGGCAAGGTCGTGCGGGTACTGCCGGGCATGCAGGCGGCATTCGTCGACATCGGCCTGGACCGTGCGGCGTTCATCCACGCTTCGGAAATTTCCCTGCGCGAAGGCCCGGCAGTGGAAAGCATCAGCGCGCTGGTGCATGAAGGCCAGAGCCTGGTGGTGCAAGTCACCAAGGACCCGATCGGCTCCAAAGGGGCGCGTCTGACCACTCAACTGTCGATCCCTTCGCGTTATCTGGTGTACATGCCGCGCACCGCTCACGTCGGCATTTCCCTGAAGATCGAAGACGAAGCCGAGCGCGAGCGCCTGAAACAGGTGGTCAGCGATTGTGTGGCCAAAGAAGGCATCAAGGAGGCCGGCGGTTTTATTCTGCGCACCGCCGCCGAAGGGGCCGGGGCCGATGAAATCCTGATGGACATCCGCTATCTGCGCCGCCTGTGGGATCAGATCAACGAACAGATCAAGACCATCGGCGCACCCAGCGTGATCTACGAAGACCTCGGTCTGGCCCTGCGCACCTTGCGTGATCTGGTCAGCCCGAAGATCGAGAAGATCCGCATCGATTCCCGGGAAACCTTCCAGAAAACCACGCAGTTCGTCGCCGAACTGATGCCGGAAATCGCCGATCGTCTGGAACACTACCCGGGTGAACGGCCAATCTTCGATCTGTACGGCGTCGAAGACGAAATCCAGAAAGCCCTGGAGCGCAAGGTGCCGCTGAAGTCCGGCGGTTACCTGGTGGTGGACCCGGCGGAAGCCATGACCACCATCGACGTCAACACCGGGGCGTTCGTCGGGCATCGCAACCTCGAAGAAACCATCTTCAAGACCAACCTCGAAGCCGCCACGGCGATTGCCCGGCAGATGCGTCTGCGCAATCTGGGCGGGATCATCATCATCGACTTCATCGACATGGAAGACGAAGAGCACCAGCGCCAGGTGCTGCGTACCCTGGAAAAACAGCTGGAGCGCGATCACGCCAAGACCAACATCATCGGCATCACCGAACTGGGTCTGGTGCAGATGACCCGCAAACGGACTCGCGAAAGCCTGGAGCAGGTGCTGTGCGAGCCTTGCAGCAGCTGTCAGGGGCGCGGCAAGCTGAAGACGCCGGAAACCATTTGCTACGAGATTTTCCGCGAGATCCTGCGCGAGGCCCGGGCCTATCAGGCCGAGGGTTATCGCGTATTGGCGAACCAGAAAGTCGTCGACCGGCTGCTCGATGAAGAGTCCGGTAACGTTGCCGAGCTTGAAGGGTTTATCGGGCGCACCATACGCTTCCAGGTGGAAACCATGTATTCCCAGGAACAATATGACGTGGTGCTGCTCTGATCCCCTGCGTCACCTTTTTCCTGAAACGGCTGGCCTCAGCTTTTTGCAGTATTTTTGCCATGGGAGCCAACTGACATGGAACGTCTGACACGCATTTTGGCTGCACTGACTCGCTGGGGTCTGGGCCTGTGCGCGTTGGTTCTGGTGTTGATGGCGTTGTACGTCAGCCTCGGCCGGGAACTCACGCCACTGGTGGCCGAATACCGTACCGACATCGAAGACAAGGCCAGCGCGGCCCTGGGCATGCCGTTGCAGATCGGTGAGCTGGAAGGCAACTGGAGCGGTTTCGCGCCGATCCTGCTGGCTCACGACGTGATGGTTGGCGACGGCGCCAATGCCTTGCGCCTGGATCGGGTGCGAGCGGTGCCGGATCTGTGGGCCAGTCTGCTGGCTCGGGAAGTTCGCATCGCGCATCTTGAACTCAATGGTCTGAAGATCAGCCTCAAAGAGGGTGAAGACGGCCAGTGGGCGCTCGAAGGCTTGCCGGTGCGGAATGATCAGCCCATGGATCCCGAGCAACTGTTCAACCGCATGCAAATGGTCCAGCAGTTGTCGGTGCTCGACAGTCAGGTGACCTTGCAGCCGCTGGAACAGGCGCCGCTGACCCTTACCTATGTCGGACTCAACCTCAAGACCGGCCTCAATCGCCAGCGCCTCGACGCGCGGTTGACCTTGCCCGACGGGCAACCCGTAGCACTGAGCCTGCGTACGCGGATTCGTGCCAGCCAGTTGCAGGACAGCGCGGTCGAGGGCTATGTCAGCCTGCCGCAAAGCGACTGGGCGAAATGGTTGCCCGAGCGCCTGACCCAGCAATGGAATTTATCCGAGATCAAGGCCGGCGGCGAGCTGTGGGTCAACTGGAGCGAGGGCGCGCTGCAAAGCGCCGCCATCCGCCTCAACGCCCCACAACTCAACGGTGCCTACGGCGAGCGCAAGCCGATCCAGATCAACAACCTGGCCCTCAACGGTTACTTCCAGCGCAGTGCCGAGGGCGCGACCGTCACTCTAGATTCGCTGGCGATGAATTTTGGCGAGACCCGTTGGGAGTCCCGTGTTCAGGTCAAGCAGACCGCCGCCACCGACAAGGTTGACGAGCTCTGGCACCTGCAGGCCGATCGCCTCGATCTGACGCCGATCACTCCGTTACTCAATGCACTGGGCCCGCTGCCACAAGGTTTTGCCACCGTAGTCGAGCATTTGAAAGTGACCGGTGGCTTGCGCAACGTGCTACTGGATTTCCGCCCGAACGCCACCGACGACAGCAAATTCAGTTTCGCCGCCAACCTCGATCAGGTCGGTTTCGACGCCTATCACGGCGCACCCGCAGCGCGGAATGTCAGCGGCAGCCTGACCGGCAACCTCGGCGGCGGTGAGTTGCGCATGGACAGCAAGGACTTCGTCCTGCACCTCGATCCGATCTTCGCCAAACCATGGCAATACATTCAGGCCAACGCCCGGTTGACCTGGAAGCTCGACAAGGAGGGCTTCACCCTGATCGCGCCGTACCTGAAGGTGCTCGGCGAAGAGGGCAAGATTGCCGGCGACTTCCTGATCCGCCTGCATTTCGATCACGACCAGGAAGACTACATGGACCTGCGGGTCGGTCTGGTGGACGGCGACGGTCGTTACACCGCCAAATACCTGCCGGAAGTCCTGAGCCCGGCCCTCGACGAATGGCTGCGCACGGCGATTCTCAAAGGGGCGGTGGATCAAGGGTTCTTCCAGTATCAAGGGTCGCTGAACAAAGGCGCCGCAGATGCGGACCGCAGCATCAGCCTGTTCTTCAAGGTGCACGACGCCGAACTGGCGTTCCAGCCAGGCTGGCCGCACGTGAGCAAGGTCAGCGGCGATGTGTTCATCGAGGACAGCGGTGTACGGATTGTCGCCAGCAAGGGGCAGTTGCTCGACACCCAGGTCAGTGATGTCTTCGTCAATATTCCCCATGTGCCGAGTGGCGAGCACAGTCATATGTTCCTCGACGGTGCGTTTGCCGGCGGTCTGGGCGATGGCTTGAAAATTCTTCAGGAGGCGCCGATCGGCACTGCTGACACCTTCGCCGGTTGGGAAGGTGAGGGCGATCTGCAAGGCAAACTCAAACTGGATGTGCCGTTGGCCAAGGGCGATCAGCCGAAGATCCTCGTGGACTTCAAGACCGCCAATGCGCGGTTGAAATTGGCCGAGCCGAAGTTGGAATTGAGCCAGCTCAAGGGCGACTTCCGTTTTGACAGCGCCAAGGGTTTGAGCGGGCAGAACATCAGTGCGCGGGCCTTCGACAAGCCGGTCACCGCACAGATTTTCGCCGATGGCGGCCCCGGCAAGCTCAAGACCCGGGTGGCGGCCTCGGGGCAGGTCGAGGTCAAGAAACTCACTGACTGGCTCGGCGTGACTCAGCCATTGCCGGTGTCCGGGACGATTCCTTACCAGTTGCAAGTGAATCTGGACGGTGCCGACAGCCAGTTGATGGTCAGTTCCAGTATGAAGGGCGTGGCGGTGGATCTGCCTGCACCCTTCGGTATGACCGCCGATGTAGGACGTGACACGGTGTTCCGCATGACCCTGCAAGGGCAGGAGCGGCGTTACTGGGTCAATTACGATCAACTGGCCAACTTCACGTTTGCCGCGCCACCGAGCAATTTCGCCGATGGCCGTGGCGAGTTGTTCCTCGGCGCCGGCGAAGCGGTATTGCCTGGCAACAAAGGCTTGCGCATACGCGGCGTGTTGTCGGAGCTGGATGTCAAACCCTGGCAGGATCTGGTGGACAAGTACGCCGGTCAGGATCCGGGCGGCAGCGCCAAGCAACTGCTCAGCAACGCGGACTTCAAGGTCGGCAAACTGACGGCCTTCGGCACGACGCTGGATCAGGCAGCGCTGCAACTGGATCGCAAGCCCGGCACCTGGGCTCTGGCCCTCGACAGTCAGCAGGCCAAAGGCACCGCAGCCATTCCCGACGCCAAGGCCGCGCCGATTGTGGTGAATTTGCAATACGTTCGCCTGCCGGCGCCGGACCCGACGGTGCAGGCCGACGAGAACGCACCTGACCCTCTGGCCTCGGTGGATCCGACCAAGATCCCGGCGCTCGATATCACCATCAATCAGCTGTTCCAGGGCCAGGACCTGGTCGGTGGCTGGTCGCTGAAAGTCCGGCCTACTGCCAAAGGTATCGCCCTGAACAATCTGGACATGGGCCTCAAAGGCATTCTGTTGCAGGGCAGCGGTGGCTGGGAGGGGACGCCCGGTGCCACCAGCAGTTGGTACAAGGGCCGGATTGGCGGCAAAAATCTCGCCGATGTGCTCAAGGGCTGGGGCTTTGCGCCGAGCGTGACCAGTGAAGAATTCCACATGGATGTCGATGGCCGCTGGCCGGGCTCGCCGGCGTGGCTGGCGACCAAGCGCTTCTCCGGCACGCTCGATGCGTCGCTGAACAAGGGCCAGTTCGTCGAGGTCGAGGGCGGCGCCCAGGCGCTGCGGGTGTTCGGTCTGCTCAACTTCAACTCCATCGGCCGCCGCCTGCGCCTCGACTTTTCCGACCTGTTCGGTAAAGGCTTGAGCTATGACCGGGTCAAGGGTTTGTTGGTGGCGAACAACGGCGTGTATGTGACGCAGGAGCCGATCAAACTGACCGGGCCGTCGAGCAACATTGAACTGAACGGCACGCTGGATCTGGTGGGCGATCAGGTTGACGCCAAATTGCTGGTGACCCTGCCGGTGACCAACAACCTGCCAATCGCCGCGTTGATCGTCGGTGCACCGGCGGTCGGCGGCGCGCTGTTCCTGATCGACAAACTGATCGGTGACCGTGTTGCGCGGTTCGCCAGCGTCAAATACACGGTCAAAGGCCCGTGGAAAGAGCCGAAAATCACCTTCGACAAGCCTTTTTGATCAGCCAGGCCACAAACCGATGGAGTAGCATGGCTGCCTACCTCTTGCGGAGTTCGCCATGTCTTTTGCGGTGATTCAAATGGTCAGCCAGAGCGACGTGCTGGCCAATCTGCGCGATGCCCGGCGTTTGCTCGAACAAGCGGCCAGCGCTGGCGCGAAGCTGGCGGTGCTGCCGGAAAACTTCGCCGCCATGGGGCGTCGCGACATCGCCGATATCGGCCGTGCCGAAGCGCTTGGTGAAGGCCCGATCCTTCCGTGGTTGAAACAGACCGCCCGCGACCTCAAGTTATGGATAGTGGCCGGCACCTTGCCGTTGCCACCGGCGGGGCAACCTGAAGCGAAGTCAAATGCCTGCTCGTTGCTGGTGGACGATCAGGGCGAAATCGTTGCCCGCTATGACAAGTTGCATCTGTTCGATGTGGACGTGGCGGACAATCGTGGGCGTTACCGCGAATCCGATGACTATGCTTATGGCAGTCATGTGGTGGTGGCGGACACGCCGGTCGGCCGACTGGGGCTGACGGTGTGTTACGACCTGCGTTTCCCGGAGCTGTACAGCGAATTGCGTGCTGCCGGTGCTGAACTGATTACCGCTCCGTCGGCCTTCACTGCGGTGACGGGAGCGGCGCACTGGGACGTGTTGATTCGGGCTCGGGCAATTGAAACCCAGTGCTACGTGCTGGCGGCGGCCCAGGGCGGGACGCATCCGGGTCCACGGGAAACCTTTGGCCACGGGGCGATTATCGATCCGTGGGGCCGTGTGCTGGCGCAGCAGGAGCAAGGCGAAGCCGTGTTGCTGGCCGAGCGCGACAGCAACGAACAGGCGTCCATCCGGGCGCGAATGCCGGTGACCGGTCATCGGCGGTTTTTTTCGCAGGGCGCACAGCGACCTGCTTCAGAACACGAATTTAAGGCGTAAAACCTATGAGCGAGTTGTTGTCCTCAGTCAGTGATCACCTGTTGGCGCCCGGTGGCGTGACGATCGAGAGCCTGCAAGGCGTGCTCGGTGATCTGGCGGGCCCAGGCATCGATGCGGCCGACCTGTATTTCCAGGGGCAGATTTCCGAGTCCTGGTCGCTGGAAGACGGCATCGTCAAAGAAGGCAGTTTCAACCTCGACCAGGGTGTCGGCGTGCGTGCGCAATCCGGCGAGAAAACCGGTTTTGCCTACAGCAACGCGATCACCCTCGAAGCCCTCGGCGCGGCGGCCCGTGCGGCCCGTTCGATTTCCCGCGCCGGGCAGAACGGCACCGTGCAGGCGTTCAGCACCCAGGACGTTGCTCAGTTGTATGCGCCGGACAACCCGCTGGAAGTGCTGAGCCGCGCCGAAAAAGTCGAACTGCTCAAACGGATCGACGTCGCGACCCGCGCCCTCGACCCGCGTATCCAGCAGGTCAGCGTGAGCATGGCCGGGGTCTGGGAACGGATTCTGGTGGCCTCGACCGACGGCGGCCTGGCGGCCGACGTGCGTCCGCTGGTGCGTTTCAATGTCAGCGTGATCGTCGAGCAGAACGGTCGTCGCGAACGTGGCGGCCATGGCGGCGGCGGGCGTACCGACTACCGTTATTTCCTCGCCGACGACCGTGCCATGGGCTACGCCCGTGAAGCGTTGCGTCAGGCGCTGGTGAACCTGGAAGCGATTCCGGCACCGGCTGGCACCTTGCCGGTCGTCCTGGGCTCGGGCTGGTCCGGCGTGCTGCTGCACGAAGCGGTCGGCCACGGTCTGGAGGGTGACTTCAACCGCAAGGGCAGCTCGGCCTATAGCGGGCGCATGGGTGAGATGGTTGCATCCAAGCTCTGCACCATCGTCGATGACGGCACGCTGGCCGGTCGTCGCGGTTCCCTGAGCGTCGACGACGAAGGCACGCCGACCGAGTGCACCACGCTGATCGAAAACGGTGTGCTCAAGGGCTACATGCAGGACAAACTCAATGCGCGTCTGATGGGCGTCGCCCGCACCGGCAACGGTCGCCGTGAATCCTACGCACACCTGCCGATGCCACGGATGACCAACACCTACATGCTGGGTGGCCAGAGCGATCCGGCGGAAATCATCGCGTCGGTGAAGAAGGGCATCTACTGCGCCAACCTCGGTGGCGGTCAGGTCGACATCACCAGCGGCAAGTTTGTGTTCTCCACCAGCGAGGCTTACCTGATCGAAGACGGCAAGATCACCGCGCCGGTCAAAGGCGCGACGTTGATCGGCAACGGCCCGGAAGCGATGAGCCGGGTGTCGATGGTCGGTAACGATCTGGCGCTGGACAGCGGTGTGGGCACTTGTGGCAAGGACGGGCAATCGGTGCCGGTGGGCGTGGGTCAGCCGACGCTGAAAATCGATGCGATCACCGTGGGTGGCACGGGCGCGTAAGAAAGGATGGAGCTTCGGGTGGCGCGCGGTGCGGCCACCCGGTGGCGAATATCAACGCAGACCGCGTTGAGTCTCGTCCAGCTCACGGATGTACTTGAAGATTTTACGGCTCGAGGCAGGAGGCTTGTTATGCGCAACCTCGTGCTGGGCCTGACGGATCAGGGAACGCAGTTGCTGGCGGTCGGCGTCCGGGTACTCGACGACGAATTTCTCCAGCACGGCATCGTCACCGCTGATCAAGCGGTCGCGCCAGCGTTCGAGGTTGTGGAAACGCTCGTTGTACTGACGGGTAGAGGCATCGAGTTGATCGAGCAAGGTGAGAATCGCGTCAGTGTCCTGATCGCGCATCAGTTTGCCGATGAACTGCAAGTGCCGTTTACGCGCGATGTTCGCGGTGTGCTTGGGCGCATCGGCCAGGGCCCGGCGCAAAGCGTCGGTCAATGGCAGTTTCGCCTGCAAGTCAGGCTTGAGCGTTGTAAGGCGCTCGCCAAGGTCAACCAGAGCATGCAGCTCGCGTTTGACCTGGGATTTGCTTTTTTCTCCCGTATCGAGGGAGTCGTCGTAAGAATCAACCATGGTGGCAGTCCGCAAAGAAACGCCGCCATGATAACCAGTCGGGGGCCGCTTGTCCGGCCCGGTCGCTCGAAGGCCCCAGCCGAAAGCAGAATTTGAGTGGAGATGAGCATGAGTGCAGTTGAAAGCGTCGGCCCACAGGCATTGCCGGCACTGCAGGAACAGGTCGAGCAGATCATCGCCGAAGCCAGGCGCCAGGGTGCCAGCGCGTGCGAAGTGGCGGTGTCGCTGGAGCAGGGCCTGTCGACCTCCGTGCGTCAGCGTGAAGTCGAAACGGTCGAGTTCAACCGCGATCAGGGCTTTGGCATCACCTTGTATGTCGGTCAGCGCAAGGGCTCTGCCAGCACTTCCGCCACCGGGCCGGATGCGATTCGCGAAACCGTCGCTGCCGCACTGGCGATTGCCAAACACACTTCCGAAGACGAAGCCTCGGGACTGGCCGATGCCGCGCTGATGGCCAGGGATATTCAGGATTTCGACCTGTTCCACCAATGGGACATCACCCCGGAACAGGCCATCGAGAAGGCGTTGCTCTGTGAGGCCGCGGCGTTCGACGCCGATGCCCGCATCAAGAACGCCGATGGCACCACGTTGAGCACTCATCAGGGCTGCCGCGTGTACGGCAACAGCCACGGTTTCATCGGTGGTTACGCGTCGACCCGGCATAGCCTGAGCTGTGTGATGATCGCCGAGGCCGATGGGCAGATGCAGCGCGATTATTGGTATGACGTGAATCGCCAGGGCAGCTTGCTGGCCGACCCGGTGAGCATCGGTCAGCGTGCTGCACAGCGTGCCGCGAGCCGTCTGGGCGCGCGTCCGGTGCCAACCTGCGAAGTGCCGGTGCTGTTTTCGGCGGAGCTGGCGGGCGGATTGTTCGGCAGCTTCCTGTCGGCGATTTCCGGCGGCAGCCTGTATCGCAAGTCGTCGTTCCTTGAGGGCACGCTGGGGCAGAAGCTGTTCCCGGAGTGGTTGACCATCGACGAGCGTCCGCACCTGATGCGTGCCATGGGCAGTGCGTCGTACGACGGTGACGGTTTGGCGACCTATGCCAAACCGTTCGTCGAGAAGGGCGAGTTGGTGTCGTACATCCTCGGCACTTATTCCGGGCGCAAACTCGGCATGCCGAGTACCGCCAATGCTGGCGGCGTGCACAACCTGTTCGTCACCCATGGTGATGAAGATCAGGCCGCACTGCTGCGGCGCATGGGCCGTGGCCTGCTGGTCACCGAGTTGATGGGCCATGGCCTGAACATGGTGACCGGTGATTACTCGCGCGGTGCGGCGGGTTTCTGGGTCGAGAACGGTGAAATTCAGTTCGCGGTGCAGGAAGTGACCATCGCCGGCAACATGCGTGACATGTTCAAGCAGATCGTCGCAGTGGGTAACGATCTGGAGTTGCGCAGCAACATTCGCACCGGTTCGGTATTGATCGAGCGGATGACTGTCGCGGGCAGCTAAGCCCGGGCCAATACAAAAAAGGCGCGCCACCCGATTGGGTGGCGCGCCTTTTTTGTCTCCGGAGTTTATTAGAGCTGGTCGGGGCAGCTAAAAAAGCCACTCTTGTTTTGGTTCTCATTATCATCTAATAATAAATCTCATTATCGGATGAGCCCAGGATCATGAGTTCTGCCTTGCACGAGCAGCCGTACCTCGAAAGCTGGCGCTGGATGAGTCGCCAGATCCGTTGCGCCATGGATCCCGACGAACCGCGTCTGATCGAACACTACCTGGCTGAAGGCCGGTATCTGGCCTGCTGCACGGCGACCTCGCCCTGGACTGTCGCTGAAACCTCTTTCCGTCTGCTGCTCGACACGGCCACCGACATCGCGTTGCCGTGGCACTGGCGCAGTCTCTGTCTCGATCAGGCCTGGCGCCCGCTGCGCGAGATGGAACGCCTGTCGCTGTGCAAATGCCGGCTCAAACGCTGGCAAAGCTACACCTGGCAGCTCGCCACCTGCGAGTTGCAACCCTCCATTCCTCTCATTGAATTAGTCCAAGGATTTACCGATGACCAAGACACGTATTGAGCGCGACAGCATGGGCGAACTGCAGGTGCCGGTGGACGCTCTCTACGGCGCGCAAACCCAGCGCGCAGTGGATAACTTCCCGATCAGCGGCAAACCGATGCCGACCCAGTTCATCCGCGCGCTGATCCTGGCAAAAGCCGCTGCCGCCCGGGCCAACGTCGAACTCAATCAGCTCAGCGCCGCGCAAGGCAAGGCCATCAGCGACGCGGCCCAGGGGCTGCTTGAAGGCGATTTCATGCAGCATTTCCCGGTGGATATCTTCCAGACCGGTTCCGGCACCAGCTCCAACATGAACGCCAACGAAGTGATTGCCACCCTGGCCAGCCGCCTGCTCGACGAGCCGGTGAATGCCAACGATCACGTCAACTGCGGGCAGAGCAGCAACGACATCATCCCGACCACCATCCACGTCAGCGCGGCGCTGGCCCTGCACGAACAACTGCTGCCAGCGCTGCTGCACCTAGTGCAGGTGATCGAGCGCAAGTCCGAGCAGGTGCATCATCACGTCAAGACCGGTCGCACCCATTTGATGGACGCCATGCCGGTGCGTATGAGCCAGGTGCTCAACGGTTGGGCGCAGCAGCTCAAGGCCAATATCGGTCATCTGCAGGACTTGTTGCCAAGCCTGCAATCTCTCGCCCAGGGCGGTACGGCGGTCGGCACCGGGATCAATGCGCATCCGGAATTCGCCGCGCGTTTCAGCCGCCAGCTCAGTCAGTTGACCAACGTTCAGTTCACGCCGGGCAAGAATCTGTTCGCCCTGATCGGTTCGCAGGATACCGCTGTGGCTGTTTCCGGCCAGCTCAAGGCCACCGCCGTGTCGTTGATGAAAATCGCCAACGACCTGCGCTGGATGAACTCCGGCCCGCTCGCCGGACTCGGTGAAATCGAACTGGAAGGCCTGCAACCGGGTTCGTCGATCATGCCGGGCAAGGTCAATCCGGTGATTCCGGAAGCCACTGCGATGGTGGCGGCGCAAGTCATCGGCAACGATTCGGTGATCACTATCGCCGGTCAGTCAGGCAATTTCGAACTGAACGTGATGCTGCCGATCATCGCCCAGAACCTGTTGAGCAGCATCGAGTTGCTGGCCAGTTCCAGCCGTCTGCTGGGTGACAAGGCCATCGCCAGCTTCAAGGTCAACGAGTCGCGGCTCAAGGAGGCGCTGTCGCGCAACCCGATTCTGGTCACCGCACTCAACCCGATCATCGGTTATCAGAAAGCCGCTGAAATCGCCAAGCAGGCCTACAAACAGGGCCGTCCGGTGATCGACGTCGCGCTGGAACACACCGACCTGTCGCGCAGCCAGCTGGAAGCGTTGCTCAATCCCGAGAAACTTACCGCCGGCGGCGTGTAAATACCGCAACCGCTTTGGAGGCTCATCATGGAGCACTGGAAACGTACGATCGAACGGGCCAATCGCTGCTTCATGCTGGGCGAGTTGATCGACGCCCGCGAGGCTTATCTGCAAGCCCTCGCTTTGGCGCAAGTGCTGTTCGAGCGCTGGGCCGATGCCGACGAAGCGGTGGCGGCCTGCGTCATCTCCCATCACAACCTGGCCGATCTGCATCTGCGTCTGAACCAGCCTGAGGAGAGCGCCGAATACCTGTGCGCGATCCATCAACGCCTGTTGCAGACCATGCAGGACGAGCGCCTGCGCCCGGCCCTGCGTGAAGCGGCGTTGCGCCAGAGCAGCAAGACCTATGTCGAACTGCTCAATTTCATCAGCGAACACGGCGAATACCCGCGCACCCAGCGCTTGCTGCACCCGGATACCGGCAATGCGCGCCGCGCCCCAGCCCAACATCACCATGGAGTCCACTGAAATGGCTTTTACCCTGCCAGCCCTGCCTTACGCCTACGATGCGCTGGAACCGCACATCGATGCGCAGACCATGGAGATTCACTACACCAAGCATCACCAGACCTACATCAACAACCTGAACGCCGCGGTCGAGGGCACGGAATACGCCGAGTGGCCGGTGGAAAAACTGGTGGCCAGCGTTCAGCTACTGCCTGAAAAGCTGCGTGCGGCGGTGATCAATCAGGGCGGCGGTCATGCCAACCATTCGCTGTTCTGGGAAGTGATGGTGCCCAACGGTGGCGGCAAACCGGAGGGTGCGTTGGCCAGGGCGATCGATGAGCAACTGGGTGGCCTCGACAGCTTCAAGGAGGCCTTCACCAAGGCTGCGCTGACCCGCTTCGGCAGCGGCTGGGCGTGGCTCAGTGTCACCCCGGACAAGAAACTGGTGGTGGAAAGCAGCGGTAACCAGGACAGCCCGCTGATGGGCGGCAATACGCCGATTCTTGGACTCGACGTGTGGGAACACGCCTACTACCTGCGTTATCAGAACCGCCGCCCGGAATACATCAGCGCGTTCTACAACGTGATCAACTGGCCTGAAGTCGCTGCGCGTTATCAGGCTGCACTGGTTTAAGTCTCCTATAAAAACAATCCAGGGCTGATTATGGGCACTGAAACACTGGTGACCGGAAGTGGACGAATGTTTCGTTACGCATTCGGGTCGCTGCTGCTGTTGGCGGGCATGACCTTGCTGGTGGCTCACGGGCTGGAATGGCTGAACCTGGAACCGAAACTGTCTCGGGCATTGCAGGGCGGTGCGATCTGCGCGCTCGGCACCGCGCTTGGAGCCGTTCCGGTGCTGGTGATCCGCAACATGCCGCAGGCGCTGGGCGACACATTGTTGGGGTTTGGTGCTGGTGTGATGCTGGCGGCGACCGCATTTTCGCTGATCGTGCCGGGGATTGCCGCTGCCGAAAGCCTTGGGCTGAGCCCTTGGGGCTCCAGTGGCCTGATCTGTTTCGGCATCATGCTCGGTGCTTTCGCTCTGTATCTTGTCGACCGCAGGTTGTCCGGCGCTTCACCGGAAATGCTCATCGGCACCGTCGAGCATCCGGTGATTCCCCCGCGGATCTGGCTGTTCGTGTTTGCCATCATTGCCCATAACATTCCGGAAGGCATGGCCGTCGGCGTCTCTGCGGGTGGCGGCATGCCGGACGCTGACAGCCTGGCGATGGGCATCGCCTTGCAGGACGTGCCGGAAGGGTTGGTGATTGCGCTGGTGCTGGCCGGGGCGGGGATGTCGCGGGTCAGGGCGTTTCTGATCGGGGCGGCGTCAGGTCTGGTCGAACCGGTGTTCGCGCTGCTGTGTGCGTGGCTGGTCAGCCTGGCGGAACTGTTGTTGCCCCTCGGATTGGCGCTGGCGGCCGGGGCAATGTTGCTGGTGGTGACCCACGAAGTGATCCCGGAGTCGCGACGCAATGGTCACGAAAAACTGGCGAGCCTGGGATTGTTGATCGGCTTCTGCCTGATGATGGTGATGGACACGGCGCTGGGATAAGCGTGGCGAGAGACGTATCTCTCGCCACAAAGGATTTTCAACCGCCTTCGTCGAAGTAGTTGTTGATCAGTGCCACCAGAGCATCCATGGCTTCCTGTTCCTGATGGCCTTCGGTGCTCAGGTGGATTTTGGTGCCCTTGCCGGCAGCGAGCATCATCATCGCCATGATGCTTTTGCCATCTACCGTGGTTTCCGGGGTGCGACCCACTCTGATCGTGCAGTCGGGATACTGACCCGCCACGCCCACGAACTTTGCCGACGCCCGGGCATGCAGGCCCAGCTTGTTGATGATTTCGATTTCCAGAGCAGGCATCGCGGTGTGAATCCTTTAGCTGAGGTCGCGGTGGCGAACCTGGACGTTCTTCAGGGTTTTCTGCAGGGCCTGACCCAGGCGTTCGGTCAGGTAGACGGAACGGTGATGTCCGCCGGTGCAGCCAATGGCAATGGTCACGTAGGCACGGTTACTCGCAGCGAAGCGCGGCAACCATTTGAATAGATACGCATAGATGTCCTGAAACATCTCTTCCACTTCCGGCTGTGCCGCCAGGTACTCGGCTACCGGCTCATCGAGCCCGGATTGCGCACGTAATTCCGGTTTCCAGTACGGATTGGGCAGGCAGCGTACATCGAACACCAGGTCCGCATCCACCGGCATGCCGCGTTTGAAACCGAACGACTCCACCAAAAACGCGGTGCCCGGCTCCGGCTGGTTCAGCAGCCGCAGCTTGATGGTGTCGCGCAACTGGTACAGGTTCAGATTGGTGGTGTTGACCTTCAGGTCGGCCAGATCGGCAATCGGGCCCAGCAGGGCCGTTTCATCGTTGATGGCTTCAGCCAGCGAGCGGTTGGCACTGCTCAGCGGGTGACGGCGACGGGTTTCCGAGAAGCGCTTGAGCAGGGTTTCTTCATCGGCATCCAGATACAGAACGTCGCACTGGATGTGCCGGCTGCGGACTTCCTCGAGCAACTCCGGAAAACGCGAAAGGTGGCTTGGCAGGTTGCGCGCGTCGATCGATACCGCGACCAGTGGCTGAGACAGTTCCGTATGAATCAGGGCGCGTTCTGCCAGTTCCGGCAGCAGGCCCGCCGGCAGATTGTCGATGCAGTAGTAGCCGTTGTCCTCAAGGACATCCAGGGCTGTGCTTTTGCCCGAGCCGGAGCGGCCACTGACGATGATCAAGCGCATGTTTAGTGCCCGTTTTGCTCGTCCAGGACAACCTGATACAAGGCTTCGTTGGTGGTGGCGCGACGCAGTTTTTCGCGTACTTCCTTGCGATCGAGCATGCTGGCGATCTGGCGCAGCAGTTCCAGGTGTGCATCGGTGGCAGCTTCCGGGACCAACAGCACGAACAGCAGGTCCACCGGTGCGCCATCGATGGCATCGAAATCGATAGGTGCTTCAAGGTGCATCAAGGCACTGATGGGGGATTCACAACCCTTGAGGCGGCAATGGGGAATGGCGATGCCGTTGCCAAAACCGGTCGAACCGAGTTTTTCACGGGCAATCAGCGCCTCGAAGACATCTTGCATCTCCAGATCCGGTTTTTCCCGGGCGATCAGGTTGGCAATTTGTTCGAGGGCTTTCTTTTTACTGCCGCCCGGCACGTTCACCAGGGAACGGCCGGGGGTCAGGATGCTTTCAAGTCGGATCATGGGGGTGGGGGTTATCGACCGGTAGCGCCCTGAAGCAGGCTCTGGGTCTTTTCCTTATGCTTTTTGAGTTGTTTATCAAGCTTGTCGGTCAGCGCGTCGATCGCTGCGTACATGTCGGTATGTTCCGCGTTTGCGACGACCTCGTTGCCGGGAATATGCAGCGTGGCTTCGATTTTCTGCTTCAGCTTTTCGACGCACATCGTGACTTGCACGTTGGTGATCTTGTCGAAATGTCCCTCAAGCCTCTTGAGCTTCTGCTCAACGTATTCACGGAGAGGTTGGGTAACTTCCAGTTGGTGTCCACTGATGTTGACTTGCATACAGCTTCTCCTTCGTTGCCAGTGCATAAAGCGGCAGGCCGAAGAGCCTGCCACTGGAACGCTGTAACGTGGCTTACATCAACCGCTTGCGTTCGCTCGAAGGCGCGATCCCGAGGGATTCGCGGTACTTGGCGACGGTGCGGCGAGCCACCTGAATGCCTTGTGCCTCCAGTAAACCAGCGATCTTGCTGTCACTCAACGGCTTTTTCTGATTTTCCGCGGCGACCAGTTTCTTGATGATCGCGCGGATCGCCGTGGACGAGCATTCGCCGCCTTCCGAGGTGCTGACGTGGCTGGAGAAAAAGTATTTCAGTTCATATATGCCCCGGGGGGTATGCATGAATTTCTGCGTGGTCACCCGGGAAATCGTCGACTCGTGCATGCCTACCGCTTCGGCGATGTCATGCAGCACGAGTGGTTTCATGGCTTCGTCGCCGTATTCAAGAAAGCCGCGCTGATGCTCGACGATCTGGGTGGCCACTTTCATCAGGGTTTCGTTGCGGCTCTGCAGGCTCTTGATGAACCAGCGGGCTTCCTGCAACTGATTGCGCATGAAGGTATTGTCGGCGCTGGTGTCGGCGCGGCGGACGAACCCGGCGTACTGGGCGTTGACCCGCAGTCGCGGCACCGACTCCTGGTTCAGCTCGACCAGCCAGCGCTCGTTGTCCTTGCGCACGATCACGTCAGGCACCACGTATTCGGCTTCGGTGGATTCGATCTGCGAGCCGGGGCGCGGGTTGAGGCTCTGGACCAGTTCGATGACCTGGCGCAGTTCATCTTCCTTGAGCTTCATGCGGCGCATCAGCTGGCTGTAGTCGCGGCTGCCGAGCAGGTCGATGTAATCGGTAACCAGACGCTTGGCTTCGGCCAGCCAAGGAGTCTTGGCCGAGAGCTGGCGCAATTGCAGCAGCAGGCATTCGCCCAGATTGCGTGCGCCAATGCCGGCGGGTTCGAATTGCTGAATGCGGTGCAGGACGGCTTCGATCTCGTCCAGCTCGATGTCGAGCTCCGGATCAAAGGCGTCGAGGATTTCTTCGAGGGTTTCGTCGAGGTAGCCCTGATTGTTGATGCAATCGATCAGGGTCACGGCGATCAGGCGATCGGTGTCGGACATCGGCGCCAGGTTCAACTGCCACAGCAGGTGGCTTTGCAGGCTTTCGCCGGCGGAAGTGCGGGTGGTGAAATCCCACTCGTCGTCATCGCTGCTCGGCAGGCTGCTGGCGCTGGTCTGGTAGACGTCTTCCCAGGCGGTGTCGACAGGCAGCTCGTTGGGGATTCGCTCGTTCCATTCGCCGTCCTCGAGATTGTCGACCGTCGGCGCGGTTTCCTGGTAGGAAGGTTCCTGGATCTCGGTATTGGGCTTCTGTTCGGCGTTGTCGGCCAGCGGGTCGGAATTGTCGAAGTCGTCGCCGTCTTCCTGGCGTTCGAGCATCGGGTTGGATTCCAGAGCCTCCTGGATTTCCTGTTGCAGATCCAGGGTCGACAATTGGAGCAGGCGGATGGCCTGTTGCAGCTGCGGTGTCATCGTCAGCTGCTGGCCCATTCTCAAGACTAGCGATGGTTTCATGGCAGGGGCTTAACACCTTATTCGCCGGCGCTATGCGCCATCCACTACAGGGCGCCGAGGCGCCAAACTTAAGCAAATTATATGCCTGAAACTGTCGTGTTTGCCTAGAGCGCTGTAACAATAAAAGCGTATAAAAATGCGCTTCAACGTTACAGCACCCGGACGGCTGGTCGAATGCTGTCGCGCTTACAGGCGGAACTCGTGACCCAGATACACTTCCTTCACCAGATCGTTGGCGAGGATGGTCGCGGAGTCGCCTTCGGCGATCAGTTGGCCGTCATTGACGATGTACGCCGTTTCGCAGATATCCAGCGTCTCGCGGACGTTGTGGTCGGTGATCAGTACACCGATGCCCTTGGCCTTGAGGTGATGAATGATCTGCTTGATGTCGCCCACGGAGATCGGGTCGACACCGGCGAACGGTTCGTCGAGCAGGATGAATTTCGGTGCGGTGGCCAGTGCGCGGGCGATCTCCACCCGGCGACGCTCGCCACCGGACAGGCTCATGCCGAGGTTGTCGCGAATATGGCTGATGTGGAATTCCTGCAGCAGGCTTTCCAGCTCCTTGCGACGGCCGGCCTTGTCGAGCTCCTGACGGGTCTCGAGGATGGCCATGATGTTGTCGGCCACCGACAGCTTGCGGAAGATCGAGGCTTCCTGCGGCAGATAGCCGATACCGGCCTTGGCGCGACCGTGCATCGGCTGGTGGCTGACGTCCAGGTCGTCGATCAGCACGCGACCCTGATCGGCCTGCACCAGGCCGACAATCATGTAGAAGCAGGTGGTCTTGCCGGCGCCGTTGGGGCCGAGCAGACCGACGATCTGACCGCTGTCGATCGACAGGCTGACGTCACGCACGACCTGGCGGCTTTTATAGGCCTTGGCCAGGTGCTGAGCTTTCAGGGTTGCCATTACTGGGTTTTCTCGTCGGTTTTCTTCTTCGGCTGGATCACCATGTCAATGCGCGGACGCGTTTCGGTGACCTTGTTGCCGGTAGCGCGACCGGCGCTGGCGAGTTTTTTCACCGTGTCATAGACGATCTTCTCGCCCTGAGTGGTGTTGTTGTCCTTGTCGACGACCTTGGCCTTGTCGATCAGTACGACGCGGTTTTGCTGCGCGTGGTACTGAATGGTCACGCCCCAACCCTGGACGGGTTTGGTGTCGCCAGCGGTTTGCAGTTGTTCGAAATAGGCCAGGTTGCCTACCGAAGTCACCACGTCGATCTCGCCGGCCGGGTTGCGCGTCAGCGTTACGGTGTCGCCTTTGACGATCATTGAACCCTGGGTGATGATCACGGCGCCCTTGTAAGTGGCAACGCCATTCTTGTCGTCCAGCTGGGCATCGTCGGCCTGAATGCGGATTGGCTGCTCCTGATCGTTCGGCAGAGCCCAGGCGCTCACGCTTCCCAGTGCTGCGCCCAGACTGAGCAAAATAGGGAGGGTTTTAACGAGCCTCATACTGTCCTCTTACGTTCGATAGCAGGTGTATCCTGCTTTCCTTCAAATACGCTTTCATTCCCACGCCGGTCGATACACCGCCAGCGCCGTCGATTCTAACGGGTTGCTGGGTCTGCGCATATTGCTGCTGAGGGAACACCGTCATTCGGGTGCTGGTGATCAGGGTGTCGCGGTTCTTTTCATCGGTGCGCTTGACGCGAACCGAGTCGATCAGTTCGACCTCGGTGCCGCCGGAATTCACTTCACCGCGCTCGCTGGTCACGTGCCACGGGAATTCGGTGCCGCGAAACATGTTCAGGTCGGGCTTGGTGACCAGTGTAATGTCGGTCGCCTTGACGTGCTCGGCCTTGTCGGAGGTCATTTCGTACTGCACCTTGCCGTCTTCCAGGTATTGCAAGGTGTGGGTGTTGGTCGCGTACCAGTCGATCGGGCTCTCTTCTGCCGAGACAGGAGGCTTGTCGAGGAACCGTTCCGGGCTGATGTTCCAGTAGCCGACCGCGCCGAAAATGGCGGCGATGCAACCGAACAGCAGGATGTTGCGAAACTTTTTGCTAAACATGGTTTGACTCACAGGTACGCATTGTTGGCGGCATCGAGGCTGCCCTGGGCGCGCAGGATCAGTTCGCAGAATTCACGGGCGGCGCCCTCGCCACCACGGGCCTGAGTAACGCCATGGGCATGCTCGCGCACAAAGGGGGCCGCGTTGGCCACCGCCATGCCAAGCCCCACCCGGCGGATCACCGGCAGGTCGGGCAGGTCGTCACCGAGGTAGGCGACCTGTTCATAGCTTAGGCCCAGTTGCTCGAGAAGGTCGTCGAGGACGACGAGTTTGTCTTCACGGCCCTGAAACAGGTGCGGAATACCGAGATTTTTTGCCCGACGCTCGACCACCGGGGTCTTGCGACCGCTGATGATGGCGGTCTGTACGCCCGCGTTCATCAGCATCTTGATGCCCTGGCCGTCGAGTGTATTGAAGGTCTTGAACTCGCTGCCGTCTTCAAGGAAGTACAGGCGTCCGTCGGTGAGGACACCGTCGACGTCGAAAACCGCCAGTTTGATGGCTTTGCCGCGTTGCAGCAGATCGGTGCTCATTTACATCACTCCTGCGCGCAGCAGGTCGGAGAGGTTGAAGGCGCCGATCGGGCGATCGTCCTCATCCACGACGACAAGCGCGTTGATTCGATGGTCTTCCATGATTTTCAGGGCCTCGGCGGCCAGCATTTCGGCGCGGGCGGTCTTGCCGTGCACGGTCATCACCTGATCGATGGTCGCGCTGTGGATATCAATGCTGCGATCCAGTGTGCGGCGCAGGTCGCCGTCGGTGAAGATCCCGGCAAGCTTGCCGTCGGCCTCGAGAATGACGGTCATACCCAGACCCTTGCGGGTCATTTCCATCAGTGCGTCCTTGAGCAGGGTGCCGCGTTGTACCTGCGGCAGCTCCTGTCCGGCGTGCATGACGTTTTCTACTTTCAGCAGCAGGCGTCGGCCGAGTGCGCCACCCGGGTGGGAAAAGGCGAAATCTTCGGCGGTGAAACCGCGGGCTTCCAGCAGCGCCACGGCCAGGGCATCGCCCATGACCAGTGCGGCGGTGGTCGAGGAGGTCGGCGCCAGGTTCAGCGGGCAGGCTTCGTGCTCGACGTGAACGTTGAGATTGACCTCGGCCGCTTTTGCCAGCGGCGATTGCGGGTTGCCGGTCACACTGATCAACTGGATGCCCAGGCGCTTGATCAGCGGCAGCAGGGTGACGATTTCGTTGGTGGAACCGGAGTTCGACAAGGCCAGGATCACGTCGTCACGGGTGATCATGCCCATGTCGCCGTGGCTGGCTTCGGCCGGGTGCACGAAAAACGCCGGGGTGCCGGTGCTGGCCAGGGTCGCGGCGATCTTGTTGCCGATGTGCCCGGACTTGCCCATGCCGACCACCACTACACGGCCCTTGCTGGCCAGAATCATCTCGCAAGCGCGTACGAAATCGGCGTCGATATGGGGCAACAAGCCTTGTACGGCTTCCACTTCGAGGCGGATGGTGCGTTGTGCCGATTGAATCAGGTCGCTGGTTTGGCTCATGTCAGAAATCGTATAGCCCGATGAAAAGGCGGCGATTATAGCGGTTATGTTGAAAAGCCTCACGCAAGTTCGTCGTGCTTTGTCATTCCCGGTTACTAAAACCTCTTAATAGAAGCTTCGGGCCTGTCATATCGCTGAACGTGGCCGGGGAGAGGCCTTGGGCGCTTGCCCTTTGCAGTGATATAGTTCGCCGCCAGTTCGGCCTGCCCGGGATGTAGGGGCTTTCTCCAGAAAGCCAGGCGTCCGAGTGAGAGGCTGCATCGCAAGGAGTTTAGATGAGTGCCGATAACGCCTACGCGGTCGAGCTGAAGGGAGTCTCCTTCAAGCGCGGTGCGCGGAGCATTTTCAATAACGTCGATATCCGCATCCCGCGCGGCAAGGTCACCGGCATCATGGGGCCTTCCGGGTGTGGCAAGACCACGCTGTTGCGCCTGATGGGTGCCCAGTTGCGGCCATCGCAGGGCGAGGTCTGGGTCAACGGCCAGAACCTGCCGAAGCTGTCGCGCAGCGATCTGTTCGATGCGCGCAAGCACATGGGCGTGCTGTTCCAGAGTGGCGCGCTGTTCACCGATCTCGATGTGTTCGAGAACGTCGCCTTTCCCCTGCGCGTTCATACCCAGTTGCCGGAAGAGATGATCCGCGACATCGTGCTGCTCAAATTGCAGGCGGTCGGTCTGCGGGGCGCCATCGAGCTGATGCCCGATGAGCTGTCCGGCGGCATGAAGCGCCGCGTGGCTCTGGCCCGGGCGATTGCGCTCGATCCGCAGATTCTTATGTATGACGAGCCGTTCGTCGGCCAGGACCCGATCGCCATGGGCGTTCTGGTGCGCCTGATCCGTCTGCTGAACGATGCGTTGGGGATCACCAGTATCGTGGTTTCCCACGATCTCGCCGAAACCGCGAGCATTGCCGATTACATCTATGTGGTGGGCGATGGTCAGGTGCTGGGGCAGGGTACGCCGGACGAGTTGATGAACTCGGATGAGCCGCGTATCCGTCAGTTCATGACCGGCGATCCCGATGGTCCGGTTCCGTATCACTTTCCAGCGACGGATTACCGCGCAGATCTTCTGGGGAAGCGTTGATGCGCAGAATCTCATTAATAGAACGCGTACGTCGGTTCGGCGAATCGGCTATCGATGCCGTCGGGGTATTCGGACGGGCGACGCTGTTCCTGTTTCATGCCCTGCTGGGGCGTGGTGGCATAGGCGGCGGTTTCGGCCTGCTGGTCAAGCAACTGCACTCGGTCGGCGTGATGTCGCTGGTGATTATCGTCGTTTCCGGGATTTTCATCGGCATGGTGCTGGCGCTGCAGGGGTTCAACATTCTGTCGAGCTATGGCTCGGAGCAGGCGGTGGGGCAGATGGTTGCCTTGACCTTGCTGCGTGAGCTGGGCCCGGTGGTGACGGCGCTGCTGTTCGCCGGTCGCGCCGGTTCGGCGCTGACGGCGGAAATCGGCAACATGAAGTCCACCGAGCAGTTGTCCAGCCTGGAAATGATCGGTGTCGATCCGCTCAAGTACATCATCGCTCCGCGTCTGTGGGCCGGTTTCATTTCCCTGCCGGTGCTGGCGATGATCTTCAGCGTGGTCGGCATCTGGGGCGGTTCTTGGGTCGCGGTCGACTGGCTGGGCGTCTATGAAGGCTCCTACTGGGCGAACATGCAGAACAGCGTGAACTTCTCCAGCGACGTGCTCAACGGCGTTATCAAAAGTATCGTTTTCGCCTTTGTCGTGACCTGGATCGCCGTATTCCAAGGCTATGACTGTGAGCCCACTTCCGAGGGAATCAGTCGTGCCACCACCAAGACCGTAGTATTCGCCTCGCTGGCAGTGCTCGGCCTGGACTTTATTCTGACCGCTTTGATGTTTGGAGATTTCTGATGCAAAACCGCACCCTGGAAATCGGTGTCGGCCTGTTCCTGCTGGCAGGGATCCTGGCCTTGTTGCTGCTTGCCCTGCGGGTCAGTGGCCTGTCTCCGACTTCGACCACCGATACCTACAAGCTGTATGCCTACTTCGACAATATCGCCGGTCTGACGGTCAGAGCCAAAGTGACCATGGCCGGTGTGACCATCGGCAAGGTCACGGCGATCGATCTGGACCGCGACAGTTTTACCGGCCGGGTGACCCTGCTGGTGGATAAAAAGGTCGACAACCTGCCGACCGACTCCACAGCGTCTATCCTGACCGCTGGCCTGTTGGGCGAGAAGTACATCGGCATCAGCGTGGGCGGGGAAGAAACCCGGCTCAAGGATGGTGGAACCATTCACGACACCCAGTCGTCTCTGGTGCTGGAAGACCTGATCGGTAAATTCCTGCTCAATACCGTTAGCAAAGACGCCAAATGAGGAGCTTTTGAATGATCTCTACCTTGCGACGTGGCCTGTTGGTGTTGCTCGCGACACTGCCGCTGCTGGCGAACGCTGCGCCCGGGCAGTCGGCGCACGATCTGGTCCAGGACACCACCAACCGGATGCTCGCCGATCTGGCGGCGAATAAAGAGAAGTACAAGCAGGACCCGCAGGACTTCTACACCGCGCTGAATACCATCGTGGGTCCGGTGGTGGATGCCGAAGGCATTTCCAAAAGCATCATGACGGTCAAGTACTCGCGCAAGGCTACCCCGGCGCAGATGCAGACCTTCCAGGAAAACTTCAAGCGTGGCCTGTTCCAGTTCTATGGCAACGCCTTGCTGGAATACAACAACCAGGGCATCACCGTCGATGCGCCGAAGGATGAGTCGGGCGACCGCACCAGTGTCGGCATGACCGTCAAGGGCAACAACGGCGCGATCTATCCGGTTCAGTACACGCTGGAGAAGATCAACGGCGAGTGGAAGCTGCGCAACGTGATCATCAACGGCATCAACATCGGCAAGCTGTTCCGTGACCAGTTCGCCGACGCGATGCAGCGCAACGGTAACGACCTGGACAAGACCATCAACGGCTGGGCCGGCGAAGTGGCCAAGGCCAAGCAGACCGCCGAGAAACAAGAGAAGCCTGCCCAATGACCGAGTCGGCCATTCGTCTGGACGAAGCCAGTCAGCTTCAGCTCACCGGTGTGCTGGATTACCGCACCGGTCCTGGCCTTCGGGAACAGGGCCGGGCGCTTATCAAGTCGTGCAATGCCCCGGCACTGGTGATCGATTGTTCGGCGGTGGAAAAGTCCAGCAGCGTCGGCCTGTCGTTGCTGCTGTGCTTCATTCGCGATGCGAAAGCCGCCGGCAAGGCGGTCAGCATCCGCGGGATGCCGGAAGACATGCGTGAAATCGCTCAGGTCAGCGAGCTGACCGAGCTGTTGGCGCAACCCTGAACCCGCATCTATAAAGAAGCCCCCCGTCAGAGTCCTGCGCAGCGGGGTTCGCAGGCGCGGGGCTTTTTTGTATGATGTCCGACCCGTGCGCACAGGGCGCCGATTGAGGTTGAGCATGCAGGCCGTAGAAGTGAAAAGCTTCCTTGAAGCAAATCTGCCCGGAACCCGGGTGGAAGTTGAAGGCGAAGGCTGCAACTTTCAGCTGAACGTGATTAGTGATGAACTGGCGGCGTTGAGCCCGGTCAAGCGTCAGCAAAGCATCTATGCCCATTTGAACCCATGGATCGCCGATGGCAGCATCCACGCGGTCACTATGAAATTTTTCAGCAGCGCGGCCTGGGCCGAGCGCACCTGAGCCCTAGGGCGTCGAGATTGTTATGGATAAATTGATTATTACCGGTGGCGCTCGTCTTGATGGCGAGATCCGCATTTCCGGGGCGAAGAACTCCGCCCTGCCGATCCTGGCCGCCACCTTGCTGTGCGATGGCCCGGTGACCGTCGGCAACCTGCCGCACCTGCACGACATCACCACCATGATCGAGCTGTTCGGTCGCATGGGCATCGAGCCTGTGATCGACGAGAAGCTCAGCGTCGAAATCGACCCGCGCACCATCAAGACCCTGGTCGCTCCGTACGAGCTGGTGAAAACCATGCGTGCGTCGATCCTGGTGCTTGGTCCGATGGTCGCCCGTTTCGGTGAAGCCGAAGTCGCCCTGCCTGGCGGTTGCGCCATCGGCTCGCGTCCGGTCGATCTGCACATCCGCGGCCTTGAAGCCATGGGTGCGATCATCGACGTCGAAGGCGGCTACATCAAGGCCAAGGCGCCTGAAGGCGGCCTGCGCGGTGCGCACTTCTTCTTCGATACCGTCAGCGTGACCGGTACCGAAAACATCATGATGGCCGCTGCTCTGGCCAAGGGCCGCAGTGTGCTGCAGAACGCCGCTCGCGAACCAGAAGTGGTCGACCTGGCGAACTTCCTGAACGCCATGGGCGCCAAGGTTTCCGGCGCCGGTACCGACACCATCACCATCGATGGCGTCGAGCGTCTGGGTTCGGCCTTCTACAAGGTCATGCCTGACCGTATCGAAACCGGCACCTACCTGGTGGCCGCTGCGGTCACCGGCGGTCGCGTGAAGGTCAAGGACACCGATCCGACCATCCTTGAAGCGGTTCTGGAAAAACTCCGTGAAGCCGGTGCAGAAATCACCAGCGGCGAAGACTGGATCGAGCTGAACATGCACGGCAAACGCCCGAAAGCGGTCAACGTGCGTACCGCGCCGTACCCGGCGTTCCCGACCGACATGCAGGCGCAGTTCATCTCGCTCAACGCCATTGCCGAAGGCACCGGTGCCGTGATCGAGACGATCTTCGAAAACCGTTTCATGCACGTCTACGAACTGCACCGCATGGGCGCCAAGATCCAGGTCGAAGGCAACACCGCCATCGTCACCGGCACTGAAATCCTCAAGGGCGCGCCAGTGATGGCAACCGACCTGCGGGCTTCGGCCAGCCTGGTGATCTCGGCCCTGATGGCCGAAGGCGATACCCTGATCGACCGCATCTACCACATCGACCGTGGTTACGAGTGCATCGAGGAAAAACTGCAGATGCTGGGCGCCAAGATCCGTCGCGTTCCGGGCTAGTCGCTGCATCCTGGACACAGGGAAGTGTCCGTTGAATTCGTTTTGATCGGGGGTGGTAACGCCCTCGATGTATGTCCGGCGCCGATTGCGACCGGGCATGAGTACCTTGATAAGGACTGACGTTTCCCATGTTGACCATCGCACTGTCCAAGGGCCGCATCCTTGACGACACCCTGCCGCTTCTCGCCGAAGCGGGCATCGTGCCGACCGAGAATCCGGACAAAAGCCGCAAGCTGATCATCCCCACGACCCAGGAAGACGTACGCCTGTTGATCGTGCGCGCCACCGACGTGCCGACTTATGTCGAGCATGGCGCGGCCGACCTCGGCGTTGCCGGTAAAGACGTGCTGATGGAATACACGGGGCAAGGCCTGTACGAACCGCTGGACCTGCAGATTGCCCAGTGCAAGCTGATGACTGCCGGCAAGGTCGGTGCTGTCGAGCCCAAGGGCCGTCTGCGCGTTGCGACCAAATTCGTCAACGTTGCCAAGCGTTACTACGCCGAGCAGGGCCGTCAGGTCGACATCATCAAGCTGTACGGCTCGATGGAACTGGCGCCACTGATCGGTCTGGCCGACAAGATCATCGACGTGGTCGACACCGGTAATACGCTGCGTGCCAACGGTCTCGAACCCCAGGAACTGATCGCCACGATCAGCTCGCGTCTGGTGGTCAATAAAGCTTCGATGAAAATGCAACACGCCCGAATCCAGGCGTTGATCGACACACTGCGCAAGGCAGTGGAGTCTCGACACCGCGGCTGATGTACCTGCGCGACGTTGAGTCGCGCCCGTCTATCCGCCTCATAGCCAGAATCTCAGGTGCCCAAGCGGAAACGACTGCTAAGTTAGGGCGCCTGAGTTTTTGCCATTCCTATGAGGCTCTCGCTATGACCGCACCGACTGCAATTCGCCGACTCAACGCTGCTGACCCGGATTTCGCGCATCATCTGGATCATCTGCTGAGCTGGGAAAGTGTGTCTGACGACTCGGTCAATCAGCGGGTGCTGGACATCATCAAGGCTGTGCGCGAACGCGGTGACGCGGCGCTGGTCGAGTTCACCCAGAAGTTCGACGGTCTCGAAGTCGCTTCGATGGCGGACCTGATCCTGCCGCGCGAGCGTCTGGAACTGGCCCTGACCCGCATCACCGTGGCGCAGCGCGAAGCGCTGGAAAAAGCTGCTGCCCGCGTTCGCAGCTACCACGAAAAACAGAAGCAGGACTCCTGGAGCTACACCGAAGCCGACGGCACGGTGCTGGGTCAGAAAGTCACGCCGCTGGACCGCGCCGGTCTGTACGTGCCGGGCGGCAAGGCGTCGTACCCGTCGTCGGTCTTGATGAACGCGATTCCGGCCAAGGTCGCCGGTGTCACCGAAGTGGTGATGGTGGTGCCGACTCCACGTGGCGAGGTCAATGAACTGGTACTGGCGGCGGCGTGCATCGCCGGTGTCGACCGGGTGTTCACCATCGGTGGCGCCCAAGCCGTTGCCGCGTTGGCTTATGGCACTGAAAGCGTGCCGCAAGTAGACAAGGTCGTCGGCCCGGGCAACATCTATGTGGCGACTGCCAAGCGCCACGTGTTCGGTCAGGTCGGTATCGACATGATCGCCGGCCCGTCGGAAATTCTCGTGGTGTGCGACGGCCAGACCGATCCGGACTGGATCGCCATGGATCTGTTCTCCCAGGCCGAGCACGACGAAGACGCCCAGGCGATTCTGGTCAGCCCCGACGCCGAATTCCTCGACAAGGTCGCCGCGAGCATCGACAAACTGCTGCCGACCATGGATCGCGCAACCATCATCGAAACCTCGATCAACGGCCGTGGTGCCCTGATTCACGTGCGCGACATGGCCCAGGCCATCGAAGTCGCCAACCGCATCGCGCCGGAGCACCTTGAACTGTCGGTCGCCGATCCGCAGGCCTGGTTGCCGCAGATTCGTCACGCCGGTGCGATCTTCATGGGGCGGCACACTTCCGAGGCGCTGGGCGACTACTGCGCAGGTCCTAACCACGTGCTGCCGACGTCCGGCACTGCGCGTTTCTCCTCGCCGCTGGGTGTGTACGACTTCCAGAAACGCTCGTCGATCATCTTCTGCTCCGAGGCCGGTGCTTCGGAACTGGGCAAGACCGCCTCGATCCTGGCCCGTGGTGAATCGCTGAGCGCCCACGCTCGCAGCGCCGAATACCGCATCAAAGACGAAGTGAAGGGGAACTGAACATGAGTAAATTCTGGAGCCCGTTCGTCAAGGATCTGGTGCCTTACGTGCCGGGCGAGCAGCCGAAGCTGACCCGTCTGGTCAAACTCAACACCAACGAAAACCCGTACGGCCCGTCGCCAAAAGCCCTGGCGGCGATGCAGACCGAACTCAACGACAATCTGCGTCTGTACCCGGATCCGAACAGCGATCTGCTGAAAAACGCCGTCGCCAACTACTACGGCGTGCAGAGCAATCAGGTGTTCCTCGGCAACGGTTCGGACGAAGTGCTGGCGCACATCTTCCACGGTCTGCTGCAACACGATCAGCCGCTGCTGTTCCCGGACATCAGCTACAGCTTCTATCCGGTCTACTGCGGCCTGTACGGCATCAAGTTCGACGCGGTGCCGCTGGATGCGCAGTTCCGGATCAACCCGGCGGACTACGCCAAACCGAACGGCGGGATCATCTTCCCCAACCCGAACGCGCCGACCGGTTGCCTGCTGGCACTGGAAGCGGTCGAGCAGATCCTCAAGGCCAGCCCGGATTCGGTGGTGGTGGTCGACGAGGCCTACATCGACTTCGGTGGCGAAACCGCGATCAGTCTGGTGGACCGTTATCCGAACCTGCTGGTGACACAGACCTTGTCCAAGTCGCGTTCGCTGGCAGGCCTGCGGGTCGGTCTGGCGGTCGGCCATCCGGACCTGATCGAGGCGCTGGAGCGGGTCAAGAACAGCTTCAACTCCTACCCGATCGATCGCATGGCGAACGTCGGCGCTGCGGCGGCGTTCGAGGATCGCGAATACTTCGACAAGACCTGTGCACTGGTCATCGAGAGTCGCGAGTGGGTGGTTGCCCAGTTGCAGGCCAAAGGCTTTGAAGTGTTGCCATCGGCGGCCAACTTCATCTTCGCCCGGCATCCGCAACACGATGCGGCGGGGCTGGCGGCGAAACTGCGTGAGCAGGGAGTGATCGTGCGCCACTTCAAGCAGGAGCGGATTGCCCAGTTCTTGCGGATCTCGATCGGTACGCCGGAGCAGAATCAGGCGTTGATCGATGGCCTTGGAGACTTGTAACAAATGAAGCGATTGCCCCCGATTCTGAACCTTTCAGAAGCGGGGGCTTTTTTTTGGGCGCTTAAACGGCATTGACGTCGAACTCGCCTTCGACCTTGATCCTGTCTGAAGTTGTAAAACTGTAGGTTCCTTTCGCTGTTGTCAGCGGATCATCCACAGTCAGTTCCATCTCCCCACTTTGGGCAACGTATGACACGTCGTTGATAGATGTGCGCGCATCACCGTTGCCAAACGTTACTTTATGAGTACCGGCTGCGAGTTTTGGGTAGTTGAGCATTATGATGTCGGTGCCGTTCGCACCCACAAGGATACCGCCGCCACTACCCGTCGGGACAGCGTTGGTCAAAACCGCATCAAAACCTTCGCCGTTGCTGAGCCGAACACTGAACGAGCCGCTGTCTTTCGCGTTTTCGAGTGCTGTGGAAACATCCATTTTGCTGATCCCTGTGTTGATAAATGAAAGTGTGCAACAACAGGGATCAGGCTATGGGTAATGCGAAAGCCGTACTACTGACAGAAATGACAGGTATCAATACCGTTTTTGCGGTGAACTCGCTTTGAAACCAGTCAAAAGGAAATTAGAGCGCGGTTTGCAACGTCCTATTCTTCTTTTTCCTGGATCGGCGCCGGTGGCGGACGCAGGCCGATCTCGGCGGTCAGCTTCAACTCCTTGCCATTGCGCATCACCTGAATCGTGACCTTGTCGGTCGGTTTGATTCGCGCCACCTGGTTCATCGACTTGCGGCCATCGCCGGCCGGTTCGCCGTCGATGCTGAGGATCACGTCGCCCAGTTGCAGGCCGGCCTTCTGTGCCGGGCCGTCGCGGAAAATTCCCGCCACCACGATCCCCGGACGCCCCGACAGACCAAACGACTCCGCCAGTTCCTGAGTCAGCGGTTGCACCTCGATCCCCAACCAGCCACGAATCACCTGACCGTGCTCGATGATCGATTTCATCACTTCCATTGCCAGCTTCACCGGGATCGCGAAGCCGATGCCCTGGGAGCCGCCGGACTTGGAGAAGATCGCGGTGTTGATGCCGGTGAGGTTGCCGTTGGCATCCACCAGTGCGCCGCCGGAGTTGCCCGGGTTGATAGCCGCGTCGGTCTGGATGAAGTCTTCGTAGTTGTTCAGGCCCAGCTGGTTACGGCCGGTGGCGCTGATGATGCCCATGGTCACGGTCTGGCCGACCCCGAACGGGTTGCCGATGGCCAGTGCGACGTCGCCGATGCGGATGTTGTCGGAGCGACCGACGGTGATCGCCGGCAGGTTCTTCAGGTCGATCTTCAGCACCGCCAGGTCAGTTTCCGGGTCACTGCCGATCACCCGGGCCAGGGTTTCACGACCGTCCTTTAGCGCCACGACGATCTGGTCGGCGCCGGTGGTGACGTGGTTGTTGGTCAGGATGTAGCCTTCCGGGCTCATGATCACGCCGGAGCCGAGGCTCGATTCCATGCGCTTCTGTTTCGGCGAGTTGTCACCGAAGAAGCGGCGGAACTGCGGATCCTCGAACAGCGGATGCGCCGGTTTGTTGATGACTTTGGTGGTGTAAAGGTTGACCACCGACGGCGCGGCAATCACCACCGCATCGGCGTAGGACACCGGCCCCTGTTGCACGCTGGTGGTCTGCGGAGCCTGTTGCAGGTTGACGTCGAGGCTCGGAAGCCCGACCCACTGCGGGTAACGCTGAATAATCAACAGAGCGATAAGCACACCGGCCAACAGCGGCCAGCCGAAAAAACGCAGCGCCTTGAGCATTAAGCACGTCCTGGAAAAGTTGCAGGCGGGGTCAGACCGCCCATAATGTCGCGCATTATACGAGGCCGCGCGTGCCTCTGAACGGGATTTTCAGGAGTCTTTCATGGCCGTTGCCCTCAGTACCCTGGTCGAAGAAGCCGACCGCTACCTCGGCAGTGCGAAAATTGCCGATTATTGCCCCAACGGCCTGCAGGTCGAGGGCCGTCCGCAGGTGATGCGCATCGTCAGCGGTGTCACCGCCAGCCAGGCATTGCTCGATGCCGCCGTCGAAGCCGAGGCCGATCTGGTGCTGGTACATCACGGTTACTTCTGGAAGGGCGAGAACCCGTGCATCACCGGCATGAAGCAACGCCGCTTGAAGACCCTGCTCAAGCACGACATCAGTCTGCTGGCCTATCACCTGCCGCTGGATCTGCACCCGGACGTCGGCAACAACGTGCAACTGGCCCGGCAGCTCGACATCACTGTCGAAGGGCCGCTGGACCCGGATAACCTGAAGATCGTCGGGCTGGTCGGTTCGCTGGACGAGCCGGTGACCGCCCGCGACTTCGCCCGTCGCGTGCAGGAACGCATGGGCCGAGAGCCGCTGCTGATCGAGGGCAGTGCGATGATCCGTCGGGTCGGCTGGTGCACCGGCGGCGGTCAGGGCTACATCGACAATGCCATTGCTGCCGGCGTCGATCTGTTTATCAGCGGTGAAGCGTCCGAGCAGACGTTCCACAGTGCCCGGGAAAACGACATCAGCTTCATCGCCGCCGGCCACCACGCCACCGAACGCTACGGCGTGCAGGCGCTGGGCGATTATCTGGCGAAGCGATTCGCGCTCGAACACATCTTCATCGATTGCCCGAATCCGATCTGACTTTCCCCTGAAAGCACCCGAACGGGCGGGCATATTCATATGCTCTTTCGTTCTAGTCCGCGCCCTGATTAGAAGAAGGGCGCTGTGCTAGGATTCCCCGCTCGAACACGGCCCGCTGGCCGTTCATAAGAAAGCTTTCGTGAGTAGCCATGGTCGACAAACTGACGCATCTGAAACAGCTGGAGGCGGAAAGCATCCACATCATCCGCGAGGTGGCCGCCGAGTTCGACAACCCGGTGATGCTGTACTCCATCGGTAAAGACTCCGCCGTGATGCTGCATCTGGCACGCAAGGCGTTCTTCCCGGGCAAACTGCCGTTTCCGGTGATGCACGTCGACACCCGCTGGAAATTCCAGGAGATGTACAAGTTCCGCGACAAGATGGTCGAAGAGCTTGGTCTGGACCTGATCACCCACGTCAACCCGGATGGCGTTGCGCAGGGCATCAACCCGTTCACCCACGGCAGCGCCAAACACACCGACATCATGAAGACCGAGGGCCTGAAGCAGGCGCTCGACAAGCATGGTTTCGACGCCGCCTTCGGCGGTGCCCGTCGCGATGAAGAGAAGTCCCGCGCCAAGGAGCGCGTCTACTCGTTCCGTGACAGCAAGCACCGCTGGGATCCGAAGAACCAGCGTCCGGAACTGTGGAACGTCTACAACGGCAAGGTCAACAAGGGCGAATCCATCCGTGTGTTCCCGTTGTCGAACTGGACCGAGTTGGACATCTGGCAGTACATCTACCTCGAAGGCATCCCGATCGTGCCGCTGTACTTCGCTGCCGAACGCGAAGTGATCGAGAAGAACGGCACGCTGATCATGATCGACGACGAGCGCATCCTCGAGCACCTGTCCGACGAGGACAAGGCGCGCATCGTCAAAAAGAAAGTGCGTTTCCGTACCCTTGGCTGCTACCCGTTGACGGGCGCGGTGGAGTCCGAGGCCGAAAGCCTGACGGACATCATTCAGGAAATGCTCCTGACGCGAACTTCCGAGCGCCAGGGCCGTGTCATCGACCACGATGGCGCAGGCTCGATGGAAGACAAGAAACGTCAAGGCTATTTCTAAGGGGCTGTCATGTCGCACGCATCTGATTTGATCAGCGAGGACATCCTCGCCTACCTGGGCCAGCACGAACGTAAAGAGCTGCTGCGCTTTTTGACCTGCGGTAACGTCGATGACGGCAAGAGCACCCTGATCGGGCGCCTGCTGCACGACTCGAAAATGATCTACGAAGATCACCTCGAAGCCATCACCCGCGATTCGAAGAAAGTCGGCACCACCGGTGACGACATCGACCTGGCGTTGCTGGTCGACGGCCTGCAGGCCGAGCGTGAGCAGGGCATCACCATCGATGTCGCCTACCGCTATTTCTCCACCGCCAAGCGCAAATTCATCATCGCCGACACCCCCGGCCATGAGCAGTACACCCGCAACATGGCCACCGGTGCTTCCACCTGTGACCTGGCGATCATCCTGGTCGACGCCCGTTACGGCGTGCAGACCCAGACCCGTCGCCACAGCTTCATCGCCTCCCTGCTGGGCATCAAGCACATCGTTGTCGCCATCAACAAGATGGACCTGAAGGGCTTCGATCAGGGCGTGTTCGAGTCGATCAAGGCCGACTACCTGAAGTTCGCCGAAGGCTTGAAGATGAAGCCGACCAGCATGCACTTCGTGCCGATGTCTGCCCTGAAAGGCGACAACGTGGTGAACAAATCCGAGCGCTCGCCGTGGTACACCGGCCAGTCGCTGATGGAAATCCTCGAGACCGTGGAAGTGGCGGGCGACCGCAACTTCACCGATCTGCGTTTCCCGGTGCAGTACGTCAACCGTCCGAACCTGAACTTCCGCGGCTTCGCCGGCACCCTGGCCAGCGGCATCGTCAAGAAGGGCGACGAAGTCGTGGTCCTGCCGTCGGGCAAGAGCAGCCGCGTGAAATCCATCGTCACCTTCGAAGGTGAGCTGGAGCATGCCGGCCCGGGTCAGGCGGTGACGCTGACCATGGAAGACGAGATCGACATCTCCCGTGGTGACCTGCTGGTACACGCCGACAATGTTCCGCCGGTGACCGACAGTTTCGAAGCGATGCTGGTGTGGATGGCTGAAGAGCCGATGCTGCCGGGCAAGAAATACGACATCAAACGCGCCACCAGTTACGTGCCGGGCTCCATCGCCAGCATCGTCAACAAGGTCGACGTCAACACCCTCGAAGAAGGCCCGGCGAGCGCGTTGCAGCTCAACGAAATCGGCAAGGTGAAGATCGCGCTCGATGCGCCGATCGCCCTCGACGGTTACGACAGCAACCGCACTACCGGCGCGTTCATTGTCATCGACCGTTTGACCAACGGCACCGTCGGCGCCGGCATGATCGTCGCTCAGCCGCTGGCTCATGGCACTGCCACTCATCACGGCAAACTGGCCCATGTAGCGACCACCGAGCGCGCCCAGCGTTTCGGTCAGCAACCGGCCACCGTGCTGTTCAGCGGACTGTCCGGCGCGGGCAAGAGTACGTTGGCGTACGCGGTCGAGCGCAAGCTGTTCGATCTGGGTCGTGCGGTGTTTGTGCTGGATGGTCAGAATCTGCGTCATGACCTCAACAAAGGTCTGCCGCAGGATCGCGCCGGTCGCACCGAGAACTGGCGTCGTGCCGCGCATGTGGCGCGTCAGTTCAACGAAGCGGGTCTGCTGACGCTTGCGGCGTTTGTGGCGCCGAGTGCTGAAGGTCGTGAACAAGCGAAAGATCTGATCGGCAAGGAGCGTCTGCTGACGGTTTACGTCCAGGCTTCGCCGACTGTTTGCGCCGAGCGTGATCCGCAAGGTTTGTACGCGGCGGGTGGCGATAACATTCCGGGTGAGTCCTTCCCGTATGACGTGCCGCTGGATGCTGATCTGGTGATCGATACCCAGTCGCTGTCGCTGGAAGAAGGCGTCAAGCAAGTGCTGGATCTGTTGCGCAAGCGTGGCGCGATTTAAGCGTTAGCTGCCAATAAAAAGCCCGTCGATGAGTGATTATCGGCGGGCTTTTCTTTTGTGGTTGGCCTGCTGGCGGTGGCGGCCTTTGGGCCGGCCATGCTCTTGGGGTTTTGGGTGTATATCCGTTTCTTCGGGGGTTGCGGCTGGCGGTTCCGCTCTTACAGCGGGTCACTTTTTACAAGCGCCTAAAAAGTAACCAAAAACGCTGGGCCCCGGCGTTCGGCACCTCGCTTTGGCTCGGTGTTCCTTCGTTCCGGGATTCATCCGGGGGCATCGCCTCCGGTTTGCTTCGCTGCACCTCCTCTCGATGTGTTTGGCTTCGCCAAACGGCGCTGCGCGCCCACCCCCGGATAAATCCCTCCACTCAGCCTGCCGAAGGGGCCGGCACGTCAAAAGCGGTACTCGAGCTAACGCTCATTGTGTTGAGTGGTGGGAAGCGAAAAGCCAATAGCGAACTGCTTTTCTGTGGGAGCCAGCCTGCTGGCGATGGCGGCCTGACAGCCGGCCTGTTCTGTCGGGGCTCCCTCAGGGTAATCAGCGTTGGTTCGGATACTCGCGATGCATCTGCTCCAGCAACGCATCCTTGTCCTGCCACAGCTGGTTGATCCAGCCCTGGAATTGCAGTCGGTACTCGCCGTCCTGGTCGTAGTTCTTGCCGATGAACTGTGGCGGGATTTTCAGTTCTTCAAAATGCACCACCACGTCCCGTACGTTACCGCACAGCAGATCCCAGAAGCCTGGGCGCCCGCCCGGGTAGTGGATGGTCACGTTGACGATCGATTCCAGTTGTTCACCCATCGCATCCAGCACGAATGCAATGCCGCCGGCCTTGGGTTTGAGCAGGTATTTGAACGGTGATTGCTGCTGCGCGTGCTTGCCTTCGGTGAAGCGTGTGCCTTCGACGAAGTTGAAGATGCCCACCGGGTTGTCGCGAAATTTCGCGCAGGTCTTGCGGGTGGTTTCCAGGTCTTTGCCTTTCTTTTCCGGGTGCTTCTCCAGGTAGGCTTTCGAGTAGCGCTTCATGAACGGGAAGCCCAGTGTCCACCACGCCAGACCGATCACCGGGACCCAGATCAGTTCCTGCTTGAGAAAGAACTTCAGCGGCTGGATACGACGGTTGAGCACGTATTGCAGCACCAGGATGTCGACCCAGCTCTGGTGGTTGCTGGTGATCAGGTACGAGTGTTGATAGTCCAGGCCTTGCAGGCCGCTGAGGTGCCAGCGGGTGCGGCGTACCAGGTTCATCCAGCCTTTGTTGTTGCTGATCCAGGCTTCGTGGGTGTGGCTCATCAGCCAGCGCGAGGCGCGGCGTGCGAGGTCGAACGGCAGCACTTTGATCAGTGCGACCAGAAACAGGAACGAGCACAGCAGGATCGTGTTCAGCGCCAACAGCAGCGCGGCGATCACGCCGCGCAGGGTCGCAGGGAGAAAAGCCAGCATCGGGTCAGATATCCAGAGGTCGGTTGGCAGCCTGAATCGCAGTCAGGGCGATGGTGTAGACGATGTCGTCGACCTGCGCGCCGCGCGGCAGATCGTTCACCGGTTTGCGCAGGCCTTGCAGCATCGGGCCGAGGCTCACGCAGTCGGCGCTGCGCTGCACGGCTTTGTGGGTGGTGTTGCCGGTGTTCAGGTCGGGGAACACGAACACCGTGGCGCGACCGGCCACCTGGCTGTTCGGCGCCAGTTGCCGGGCCACGGTTTCGTTGGCGGCGGCGTCGTACTGCAACGGCCCGTCGATCAGCAGCGAGTGCTGTTGCTCGTGGGCGAGCAGGGTGGCTTCGCGGACTTTCTCGACTTCTTCGCCGGTGGCGGATTCGCCACTGGAGTAGCTGATCATCGCCACGCGCGGAGTGATGCCGAACGCGTCGGCCGAGTCGGCGCTTTGCAGGGCGATCTCGGCCAGTTCGGCGGCGCTCGGGTGCGGGTTCATCACGCAGTCGCCGTAGACCAGCACTTCTTCGGGGAACAGCATGAAGAACACCGACGACACCAGGGTGCAGCCCGGTGCGGTCTTGATCAGTTGCAGGGCCGGGCGGATGGTGTTGGCGGTGGTGTTGATGACGCCGGAAACCAGTCCGTCGACCTCATCCAGCGCCAGCATCATGGTGCCGATCACCACGGTGTCTTCCAGTTGCTGCTCGGCCATCGGCGCGTTGAGGCTTTTGCTCTTGCGCAGGGCGACCATCGGTTCGACGTAGCGCTCGCGGATCAGATCCGGATCGAGGATTTCCAGCCCCGGCGGCAACACGATGCCCTGGGCCCGGGCGACGGCTTCGACGTCCGCCGGTTTGGCCAGCAACACGCAACGGGCAATGCCGCGTTCCTGACAGATCGCCGCCGCTTGCACGGTGAACGGTTCGCTGCCTTCAGGCAGGACGATGCGCTTGTTGGCGGCCTGGGCGCGTTGAATCAATTGATAGCGGAACACCGCTGGAGACAGGCGCATTTCTCGCGGCGTACCACAGCGCTGATGCAGCCACTTGGCATCCAGATGACTGGCGACGAAATCGGTGATGATCTCCGCGCGCTCCCGGTCATCGACGGGGATTTCCTTGTTCAGGCCGTTGAGCAGGTTGGCGGTGTCGTAGGAGCCGGTGCTCACCGACAACACCGGCAAACCGGCCTGCAGCGCGCCACGGCACAGGTCCATGATGCGTGGATCCGGCAGGGTGTCGCTGGTCAGCAGCAGGCCGGCCAGCGGTACGCCGTTGATCGCGGCGAGGCTGACGGCGAGGATGATGTCGTCGCGATCGCCGGGGGTCACCACCAGCACGCCGGGCTTGAGCAGGTCCACGGTGTTGCGCATGGTGCGCGCACAAATGATGGTTCTGGTCATGCGCCGGGTTTCGTAGTCGCCGGCGTTGAGTACCTGGGCGCCCATCAGGTCGGCGACGTCGCGGGTGCGCGGGGCGTTGAGTTCGGGCTGGAAAGGAATGCAGCCGAGCAGACGGAAATCACCGCTGCGCAGCAATGGCGAATGTTCTTTCAGGCGCGCGGCGAAGGCATCCATGCTCTCGTCGGTCTTGACCTTGTTGAGGATCACGCCGAGGACTTTCGGGTCTTTCGGACCGCCGAACAGTTGCGCCTGCAACTCGACGCGGCCGGACAGTTCGGTGAGCACTTCGTTTTCCGGCGCCGAGACCAGAATCACCTCGGCGTCCAGGCTCTTGGCCAGGTGCAGGTTGACCCGCGCGGCATAGCTGGCGCTGCGGGTCGGCACCATGCCTTCGACGACCAGCACGTCCTTGCCGACGGCAGCCTGCTGGTAGAGCGCGATGATTTCTTCGAGCAACTCGTCGAGCTGACCGTCGCCAAGCATCCGCTCGACATGGGCCAGACCCAGCGGCTGAGGCGGTTTCAGGCCGTGGGTGCGGGCCACCAGTTCGGTGGAGCGCTCAGGGCCGGTGTCGCCCGGGTGCGGCTGGGCAATCGGTTTGAAGAAGCCGACTTTCAGCCCGGCCCGTTCCAGCGTACGCACCAGCCCGAGGCTGATGGAGGTCAGACCCACACCAAAATCGGTGGGCGCGATAAAAAAAGTTTGCATGCGGATTCTCTAAGGGTGCATGGCAAGGGCGTGGGCCTATGGCTGGCCTTCCACCGATTTTTCAGGCGTCAAGGTTAGCGCTAACCGCGCCTTGAGCGCACCAACCGCAAGCAAAGGGTTGGCCTATTTTTTCAATACGTTGCGTTGCGTCCAGCACCCATGCCCGTGACTGCCAGGGTGGCTGGTGGCGCAGATGCTGGGTGTGGCCGCAGGAGAGCTCGGCCACCCAGTGACCGTCCTCGTCCTGACGGAAGCCCGTGATCGTCGAATCCCGTTTGTCAGGGTTGTGTTCGCTTTCGAGCGATTGCTTCGCTAAACTTGGCCTTTCTATATTCTTATGCAAAAGGTCTCGCCCCATGCTGATCGCCGCCAATAAGGCTGTCTCCATCGACTATACCCTGACCAACGACGCTGGTGAGGTCATCGACAGCTCCGCCGGCGGCGCTCCGCTGGTTTACCTGCATGGCGCAGGCAACATCATCCCGGGCCTGGAAAAAGCCCTGGAAGGCAAGGAAGTCGGCAACGAGCTGGAAGTTTCCGTCGAGCCGGAAGATGCCTACGGCGAGTACTCGGCCGAACTGGTCAGCACCCTGAGCCGCAGCATGTTCGAAGGTGTCGACGAGCTGGAAGTCGGCATGCAGTTCCACGCTTCGGCGCCGGACGGCCAGATGCAGATCGTCACCATCCGTGATCTGGACGGCGACGACGTGACCGTCGACGGCAACCACCCGCTGGCCGGTCAGCGCCTGAACTTCAAAGTGAAGGTCGTTGCCATCCGTGACGCCAGCCAGGAAGAAGTCGCTCATGGTCACGTCCATGGCGAAGGTGGCCATCACCACTGATTTTCTGCGCTAAGCTCAGAGAACTGGAGAGGCGCCCGAGGGCGCCTTTTTAGTCCGCGGCTGTCCTTGGTCGTCTCGCCAAGTGGCTGTTTCGAGTAGAACACGGGAATCTGGAGTTCGTCATGAGTGCTTTTCACGACCTTAAGTTGACAGCCCTGAATGGTCAGGAGCTACCACTGGCACCCTTCAAGGGCCAAGTCGTGCTGGTGGTCAACGTCGCCTCCAAATGCGGCTTGACCCCACAGTACGCGGCGCTGGAAAACCTCTATCAGCAATACAAGGGCAAAGGCTTCAGCGTGCTGGGCCTGCCGTGCAACCAGTTTGCCGGCCAGGAACCGGGCAGCGAGCAGGAGATCCAGGAATTCTGCAGCCTCAACTATGGCGTGAGTTTTCCGTTGTCGAAGAAGCTCGAAGTCAACGGCCACGATCGCCATCAGCTCTACCGTCTGCTGGCGGGCGAGGGTGCCGAATTTCCCGGCGACATCACCTGGAATTTCGAGAAATTCCTGCTCGGCAAGGACGGTCGTGTACTGGCCCGCTTCTCGCCGCGCACGGCGCCGGATGATCCTTCGGTGATCACGGCGATTGAAAAAGCCCTGAGCTGAAACGCGAAAATCGCAGCCATCGAGCTGCGATTTTTTTTGCCTGCCTTTTGACCCTTAATCATTCAGATCAATAGTGCTATGACACTGTTGGAACTCCGCATATTATCGCCGTCATATGAATTCAATGCCCGTCGATCAATTTTTCGTGGAGCCTCCCATGCCTGTTCAAGCCTTGTTCAAACCGTTCCAGCTCGGTGCCCTCGAACTGCCGACCCGCGTGGTCATGGCGCCGATGACCCGTTCGTTCTCTCCGGGCGGCGTACCCAATTCCAAAGTGATCGAGTACTACCGTCGTCGTGCGGCGGCCGGTGTCGGCCTGATCATCACCGAGGGCACCACCGTCGGCCACCTGGCCTCCAACGGTTACCCGAATGTGCCGCAGTTCTTCGGCGAAGCGGCACTGGCCGGCTGGAAAAAAGTCGTCGACGCGGTGCACGCCGAAGGCGGCAAGATTGTTCCGCAACTGTGGCACGTCGGCAGCGTTCGCCGCATCGGCACCGAGCCGGATGCCAGCGTGCCGGGGTATGGCCCGACCGAGAAACTCAAGGACGGTCAGGTCGTGGTGCACGGCATGACCAAGCAGGATATCCAAGACGTGATCGCGGCCTTCGCCCAGGCCGCCAAAGATGCCCAGAGCATCGGCATGGACGGCGTGGAAATCCACGGCGCCCACGGTTACCTGATCGACCAGTTCTTCTGGGAAGGCAGCAACCAGCGCACCGACGAATACGGCGGCAGCCTGGCCAACCGTTCGCGATTCGCCATCGAGCTGATCCAGGCCGTGCGTGCTGCAGTGGGCGAGGGTTTCCCGATCATCTTCCGCTTCTCGCAGTGGAAACAGCAGGACTACACCGCCCGTCTGGTGCAAACCCCGGAGGCGCTGGGCGAGTTCCTCAAGCCGTTGTCCGACGCTGGCGTGGATATTTTCCACTGCTCGACGCGCCGTTTCTGGGAGCCGGAATTCGACGGTTCCGAACTGAACCTGGCGGGCTGGACCCGCAAGTTGACCGGCAAACCGACCATCACCGTCGGCAGCGTCGGCCTCGATGGCGAGTTCCTGCAATTCATGGTCAACACCGACAAGGTGGCGCAACCGGCCAGTCTGGAAAAGCTGCTGGAGCGTCTGAACAATGACGAGTTCGATCTGGTGGCGGTAGGTCGTGCGCTGCTGGTGGATCCGGACTGGGCGCAGAAAGTGCGCGAAGGCCGCGAGCAGGACATTTTGCCGTTCAGCCGTGAGGCGTTGATGACGCTGGTTTGATCGACGTGGGGGGCTTGTCGCGCAGGTCGCGGCAAGCTCCCTGCAAATGGTGTTCAAACTGCTCGATGATCGCCGCCCAGCCTTGACGACTGGCATGTTGGCGGGCGTTCAATCTGACGCAGCGCAAGGTTTCATCCTCTTCCAGCAGCCACTGCGCTGCATCGCAAAACGCCTCTTCATCCCCCGGCATTGCCAGCACGCCGTTGTAGCCGTGGCGAATATGCTGCGCAGCCGCTGCCTGATCGTAGGCCACCACGCCAAGGCCTGACGCCAGAGCTTCCAGCACGACGTTGCCGAACGTCTCGGTCATGCTCGGAAACAGGAACAGATCGCCGGACGCGTAGTGCGCCGCCAATGCTTCGCCGCGTTGTGAGCCGCAGAAAATCGCGTCGGGCAATTCCTTTTCCAGAGCTACACGCTGCGGTCCGTCACCGACGATGATCAGCTTCAGATTGCGTTGCGGGTACGCGCCAGCGAGCTTGTCGAAGCAGCGTTTGAGCAGACCAAGATTCTTTTCGGGTGCCAGGCGTCCGACGTGAATCACCGCAATGTCCTGCTCGCTCAGTCCCCATTGTTCGCGCAGGGCATTCAGGCGTTTGGTCGGGTGGAACAACTGGCTGTCGACGCCTCGGGACAACAGCGCCAGACGATCGAAATGCCGCCGTTCCAGTTCCAGGCGCTGGCTGACGCTGGGCACCAGGGTCAGCGCCGAACGATTGTGGAACCAGCGCAGATAATGCGTCAGTAGACGCGTCAGCAGACCGAGACCGTACTGATTGGTGTACTGCTGGAAATTGGTGTGAAAGCCGCTGACCACAGCGATGCCCAGGCGACGTGCCGCGCGCAGTGCCGACAAACCGAGGGGGCCTTCGGTGGCGATGTACAGCACGTCCGGGCGCTGACGTGTCCAGCGCCGCAACAATTTGTGCATTGACGACTGACCCCACTGCAACCCCGGATAACCCGGCAGCGGCCAGCCGCGGCACAACAGCAGCGCGTCGTCTTCACTGCGCTGAGGATCGTCACCCTGACGTGGCCGCACCAGTTCCACCCGATGCCCGCGCGCGCGCAAACCGTCGCACAAGCGGCCAAGGGTATTGGCCACGCCGTTGATTTCCGGTGGGAAGGTTTCGCTGATCAGAGTGATGTGTAGAGCTGTCGTCATGGCCTCAGTGTCGGCTGAGGCCATGTCGCGCTTGTGACGTTCGGATGATGGATTTGTGACGTGCGCTCAGCGTTGTGTCACAAGATTTTCGGCCCCGCGCTCACGCACCCAGAACAAGGTCGCCCCGGCCACCGCCGCCGGCATCATCAGGATGTTCACCACCGGAATCAGCAGCGCCAGGTAAACGATCCCGCCGAAGCTCATGCTCTGCCAGCGTTTCTGCCGCAGCCAGGCGAGCATCTCGTTCCAGCCCAGTTTGTGGTTGTCCGCCGGGTAGTCGATGTACTGGATCGCCATCATCCATACACCGAACAGCAGCCACAGCGGCGCGGCGATAATGTTCACCATCGGGATGAACGACAGGATGAACAGGCCGATGGCCCGGGGCAGGAAATAGCCCAGTTTGCGCATTTCCCGGGCGAGGGTGCGCGGGATCATCGCGATCAGTTCGCCCCAACTGAAGGCCGGGAAGTCGTCGGTGCCGCGCACCACGACTTCGACTTTTTCCGCGAGAAAGCCGTTGAACGGCGCGGCGATCACGTTGGCGAGCATGGTGAAAGTGAAGAACACCATCAACGCCACCAGCACCACGAACAGCGGCCACAGGATGTAGCTCAGAAAGCTCAGCCAGTCCGGGAGCGACGGCATCAGGGAATCGACCCACAGGCTGAACTGGTGGCCGGCGAAATAGATCAATCCGACGAACAGCACCAGGTTGATCGCCAGCGGCAGCAGCACGAACAGACGCAGGCCAGGACTGAGGACCAGTTTCAGGCCTTCGCGCAGGTATTGCGGGCCGGAGAGAACAGGGGCGGGCATAGGGTGCTCCGAGCAAGGGAAAACGCGCCGACCTTACCGGCTTTGCATAAGCTGTGAAAGCGCGGCAGCGGGATCGACATTCACTGTAACAAAGACGTCCATCTCGTCAGTGTGTCGGCATAGAGACCACCTATGAGCTGGATTGTTAAACCGTATTTCCTTAATCTTGCCCCCCTCGATACGCTGCACCCAACTTTTTACAGGACTGTCGAGCTCACGCCTTCCCCAAGGTTATCCACAGTCCTTTTTTATTCTCGCCGGCAGTCCGGCGTCCGCGCCTGATGTATCGGCCGGTCAACAGGAGACAGGTTCATGTCTGAAGTCCGTCATTCGCGAGTGATCATTCTCGGTTCCGGCCCTGCCGGTTACAGCGCTGCTGTCTACGCTGCCCGTGCCAACCTCAAGCCGCTGCTGATCACCGGCATGCAGGCCGGCGGTCAACTGACCACCACCACCGAAGTCGACAACTGGCCGGGCGACGTCCACGGCCTGACCGGTCCGGTGCTGATGGAACGCATGCGCGAGCACGCCGAGCGTTTTGAAACCGAGATCGTCTTCGATCACATCAACGCCGTGGACTTCGCTTCCAAACCGTACAGCCTGACCGGCGACAGCGGCACCTACACCTGCGACGCCCTGATCATCGCCACCGGTGCCAGCGCTCGTTACCTGGGCCTGCCGTCGGAAGAAGCGTTCATGGGCAAAGGCGTTTCGGCCTGCGCGACCTGCGACGGTTTCTTCTATCGCAACAAACCGGTGGCCGTGGTCGGTGGCGGCAACACCGCTGTCGAAGAAGCCCTGTACCTGGCCAACATCGCCAGCAAGGTCACCCTGATCCACCGTCGCGAAACCTTCCGCGCCGAGAAGATCCTGATCGACAAGCTCAACGCCCGTGTGGCCGAAGGCAAGATCGAGCTGAAACTGAACGCGACCCTGGACGAAGTGCTGGGCGACAACATGGGCGTGACCGGTGCACGTCTGAAGAACAACGACGGCAGCTTCGACGAAATCAAAGTTGACGGTGTGTTCATCGCGATCGGCCACACCCCGAACACTTCGTTGTTCGAAGGTCAGCTGGAGCTGAAGGACGGCTACCTCGTCGTTCAGGGCGGCCGTGAAGGCAACGCCACCGCGACCAGCGTCGAAGGCATCTTCGCCGCCGGCGACGTGGCCGACCACGTTTACCGTCAGGCCATTACCTCGGCCGGCGCCGGCTGCATGGCGGCACTGGACACCGAGCGTTACCTGGACGATCTGCAGAACGCTTCGTTCTAAGATCGCAGGTACAAAAAAACCGGCCAATTGGCCGGTTTTTTTATGTTCGCGATTCGCTCGGAATCAGCGGCGGGTCAGCGGCTGCGCTTCGAACTTCACGCCCGCCAGACCGTGCTTGATCAGCGCACGGATATTGCCGTGATCGCTGCCTTCAGGCGTTGCCACAACCGAACGGTAGTGTTCGCCGAACGCCAGCAGGGCTTCTTCATCGCTCAAGCCTTCCAGCAGCGCCAGACCCAGAGTCTTGCACGAGCCTTCGTTTTGCCCGGCCGCGTTTTCCACGCCGCCGTTGTTGAACGCCTGAGGCTGGTAGTCGTAACCGGCGGCTATGAACGCCAGGGTGTCGGCAAAAACGTGTTCGCCGCTCTTGAGGCTGGCGCGCAGGGTGTTCAGATCACTCATTGGGTTTTCCTTTGGCGAACGCCGCTTGTTGTTCGGCGCTGGCTTCTTGCTGATATTGGGCTTTCCACTCGGCGTACGGCATGCCGTAAACCACTTCCCGGGCATCGTCGAGGCTGACCTCGATCTGGCGCTCGTCGGCGGCGGCCTTGTACCACTTGGACAGGCAGTTGCGGCAGAACCCGGAGAGGTTCATCAGGTCGATGTTCTGCACATCCTTGCGGCTGTCCAGGTGGGCGACCAGCCGGCGGAAGGCGGCGGCTTCGAGTTCGAGGCGTTGTTGCTCGGTCATGATGGGCTCTGTGCAGTCAAATCGTGGCGCGGATGATAAAAGTCTGACGCCCGGAGCGCCAGACGCACTCAGCGGCTGGCGGCGAGGGTAATCGACACCGACTCGGCAAAACGCAACGCGTGCGGCTTGTCGACTTCGACCTCGGCGTACAGCACCGATTCGTTGGCCATCACCAGATCCAGCAATTCCTGGGTCAGGCGCTCGAGCAGCGCGAAGCGGTTGCCCTCCACATGGGCGATGATCGCCTTGGTGATGGTGCGGTAGTTCAGCGCGTGGTCGATGTCGTTGTCACGCACCGCTTCCTGCGCGGCGTACAGGATGGTCAGGTTGATCAGCACATCCTGCTTGTTGAGGATCTCGTCCTCGTTGATCCCGATAAAGGTGCGCAGGCGCAGATCCTTGACCCGGATGCGCGCCATTCCCGGTTGAAGTTGTGGCATTTACTTGCTCCGTCCAATCAATTGCAGGAACTCCTGGCGGGTGTTGCTCGACTCGCGGAAGGCGCCAAGCATGACCGAGGTGTTCATGGTCGAATTCTGTTTCTCGACACCGCGCATCATCATGCACATGTGCCGGGCTTCGATGACCACCGCGACACCGGCGGCATCGGTGACTTGCTGGACCGCCTCGGCGATCTGCCGGGTGAGGTTTTCCTGGATCTGCAGGCGGCGGGCGAACATGTCCACCAGTCGCGCGATCTTAGACAGTCCCAGTACCTTGCCTGTCGGAATATAAGCCACATGGGCCTTGCCGATGAAGGGCAGCAGGTGATGTTCGCACAACGAATACAGCTCGATGTCGGCGACGATGATCATCTCGTCGCTGTCGGAAGCGAACAGCGCACCATTGACGATCTCGTCGACGCTCTGTTCATAGCCGTGACACAGATACTGCATGGCCTTGGCCGCGCGCACCGGTGTGTCGAGCAAGCCTTCACGGTCGGGATCTTCACCGAGGCCGATGAGGATCTCGCGGTAGTTTTCGGGCAGGGAACGGGTCATGGAGCATCCTCGCGGGGGCGTTTTACTTGACGTGCCGCCCGCCGTTGACGGTCAGGGTGGTGCCGGTGACATAAGGGTTGTCGAGCAGATAACGCAGGCTCTGATAGATCACTTCGCTGCCCGGCTCGATGCCCAGCGCGGACTTGGCCAGCGCCTTGGCGCGGTATGCCGCGTCGTCGTCGGGATTGAACAATAGCAGGGCCGGTGCGATGCCGTTGACCTTGATTGACGGCGCATAGCGCGCGGCGAAGGACAGCGTGAGACTGTCGAGCCCGGCCTTGCTGGCGCAATAGCCGATGTGTTTGCTGCTGCCCTTGCGCGTGACGTCGTCGCTGATGTGGATGATGTCGGCGGGGCTCGAACGTTGCAGCAGATCGGCGCAATGCAGGTTGATCAGGTACGGCGCCAGCATGTGGATGTTGAACATGCGGGTGAAGGCTTCGGCTTCACCGTCGCCGTTTTCCGCCAGCCATTCGGAAGCGTTGTGCACGATGGCTCGCAGGCTGTCGGTGTGGATCTTCAGTTCAGCGATGAAAGCGAGGATCGTGGCCTCGCTGGAAAAATCCGCGAATACGCCGATGGCCCCCAGATCCCTTAACGTTTTCACACCGGGACGTTCGCTGCGGTAGGTGAAAATGACCCGGTGGCCGTCTTCCAGCAGCCGCTGCGCGCAATGCAGCCCGACACGCTGGCCGGCGCCAGTGATGAGAATGGGGGCTGCAAAGGAGGTCATGATTGGCTCGCGTCGAGGTCTGAGCAAAAACTATAACAGCGACGCGAGCGATGGTTTCAGCGATTTTGCGCGGATGCCGCACCGGGCAATGGACGGGCCGGGGCGCTGTTGAGCCAGCCGGCCAGCAGACGCGTCGACAGCGGGATGAAGAAATAGACCATCAACGGTGTCAGGCACAGCGTGCTGATGAATACGCGGGGCAACAGGCTCATTTCACCGAGCAGCGGGCCCAGCACGAAGTTGAACAGCAGCGACACCGGGAAGAACGCCAGCCAGATGGCTACGGCCTGTTTCCAGCGCGGTGGGCGGACGCCTGCTGCGCCGAACCAGCCTTCGATGCCGCTGACCCGATGTTCCTTCGGATGGGCGAACAGATCACTGCCACGGGACAGCCACGCGGTGCGCGATGCAGAGTGCTCCCAGGCATGCAGGGTCTGTTCGTCGACAAAGCGGAAAATGATCTGGAATTCATTATCGCCGGGAGGCGGAGCCAGGACGCCGGAACCGAGGTAGCCGGGGAAATCGGTGGCCAGTTGTTCGCCTTCGCGCAGCCAGGCGATCAGGTCCTGATAGCGACCATCGGCGACGCGACGGGCGACCATCAGCGTGACGGGGGAAGTAGACATTGTGTATCTCCGAATTGCATATGCGTCGCTCCGGGTAGGAACTTCGCCTGACGCAGCACCGGGGTAGAGGGCTGCGCTTTCGACAAGCAAGGATTATTCCTGATTATTGTGACGAGACCAGAGACGTTCGTCCCATTTCATCGCTTGAATCGGAATGGGGCTTCAGAGGTAGAATGGGATCCAACTACGCCAACAAGGACGTGTCTGCACACATGCCTGTCATTACTGACGTTCGCCTTGCCTCGCAGGCTTCTGTTGCGCTTGAGCGCGAAGAGCTTTTCCCCATACGCGAGGTGGCGCGCCTGACCGGAGTGAACCCGGTCACGTTGCGCGCATGGGAGCGGCGTTATGGTCTGATCCAGCCGACGCGCACCGAAAGTGGGCACCGGTTGTATTCAATGACCGATATCGAGCGCGTTCGCAGTATCGTCGACTGGATCGATCGTGGTGTCTCGGTGAGCAAGGTCGGCAGGATCCTGGCCAAGACCGAGCCGATGAAGGTGTTGGCACACATCATTCCCGATGACCTGGTGCAGGCCGACTACCTGCAATGGCAGGAGCAGGTTCAGCGGGCGGTCAGTTCGTTCGATGACCAGGAACTGGATCGGGTCTACGGGCAGATTTTCTCTTCCTACATGCTGCCTGTGGTGTTCCAGGACATCCTGATGCCGCTTTGGCTGCAGCTGTTGCAGCGCCAGGACTCATTCGGGCAAACCAGCGAGTGGCTGTTCCTCGACGGTTTCCTGAGGGCGCGGGTACTGCAGCGCATCGTTGTGTTGCGTGGCTCGCATCCGCGCAAGGTGATTGTCAGTGCCCTGGCCGGGCAATGCCGTGAGCTCGAATTGTTGGTGGCGGCACTGTTTCTCAGTGGCAACGATGCAGGCGTTCGGGTGCTGACCACCGGCCAGCCGTTCGATGAGCTGACATTGGTTTGCGAAAAGATCAAACCCCAGGCGCTGGTGCTGTTTTCCAATCACGCGCCGACGGCGGAGTTGCCCCGGCGCCTGAATCGTCTGGCCCTCAGCCTCGACTGCCAGTTGCTGCTGGCCGGTGACGCGGCGGATCTGGCCCAGGATAGCCTAGCCGGATCGTCGGTCGGCTGTCTGGGCAATGAAGGGGCGACGATGCGTCAGCGTTTGAACCGGTTTCTGGCCGGGACGCTGGATACCTGAAGATCAGGTATGCAGGGCAGGGTGGGTCAGTCGGTGTTGCTGAAGGATGAACTGGCGCAGCCGCTCGGTTTCGTCAGCGTCGCTCTGGCTCAGGTCGTAGGCGTAGAAACCGCTTTCGGTTTCCCGTTCGAAGGTGCCGCGTAGGGAAATCCGCTCATAGCCTGAAGGGCTGAACCACAGGGCGAAATGCTTCGGTGGCTTGGTCTTGTTGCGCACTTCCAGCAGCACGCCTTTATGCGAAACCTCGTGAACCCACAGCATCCCCGGCTGGCCCTTGGCATTCTCCAGAGCTACCGGTTCTTCAAGGGCCAGACGCCACGGGCGAACCATCGGTCCGTCTTCATAGATGCTTGGCACACCCAGACGTAAATGCAGGGCATGGAATTCGTCTTCCACCAGATGCAGCGGAAAGGTCATCTGCTGGTTTTCGAAGTTGGCCTGGATGGTGACTTGCTCATGGGCCGCCAGGCGCGTGAGCAGATCACGGATCTGCGAACCACCATTGACCAGCAGGCTCGACGTCGCATCCCGCACATTGAGCTGCGGGTTGTGTTGCATGGTCTGGATGAAATCCAGCTCATCCTGGGTCAGGAGGGCGTCGCGTTGCATGGCTAGCTCGAAATAAATAATTACAAAGTCATTGGTGATTGTAGTTAATGACACTTAGTTCGCAGTTTTGTTTGCGCCGTTCGTCGCTTTCACGGCCGCCAGTTCTGCTTCTAGAGCCGCGACCTGGGCCTCCAGCTGCGCAACCCGTTGCTGTGCCTTGACCTGCACGGTGACATCCTTTTGCACACCGACGAAGTAAGTCTGTCCATCATCAGCGTTTTTTACCGTCGACAGCGACAGCTCGTTCCAGAACGGTGTGCCGTCCTTGCGATAGTTACGGATGATTTCCCGACACGAACCGTTACTGCGCAAAGCTTCGCGGATCAGCGGCAGGTTTTCCTGGTCCCGGTCTCCGGCCTGCAGAAAACGGCAATCCTGATACAGGATCTCTTCACTGGTGTAACCCGTCAGGCGTTCGAAAGCCGGGTTCACGTAAATCAGGATGTTGTCTTCCTTGCCTTCTCGCTCGGCTACCACGATTCCGTCATTCGACGCGTTGATCACCATTTGCAGCAGGCTGGCATTGATCATCTTTGAATCCTTTCAAGGTTGTCGGTGGCAGGCATTCTAGAAGATCAATCAGCGCTGTCTACTGGCCATCAGCGCTTATCGAGAGCCAATCGCAACATTGCGCCGGTGGCTGTTACTATCGCCGCTCTTTTTTTCAGTTTCAGGATCAGATTGATGAAAGTCGCCATCCTCTCCGGCTCGGTGTACGGCACCGCCGAAGAAGTCGCTCGCCACGCGCAAAGCCTGCTGAAAGCCGCCGGTTTTGAAACCTTCTACAACTCGCGCGCCAGCCTCGCCGATCTCCAGAACTTTGGCCCCGAGGCCTTGCTCGCAGTAACTTCGACCACCGGCATGGGCGAGTTGCCGGACAACCTGCAACCACTCTACTCGAGCATTCGCGACCAGTTGCCGGCGGCCTGGTGCGGTTTGCCTGGCGCTGTGATCGCCTTGGGCGACGCCAGTTACGGCGACACGTTCTGCGGCGGTGGTGAGCAGATGCGTGAATTGTTCGGCGAGCTGGGCGTGCGTGAAGTGCAGGACATGCTGCGCATCGACGCCAGCGAAAGCGTCACCCCGGAAACCGACGCGGAGCCTTGGATCGAGCAGTTGATCGCCACGCTCAAAGGTTGATTCTGCGCTCGCGCAGCAGTGCGAGCCAGGCCTGCGCCGCCTTCGACAGATAGGCGCCCCGGCGCCAGATGAAGGCGATGTCCCAGCGCAGGTAGTCCGGCGCGTTCAAGGTCAGGCGTACCACGCCTGGCCGCACCAGCCCGCGGGCCACCACGCTGGGCAGCAGCACCACGCCTTGCCCGGCGGCCACCAGCGCCGCGAGAAAATCCGCCTGACCGCTACGGCCACCCTCCTTCGGGGTGAAGCCCATCTGCTGGCACGCCTGAAGCAAACGATCGTTGAGCACGAAACTGCGCTGATACAGCAGGAACGGCGTCTCGGCCAGCTCCTCCAGACCGATTTCACCTTTCGTCGCCAATGGGTGATCCACCGGCAGCAGCGCATCGAGCGGCTCATCGCAGAACGGCTGGAAGTCGAACTGAGGATCTTTCGGCAGCAGACTGCCGCCCAGCTCCAGTTCCCCGCTCAGCACCGCCTGTTCGACATTGCGGCTGCCGCCTTCGAGCAATTGCACGCTGATGTTCGGGTAGCGCCGTCGGTATTCGGCGAACAGCCCGGCGAACAGCGCATCGCTGCCCAGCAAGGGCAATCCTAGGCGTAACTCGCCGCGCGCCAGATGACTGAGATCATCCAGTTCGGTGAGCAATTCATCGCGCAGGCGCAGCATGCCTTCGGCCCGTTGCAGCACCACGCTGCCGGCGGCGGTCAGGCGTAATTGCGAACCCAGGCGATCGAGCAGCGGGGTGCCGAGGCTCTGTTCGAGCTGGGCGATCTGCTTGCTCACGGCGGATTGACTGATGTGCAGGGTTTTCGCCGCTTGGGTGAAACCGCCCTGATGCATGACTTCGACGAAGCTTTTGAGCTGTTTGAATTCCATGGCCTGATTCCGGATTGGAATGGCTTTGAGTCTAACAATTCGCTTTGGAGATGGCAGTCCGGTTCGTAAAATAGGCACCTGAAAGGAGCCCCCCGATGAAAGCCTCGACATTTAAATATCTCTCTCGCCTGCTGGCTGAACTGGCCGTGCTGCTCGGTCTCTACCTGCTTGGCTGCCAGTTGGCCGCTTGGCTGGCCATGCCGATCCCCGGCGGCGTGATCGGCATGGCACTGTTGCTGCTGGCTTTTGCATTCGGCTGGGTCAAGCCGGCGGCGTTGCAAATGGGCGCGGGACTGTTGATGGCCGAGATGCTGCTGTTTTTCATACCGGCGCTGATGAGCCTGCTGGATTACGGCGCCTTGCTGCGTGACGACGGCTGGCGGATTCTGCTGGTGATCGCGGCCAGCACGCTGATGGTGATGCTGGTGACGGCGTTCACCGTTGAATTGGCCGTGCGCCTGAGGCGGTCCCATGAAGCTTGAGCTGATGCCGATGTTCTGGCTGGCGTTCACCTTGCTGGCCTACCTGTTCAGTCGCTGGTTGTATCGCCTTACCGGGCGTTACCTGCTGTCGCCACTGATTCTGGTCCCCACGTTGCTGCTGGCGCTCGCGGTGCCGTTGCATACCGCATACGCCGAATATTCGAGCAACACCCACTGGCTGATGCTGGTGCTCGGGCCGGTCACCGTCGCGTTTGCGGTGCCGATCTGGCAACAGCGACGTTTGCTGGTGCGGCACTGGTCGGCGTTGTTGCTGGGCATGCTGGCCGGCAGTGCCGCATCGATTGCCACCTCGTTCGGTCTGGCCAGGGCTTTGGCGCTGGACAGTTCGGTCACGTTGTCGCTGGTGCCGCGCTCGATCACCACGCCGTTTGCCATGCCGCTGGCGCAGGATCTGGGTGGCGTACCTGAGCTGACGGCGGTGTTCGTGATGTTCACCGGGGTGTTCGGCGCCATGCTGGGCGGGGTGCTGCTCAAGTGGCTGCCACTGCGCAGTGCCCTGGCTCGGGGCGCGTTGTTTGGCGTGGGCGCCCATGGTGCGGGCGTCAGTCGCGCCCATGAAGTGGGTGGTGAAGAAGGCTCGGTGGCGGGGCTGGTGATGGTGCTCACCGGGTTGCTCAATCTGTTCGCCGCACCTTTGTTGGCGTCGTTGCTTTGACATGGATCCAAGCGGTTTGCGCAGCTGACTCGCTCAGTCATCAAGCTGGCTGCCAATGCAACTACGCGAACCCCCGGGGCTGACTAGACTGCTGACACCTGCCGAAAAAAACAAAAACAGAGGTGCATACAGTGAGCGTAGCCCCCGTCCCTTCTTCCTTGAATGTCAAAGATCAGGTCAGTGCTGCGGAGTGGCAGACCCGGGTCGATCTCGCCGCCTGCTATCGACTGGTCGCCCTGCATGGCTGGGACGATCTGATCTTCACCCACATCTCGGCCAAGGTGCCTGGCACCGAAGATTTCCTGATCAATCCGTTCGGGATGATGTTCCATGAGATCACCGCGTCCAGCCTGGTGAAGGTCGACCAGGCCGGCAACAAGCTCATGGACAGCCCCTACGAAATCAATCCTGCCGGCTACACCATTCACAGTGCCGTCCACGAAGTGCGCCATGACGTGGCCTGCGTGCTGCACACCCACACCGCTTCCGGTGTCGCCGTGTCGGCGCAGAAGCAGGGCGTGCTGCCGATCAGTCAGCAATCGTTGTTCGTGCTGTCGAGCCTGGCCTTTCACGCCTATGAAGGTGTAGCACTCAACCACGAAGAGAAGGCTCGGTTGCAGGCCGACCTTGGCGACAACAATTTCCTGATGCTGCACAACCACGGTCTGCTGACCTGTGGCGGCACCATCGCGGACACGTTCCTGATGATGTTTACCTTCCAGCGCGCCTGCGACATCCAGGTCATGGCGCAGACCGGCGGTGCCGAATTGATCGCCATCGAACCGCAGATTCTGGCGGGCGCCAAGGCGATGATCGCCGGCGTCACCAAAAGTGCCCAAGGCATGGGCGGCGCGCTGGCCTGGCCGGCGCTGCTGCGCAAACTCGATAAACAAGATCCGGGGTATAAACTCTAATGCCTCTCGCCGAGATTCCTCTGAGTGCCTGGCGCAAACGCAGCCAGTCGATTGTCTTTCGTGGCCAGCCGATCCGTTACTGGACGGCCGGGCAGGGCGAACCGTTGCTGCTGATCCACGGCTTCCCGACGGCCAGTTGGGACTGGCATTACCTGTGGCAGCCGCTGGCCCAGCGCTTTCGGGTGATCGCCTGCGACATGCTCGGCTTCGGCGACTCGGCCAAACCGTTGAACCACACCTACAGCCTGCTGGAGCAAGCCGATCTGCAACAAGCCCTGCTCGCGCATCTTCAGGTCGAGCAACCGGTGCATCTCCTTGCCCATGACTACGGCGACAGCGTTGCCCAGGAGCTGCTGGCCCGGCATTACGAAGAGAAGATCGAAGTCGCCAGTTGTGTGTTCCTCAACGGTGGTCTGTTCCCGGAAACCCATCGGCCACTGCTGGCGCAAAAGCTGTTGCTCAGCCCGCTGGGCTGGATGATCGGCCGCGCGTTTACCCGCGATGCACTGGTGAAAAGCTTCCGGCAGATCTTCGGCCCGGACACCCGGCCCAGTGAAAGTGAAATGGACGACTTCTGGAGCCTGGTCGAATGCAATCGCGGGCCGCGCATCATGCACAAGCTGATCACCTACATTCCGGAACGCCGGGTGCAGCGTGATCGCTGGGTCGCAGCGATGCAGCGCGGCGAGGTGCCGTTGCGGGTGATCGACGGCGAGGTCGATCCGATCTCCGGCGTGCACATGGTCGAACGTTATCGCGAGTTGATACCCGACGCGGACACCGTGCTGTTGCCCGGCATCGGTCATTACCCGCAAAGCGAAGCGCCGGTGCAGGTGCTCAAGCACTACCTGGAATTTCGTGATCACTTCGTGCTGCCGCCGCGCAAGGTGGCGTGCTCCTGATCGCAGGGCGGGGGCGCGTTGCGCCTCTGCACGGTTTCATCATCCCCCAGCCTTATCGCGCACCATTCAGCCTCAGCCGTGTTCGTTGTGACCGAACGCGTCGTGCCTGACACTCGGGGGCACTGTCCCTCAGGCCTGCTGGAGTTGCCTCGATGAATGAGTCTGTGCGTTTCGAAGATAAAGTCGTGATCGTCACCGGAGCCGGTGGTGGCCTGGGACGCGCTCATGCTTTGCTGTTCGCCAAACAGGGCGCCAAAGTGCTGGTCAACGATCTCGGCGGCTCGACCCAGGGGGAAGGCGCCAACGCTTCGGCCGCCGACCGCGTGGTGGCGGAAATCCGTGAGGCCGGCGGCATCGCCGAAGCCAACCATGACTCGGTGACCGACGGCGACAAACTGGTGCAGAACGCCCTCGATGTGTTTGGTCGCGTCGACGTGGTGGTCAACAACGCCGGCATCCTGCGCGACAAGACTTTCCACAAGATGGAGGACGCTGACTGGGATCTGGTCTACCGCGTTCACGTCGAAGGCGCCTACAAAATGACCCGCGCCGCATGGCCGCATCTGCGCGAGCAAAACTATGGGCGGGTGATCTTCACCGCATCGACCTCTGGCATTTACGGCAACTTCGGCCAGTCCAACTACGGCATGGCCAAACTCGGTCTCTACGGCCTGACCCGCACCCTGGCCATCGAAGGCCGCAAGAACAACATCCTGGTCAACGCCATTGCCCCCACCGGCGGCACCCGCATGACCGAAGGCCTGATCCCGCCGCAAGTGTTCGACCAACTCAAACCGGAACTGGTCAGCCCGCTGGTGGTGTACCTGGCCAGCGAGCAGTGCCAGGAAACCTCGGGCCTGTTCGAAGTCGGCGGCGGCTGGATGGGCAAGGTGCGCTGGGAACGCAGCCTGGGGGCCGGGTTCGATCCTCGCGTAGGGTTCTCGCCGGAAGATGTGGCGGCACACTGGCAGCAGATCTGTGATTTCGAAGGGGCCGCGCATCCGAAGGACAATATCGAAGCGCTGAAAGAAATGATGGGGAATTTGCAGAAGTATTCGTTGTAACCCGAGCGGCCACCAGGTGAGAGCCTGGTGGCCGATTTGCCGATCAGGTGTATCTGTTTTCGATCATGAATTTTGGAGGGGACCAGTTCGGGCCTTTGATCGCCAGGCCGTGCTCTCCGAGAGCAAGTACCCCGGCGGCGAAGAGGCGGGAGTAGGCGTTTTCGAGTGCGCCATACTCTTTGAGGATGTCGCGGTTGTAGAGTCTGATCATCCTGTCCAGATGTGGATTTGCTTTGATCAAAGCGAACACTGCAACGATGTCATCAAGGGACTCGTTTTTTACGATTTGTTCGACAGTATTCATTTCCACATCTCCTTCAACAACCTTTGGTATTCGCGCTCTACTTGTTCTGCGTCGGCGGCCAGCGCTTCAGGTGTGTACAGCAGCGAAGCATCGTCTTTGAGTTTGAAGTCCTCCAGCGTTGCTGTGTGAACATTGTTCCACACAGGAGAGTTCGGATCAGGTCGTTCGTTATCTCCATATCCCAAGGCTCTGAATCTTTCTAGCTCTCTCAACTCATGAGTGTAGAAGCGCTTGTCTGTATCCGTTATCTCAATCTCTCCGCTGATGATTTTTTCCAAGCGATCAATCATTACCTTATTGGCGGCCGACTCAGGAAATCTTGAGATGTGTAGTCTCACAGTGCTTGCTCCTTCTGATGTTGCAGTTACAGGGGACCATTCCAAATCAAGAATTGGTCCACCGGTTTCCTCGGGGTTAAACGCGCGGCCGCTGTGCTCGCCACCTTCAACGCCTCCCTCATAGGGACTGCTGAAAACCACATACAACGGCGGTATTCCCGACTCAATCGGAAAGACCGTGATAAACCCGCCAAACCCATACCGATCCAGCTCGGGAAACGGATCGATCCGTCCTTCGTCTGGAACAACTTCAGCACCGTCGTAGACCGGAGGATCGGTATCGGCCAGCGGCAGGTTGGTGGAGGTGTCTTGTGGCTGTACCAACGGCGTCCAGGTCAGAGTGGGACCCTTGGTGTCGCTGGCGGTGGAAACGTAGACGTTTTTACTGGCGTCGAAGCGAGCGGCTCTCACGGGAACATGGGCGGGGACTGTCGCTCCGTCCGTCACTACTACGACAAATTCGACTTTGTCGCCCATCGTCGACGAGCCCAGCGTGACCGGCAGATTGACTGTTCCCCCGACGGCTGCCAGGTTTTGAAGATCTGCATTCAGATCCGGTGCAAGGTCTGACAGCGGAACGCTGGCCGAATACAGGTCGCTGTTACCCAGTTTCGAGGGCGCGAGCAAAGCGGCGAATCCGACGATCACCGGTGCCGCCGCTGTGGATATCCCCGTCAGCGCCAGGGACACCGCCGTTCGCAGCGACGTTCTGAGTGCCAGCGTAGTTGCCGGGTTGTTGCCAAAGACGCCAAGCGGCCCGGTAAAGGTGGGGCCGAATGCGGCCATTGATCCGGCATTGGCAAAAACTGGAGATTGTCCGTCCGGGGCGTTTTCCGCTTGCAGACGTGCCTGCTCGGCAGCAATCTGCTGTGCGATGGCTTCGGCGGTGATTTGCGCCTGCTCAGCAGCAAGCCTTTGCGCTTCAGCCAGCGCTGCAAGGCGCGCCTCTTCACGGGCCCGGATTTCCTCTTGTTCCTTTTGCTGCCGTGCTGCCTCTGCGAGTGCTTGCTGACGGTGTTGCTCGGCAGCGATTCGGGCTCGTTCGGCTGTTTGCCTGGCCAGCTCCCGGTCGTTGGCTTGGGAAGCGGCAAGCCAGGTGTAGTAGTTGGCGTTCTGTCTACTCAGAATGTCGATGGTCTGGGACAGCAGCCTCACTTCATGAGCCGCGCGATACGAAACGGTCCAAGCTTGTATGGCTATGCCATAAGGCTTGATCTGCGGCTCCATCTGCGAAGCCTTTTGGATAAACTCGGCCAGCGTTTTATTGGCAGGGTCACTGCCGAAGAACTGGTTAGCGATGGCGCTTTGTTGCTGAAGTACCGCAGTCTTGTGCGCAATCAACCTGTTGCGAATGTCCAGTTCGCGAATAACCGCTTGCGTGGGAGGTAGATAGTGATTGGAGCCCTCCTGCCGAATCGTCGCTAATTCATGTTCAATTGTTTGTGGTAATTGAGTCGTGCGAGTTTGATATTCACTTTCCAGAACACTGATATTTGATTGCATGGCGTGGGTGATCATTTGAACGGAATGGGCGGTCATTTGCATGACGTGCCCATGTCCAAACATCCCGCTGCCGTGAGGAATTCTGGGCGAATGGGATGGCGGCATAATGAACGTGTCGCGTGGTGCAATGCCTCGTATATGGACGGCGTCGTTAATACCTATTTCCAATCTTCCTGATGGAGGGTTTGCCATATTCATATCCTTTGAATAAGCAGGTTTGTAATAAGTCGGCGCAAAAATCTTAGTGCCGGCAAGCGTTTGCATGGCATTAAGTTACAGCAAGACGTCTTGGCTTGATTCTGATTAGGCTGTAGTTGATGGCGAATTAAACTGTATGAAATTTGAGCGGGTATTAAAAAGAATAGGTATTTCCCGTTTTAAAATGGAAATATCTGACAAGCTTTTCGGAATCTGCCATGAGTGAACGATGTGATCTTTTTCGCACGCATAAAAAAGGCCGCTGCAAACGCAGCGGCCAAGGTAAGACGTTGGATCAAGGAGCTACAAATCAACGTCAGTGAACACCTGGGCGATGGAGCGAAGAACGCTTCAATCCATCAGAAATCGGTTGCCGACGACTCGGTCGCGGACTTTTGCTTCGTGGCGGTCTGCCGTGAAAGCCCGCTCAGAATAAGCGCCTGAGGCCAAAGGAAAAATAGCGATTCTGGACATGCACTGTTACGGGGCATGTAACAGTGGGGTGCTCCGAGGTGGGGATCATCCGTTGTGTTGATCATGGGTTATCCAGCCGGTTCATGTCCTGCGCAAAGCCCCGTCCCAGGTAGGGATTCATCCTTTCGAGCGACAGCGCGAATACCTCCTTGGTGCGCTTATCGTCCCCGTGTGGCGGCAGTAGGGTGGGGCCTTCTGTCACTCACCGGGGAAGACGCATGACAAAAACAACAATGCGCGCCATCTTCAAACCGCAGGCGCTGGCCGCTGCGGTGGCCTTGGGTTGCTGGGCCCAGGCTCATGCCGTGGATTTCAACATCGGTGAAATCGAAGGCACGTTCGACTCGTCGCTGTCGGTCGGCGCGAGCTGGGGCATGCGCGATGCCGACAAGTCGCTGGTCGGCACGGTCAATGGCGGTACGGGCCAGTCTTCGACCGGTGATGACGGGCGCCTGAACTTCAAGAAGGGCGAGACGTTTTCCAAGATCTTCAAGGGCATCCACGACCTTGAGTTGAAGTACGGCGACACCGGTGTGTTTGTGCGTGGCAAGTACTGGTACGACTTCGAACTCAAGGACGAAGACCGCGAGTTCAAGCCGATCAGCGACAAGGGCCGCAAGGAAGGCGCCAAGTCTTCCGGCGGGCAGATTCTCGATGCGTTCGTCTATCACAACTACTCCATTGCCGATCTGCCGGGCACCGTGCGCGCCGGCAAGCAGGTGGTGAGCTGGGGCGAAAGTACCTTCATCGGCAACTCGATCAACAGCATCAACCCGATCGACGTCTCGGCGTTCCGCCGGCCCGGTGCCGAGATCAAGGAAGGCCTGATTCCGGTGAACATGCTGTTCGGCTCGCAAAGCCTGACTGACAAGCTCTCGGTCGAAGGCTTCTATCAGCTGGAGTGGGACCAGACCGTTCTCGACAACTGCGGGACCTTCTTCGGTGTCGACGTGGCGGCGGATGGTTGCAACAACGGTTACACCGTCGGCAGTCCGGCGATTGCTCCGCTGGCGCCGCTGGCCGCTGCCTTCGGGCAACCCATCCAGGTCACTCGCGAAGGCGTGGTCGTGCCTCGTGGCGGTGATCGCGATGCGCGGGACTCCGGGCAGTGGGGGACGGCGTTGCGCTGGCTCGGCGACGATACCGAATATGGCCTGTACTTCATGAATTACCACAGCCGCACACCCACGGTCGGCACCACCACCGCCGGGCTGTCGACCCTGTCGGCACTGCCGGGGATGGTCAGCACCGCCAACCGCCTGGCCCCCGGCAGCGGTTCCGGCCTGGCGCAAAGCGTGATGCTCGGTCGCGGTCAGTACTACCTCGAATACCCGGAAGACATCCGCCTCTATGGCGCGAGTTTCGCCACCACATTGCCCACCGGCACCGCGTGGACCGGCGAGCTCAGCTACCGGCCCAACGCCCCGGTGCAGGTCAACACCAACGACTTGACGCTGGCACTGCTCAATCCGATTGCCGGCGGCACTGCATCGCCGCTGAGCACCTCGCCGGGTGCGGACAACAAAGGCTATCGGCGCAAGGAGGTGACGCAGGTCCAGAGCACCCTCACGCACTTCTTCGATCAGGTGCTGGGTGCCGAACGCCTGACCGTGGTCGGTGAGGCGGCGGTGGTCCGGGTCGGTGGTCTGGAGTCGCGCAGCAAGCTGCGTTACGGCCGCGACTCGGTGTACGGCCAGTACGGTTTCGGCGGTGACACCGGTGGTTTCGTCACTTCGACTTCCTGGGGCTATCGCGCCCGGGCCATCCTCGACTACGCCAACGTGATCGGCGGGATCAACCTCAAACCCAACCTGTCCTGGTCCCACGACGTTTCCGGTTACGGCCCCAACGGGTTGTTCAACGAAGGCGCCAAGGCCATCAGCGTCGGCGTCGATGCCGACTACCGCAACACCTACACCGCCAGCCTCAGTTACACCGATTTTTTTGGCGGCGACTACAACGTCCTCACCGACCGTGACTTCGTGGCCCTGAGCTTCGGCGTGAACTTCTGATCTGCCCGAGAAGGATGAAATCCATGCGCAAGATGATTCTGCAATGCGGTGTCCTGGCCTTGAGTCTGCTGGCCGCCAACGTGATCGCGGCGGTGTCGCCGCAAGAGGCCGACAAGCTCGGTACCAGCCTGACGCCGCTTGGCGCCGAGAAGGCCGGTAACGCCGACGGTTCGATTCCGGCCTGGACCGGCGGCATTCCAAAAAACGCCGGGGCGGTGGACAGCAAGGGCTTTCTTGCCGACCCGTTCGCCAATGAAAAACCGCTGTTCACCATCACAGCCGCCAACGTCGACCAGTACAAGGGCAAACTCTCCGAAGGGCAGGTGGCGATGTTCAAGCGCTACCCGGAAACCTACAGGATTCCGGTCTACCCGACCCACCGCACCGTCGCCGTGCCACCGGAAATCTACGAATCGGCCAAGCGCAGCGCGTTGAACGTGACCACGATCAACGACGGCAACGGCCTGGCCAATTTCACCGGCAATCGCTACTACGCCTTCCCGATTCCGAAGAACGGCGTCGAGGTACTTTGGAACCACATCACCCGTTATCACGGCGGCAATCTGCGGCGGATCATCACCCAGGTGACACCGCAGACCAATGGCAGCTACACGCCGATCCGCTTCGAGGAAGAGATCGCTGTGCCGCAGTTGATGAAGGACCTGGACCCGCAGCAGGCGGCCAACGTGCTGACTTTCTTCAAGCAGTCGGTGACCGCGCCGGCGCGCCTGGCCGGCAACGTGCTGTTGGTGCACGAAACCCTCGATCAGGTGAAGGAGCCGCGTCTGGCGTGGATCTACAACGCCGGCCAGCGTCGGGTTCGCCGTGCGCCGCAGGTGGCGTATGACGGGCCTGGCACTGCGGCGGATGGCCTGCGGACTTCGGACAACTTCGACATGTTCTCCGGCGCGCCGGATCGTTACGACTGGAAGCTGATCGGCAAGAAGGAAATGTACATTCCGTACAACAGCTACAAACTCGATTCGCCGAAGCTCAAGTACGACGACATCGTCAAGGCCGGGCACATCAATCAGGACCTGACCCGCTATGAATTGCATCGCGTCTGGGAAGTGATCGGTACGGTCAAGCCGAGCGAGCGACACATCTACGCCAAGCGCCACATGTACATCGACGAGGACAGCTGGCAGGTGGCACTGGTTGATCACTACGATGGTCGCGGGCAGCTGTGGCGGGTGGCCGAGGGGCATGCCCAGTACTACTACGATCACCAGGCTCAGGCCTACACGCTGGAAGCGCTCTACGACATCATCGCCGGTCGCTACATCGCCCTTGGGATGAAGAACGAAGAGAAGCACAGTTTCGAATTCGGCTTCGAAGCCAAGGTCGCCGACTTCACCCCTTCAGCCTTGCGTGCCGAGGGCGTGCGCTAGGGTTTTCGATACACCGGCAAGACAAAAGGCGACCGGGTGGTCGCCTTTTTTATGGGCTGCGATCAGCGTACTGAATACTCGTCAACAAGCGTCGGGGAGAGGGCTAGGGTGAGCGTACAACGATAAAAAGGCGCACCCGATGACCGCCATGACACCCTGTCTGGATAGACCGGATTTTCTCCCGAGACTGTCTCCCCATCATCTGCCACGCCCGCGCCTTTACGAGGCACTGCTCGGCTCGGCGGCTCGGGTCAAACTGATCTGCGCGCCGGCCGGCAGCGGTAAAACCGCGCTACTCACCGAGTGCCTGCTGCAGGCTCCGGTCAATTGCACCGTCTGCTGGTTGCCGTTGGCAGGGGCGTCCTTGAGCGTCGGCGAGTTTTGCGAACGGCTTGCGCGTTCGATGGGACTGACTGCCTCGGACGAGGCTTCGCTGCTTTATGAACTGGCACGACGGTCCTCGGCAATCTGGGTGTTGATCGACGATTACTGCCGGAGTCCGGAACCTGCGCTGGATGCATTGCTCGACCGGATGCTGGCGATCAGTAGCCCGGCCCTGACGTGGTGGATCGGCACGCGGCGGCGTCCACTCTGCAACTGGCCGCGCCTGCTGCTGGATGACGCACTGTACGAATGTGAAGGCGCGACGCTGGCGCTGACCAGGGAAGAAATCGCACAAGTGTTGCGCCACTTGCCGCCAGCCCAGGCCGTTAGCGTCGCTGCTCGCATCCATCAGCGCAGCGGCGGCTGGTGTGCCGGGGTACGGATGCTGATGATGCAAAAATGCGACTGGTCGCAGAGGACCTTGCCGCAGCAACGCATGGACACCTTGCTCGACTATCTGCAACACGAGCTGTTCAGCGGCCTGAGCCCGGAGCTGGCCGAAGCCTGGCGGGTGCTGGCGCATTTGCCGCGCTTCAATGCCAGCCTGTGCGATCACCTGTTCGGTGCCGGGGACGGGGCGCAATGGATGCGCAGTCTGCAAACCCTCGGGTGTTTCATCGAACCCTGGCATGGATCTTCGGACTGGTTGCAGGTATGTGCTCCACTGTCGCGTTTGATGCGTGACGAACCGTGGCCTGCCGGGCGTTCCTGGCATCGCCGGGCCTGTCAGTGGTTTGCTGCCGGGCAGCATTGGAAATGCGCCTTCGAGCAGGCGTTGCTGGCCGAAGAGTACGAGGTCGCGGTGAGTCTGTTGCAACACTTCAGTTTCGAGCATCTGTTCGAGGAACAGACGGTCGTGCTGTTGCTGCGTCTTTATGAGCAACGCGGCGAGGAACTGTTGCTGGGTTCGGCGCAACTGGTCGGTCTGATCACGGCTGCTTTGTTGTTCGCCGGGCGCTTTGCCCAGGCGGCGGATTGCATCGGGCAACTGTCGCGTTTTTTGCCGCCACCGTCGGCTGGCCAGCAACGGCAATTGATCGCCCGTTGGCAGGCTCAGCAAGGCTGGCTGTTGCACCTGCAAGGGCGGATGGAGGAGGCGCGGGATCACTTTGAGCAAGCGTTGAGCGATCTGTCGCCGAAGGCCTGGACGGCGCGTCTGCTGTGCCTGTCGGGACGTACACAGCAGGCGTTGCTGTGCGGTGAGCTGGAGCTGGCTCATTCGATCAATCGTGAAGCCCTTTGCCTGGCCCGGGCAGAGGGTTCATTGCTGTTCGAGGCATTGCTGGAACTTGATCACGCCCAATTGCTGGAACAGCGAGGGGCGTCGGCCCGAGCCGAAGAACTGCTGGCCGGCCTTTGCGAAATACTCGGCTCGTCCGTCGAGCGACCGACGCCGCTGCTGGGGCGCATTGCCCTGCGTCGAGGGCGACTGGCGCTGAGCATGGGGCAACAGGAACGGGCGGCCGAGCACTTTCAGCAGGGACTCGACGACTGTCTGCGCAGCTTTGACAAGCGGGTGCTTTACGGCTTTCTCGGACAGGCGCAACTGGCCGCCGATCAGGGCGATTACCCACAGGCTTTCATGCGCCTGCGCGATGCTGAACGGTTGATGCAGCAGCGACAGATTCCGGACACGGTTTATCGCGGCGTCCTGTTGCAGGTCAGCAGCGAATTCTGGTTGCAACAAGGGCGGCCAGAACTGGCCCGGGAGGCCTTGACTCGGGTACTTCGGCACTATCGTGGCCCCCACGCACGACAGGCACCGCCGGCGACGCTGGAGCTTGTCCCGCGCATCGAGTGTTTGCTGATTCTGGCCGAGACCCGGTTGCATCAGGCACTGCAACCCATGGCGCGTCTGCAGTGCCTGTTCGAACAGGCTCAAGCCAATCGGATGATTGTTCTTGAAGCCGAGCTGTTACTGGCAATGGGTGAGGTGGCTTCGTTGCTCGATGAACGGGAATCGGCCCGACAGTATTTTGAAAGAGGCCGGACATTGGCCAGCCATTTCAATTTGTCGCGACTGTTGCTGAAGTTTGAAGAGCAAGTGTCGGATGCTTGGGTTGATTTGGCACAGGAAAAGAAACTTTCTGATGAAAGTGGCGATGAAAGTTCATTGAGTTTGCGAGAGTCTCAGGTTCTGGAGTTGATTGCTTCGGGAAATTCCAATCAACAAATAGCGGACAAGTTGTTCATCTCGTTGCATACGGTTAAAACTCATGTCCGGCGAATTCACGCCAAGTTGGGCGTGGAACGTCGGACGCATGCCGTGGCGCGTGCGAGAATACTGGGCTTGTGCAGTTAATTGTCAGTTAATAAAGTTGTAGGTCATGTTGAGGTTTTAAGGTTTTCAATACTTCGTAAAGTATGGTGGGTGTTTGTGTTGGTACTTTCAGGCTAGGTTAATTGCACGGTTCAGGTAATGTTGTATTGCCTGGTTGTAACGTGTATTTACGGAGTTTGTTTATGAGTGCCATGGAAAAGATTTCGTTTGAAACAGGTCTGAGTAAGGTTGATCAGGGTTTTGTAGAGTTTGAACGCATGCTGGGAGGGTTGCCTTCGTTCAAATCGCTTTTGCAGGAGGTGGTGTTAAAAGAACTTCAGAGATTGCTGCCGGACATTTACATCAGCAAGACTTACATCACGGCCCGAAGTCAGGAAATCGTCAATCCGCAACCGACCGGGCTGGTCATGGACGTATTCATGCAGTGCCTGGCGCTGGGCCGGGCACCTGTGTATGACGCCAGCCAATACGGCGTCTACGACTGGCGTGACTCCACGGATGAAGAGGATCTGATCCAGGGTCTGGATGTGGTTGCCGTCGGCTCGGTGATCGGCAATGTGTTGGGCTCGCTGGCACAAAAGTACCCGCCCTTGCTGGCGCAATACTGGGCCGCTTCTTCGGGCAAGGATGACAAGGGGCGCAAGCTGCCGTCGCGCAGCCGCCAGCTGCAGGATGCCTGTGCAGCGCTGTTCTGGCAGGAATTGAGTGCGACAGTGCAGTTGCAAGGCGTGCGGCCGGAAGTAGAGGAAAGTTTTGCCGTCTTCATAAGGGGCGCATCCATGACGCCGGCCTACAGCGTTTCTCTGCAACTGGAAAACGGCCGATTCGCGACGCTGACCGGTTGCTTTGTCACTTACCTCAATGGTCGATCGGTTTCTGAATTGGTACCGGGCGAGGACGATTGGGTCGTTCTTTTCACTCACGTGAACGGCCTGGAAACATTCCGTACATCGACCATGATGCAGCGTGTTCTGGAGCAGCGCCTGAGCAACCCGGACAGCCGGCTGCAACTGCTCAAGGGTGTTGCCCTGGAAGACGCCGCTCAGGTCAGGCATGTTCCGGACATCCGTTACCTGAACATTCAGGGAGAACTCTTTCACACCCTCACGGCCCAGTTGCTTGAAAAGCAGCAAAGAGACGTCACCTGGCACCTTCGCCAACTGGAAAAAACCGGCGTGGATCTGCAGGCCGTCATTCATTCCATCGAATCGGTGCATCGTCAGCAGACAGTGATCGATGTCGCCAGGGGACGCATTGCCCACCTCCTGGTCTTGATGAACAAAAAAAATCGGCCGCAATGGCTCAAGGATGTTCCCGCCACCCATCAGGAAGTTTTCGCCTCGATGGAAAAGGGATTGTTCAGAAGTCAGGTGGCATTGCATGAGTCGATGGGTGGGGTGTCTTCATTCCAGGAGTATGTGCGCGGTGTCGTCGAAACTCATATTTCCGCAGGCGATACGCAACGTGTTGATCCTGATGCGGTCTGGGTGACGGTGCAACATTCGCTGCCGATGGGCAGCCGGCGTATCGAGCATATCGAGCGTAAAACCCTGACCCAGCTGTTCATGTACGGCGTGCATGACAAGGGGGCTGCGTACTCGATCAAGTTCGAGGCGTTTCACAACAACCCGCGACTGACCGCGTCCAATATCGAACACGCCATCCGCCAGTTTGATCTGCGGGTGCAATACGCCAACGAACGCAATGACCGCTTTGGACGGGCGTCCGTCAGAGAAGCCATGCGCGAAGTGCTGGCGCAACAGATTGCCGTCAGCAACTTCGCCGCGATCCTGCAAAAACACATCAGCCCGCAGGCGCAGGATATGGTGCAGCGGTATTTGCTTGGGGACCCGGGAATGGAGGCTTCGGGTGTTGCTTTCCGGCGTTACTACAAACCGTTCAGGGACATGCTTGCCTTTCGTGCGAAAGACGCGGCGCCTGATCGCTCGAGGCATGTCCTGTATGCACCCGGTGGACCGACAGGGCAGCAGTGGTTCGAGTTCACCGATCTGACGGCACTGAAGCGACAGTTCATTGCCTGGGGATTCGAGCCGCGTGACCGTGACTTCCTGATCGGTCAGGCATTCAGTGAAGATCGTGCGGAATTCGAGAAGGACTACCTTTCCTTCAGCGAACCGGGCCCGGTATTCCAGCCATGGTGGTGGGAGGGCGTGACATTGGTGCAGTGGGCTCAAGGGCTGGATGATGGCCCGCTGATGGGGGCCGTCCACAGGATCATCGACTGGGAAGTCGCAGAGGAAAAAGTGGCCACACCTGTCTGGTACCGGAACGCGGCGGCACAGGATCGTGAGCTGCTCACCCGGCTGAATACGGAGTTCAAGGCAATCTACGAAGTGTCAAAAGATGAGCTGAATATCCCCACGATGGTGTCGTTTTCGCGAGACCTGGTGATGGAAAGGCTGAACAGTCATCTGCGACGGTCTGACCCGAAACACCCCCTGATCGATCCTGACCAAGTGAACGTCAAGGTGCGTGGACAAGACTGGATGACGCTCACCCAACTGTTCATTCAATGGCAGCTCTGGCCGAGCGATGGTCAGGTGGCATTTTCCTCCGGAAATGGTGCTTCACTGGGAGCCCTGAATGCGAGTGTTGTGGGATCCTTGATCAGCCTGAAACCGGCCATGGCGTATGAGTGGCATCTGGTTGACCATTTCGCCAACTCCCCGAAGCAGAGCCTGAAGGCGAAGCTCTTCTGCAAGGTCAAGCAAAACGAAATGCTCAAGGCTGCATTGACCCAAAAGATGCAGGGCTCCCTGTCCTCCGAGCAGTTCAATTGGCTGGCGGGATTGATTGAAGGGCTGGATCATGACCGCCCTCACGAGCTGGAACCGTTCAAACCCGGAACCACCCCGCAGGAAGGTATTTATACGCTGACCCTTGAGGGTCGACGCATCGAGGGTGCCTACACGTTCGGACGCCGTGTGGCGGGGAAGTTGCAACTGCTGGTCTACATTCCCAAGGCACCGGACGGTTTAAGCTTTCGCCCGCTCGAATCGCTGACGCTGGGACTCAAGGGCGGCAGTCTGGGCAATCACGTCATTGCACTGGCAAGGCTGGAGCACCGGGCTGTCGTGCAGAATTTCGTCACGCGTTGTCAGCAAGCTGCAAGCGCCCTCCCTGCACCTGCATTGAACAACAGTTACGCCGTGACTCATTTCAAGTTCGAGTTCGACAGCATGATTTCGCGGGTGCTCAGCGACGTCGATCATCAAACGACCACGCCTGCCGAACGTTTCTGGAACACGGTGCTGGTGGTCACGGAGCTGGCGGTGGATATCGTCTCGCTGTTTGTCCCGCCAGTGGGGCTGGTCGCCAGTATCGTACGGATCACACAGTCGATTGTTCAAGGCATCGTTGCCTACAGTCTGGGGGATGACGACGCAGGCAGGAATCATCTCGCCTCGGCCTGGAGAAGTTCCATTCTCCTGTATGTCGGTGTGATCGCGGGTGTTGGTGGATCGGTTTCGGCGGTGGACGCGTTGTCGCGGGTCAAGGATATTGCGGACATCGTATCGACCGCGACCGGCGTGCCGGTCGGGATCGGTTACATCACCGCAGCGGTTTCTCCCCATGTGATCGCGGACAGCAGAACCCACATTGTCGGCTGAACATTCAATCCATCAGGCGGGTTGATACCCCATCCGCCAACTCACGGCCCGCGTCGCCGCCAGCAACCGCTGGGCCGCCGGGCCGTTTTCGTCGGCGTGGAACAGCGACGTCGGGCCGACGATGGTCAATACCGCCGCGACCTGCCCGAGGGCGTTGAACACCGGTGCCGAGAGGGCGTCGACACCGGGCATCAGCAAACCGTGCACATGATGCAGGCCGCGTTCGCGGATCTGTTCGCACAACGCCGCATAGGCCTTCTCGTCCGCCAGCGGATGGCCGCCGCCGGCGATTTCCTGTTCGCGTAATTCGTCGGTTTCCCGGTGTGGCAGATAGGCGCCGAACACCAGGCCTGTCGAAGAACTGAGCAGTGGCAGCACCGAGCCAAGTTGCGTCACCACGGTTACCGCGCGCACCGCCGGCTCGATGTGCACCACGGTCGCGCCCTGATTGCCCCACACCGCCAGGAAACAGGTTTCGTTGAGTTCGTCGCGCAGTTCGGCCAGCGGCAGGGCGGCGACTTTCAGTACGTCCATACTGTTGAGAGCAGCCAGGCCCACGCGCAGCGCTTCACGGCCGAGGCCGTAGTGGTTGGTGGCGGTGTTCTGTTCGGCGAAACCACTGGCGATCAAGGCCTGCAGATAGCGATGTACCTTGCTCGCCGGCATCTGCACATGTTCGGCCAGGCGCGACAGCGAAGTGGACGGCGACAACTCGGCCAGGGCCTTGAGGATGTCGGTGCCGACTTCGGCGGAGCGGACTTTCTGTTTGCCGTTGCTGTCGCTGGTTTTTTCCATGGTGCTGCCGTGTCCCGGAACGAATGGGCGTCTTTATAGCTTGACGCTGGATAGCGAGCAAATTACGTTATGCGTAATTGAATTACGATAAAAATAACCCCGGCGTGCCAAGACCTCTGACCCAGAGCGTCCGGCCATGCCGACTCCCTGTTCAGGAGGCTCCATGAACCTCGATTCAGCCCTGGCTTACCAGTCCGGTTTCGGCAACGAATTCAGCTCCGAAGCATTGCCCGGCGCACTGCCCGTCGGCCAGAACTCCCCGCAGAAAGCCCCGTACGGCCTGTACACCGAACTGTTCTCCGGCACCGCGTTCACCATGACCCGCAGCGAAGCGCGGCGCACCTGGATGTACCGGATCCAGCCGTCGGCCAATCATCCGGCATTCGCCAAACTGGAGCGGCAACTGGCCGGTGGTCCGTTGGGTGAAGTCACCCCCAATCGCCTGCGCTGGAACCCGCTGGAAATCCCGGCCGAACCGACCGATTTCATCGACGGTCTGGTGAGCATGGCGGCGAACTCCGGCGCCGACAAACCGGCCGGCATCAGCATCTACCACTACTGCGCCAACCGTTCGATGGAGCGGGTGTTCTTCAACGCCGACGGCGAGCTGCTGCTGGTGCCGCAAATGGGGCGTCTGCGTATCGCCACCGAACTGGGTGTGCTGGACGTGGCGCCGCTGGAAATCGCCGTGTTGCCACGGGGCCTGAAATTCCGCGTCGAACTGCTAGATCCGCAAGCGCGCGGTTATGTCGCCGAGAACCATGGTGCGCCGCTGCGCCTGCCGGATCTGGGGCCGATCGGCAGCAATGGCCTGGCCAATCCACGGGACTTCCTGACCCCGGTCGCCGCCTACGAAAACCTGCAACAACCGACCACCCTGGTGCAGAAATTCCTCGGCCAGTTGTGGGGCACCGAACTCAATCACTCGCCGCTGAACGTGGTCGCCTGGCACGGCAACAACGTGCCGTACAAATATGACCTGCGCCGTTTCAACACCATCGGCACCGTCAGTTTCGATCACCCGGACCCGTCGATCTTCACCGTGCTGACCTCGCCGACCAGCGTCCACGGTCTGGCCAATCTCGACTTCGTGATCTTCCCGCCTCGCTGGATGGTGGCCGAGAACACCTTCCGTCCGCCGTGGTTCCACCGCAACCTGATGAACGAATTCATGGGCCTGATCCAGGGCGAGTACGACGCCAAGGCCGAAGGCTTCGTGCCCGGCGGCGCATCGCTGCACAGTTGCATGAGCGCCCACGGCCCGGACGGCGAGACCTGTACCAAAGCCATCAACGCGGACCTCAAACCGGCGAAGATCGACAACACCATGGCCTTCATGTTCGAGACCAGCCAGGTGCTGCGCCCAAGCCGCTTCGCCCTCGACTGCCCGCAACTGCAATCCACTTACGACGCCTGCTGGGCCACCCTGCCCGCCACGTTCGACCCGACCCGGAGATAACCAATGACTCAGAATTCCATCACCCGCAGTTGGGTCGCTTCGGCCAACGGCCACACCGATTTCCCGTTGCAGAACCTGCCGCTGGGCGTGTTCAGCATCGACGGTTCGGCGCCGCGCGCGGGCGTTGCGATTGGCGAACACATCTTCGATCTGCAGGTTGCGCTGGAGGCCGGGCTGTTCGACGGCGTTGCGCGCAGTGCAGTTGAAGCCATGCACGGCGGTCAGTTGAACGCTTTCTTCGAACTCGGCCGCGACGCCCGCGTTGCCCTGCGCGAACGTCTGCTGGAGCTGTTCAGCGAAGGCAGCACCCATCGCGGCAACATTGAAGCCCAGGGCGCAAAACTGCTGCCGTTGGCTGCCGATTGCCAGCTGCATCTGCCGGCGCGCATCAGTGACTACACCGACTTCTACGTCGGCATCGAACACGCGCAGAACGTCGGCAAACTGTTCCGCCCGGACAACCCGCTGCTGCCGAACTACAAACACGTGCCGATCGGCTACCACGGTCGTGCGTCCACTGTGCGTGCTTCCGGTGCCGACGTGCGCCGTCCGAAAGGCCAGACCCTGCCGGCCGGTGCGACCGAGCCGACCTTCGGCCCATGTGCGCGGCTGGACTATGAACTGGAACTGGGGATCTGGATCGGTCAGGGCAACGAGATGGGTGAGCCGATTGCCATCGGTGATGCCGCCGAACACATTGCCGGTTTCTGCCTGCTCAATGACTGGTCGGCCCGTGACATCCAGGCGTGGGAATACCAGCCGCTCGGCCCGTTCCTGTCCAAGAGCTTCATCACCAGCGTCTCGCCATGGGTGGTGACTGCCGAAGCGCTGGCGCCATTCCGTACCGCGCAACCGGCGCGTCCGCAAGGCGATCCACAGCCGCTGCCGTACCTGCTCGACAAGCGTGATCAGGATGGTGGTGGTTTCGATATCGAGCTGGAAGTGCTGCTGCTCACCGAGAAGATGCGCGAGCAGAACCTGCCGGCCCATCGCCTGACCCTGAGCAACACCCGCTACATGTACTGGACCGTTGCACAAATGGTCGCGCATCACAGTGTCAACGGCTGCCAGTTGCAGGCCGGTGACCTGTTCGGTTCGGGCACGTTGTCCGGCCCTGAAAACGGTCAGTTCGGCAGCCTGCTGGAAATCACCGAGGGCGGCAAAAAGCCGATCGAACTGGCGTCCGGTGAAGTGCGCAAGTTCCTTGAAGACGGCGACGAAATCATCCTGCGCGCTCGCTGCGCCCGCGAAGGTTTTGCCTCCATCGGTTTCGGCGAATGCCGTGGCACCGTGCTGGCGGCGCGCTGACAGGAGCGGCTCATGGATCTCTATACCTATTACCGTTCCACCTCGTCGTATCGGGTACGGATCGCGCTGGCGCTCAAAGGCCTCGACTACCAGGCGTTGCCGGTCAACCTGATCGCACCGCCCGGTGGCGAACATCGACAACCGGCGTATCTGGCGATCAATCCCCAGGGGCGAGTGCCGGCGCTGCGCACTGATGACGGCAAGTTGCTGATTCAGTCGCCAGCGATCATCGAGTACCTGGAAGAACGTTATCCACAGGTGCCATTGCTGCCAGAGGATCTCGTTGCCCGTGCCCAGGTGCGCGGCGTGGCGGCGGTGATTGGCTGCGACGTGCATCCGCTGCACAACGTCAGTGTGCTCAATCGCCTGCGTCAGTTGGGCCATGATGAATCGCAGGTGACCGAGTGGATCGGCCACTGGATCAGTCAGGGGCTGGCGACGGTGGAGCAGTTGATCGGCGACAGCGGTTTCTGTTTCGGCGAGTGGCCGTGCGTGGCTGACGTGTACCTCATTCCGCAGTTGTACGCGGCCGAGCGTTTTAACGTTTCGCTTGAGGCGTATCCAAGGATCCGTCGGGTGGCCGCGTTGGCCGCTGAACATCCGGCGTTCATTGCGGCGCATCCGGCGAACCAGCCGGACACGCCGAAGTAGCATTTGATGGTTCCCGTGCAGCGCACGGGAGCCATTCCGGTTACCCGAAAAAAATCATAAAAACAAAACAGGTACCTTGCGATGCACAACCAGATTGCCAGCTTCCGCGCGGCACTCGACGCCCGTCCTGTGTCCCGCTTTCAGTGGTTGCTCCTGATTCTTCTCGCCTTGCTGCTGGTCACCGACGGCTATGACGCTCAGGTACTTGGTTACGTGGTGCCGGCGCTGGCGCAGGACTGGGGCCTGGAAAAGTCGGCGTTCGGCCCGGTGTTCAGCGCCAACCTGCTCGGCCTGACGCTTGGCTCGCTCGCCGTGACGCCGCTGGCCGACCGTTTCGGCGTGCGGCGGATTCTGCTCGCCTGTGTACTGATCTACGCCAGCCTCACCGTGCTGATGGTGTTCGCCGATTCCCTGAACACCCTGATGATCGCGCGCTTCATTTGCGGCATCGGCATGGGCGGCGCAATGCCCAGCGCCATGGCGTTGATGTCGGAATATTCGCCACCGCGCCTGCGTACGCTGATGGTGACGCTGGCGGCGTGCGGTTTCTCTTTCGGCGGGGCGGCGGGTGGTTTTGTCGCGGCCGGGTTCATTGATCGATTCGGCTGGCAAGCGGTGTTCCTCGCCGGCGGTGTCACGCCGCTGCTGTTGTTCCCGTTTCTCTGGTGGATGTTGCCGGAATCCTTGCCACGACTGCTGCGTGACGCACCGCCGTATGCGCGCCTGCGCAAGGTCACCGCGCGAATGCTGCCGGACTGGCAACCGCCCGCCGCATCGGTCGAGCAGAACGAGCGGGAGCAGGGCAGCAAACTGACCGTGGTGGAATTGTTCCGCAATGGTTACGCACGCCCGACCTTGCTGATCTGGGCGACGTTTTTCGTCAGCCTGATCCTGCTGTATTTCATGATCAGCTGGCTGCCGTCGCTGCTGCTGGAAAGTGGCCTGAAACTCAATGAGGCGAACCTGGTGACGTCGATGTTCCTGTTCGCCGGTACGCTGGGCGCGATCTGCATGGCGTGGTTCGCCGACCGTTTGAAAAGCAAAGTGCGTCTGCTATCCGGGGTACTGGCCGGCGCGGCGCTGTGCACGATTCTGTTGGGTCTGAATCACGACAATTCGCGTTATCTGGTGGCCTGTGTGTTTGCGGCGGGGTTCTGCATCATCGGTGGCCAACTGACGCTGAATGCTTTCGCCAGCAATTTCTATCCGGCCCATGTGCGCGCCACCGGCACTGGCTGGGCGCTGGGAGTAGGGCGCTTCGGGTCGATTCTCGGGCCGCTGTTCGGCAGCCTGTTGCTGGCGATGCACATTCCGGTGGAGCAGATTTTCTTCTTCTGCGCGATTCCGGCCGTGATCGCGGCGTTGCTGATCATTCAGGTGCGTTCGCCGGTCAGTGCACCACCGAATTGGGCGGCAGATGCCCCAGCCGCTCCGTCAGGCGAAGCCGCTGAATCGGGTCGTCACTGAGCAGCAGCGCGTGTTCCAGGTCGAAGCGCTCTGCGTTCGGGCAGTCCAGCCGCTGATACAGGCTGGCTCGGGCCAGGTAGTCGGCGACGCTGGCATTGCCCAGTTCGAGCACGCGTTCGGCATCGATCAGCGCCGCGATGTAGTCATCGTGGGTCAAATGCAACTGACGCAGATTGCGTGACAGACGTTGCAGCATTTGCAGCGGCGTGGCGGTCAGCAGGTGGTCGGCCTTGAGTTGCATCTGGTGGCCGTATTGGCGATGCAGCAGTTCGCGACAATCGTTCGGATACAGGCGCCGTCCACCGCAGGGATCAAGCAGGTGATCGGCTCCGGGAACCTTCAGCAGGAAATGTCCGGGGAAGTTCACGCCCACCAGCGGAATCTCCAGGCCTCGGGCCAGTTCCAGGGCAATCAGCGCCAGGGCCAGGGGTTGACCGCGGCGGGTCTGTAACACCTTGTTCAGCAGCGCGGCCTGCGGGCGCACTGGCGCAAAATCGTCTTGCGCGAAGCCCAGCTCGACCATGCGCCGCAGCAACGGTTGCGCCAGCTCGCTGACCGGCAACAACGGCAAACCAAAGCTGACCCGTTGTTGCAGCTCGATGAAGTCCTGCAACAGCGCATCGGGATCGACGTGCTTATCGTGCTCGGCGGCCATCCACAACGCTGCCTCCAGCAGCGCAGGCGGTGAACGGTGCAGACACTCGAAAAAACGTTGGCGCGGACTCATCAAAATCTCCGGAGAATGCCTCGTTTTAGCCCCGTCTCTGTCATTCGTCCAGTACCGCGCCGCTCTGCCATCGGGTTATGCCGCAACGCATTGGTCGCTGTCGGGCCTTATTCCCGTGTGCTTCAGCAATTTTTGGGCGCAAGCCTATACTGGCGACTACCAGAAGTGATTCGGGAGCCTGCCGATGTTCGCTCTCATGCAAAGCACTCGCCTGGAATCGCTGCACCTTAGCGTTGATCCGGTCTCCGGATTGAAGGCGGTCATTGCCATCCATAACAGTCGCCTCGGGCCAGCCCTGGGCGGGTGTCGTTATCTTGCCTATCCTAATGACGAGTCCGCTGTCGCGGACGCCATACGCCTGGCCCAAGGCATGAGCTATAAAGCGGCGCTGGCCGGTCTGGCCCAGGGCGGCGGCGTCGCCGTGATCGTGCGGCCGGCCCATGTGGAAAACCGTGGCGCGCTGTTCGAAGCGTTCGGTCGTTGCATCGATCAACTCGACGGCCGCTACATCACCGCCATCGACAGCGGCACTTCGGTGGCAGACATGGACTGCATCGCCCAGCAGACCCAGCATGTCACTAGCACCACTTCCGCAGGCGATCCGGCGCCCCATGCCGCGATGGGCGTGTTTACCGGGATTCGCGCTACGGCCATGGCGCGGTTGGGCAGCGACAACCTCGAAGGCTTGCGCGTGGCGATTCAGGGGTTGGGCAATGTCGGTTACGCACTGGCCGAACAACTGCATGCCGCCGGCGCCGAACTGCTGGTCAGCGACATCGACCACGGCAAGGTGCAACTGGCGATGGAACAGCTCAATGCTCATCCGATTGCCAACGACGCGCTGCTCAGCACACCGTGCGACATTCTTGCGCCGTGCGGTTTGGGCGGTGTGCTCAACAGCCACACCGTCACCCAGTTGCGCTGCTCGGCGGTGGCAGGCTCGGCCAACAATCAACTGACCCATCTGGACGTCGCCGATCAACTGGAGCGGCGGGGCATCCTGTATGCACCGGACTACGTGATCAATGCCGGCGGCCTGATCTACGTTTCCCTCAAGCATCGAGGCGAAGAGCTGACGACCATCACCGCGCACCTGTCGAAGATCAGTTCGCGGCTGACCGAAGTCTTCGCTCACGCCCAGGCGGAAAAACGTTCACCCGCGCGGGTGGCGGACGAGCTGGCGGAGAAGGTGTTGTATCGCTGAGATTTGTCCGGGCATGAAAAAGCCCCTGAGTCATTCAACTCAGGGGCTATTCAATTCAGAGGCTTCAATTCAGGTGTCGATTACTTCGCAGCCTTCGCCGCCTTGGCGGGCTTGGCCGGGGCTTCTGCCGGTTCGGCCACGTCTGCGGTTTCGGTCGCCACAACCGGTGCCGCCGGTGCGTTGATCAGCTCCGACAGTGCATCAGGCTGGCTCTTGAACGCCCGGGCAAACACATCGCGGTTCTTCGCCATGTAGATCCCGACTTCTTCCACTTGCTGCTCGCTCAACGAAGGAACGGCTTTTTCCAGCACTTCGGCCAACAGTTCGGCCAGTTCGAGCATTTTGTCATGACGGTCAGCTTCGGCTTTATCCATGAACAAGCGCTCCAGATCTCGGCTGCTGCGGTATACCACTTCGACGGCCATTCACCACCTCACATGCCTTCACATTAAGTTGTCTTTGCGACTACTGTATCTATATACAGCGAAAAGGATAAGCGAATCCCTGCGCTTTGGGTAGTGGCTTTTTAATGTAGACCGGATTCGGAGTTTGTCAGCCTGACGCCTGTGCACAGGTGCGACCAAACGCCACGGCGCGGGTTTCGCGGCGCCTCGCCATGATGGCGTGGCCTCTTTTCTGCATGCATCTGTGTACGTGCGCAATAACCGTCACGTCCAGCACGCAACATCCGCTCGAACCGGGCTAAGGAACCTTCATCGTGAAAATCAACTGGGCCGAGAAACTGCGGCAAAACGTGCATCAACTGGCCGAGTCCCTGGGCAACCTGTTCGTCGAGACCTTCCACTACCTGGCGCTGTTCGCCATTGGTGCGGTGACCGCCTGGGCGGCGGTGATGGAATTTCTCGGGATGCTCGAGGAAGGGCACATCAAGATCGATGACATTCTGTTGCTGTTCATCTATCTGGAACTGGGGGCGATGGTCGGGATTTATTTCAAGACCAACCACATGCCGGTGCGCTTCCTGATCTACGTGGCGATCACCGCACTGACGCGCCTGCTGATCTCCAACGTCTCGCACCACAACCCGCCGGACATGGGCATCATCTACCTGTGCGGCGGGATTCTGCTGCTGGCGTTTTCGATCCTGGTGGTGCGTTACGCCTCGTCGCAATTCCCTTCGGTGAAAATCGAGAAGCCGCAACGCAAGCTCGGTGCGGGCTCCGGTGAACATCCCGAGATCGAGAAGGGCGAGCTTTAAAGCCCGATCGAGGGTCGATGCTGGCCCTTGATCTGCCGCGGTGGCGGGGTGAGCCCGTCGCCGCGGGTCATGGCTTCGAGGATCGCCATGGCGCTGTGGCCCTGTTCGATGGCGATGCCGAATTGAATGCTTTGCACCAAGCGTTTGAGGCGTTTGGGGTCGTTGCGCTGTTCGGCGCTGATCATCCGTTTGGCGACGATCCGGCCACTGTTGGAAAGGGTCAGCATGATGCTGCCGTCGAGGCCCTGAATGCTCAGGTTGATCTGATAGTCCGGCGCGAAAGCATCGGTAATGATCTGAAAAGGATTGTCCATGATGCGTCACCGCCTGATTGAACGTGCAGTTGTTGACCGGCCTTGATCGGGTTGGTTCGCCAAACCTGACCGTCGGCCCTTCCGTGGTCCTGTCTCCTTCAGCGATGTAGCAAGGGACATGCCGGGAATATTGTCGAACAATGAAACCGGCCAAAAAGAAGGCGAGCCCATGGCTCGCCTTCTTCGTTTGCGGCCCGTTTCAGGGCAGAACCGAGTAGATGATCGCCGACAGTGCAATCAGGCCTATCAGCACCACGAACACGTTGGATACCTGGCCCGAATACTGGCGCAAGGCTGGCACGCGGCGGATCGCGTACATCGGCATCAGGAACAACAGGCAGGCAATCACCGGCCCGCCGAGGGTTTCGATCATGCCGAGGATGCTCGGGTTGAAGGTCGCGACGGCCCAGCAGCTGAGGATCATGAACAGCGCAGTCGCACGGTTCAGCCAGCTCGCCGACATCACCCGACCACGGCCACGCAGGCTTTTGACGATCATGCCCTGGAAGCCTTCGCTGGCGCCGATGTAGTGGCCGAGGAAGGATTTGGTGATCGCCACCAGCGCAATCAGCGGCGCGGCGTAAGCGATGACCGGAGTCTGGAAGTGGTTGGCCAGATACGACAGGATCGAAATGTTCTGCGCCTTGGCCGCTGCCAGGTCCGCCGGCGACAGCGCCAGCACGCAGCTGAAGCAGAAGAACATCACCGTCACCACCATCATGCCGTGGGCCATGGCGAGGATGCCGCTGCTCTTGCGTTCGGCCTGGTCGCCGTAGCGCTGTTTCTGCTTGACGGCGAACGCGGAAATGATCGGCGAATGGTTGAACGAGAACACCATCACCGGGATCGCCAGCCACAGGGTCTTGAGGAACACCGACATTTCCATCGGTTCTTGAGCACTGGCGAAGAATGCGCCGTTCCAGTTCGGAATCAGGCTGATGCCGAGCAGCAGCAACGCGGCGACGAACGGATACACCAGCACGCTCATGGCTTTGACGATGACGCTTTGACCGCAACGCACAATGGCCATCAGACCGAGGATCAGGGCCAGCGACAGCACCGCGCGCGGAGGTGGGGCGATGTGCAACTGATGTTCGAGAAAGCTGCTCAGGGTGTTGGTCAGCGCCACGCTGTACACCAGCAGGATCGGGAAGATCGCGAAGAAATACAGCAGCGTGATCAGTTTGCCGGCACCGACACCGAAGTGTTCTTCCACCACTTCGGTGATGTCACCGGAACGGCCCGACAGCACAAAGCGGGTCAGGCCCCGGTGCGCGAAGAAGGTCATCGGGAACGCCAGCACCGCCAGGATCAGCAACGGCCAGAAGCCGCCGACACCGGCGTTGATCGGCAGGAACAGCGTACCGGCACCGATGGCGGTGCCGTACAGGCCGAGCATCCAGGTGGTGTCGAATTTGCTCCAGCCCTTGTGGGCGGTTTCGTTATTGCGTGTGCGGTCTACAGCAGGATTTTCGGCAGCAGGTGTGCGTACATCGGTCATCGTTTTTGCCTCGTTATTATTCTTGCTCGGGCTCACGTGTTACAGGCGGTCAGGGAGCGCTCCTCAGCACTCCACCCAGCTCACGGCCAGGCCGCCCCGTGAAGTCTCTTTGTATTTGTCATGCATGTCGGCGCCGGTATCGCGCATGGTGCGGATCACCCGGTCGAGGGAGATGAAGTGTTTGCCATCGCCGCGCAGGGCCATTTGCGTAGCGTTGATCGCCTTCACAGCAGCGATGGCGTTGCGCTCGATGCAGGGCACCTGCACGAGGCCGCCGACCGGGTCGCAGGTCAGGCCGAGGTTGTGCTCCAGGCCGATTTCGGCGGCGTTTTCCAGTTGCTCCGGCGTGGCTCCCAGAACATCGGCGAGGCCCGCAGCGGCCATCGCACAAGCGGAGCCGACTTCGCCCTGGCAGCCGACTTCGGCGCCGGAGATCGAGGCGTTTTTCTTGCACAGGATGCCGACGGCGGCCGCGCCCAGAAAGAATGCGACCACGTCATCGTCCGACGCGTCCGGATTGAATTTCATGTAGTAGTGCAGGACGGCCGGGATGATCCCGGCGGCACCGTTGGTCGGCGCGGTGACCATGCGCCCGCCGGCGGCGTTCTCTTCGTTGACGGCGAGGGCGAACAGGTTGACCCACTCCATCGCCGACAGGGTCGAACTGATGACGTTCGGTTTGCCGATTTCCAGCAGGCTGCGGTGCAGTTTCGCTGCACGACGCGGAACATTCAGACCACCGGGCAAGACGCCTTCGTGACGCAAACCTTGCTCGACGCACTCGCGCATTACCGACCAGATATGCAGCAGGCCCTGACGGATCTCGGCGTCGCTGCGCCAGGCCCGTTCGTTGGCCATCATCAGTTCGGAGACCCGCAGGTTGTGCTGCTTGCACAGCGCCAGCAGTTCGACGGCGCTGGAAAAGTCGTAGGGCAACTTGACGTCACCGGCCGGTGCTACGCCGGATTCGGCTTCGGCCGCTTCGATGATGAAACCGCCGCCGACCGAGTAGTACGTTTGCGTGAACAGCTCGGCAGATTCGCCAAAGGCTGTCAGCGACATGGCGTTGGGGTGGTAGGGCAGGCTCTCGTCCAGCAGCAGGAGATCGTGTTGCCAGTTGAAGGCAATGTCTCTCTGCCCGGCGAGGCAGAGTTGGCCGGTTTCCCGTAGTTGCTGGATGCGCGGGTCGATGGTCGACGGATCGATGCTGTCCGGCCATTCGCCCATCAGGCCCATGACCGTTGCACGGTCGGTGGCGTGACCGACGCCGGTGGCCGATAGCGAGCCGTATAAACGGATTTCCACCCGCTGCACGTCGAGCAGCAAATGCTGATCGATCAGGGCTTGGGCGAAGGTTGCGGCGGCGCGCATCGGGCCGACGGTGTGGGAACTGGACGGACCGATGCCGACTTTGAATAGATCGAAAACACTGATAGCCATGCTAAAGCCTTACAAGCAATGGAGTAGGAATCGCCGCCATTTTTTGTAGGACAAGCGCAATGTCGGCGATACTGCCTACCTCGCTTCAGCGTGACTAACGAAACTTCCTAAGTAAGCCTTTAGCAGGACTAAACCATGAGCCGTCAATTGCATGCCCAGACTTACGTCTGGCTGCAGGTGTTTTCCTGTGCCGCGCGGCACCTGTCGTTCACCCGTTGTGCCGAAGAACTGCACATCACGCCGGGGGCGGTCAGCCAACAAATCCGACAACTGGAAGAGCGCCTGGGCTTTCGCCTGTTTCACCGTCGCGCACGGGGTGTGGAACTGAGTGCGGAAGGGCAGCGACTGGCGATTACGGTCAACGAGGCTTACGGCAGCATCGATGCGGAGTTGCGTCGTCTCGATGCGGGGATGATCAGCGGAATTCTGCGAGTCCGTTCGATTCCATCGTTTCTCAGCAAATGGCTGACCCCGCGTCTGCCGCGCCTGCAACAGCGTTACCCGGACATCCAGCTGCGGCTGGTGGCCGAGGACAGCAGCGTTCCGTTGCATGAAGGTGATTTCGACCTGGCCATCGACTTGAACGACGGCAGTTATCCGGGCCTGTTATCCACAGCCTTGCTCGACGAGCAGATTTTCCCGGTGTGCGCGCCGGGCCTGCTGCGGGGGCGCCCGCCGCTGCACGGGCCGGCGGATCTGGTGCATTTCCCGCTGTTGCACGACATCACGGCCTGGCGCGGCAGTTATGAGTACGCGGAGTGGGAGTTCTATCTCAACGCTGTCGGTTTTGAGGGCGCCGATGTGCGGCGCGGGCACACGTTCAACCGCAATCACCTGACCATTGAAGCGGCGATTGCCGGCATGGGCGTGGCGATTGCCCGGCGCACGCTGCTCAACGATGAGCTGGAGCGGGGGACATTGATCGTGCCGTTCGGGATTTCGGTGCCCAATCACAAGCGCTATGTATTGCTCTATGCGCCGGGAGCCTTGAGCCATCCGGGCGTGCGCGCGGTGCATGACTGGCTGGTGGAAGAGGCGGAGATTTTTCGTGGCCTGCACCCGTTGGGTGATGGCCAATTGTGAGCAGATTTTTCAGGGTGGCGGGGCGACCCAACTCCCGACCTTACCAGCGCTTCACTCGGTTGTCCGGCTTTTTTTGCGTATGAATATTTATCTTTTTTCAGGGGTTGAAATGTTCGTCAAGCGGGCCGATTGTTGTAATCAAGAGGTCACGAAATCCTGTTCAAGGCCTCTTGCGAGCTAGCTGAAATAAGGGATGAACTATGCAAATCCAAGTCAACAGCGACAACCATATTCAAAGCAGCAAACGACTGGAGGAGTGGGTACGAACCACAATTGAGAGCACGCTCGACCGTTATGAGGAAGACCTGACCCGTGTCGAAGTCCACCTGAGCGACGAGAACGGTGACAAACCGGGTCCCCATGATTTGCGCTGCCAACTGGAGGCGCGGCCAAAAGGCCATCAACCGATTTCCGTCACCCACAAAGCCGATTCGCTGGAACAGGCGATCGATGGTGCAGCCGAAAAACTGGAGCACGCGCTGGAGCACCTGTTTGGCAAACTGCGGGGCAAACCGCGAGCCGCTGTGGTGCCGTTCGAAAGAAAGGCGAATGACCGGTTGCTGGAGGAAGAATTTCTGGAAAACGAACAGGCAGCGATCAACAGTTGATGCGCTGATTTTATAAGTCACCCAATGAGAACGGGCCTGCGATTGCAGGCCCGTTTTTGTTTGTGGCGGGTTTGAACCCCCTCTCCCTTGGGGAGAGGGCAAGGTGCATGTTGTTATCAGAAGGCAACGGATGTCTGCACATACACCGTGCGCGGCTCACCGACATACTTGCCCTTGTTGTTATCATCGAACGAGCGGGTGAAATACTGGGTGTTGAAGATGTTCTTCACCCCCACTGCCACGTTCAGGTCCGACAGCTGCGGGCCGAAGTCATACCCGGCACGGCTGCTGAACAGCATGTAGCCCGGAATCTTGCCGGTGCTGCCGTCGGCACTTTCTTTCGAGGTGTTGGCATTGTCGGCGAACTGGTCGCTCTGGAAGCTGCTGTCCAGGTTCAGTTTCCACGGCCCTTCGGTGTAACCGACGCCGATCGTGCCTTTGTGTTTCGACGAGAACGGCACACGATTGCCCTTGTTCGGCCCGTCTTCGCGGATGGTCGCGTCGACATAGGCGTATGTGGCGTAGACATCGAAGCCGGCCAGTGCCGGGCTCAAGCCATCCAGCGCGTAATTGACGCTGGTCTCGATGCCTTGATGGCGGGTCTCGCCACGGGCAATCACCGAATCGTTGGTCTGGTTGCTTTCGTACTGGTTGTCGAAGTTGATCAGGAACGCGCCGATTTCCGCGCGCAACGCACCGTTGTCGTAACGGGTCCCGAGTTCCCAGGTGCGGGCCTTCTCCGGTTTCACTTCGCCGCTGCTTACGCGGTTGGGCATCTGGCTGTATTGCACGCTGCCGAAGGAGCCTTCGGTGTTGGCGTACAGGTTCCAGGTGTCGGTCAGGTGATACAGAACGTTCAACGCCGGCAGCGCGGTGTTGTAGTCGCCCTTGTATTTGACGTTGGTCAGGTTGTTGGTCTGCTGCGACTCGATCATCTCGTAGCGCACACCCGGCGTGATCGTCCACTTGCCGATATCGATGCGGTCATCGACGAAGAACGCATTGGCCTCAGTGCCGCCGCGAGTGTCGCGGTCATTGCGGCTGTTGGTGGTCGGGTATTCATTGCTGGCAATCGGCGTGCGATAGCGCAACTCGTGGCCGGCCTCATTGATGTAGCGATAGCCGACGCCGACTTCATGGCTGGTCGGGCCGAGGTCGAAACCTTGAGCGAAACGGGTTTCCAGACCGCGAACCCAGTATTCGCGCGGCGACAGCGACAGGAACGTGCCCTGATCCAGATAACCGCTGCGCAGGGTCTTGGTGAAGAAGGTGTTGGCGGTGAATTCGCGGCGATCTTCCTGATAGCGGTAACCAAAATTGAACATGGTGCGACGACCCCAGAACTGGTCTTTCGGTCGGGTCGACTGATACGGATCGGCATCGTAGTCGGCGACATTCAGACCGCCGGGCATGTCAGCCTTGCCTTCGTAATACTGGGCCATGGCGTTGAAGCTGTTGGCTTCGTCGAGCTGGTATTTGCCCTTGAGGATCAGGTCGTCGATTTCCGTGTCGCTGTGTTCGCGCCAGTCGCCACCGCGGGTGCCGGAGTACAGCAGGGCACCGCCCAGGCCATTGTCGTTGGTGCCGCCGGCCAGCAGGTTGGCGCTGGTCTTGAAGCCGTCATGGCTCGACGATGGGCTGGTTTCGGTCTGGAAACCACCCTTGACGGTCGGCTCGTCCGGAATCGCCCGGGTCACGAAGTTGACCACGCCGCCGACGTTCTGCGGGCCGTAACGTACGGCGCCGCCGCCTCGCACCACATCCACTGCGTCCATGTTGCCCATGCTGATCGGAGCGAACGACAACTGCGGCTGACCGTAAGGCGCGAACGGCACCGGAATGCCGTCCATCAACACCGTCGAGCGTGCAGCCAAGCGCGGGTTGAGGCCGCGAATGCCGAAGTTCAGCGCCATGTCGTGGCTGCCGGTGCCGTTGTTTTCCGGGGCATTGACCCCGGGAATGCGGTTGAGCACGTCACGGGCCTGAGTCGCGCCCTGGCGTTCGAACTCTTCGCGGCGGATCACGTCACGGGCGCCGGGATGTTCGAAGACGTTGACCTGTTCGGCTTCACCGAGCCAGTCACCAACCACTTTCGAGGTGTCCAGCTCCAGCGCCGTATCGCTAGACGGTTGCAGGCTGAAGGCGTTGCCACCTTCGGCGCGGGCTTGCAGGCCGGTGCCTTCGAGCAGCGCGTTCAGACCTTGTTCCGCTGTGTAATTGCCTTCCAGTCCACGGCTCTGCACGCCGCTGGTGACCTGCGAGCCAAAGGAAATCAGCACGCCGGCTTCACGGCCGAACTGGTTGAGGGCGTTTTCCAGCGACGACGGGGCGATGTGATAAGCCTTGGTCTCGGCGGCCTGCGCAAGGGGCAGGGCGCTGAAGCTCAGGCTGGCGCCGAGGACAAGATTGCGCAGGGTTCGGGCCAGTGGCGTGAGGCGGGTGGAGTGCATGGAGGACGGTCCTGAGAAGGTTGAATCAAGGGGGGCTTTCCTTCTCTGTCACGCCAGATCTGAAAAACGGCTCATTTATTTTTTGCGGCTGATCAAACCTTGGCTTCGACCGTCACCCAGTAGCGGGTAAATCGCTTCACTTTCACCGGCAGGCTGATTTCCAGCAGATCGAGAATCCGCTCGCTGTCGTCCAGTGGATACGTCCCGGAGATCAGCAAGTCTGCGACTTTTGCATCGCAATGGAGCTGCCCGTGACGATAGCGGCCGAGTTCGTCGAGGAAGTCACCCAGGCGCATGTGCGCGGCCACCAGCATGCCGTCGGCCCAGGCGCCGCTGTTGGCGTCCAGTAGTTTGGCTTCACCGATGGAGTTAGCGCTGAAACTCAATTGCCGGGCGACCGGCAGCAACATCGGTGCGCGACCTTGCGCGTTCAATTCGACCCGACCTTCAAACAGTGCGATCTGCGTACGATCGGCAAACTGCCGCACGTTGATCCGTGTGCCTTGGGTTTTCAGCACGCCCTGGGCGGTTTGCACTTCGAAGGATTGAGTGGCGGTCAGCAGCATTTCACCTTCCAGCAGGCGGATCAGGCCATCGCCACGGACATCCGCCGCACTTGCGGTGTTGAGCTGCAATTGGCCGCCGGCGCCGAGCGAAATCTTGCGTCGCTGACCGACCTGGCTGCGGTAATCGGCCAGCAGCGATGGCAACGGATTGTGCTCGCGCATCCCCCAGGTGACCGCAGAACCAGCGCCGAGAATCAGCAACAGCTTCAGCGCCTGACGCCGGCTGCCGGACTTCGGCGCATTTAGCGCGGCGTGGGCCAGTGGCGATGACAATCCGCGCAACCGCGAATTGACCCGCTGCATGTGTTCCCAGGCGCGGCGGTGTTCGCTGTGGGCGTCGATCCATTGCTGCCAGGCTTGTTGCTGGCGTGGATTCAACGGGCCCTGCTGCATTTCCAGCAGCCAGTGCACAGCCTGCTCGGCGACCTGCGCGGAAAAATCCATCGGCGGGTTCACAGGGCGAAGTAGCAGCGCATCGCTGCCCTGTTCAGATGACGTTTGACCGTGGCCACGGAGATGCCCAGTTCGGCGGCAATCTGCGGATAGGTCAGGCCATCGACCTGGGCCAGCAGAAATGCACGTTTGACCACGCGCGGCAGACCGTCGAGCAACTGATCCAGCTCCATCAGGGTTTGCAGGATGATCGCTTTCTCTTCCTCCGAAGGCGCGACCACTTCCGGCATCTGCGCGAGGGTGTCGAGGTAGGCGCGCTCCAGGTCCTGGCGACGGTAGTGGTTGAACAGCACGCGCTTGGCCAAAGTGGTGAGGAATGCGCGCGGCTCGATGATCACCGGCGGCTCGCGAGCAGTCAGCACCCGGATGAAGGTGTCCTGGGCCAGATCGGCGGCGCTGTCCGGGCAGCCGAGTTTTCTCCGCAACCAGCCGGTGAGCCAGCTGTGGTGGGCCTGATACAGCGATTCGACGGGATGGGCGGACGACAACGGCATCACTCCGGGCGCATGTGAGTGCGTTAGAGAACAAGAATAGTTCGCATTGTAGGGTTGCAAATGCATGCCGGCAATCAGACTCTTTTGCGTATGAGAATATTTATCATTAATATCGCTCATCTGTCGTCTCGGCTTGTTGGCCGGGCGTTAACCGTTTCAGGGCCGAAACATGAAAGCCAAACTCGCCGCACTCCCCATGTCCTATCGTCTGGCCGTCACTTCGCGGGTGCTCGCGGCGGTGTTTGGCGGCTATCTGGTCGCGGCGCTGGCCAGTGTCACGCTGACCCTGTGGTTGCCGTTGAACCGCGCCGAAGCCGTGGTCACCGGCATGACCGTCTCGTTCCTGGTCTATCTGGTGGCGGTGCTCTGGTGTTTCGCCTGTCGCAGCGCGTGGTCGGCGTGGGTCGGTCTGCTGGTGCCGAGTGTGATTCTGGCGACCATCTCCGGCGCTGCCCGTGGGCTGGGTTATGCATGAACGAGTGTTTAGCGCAGGCAATGACCGGCCCGCTGCCGCTCTCTGTCGCAGGGTTCTTGAACTGACATGCTGATCAGCCATCCCCCCGAGTCCCGCGACGACGAACCCCACGGCGCCCGTGCGCATTTTCTGCAGGTGTTTCTGTCCCAGCGTTCGCAAATGGAAGCCCTGGTGAACCGCCGCGTCGGCTGCCGGGCAACCGCGGCGGACCTGGTACAGGATCTGTTCTTGCGTTTCTGGCGCCGGCCGCTGGTGCAGGTCGAAGAGCTCAGCACCTACCTGTTGCGTTGCGCCGGCAACATCGCCATCGACCATCTTCGCAGTGAAGGCACGCGAGTGCGGGTCAATGAAGGCTGGCAGCCGGATGAGCCGGACAGCAGCGCCAGCGAACCGCAAGCCGCGCTCGAAGCGGGCAACGATCTGCGCCACGTCGAGGCGGCGTTGCGCGCCTTGCCCGAGCGCACGCGGCAGATCTTTTTGCTCAATCGCATCCACGGGCGCAAGTACGCCGAGATCGCCAAAGCCATGGGCTTGTCCCAAAGCGCCGTGGAAAAACATATGATGCGCGCCCTCGAGGCCTGCAAGGCCAGCCTGCGCGAACCCGCGCCACGCCTGCCAGGGAAAGCACCGTGAATCACACTGACCGCGTCACGCCGACACCTGCTCAGGAACAGGCGGCTTTTGCCTGGTTGAGCCTGTTGCACGACCGCCCGAGCACCGGCGATCAACTGACCTTCAGCCAATGGCTGCATGCCGATCCCGCCCACGCCGAGGCTTACGCTCAGGCGCAAGTCATCTGGGAACTGAGTGAAGGACCGGCCCGTACTCTGGCCGATGAAGAAGCGTTCGCCTTGCAAGGCTATTTGAATGCGATGGATCGGCCGCGCCGTCCGCAGGTCCGGCGCTGGGCCGGAGCGCTGGCGATGGCGGCCTGTCTGTTGTTGATGATCAGCCTCGGCACCGGTTGGCAGCCGCAGCGCTGGATTGAAGATCTGGGCGCTGACTATGTTTCGGCACCGGGTGAGATCCGCACGGTGACTCTCGCCGATCAATCGCAAGTGACATTGGACGCCGACAGCGCCATCGCCGTGGATTTCAGTCACGGCGAACGGCATGTTCAACTGCGTCGGGGCGCCGGATTTTTCAGCGTGACCCACACCGGTGAGCCGTTCGTGGTCGAGGCTGAAAAGGGCCAGGCGCGGGTGCTCGGCACGCAGTTCGAAGTGCGCCTGCAGCCACACGGCGCACAAGTCACTGTGCTGTCCGGGCGCGTCGGCGTGACGGCATCCCGTGATGATCAACAGCAGATTCTCAGCGCCGGTCAGCAGGTTGCGTATGGCGAAGGTTCAGCGCAAAAACTGCACGCCGTGGACAGCGAAGCGCAACTGGCCTGGCGTCAGGGCTGGCTCACGTACTACAAATCGACACTGGCCGATGTGGTGCAGGATCTGCGGCGTTATTACCCCGGGCGCATCGTGTTGCTCAATGACGAACTGGGCGCGCGCAAGGTCAGCGGGAGTTTCCCGAGCAAGGATCCGCAAGCGGTGTTGAATTCGCTGCAGGGGGTTCTGGGATTCGAGCAGCATCAGGTGTTGGGTAAGCTGATTATCCTGCGCTGAAAATATTTTCAAAATTGTGGTGAGGTAAATCCCGATGCCATCCGTGTAGTGACTGAAACTGCGAGTCATTCGCATCCGTTGCGGTTCTACACAGGTCATGAGCAATGAAGTCCAGGGCAAAATCGGGTTCGGTCAAACAGTGGTTCGGCGCCTCGGCGCTGCGTTTTGCGGCGTTGGCATTGCTGCCGATGAGCGTGGCGCAGGCCGTTGAAAGCAACAGCAGCCAGCCACAGAAACAGTTCAGTTTTTCCCTGGCTGCCAAACCGCTGCCGCAGGCCCTGAGCGATTTCAGTCGCGTGACCGGCCAGAGCGTGGTCTACACCGTCGAAGCGCCGTACGGCCTCAACGCGCCGGCGGTCAACGGGCAGATGAGCGCCGAACAGGCACTGCAACGATTGCTCACCGGTTCCGGCCTGACCTTCCGCCGCACCGACAGCCATACCCTGGCCCTCGAACCACAACCGACCGCAGGTGCGCTGAACCTCGGCGCGACGAACATCACCTCGGTCATCGACCAACCGATGAGTTACCAGCCGCCGGAAACCAGTTCGGTGATGCGCTCCTCGGCCTCACTTCAGGAAATCCCGCAGACCGTCAACGTGATCCCGGCCCAGGTCATTCGCGACCAGGCGCCGCGCAATCTTGATGATGCACTGGCCAACGTCAGCGGCATCACCCAGGGCAACACGCTGGGCAGCACCCAGGATTCGGTGATGACCCGCGGCTTCGGCGACAACCGCAACGGCTCGATCATGCGCGACGGCATGCCGGTGGTGCAGGGGCGCGGCATGAACGCCACTGTGGATCGCGTCGAAGTGCTCAAGGGCCCGGCCTCGCTGCTGTACGGGATTCAGGACCCGGGCGGCGTGGTCAACATGGTCAGCAAGAAGCCTGAACTGACCCAGTACAACGCCTTGACGCTGCGCGGCTCGACCTACGGCGATGGCAAGAACGGTAGCGGCGGCTCGTTCGACAGTACCGGTGCGCTGGGTGATTCCGGCCTGGCCTATCGCATGGTGCTGGATCACGAAGACGAAGATTACTGGCGCAACTTCGGTACCCACCGTGAAAGCCTGATCGCGCCGTCGCTGGCCTGGTACGGCGAGCGCACCAAGCTGTTGTTCGCTTACGAGCACCGCGAATTCCTGACCCCATTCGATCGTGGAACCCTGATCGATCCGCGCACCAACCATCCGCTGGACATCTCGCGCAACGAACGTCTGGACGAGAAATTCAACGACATGGAAGGGCGCTCGGATCTCTACCACTTCGAGGCCGACCACGAACTCAACGACGACTGGAAAGCCCATTTCGGCTACAGCTGGAACCGCGAAACCTACGACGCCAGCCAGGTCCGCGTGACCGCCATCGACACCAAAAAAGGCACCCTGACCCGCAGCATGGACGGCACCCAGGGCGCGATCAGTACCGACCGTTTCACCACCGCCAGCCTCGAAGGCAAGGTCAACGTGCTGGGCATGCAACATGACCTGGTGTTCGGCGTCGACGACGAATACCGCAAGATCTACCGCGCCGACCTGATCCGCCAGAAAAGCCTGAGCACCTTCAGTTACGTCAACCCGGTGTACGGTCGTGAAGTTGCCGGCTCCACCGTCAGCCCGGCAGACAGTGCGCAGACCGATCTGCTGCGCAGCGACTCGGTGTTCCTGCAGGACTCGATCCACCTCAACGACCAGTGGATTCTGGTGGCCGGCGGGCGCTTCCAGGAATACGACCAGTACGCCGGCAAAGGCGTACCGTTCAAGGCCAACACCGACAGCAACGGGCAGAAATGGGTGCCGCGCGCCGGTCTCGTGTATCGCTACACCGACGCGTTGTCGTTCTACGGCAGCTACACCGAGTCGTTCAAGCCGAACTCGACCATCGCCCCGTTGAGCGGCAGCAGTACCGTGCTCGACGGCAGCATCGCGCCGGAAGAAGCCAAGTCCTGGGAGCTGGGTGCGCGCCTCGATATTCCGGGCCGCGTTACCGGCAACATCGCTTTGTTCGACATCAAGAAACGCAACGTGCTGGTGGCCAATGCCGAAGGCCCGACCACGATTTACAGTGCCGCCGGTGAAGTGCGTTCCCGTGGTCTGGAATTGGACCTGACCGGCCAGCTCAGCGACCGCTGGAGCATGATCGGCAGCTACGCCTACACCGACGCCGAGGTCACGGAAGATCCGGATTACAAAGGCAACAAACTGCAGAATGTGGCGAAGAACACCGGCTCGCTGTCGGCGGTCTACGACTTCGGCAGCGTGATCGGCGGCGATCAACTTCGGGTTGGCGCAGGCGCGCGATATGTCGGCGAGCGAGCGGGTAACGCAGTGAATGATTTCGAACTGCCGAGCTACACCGTGGCCGATGCGTTTGCCACCTACGACACCAAAGTGGAAGGGCAGAAGGTCAAGTTCCAGCTCAACGTGAAGAATCTGTTCGACCGCACCTACTACACCTCGGCGGCGAGCCGGTTCTTCGTGTCGATGGGCGATTCGCGGCAGATTTCGTTGTCGAGCACGCTGGAGTTCTGATCAGCGCAAAAACGCCTGGCGATACTCGCCGGGCGTTCCACCCAGCACCTGGCGAAAGCGGTTGGTGAAGTGACTGGCACTGGCAAACCCGCACGCCAGGGCAATTTCCCCCAACGGCAACGCCGTCCCGCGCAACAACTCCCGCGCCCGGCTCATGCGCCGCGCCAGCACATACTGATGTGGCGGCAAGCCGAAGCTCACCCGGAACATCCGCGCAAAGTGGTATTCCGACAACGCACACAACCCCGCCAGTTGCCCGAGGCTGATCGGCTCGGCCAGTTGACTGTCGATGAACTCCACCAATTGCCGGCGCTGGTGCGGTGCCAAACCACCCTTGAGACGCAAGCCCTCACGCACGCCGACCTGGCTGAGCAAGGTATGGCTGATCAATTCGTGGGCCAGGCTGCTGGTCAGCAAGCGCTCGCCGGGTTCGTCCCAATTGAGGGTGAGCAACTGGCGAAACCGCTGGGCCTGTTGCGGATCTTCGAGAAAAGTCTGCTCGCGCAACTGCATTTCCCGGGGCTCGCGATCCAGCAGTGTGACGCACCCCAGGGCAAATTGTTCGGCGCTGAAATACAGGTGGGCCAGACGAATATCGCCGTTGATCACCCAACCCGATTCGTGATCGGCCGGCAGGATGCAGAGCTTGTCCGGCCCGCCTTTCTGCCCGGGTTGATCGCGACGGAACGTACCGGTGCCACCGGCGATGTAGCAGGACAGGGTGTGATGGCTCGGTGCTTCATAATCCTGCGCATCGTGGTGGTTGGTCCACAAAGCGGCAGACAAGCCGTCGCCCAACTCGGCGCTGTGCACAAGACGTGCGTTCGGCGAGCTGTTCAACGCTTGAAAGACTTGCAGGGTATCGATGGCGGCCATGGTCAGTCGGTTCTCTTCAACGCCTTGCATCCTACTCCGTAGATTTTCCGCTGCCAGCCTGCGGCCCGATAAAAGCGCAAGTTTATGCAAGCGCTGGAAGATGGCTGGGGCGGACACTGAAACCCAATCGAGGAGTGTCTGCCATGAACCTGTCGTTGTATTTGTTGACCGTACTGATCTGGGGCACCACCTGGATCGCCCTCAAGTGGCAACTGGGCGTGGTCGCGATTCCGGTGTCGATCGTTTATCGCTTCGGCCTTGCCGCGCTGGTGTTGTTCGCGCTGTTGCTGCTCAGCCGCCGTCTGCAACCGATGAACCGGCGCGGGCATCTGATCTGTGTGGCGCAGGGCTTGTGCCTGTTCTGCGTCAACTTCATGTGTTTCCTGACCGCCAGCCAATGGATCCCCAGCGGTCTGGTGGCGGTGGTGTTTTCCACCGCGACCTTGTGGAACGCACTGAACGCGCGGGTGTTCTTCGGCCAGCGCATCGCGCGCAATGTGTTGATGGGCGGGGCGCTGGGGCTGTTTGGCCTGGGCCTGTTGTTCTGGCCGGAATTGGCCGGGCATCACGCCAGCCCGCAAACGTTGCTCGGCCTGGGGCTGGCGCTCTGCGGCACCCTCTGTTTCTCGGCGGGCAACATGTTGTCGAGCCTGCAACAGAAGGCCGGCCTGAAGCCGCTGACCACCAATGCCTGGGGCATGGCCTACGGTGCGGCGATGCTGTCGGTGTGGTGCTTGGTCAATGGTATTCCGTTCGAGATGGAATGGACCTCGCGCTACATCGGCGCGCTGCTGTACCTGGTCATTCCCGGCTCGGTAATCGGTTTCACCGCGTACCTGACGCTGGTCGGTCGCATGGGGCCGGAGCGCGCAGCCTATTGCACGGTGCTGTTCCCGGTGGTGGCGTTGAACGTTTCGGCGTTTGCCGAAGGTTATCAATGGACGGCGCCGGCATTGGCGGGGTTGGTGCTGGTGATGCTGGGCAATGTGCTGGTGTTTCGCAAACCCAAGGCGCCGCTATTGCCGAGTCACGGCAAACTGGCCTGACTGTTCTGGCGGTAAAGGGGCAGACGTCTGGCGACGTCTGCCCCTTTTTTATCAGCCTTTCCAGACTTGCGGATTGACCAGATCCTGCGGCCGCTCGCCAAGCAGGGCGCTGCGCAGATTGGACAGCGCCCGATTGGCCATGGCCTCACGGGTTTCATTCGTGGCCGAACCAATGTGCGGCAAGGTCACAGCGTTTTTCAGCTGGAACAGCGGTGATTCGGCCAGCGGTTCTTTCTCGTAGACGTCAAGGCCGGCGCCGCGAATGCGGTTGTTTTGCAGGGCTTCGATCAGTGCTGGTTCATCGACTACCGGGCCACGAGAGATGTTCACCAGAATTGCCTCGGGCTTCATCAGTGCCAGTTCGCGATGGCTGATCAGGTGGCGGGTCTTGTCGCTGAGTGGGACCACCAGACAGACGAAATCGGCTTCGGCCAGCAGTTGGTCAAGGCTGCGAAATTGCGCGCCGAGTTCCTGTTCCAGTTCGGTCTTGCGGCTGTTGCCGCTGTAGAGGATCGGCATGTTGAAGCCGAAGCGTCCGCGACGGGCGACGGCGGCGCCGATGTTGCCCATGCCGACGATGCCCAGGGTCTTGCCGTGCACGTCGCAACCGAACAGTGGTGCGCCGACGCTGGCCTGCCACTGGCCGGCCTTGGTCCAGGCGTCCAGTTCGGCGACGCGGCGGGCGCTGCTCATGATCAGGGCGAAGGCCAGGTCGGCGGTGCTTTCGGTCAGCACGTCCGGGGTGTTGGTGAGCATGATCCCGCGTTCGTTGAAGTAGGCGAGGTCGTAGTTGTCGTAACCGACGGAGACGCTGGAGACCACTTCAAGTTTCGCGGCGTTTTCCAGTTGGGCCTTGCCGAGTTTGCGACCGACGCCGATCAGGCCGTGGGCGTGGGGCAGGGCTTCGTTGAACTGGGCGTTGATGTCGCCGTTTTTCGGGTTGGGGACGATGACGTCGAAGTCCTGTTGCAGGCGTTCGATCATGGGGGGGGTGATGCGGCTGAAGGCCAGGACTGTTTTTTTCATTGGCATTGGGCTCGGACTTGGCGGCTGGTGTGATGCCAAGCAAGCTAACATTTCTGTTTTGGGTTGTCTTGGCGGCCTCTGGGCCGACCAGGCTTTTGGGGTTTTGGGTGAATATCCGTTGCTTCGGGAGTTGCCGCTGGCGGTTTCGCCCTTACGGCGAGTCCCTTTGGCAAACGCCCCAAAGGAACCAAAGGTCTGGGCCCCGGCGTTCGGCACCTCGCCTAGGCTCGGTGTTCCTTCGTTCCGGGATTCATCCGGGGGCATCGCCTACGGTTTGCTTCGCTGCACCTCCTCTCGATGTGTTCGACTTCGTCGAACGGCGCTTCGCGCCCACCCCCGGATGAATCCCTCCACTCAGCCTGCCGAAGGGGCCAGCACGTCAAAAGCGGTACTCGAGCTAACGCTCATTGTGTTGAGTGGTGGAAAGCCAAAGCAGAAGCGGAATGTGTGCTTTTTTTCTTGAGTTCGATTCGGTATTTCACGTCGGCGTAGCTCTCCCAAACAACTCGGTCGGTTCCCTCTCCTCGGGGAGAGGGTGAGGGGTGGCGCTCTCAACATCACACCAATTTCAGGAGGACCAACTCAATTCGCCACCCGCACCCCCGCCAGACTCCCACTCATCTCATAAGCCGCCAGTTCCGCCTGATGCCCCGCCAGAATCTCCGGCAACGACCCACGCAAATATTCAACCCAGGTCTTGATCTTCGCATCCAGATACTGCCGCGACGGGTAGATCGCATACAGGTTCAGTTCCTGCGAGCGGTAGTTCGGCATCACCCGCACCAGCGAGCCGTTGCGCAAGCCTTCGATCGCGGCATACACCGGCAATACACCGACACCCATCCCGCTGGTGATCGCGGTTTTCATCGCGTCGGCGGAGTTCACCAGGAAGGGTGAGCTGTTGATGGTGACCATTTCCTGGCCTTCCGGGCCGTCGAAGGCCCATTTTTCCAGGGGGATCACCGGGCTCACCAGGCGCAGGCAGGCGTGGTTCAGCAGGTCGCTGGGTTTCTGTGCGCAGCCGTTGGCTTTCACGTAGGCCGGGGAGGCGCAGACGATGCTGTAGGTGATGCCCAGGCGTTGCGAGACGAAACCCGAGTCCGGCAGTTCGCGGGCGAGGACGATGGACACGTCGTAGCCTTCGTCCAGCAGGTCCGGCACGCGGTTGGCCATGGTCAGGTCGAAGGTCACGTCCGGGTGGGTCTTGCGGTAGCGGGCGATGGCGTCGATCACGAAGTGCTGGCCGATGCCGGTCATGGTGTGCACTTTCAACTGACCGGCCGGGCGCGCGTGGGCTTCGCTGGCTTCGGCTTCTGCCTCTTCGACGTAGGCGAGGATCTGCTCGCAGCGCAGCAGGTAGCGCTTGCCGGCCTCGGTGAGTGCGATGCGCCGGGTCGTGCGATTCAGCAGACGGGTTTGCAGGTGAGCCTCAAGGTTGGAGACCGCGCGCGAGACGTTGGCAGTGGTGGTGTCGAGTTGCACGGCGGCGGCGGTGAAGCTGCCGGCTTCGGCCACACAACTGAAGGCGCGCATGTTTTGCAAAGTGTCCATGGGGTGCTCTCAAGGGAGATGGCAAATTGTGACACGAAGTTTCAGGGGCTGAGACCCCCGACCAAGGGATTATCTCGTTAACCGTAACAAAGATTCGCAGAAAACCCAGCTTATCGCCGTTCAGGGCGCCCCCTAGAATTGCGCCCACCTCGAAACATCCCCCACCTCAGGAATTCGCAGCAGTGCCGCGTCGCATCAACAGAGCGCTTTTGCCGCTCAGTGTTCTGGCTATTTCGTTAGGTCTCAGCGGCTGCATCGGAACCGGAGGGATTGCCCCGCAGGGCAAGGCTCTGGACGCCAATGAACTGGCCACCGACGAGGCCATCGCCCACGCCGCCCGTGACGCAAACTGGCCCACCGCTCAATGGTGGCAAGCCTACGGCGACCCGCAACTCAATCGCTGGATCGACCTGGCCGTGCAAGGCAGCCCGACTATGGCCATGGCCGCCGCGCGAGTGCGTCAGGCCCGGTCCATGGCCGGTGTCGCCGAAGCCGCCGAGTCGTTGCAGATCAATGGCGAGTCGACCCTCAAGCGTCACAACTGGCCGACCGACCAGTTCTACGGTCCCGGTGAGCTGGCCAACAGCACCACCTGGGACAACAACGCCGCACTGGGTTTCAGTTACGCGCTGGACCTCTGGGGCCGTGAAAGCAACAGCACCGAACGTGCGGTGGATCTTGCGCACATGAGCGTGGCCGAGGCGCGGCAGGCGCAGCTCGAATTGCAGAACAACATCGTGCGCGCCTACATCGAGCTGTCGTTGCACTATGCCCAGCGCGACATCGTGGCGGCGACGCTCAAGCAGCAACAGCAGATTCTCGAGCTGGCGCAGAAACGCCTGAACGGCGGGATCGGCACGCACTTCGAAGTCAGCCAGGCGGAGACCCCGCTGCCGGAAACCCATCGGCAACTGGATGCACTGGACGAAGAAATCGCCCTGAGCCGCAACCAGATCGCGGCACTGGCCGGCAAAGGCCCGGGCGTCGGCGCGCAATTGCAGCGTCCGACCCTGTCCCTCGGCGCGGCGCTGAAGCTGCCGTCGGCACTGCCCGCCGAGTTGCTCGGCCAGCGTCCGGACGTGGTCGCCAGTCGCTGGCAAGTGGCGGCCCAGGCACGCGGGATCGATGTCGCGCATGCCGGGTTCTACCCGAACGTCGATCTGGTCGGCAGCCTCGGCTACATGGCCACCGGCGGCGGAGCGCTGGAGTTTTTGACCGGGAAGAAACTCAACTACAACGTCGGACCGGCGATCTCGCTGCCGATCTTCGACGGCGGGCGACTGCGTGCCGAACTCGGTGAAGCCTCGGCGGGTTATGACATCGCCGTCGCGCATTACAACCAGACCCTGGTCAATGCGCTGAAGAACATCTCCGACCAGTTGATCCGCCGCGAGTCGATGGACAAGCAGCAGACGTTCGCCGCCGAATCCGTGGCCACCGCGCAAAAGACTTACGACATCGCGATGATCGCCTACCAGCGCGGCCTCACCGATTACCTCAACGTGCTCAACGCCCAGACCCTGCTGTTCAAGCAGCAACAGGTTCAGCAGCAGGTGCAGGCGGCGCGTTTGAGCGCCCATGCGGAACTGGTGACGGCATTGGGCGGTGGCCTTGGTGCGGGTAAAGACGTGCCGACCGCCGAACAGACCGCCGCACCGAAAAAACCGGCCCTTCTTCAAGCCCTCGACCACTGAGCAAGCCTTAATGACTCCGTTGCCCGCACCTTTGCGCTGGCTCTACTCCCTGGAATGGCGCCGGGGTTTCTTCGACTGGGCGCGCAGCGACGGCGTGACCTGGGTCTACATCTTCAAGGTGTTGATTGCCGCGTTCCTGACCCTGTGGCTGGCGATGCGTCTGGAGTTGCCGCAACCGCGCACGGCGATGATCACCGTGTTCATCGTCATGCAGCCGCAGAGCGGCCAGGTGTTCGCCAAGAGTTTCTATCGCTTCCTCGGCACCCTGGCCGGGTCGGCGATGATGGTCACGCTGATTTCGCTGTTCGCCCAGAACACCGAACTGTTCCTCGGTTCGCTGGCGATCTGGGTCGGCATCTGCTCGGCCGGCGCCGCCCGTTGCCGCAACTTCCGCGCTTACGGTTTTGTGCTGGCCGGGTACACGGCAGCGATGGTCGGCCTGCCGGCGCTTGCCCACCCCGATGGCGCGTTCATGGCGGCAGTGTGGCGGGTGCTGGAGATTTCGCTGGGGATTCTCTGCTCGACCCTGGTCAGCGCCGCGATCCTGCCGCAAACCGCCAGCGCCGCGATGCGCAACGCCTTGTATCAGCGCTTCGGTGTGTTCGCGTTGTTCGTCACCGATGGCCTGCGCGGGCGCAGCAAACCGGAGTCGTTCGAGGCCAGCAACGTGCGCTTCATCGCCGAAGCGGTGGGGCTGGAAGGGCTGCGCAGCGTGACCGTGTTCGAAGACCCGCACATGCGTCGACGCAACGGTCGGCTCAGTCGCCTGAACAGCGAGTTCATGGGCATCACCACCCGGTTCAACGCCTTGCACCAGTTACTGGAGCGCCTGCGCGTCAATGGCGAAGAGCATGTCGTGGCAGCGATCAAACCGGGCCTGCAGGATCTGGCCGAAGTGCTCGACGGCTTCAGTGGCCGGGCCCTGACCAGCCCGGATGCAGCGCGTCTGGTGACGGCGCTGACGGCGTACAAGGAAGGTTTGCCGGCACGGGTGCGCAGTCTGCGGGCGGCCTTCCAGGAGAGCGATCCGAGCGACGCCGAGTTGCTGGATTTCCACACCGCGTACGAACTGCTCTATCGCTTCGTCGATGACCTGCACGGTTATGCACAGACCCACGCGTCGTTGGCCGATCACAGCCACGAACGCGAGCGCTGGGACGAGCCGTTCACCCCGCAGACCAGTTGGTGGGCGGCAGCGGCTTCGGGGATTCGTGCCGCATTCATTCTGGTCGTGCTCGGCAGTTACTGGGTCGCCACGGCGTGGCCGAGCGGCGCGACCATGACCCTGATCGCCGCCGCTACCGTGGGCCTGTCGGCGGCGACGCCGAACCCGAAACGCATGGCGTTCCAGATGGCCTGCGGTACGTTCCTCGGGGCGTTGATCGGCTTCGTCGAGATGTTTTTCATCTTCCCGTGGATCGACGGTTTTCCGCTGCTGTGCGTGATGCTCGCGCCAGTGATCGTGCTCGGCTCGTTCCTCGCGTCGCGGCCGCAATACGCCGGTGTCGGCCTGGGTCTGCTGATCTTCTTCAGCACCGGTTCGGTGCCGGACAACCTGACGATCTACAACCCCTACACCTTCATCAACGACTACATCGCCATGGTCATGGGCATGCTGGTTTGCGCCGCGGCAGGCGCGATCATTCTGCCGCCTAACAGCCGCTGGTTGTGGCAGCGCCTGGAGCAGGACCTGCGCGGGCAAGTGGTGTACGCGATCAGCGGCAAACTCAAGGGCCTGGCGTCGAGCTTCGAAAGCCGTACCCGCGACTTGATGCATCAGGCTTATGGTCTGGCGGCCGGTCAGCCGCAGGTGCAGAAAAACCTGCTGCGCTGGATGTTCGTGGTGCTGGAAGTCGGCCACGCGATCATCGAGCTGCGCAAGGAGCAAGCGATTCTGCCGGTGCATCCGGCCTATGCCGAATCTCAGCCATGGCGCCAGGCAATCCGGGTCATGGGGCGCTCGCTGGTGCGGCTGTTCCTGCAACCGAATTCGAGCAATCTGGAACGCGCACTGGTCGCCGTCGATCACGCGATCAGCCGTGTCGCCGCCACCGACGAGCCGTTCGCGCCGCACTTCGACACCTCGGCGCTGCGTCGGGTGAAAAGCTACCTGCACTTCATCCGCACCTCGTTGCTCGACCCGCAATCGCCCCTTGCTGCCCATGCCATCGCCAAGCCCGAAGGACTTGCCCATGCCTCGTGAAATCGCCTTCCACGGCGTGTACATGCCGACCATGACTCTGATGTTTTTCGTTGCTGCGGCACTGGCCTGGGCGCTGGATCGGTTCCTCTCGGGGTTCGATCTGTATCGCTTCTTCTGGCACCCGGCGCTGCTGCGTCTGAGCCTGTTTACCTGTCTGTTCGGCGCGATGGCGCTGACTGTCTACCGTTGAGAACGTTCTGATGAAAAAGTTTTTCAGCCTGCTCGCGACCCTGCTGGTGCTGGCCCTGGCGCTGTGGATCGGCCGCACGTTGTGGGAGCACTACATGAATACCCCGTGGACCCGCGACGGCCGGGTCCGCGCCGATATCATCAACGTCGCGGCCGACGTCAGCGGTGAAGTGGTCGATGTGCCGGTACGTGACAACCAGTTGGTGAAGAAGGGTGACCTGCTGATGCAGATCGATCCCGAACACTATCGCTTGGCGGTGAAACAGGCGCAGTCGCTGGTGGCTTCGCGCAAGGCCACGTGGGAGATGCGCAAGGTCAACGCCCATCGCCGTGCCGATCTGGACAACCTGGTGATCTCTAAGGAAAACCGCGACGACGCCAGCAACATCGCCGACTCGGCACTGGCCGATTACCAACAGGCTCAGGCGCAACTGGAAGCGGCTGAACTCAACCTCAAGCGCACAGAGGTGCGGGCGGCGGTGGACGGCTATGTGACCAACCTCAATGTGCATCGCGGCGACTACGCCCGCATCGGAGAGGCGAAAATGGCCGTGGTCGACATGAACTCGTTCTGGGTCTACGGCTTCTTCGAAGAGACCAAACTGCCTCACGTGCGGGTTGGCGACAAAGCCGACATGCAACTGATGAGCGGTGAAGTCCTCAAGGGCCATGTGGAAAGCATTTCCCGCGGCATCTACGACCGCGACAACCCGGAAAGCCGCGAACTGATCGCCGATGTGAACCCGACGTTCAACTGGGTACGTCTGGCGCAACGGGTGCCGGTGCGGATTCATATCGATGTGGTGCCGGAGGGTGTGCTGCTGGCGGCGGGGATCACCTGCACCGTGGTGGTGAAGCAGGACGCTGTCGAGTAATCCTTGTGGCGAGGGAGCATGCTCCCTCGCCGGATCGGCTTGTTGTCAGCCCTGGCAAAACGTTTCGTGCAAATGCCGCCAGATCACCTGCCCGGATTCGTTTTTTTCAAACACCACGGTTGAACGTCGATCCGTTTGCAACCCACTCGCATCGCTCTGTTGCTCGCGGTAACTCACCGTCGCACCGCGTTCGTGCAGAGCAATCCCGCAAAGCTCGCCGAGCTCGATCCTGAACCCGCTCTTTTTGCCGCCCGCCATTTGAAACAGCGCACGCAAGGCCTCGAAATCCAGCACACGCCCCAGCGGCGTCACCATGGAAAACCGTGGCGAAAAACGCGCCAGCAATCGTTCCAGTGCAGCTTCTTCCTCCTTCACGGCAAACCATCGTTCGATGGCCTCATGGGCCTGGATCACTTCGTCAAAATAGGCGGTGTAGTCAGTCATGTGGATTGTTCCTGAAGGGCAGGTGAGTTCAGCAGTGCGAGCACTTTCGTTGAATCGAAACGCAGCACGGCGGCCATCGGCAACAGCGTCAGCAACGCGGCGGCGAGAAAGCAGTATTGGAAACCGTTGGCGCCCAACGCGCCCAGCAATGAGCTGAGCAGCGCCGCGCCGAGGCAGAAGCCGAGTTGACGGTTGATGTTCCACAGGGCGCTGGAGTGGCCCATTTTTTCCGGCGTGATGCCGACAAACGCCAGGGTCTGCGCAGTGACGCTGCACAGACTGCCGCCCAGCCCCATCAGGGCGTAGGCGAAAATCAACGGGACGCTGGCGGGGTGGTCGATCTGAATCAGCACGGCAATGCCCAGGCATTGCAGCAGCATGCCGGCGATCAGCAATGGCTTGGGGCCGATCCGGTTGAAGCTGCGTTTGCCCAGCATGATCGCCACGCCCGAGGCCGCCGCCCAGGACAGCATCAGCGACCCGGTTTTTGCTGCACCGAAACCGAGGTCATGCAGGTACAGCACGGCAATCATGTTGGTGCCGGTAAAGATGCCGGGCACGAACAGATAGATCAGCATCGCCAGGCGCAGGGACGGGTTCCTGATCAGTTGCAGATCAAGGACTGCACCCGGTTTGTTCCAGCCATCACGCAGGTAGATCCACAGGCTCAGGGCGCAGAGCAGCAGGACACCGCCCGCGAGGTGACGGGTTTCGGGTTCGCTCGCCAGACTGACGGCCATCAACAACAGACTCAGGGCCGACACGGCCAGCAGCAGGCCGCGTGCGTCCAGTGTCGGGCGTTCACTGGTAGCCTGATCCGGCTTCAGCCACAGCAGGCCCAATCCGAAAGCCACGAGCGTCACCGGCAAGTTCAGGTAGAAAATCCAGCGCCAAGACAACGTTTCAACGATCAAGCCTCCCGCCGCCGGCGACAGGGCCGGTACCATCAGCGCCACCAGCAGAACCACACCGGTGAAGTGCGCGCGCTGTGTCGCCGGAAACTCTCGATAGGCCAGCGCCTGACCGACCGGCAGCAGCAACCCGCCACCGAGCCCTTGCAGCAGTCGCCAGCCGATCAGGCTTTCAATCGAACCCGCCTGAGCGATGAGCCCGGAGGCGATCCCGAACACCAGCAGTGAACCGAGGATCAGCCGCCGTTCGCCCACCCGTGCCGCCAGCCACACGCTCATCGGAATGATCAGCGTCAGCCCGAGCATGTAGGCGTTGGTGATCCACGCCAGTTGCGTCACCGAGGCGTGCAACTGCGCGGCGATGTCCGGGTAGGCAATGCTGGCGGCGAACATGTTCAGCAGGTCGAGGGCGAAGCCCAGCAAATACACCAGCGCGACTTTCGAGCGATAGGCCATGGCAGCTTCCCTGTGATGAAGCGTGCAGGGTAGGGCGCTGGCGGCGATAGAAATACGCTGGTTTGACTGCTAGTTTGTCAAAACTATTTTGACAGTGAGCGTGCTGAACATGGTCAGCCTGGATCGATTCGATACCTTCAAAGCCGTGGTCGAGGCCGGCTCGTTGACCGCAGCCGCCGATACGCTGGGGCAGACGCGGGCGGTGGTGAGCTTCAACCTCAAGCGGCTGGAGGAAGAGTTGGGCGTTACCTTGCTCACCCGCAACACCCGGCAACTGGCCCTGACCGATGCCGGTGAACGTTTTTACCGGCGTTGTCTGCGCACCCTCGACGAAGCGCGGCTGGCCATCGAAGAGGCTCGCTCGGAGCACTCTCAGCTCAAGGGCACCCTGCGCATCACCACGACCGTGGAGTTTGCCCTGGCTCAGGTGGTGCCGGCGCTGGAAGTGTTTCGACAACAGCAGCCGCAACTGAACATTCACTTGTCCACGTCCTCGACCCATGCCGATCTGATCTCCGAACGTTTTGACATGGCGATCCGCCTGGGCCGCATGCACGACTCCAATCTGCGGGCGGTGCAGTTGTCGACGTTCGAAGTATTTGCAGTAGCGGCACCGGGGCTGGTCGAGGGTTTTGCGCCGGTCAAAACGCTGGCGGTGCTGGAGTCCATGCCAACGCTGGGACATGGGCGAGTGCCAGAAATGACGGTTACCGATCCGGCCGGCACCGAGCATGTCTATCAGCCGAAACCGGGAACCACCGCCATCGTCGCCGACAACTCGGCGACCCTGCGTGCCTTTGCGCTGACCGGGCAAGGCGTGGCGATTCTGCCGCAATGGTTGATACAGGAAGATCTGGACGCCGGGAGATTACAACGCCTGTTGCCGGATTACCGCTTTGCCCAACAAGGCGTGTATGCGCTATACCCGGACACCCGGCACCTGCCGCTGAAGGTGCGGGCGTTCATTGATTTCATGAAAGGTTGGGGCTGACGCGGTTTCAGAGTTGCCCGCGCAAGCCGAAGCGCTTCATCAACGTCGATTCCAGCAGCCCTTTCGGCAACAACGTCGCCAGCAACGGCAACGCCCGGCTGCCATTGCCGATGCGGATCAGCCTTGGCGGTTTGCTCTGCTGCACAGCCTTGAGCAACTCGGCGGCAAAGTCGCTGGCCGGCGTTGGTTTGTCCTGCGAAGCTTTGGCCCGCGCCCGAATACCTTCACGCAACGGAAACCACGGCGATTGTTCGTTGATCAGTTGTTCGGCCTCATGCCCGGCATTCTTGGCGAAGCTCGATTGAATCGCCCCCGGCTGCACTTCCAGCACGCGGATCCCGAACGGCGCCAGCTCCATGCGCAATGCATCGCTCAACGCATGCACCGCCGCTTTCGACGCGCAATAGGCGCCAGCGAATGGCGTGACCAGCACCCCGGAAACACTGCCGACATTCACCACCAGGCCCTTGGCCCGGCGCAGCACCGGGAACAGCGCACGGGTCACGCCGACAATCGAAAACACGTTGGTTTCGAACTGGCGCTGCATGGCCGGAACGCCGCCGTCGAGCAGCGGCCCCATGGCGCCGTAACCGGCATTGTTGATCAGCACATCGAGGCCGCCGTGTTGCTGGTTGATTCGCTCGGCGAGTTGTTCCAGCGCGGAGTTGTCATTGACGTCGAGTTGCACCGCCGTGAACCCGGCAGCGGCGAGTGCCGCGACATCTTCAGCCTTGCGCGCACTGGCCCATACCTCGTAACCGGCGCCTTTGAAGGCATCGGCGAGGGCGCGGCCGATGCCGCTGGAACAACCGGTAATCAACGCAACGGGCATGGCGCATTCCTTGTGCAAAAGAGTGGGAGAGGGGATCAGTCGGAGAAACTACCCTGCAATCGCTCGGCGCGAAACTCCAGGGTTTGCGGGCGATAACCGGGACGCAGTGGCGGCATCGGCAAGCAGTCTTCCCAATTGCCACCGGCCTGCAGTTCACCGGGGCCGCGATAGCGCGGGGCGGCGTATTGATTGTCGGCCAGATTCACGGTGTCGCCCGGCGCGTACGCCGCGATGCGCCAGCGCAGTTCGGTCAGCGGTACGTCGTTGCCGTTGTTCAGCTTCAATTGCAGCGGACGATCCGCCGGGCACTGCTCAGGTGCATAGGTGATGCGCAACTCGAGCCGCGCCAGTTGCTTGATCTCGCGGTTGTCCAGCCACACCACCCACATTGCCACCAGCCCGAGGCCGACGGCGGCCGCCATGGACACCGGCAAGGCTTTGGCCGGGTAGCGCAACAGCAGGATCAGCCAGGTGATGACCAGCAAGACGCCGATGAACATGTTCGAACGCTCCTTGAACTCGTGATGACCATCCTACCGAAGGGGCGCGGGAATGGACATTCGCGGATTGATCGAGTGCGCCGTTGGTCGTGACTGTAATTTCTGACAGTAGCCGAAATAGCGCTGAGCTTGCTCAGATGCCAGAGTCACAACGAGTGCCGGTTGCGGGGGAGCGCGCTCCATGAGCTTGCACATCAATACGCCGAGGGTGTCTGTGGTCGACCCGCGCGGCTTGCCGGTTCGCACGGTCGACTATTGTCGAACCGTCGAGGGCGGCCCGGTCGATCTCCGGATTAACCGCACGCTTCACGATCCGGCAGGGAATGCGGTGAAACACTGGGATCCGCGGCTTTGGCTGTCACAGGCCGGCGACCCGCTGACGCCGGCCAATCTGACGCAGGTGTTTGTACTGGACGCCTCGGTCATACGTTCGGACAGCGTCGATGCCGGCACGCAAATCGAGTTGAAGGGGCTCGCCACGCAAACGGTGTTCAGTTGGGACAGCCGTCAGACACAGCGCGAGATCGAGCACGACTATCTGCTGCGCCCCGTCGCGATATTCGAAGAAGGAACGGGCGAGCCTCGGCGTTGTGTCGAGCGCCTGACCTACGGTCATCCCGGCAGCGGGAATCAGTCGCGAAACCAGTTCGGTCAGCTGATTCGTCATGATCATCCGGCCGGCAGCGTGCTTTTCAACGCGTTTGCCATCAGCGGCCCATGCACCGAGGACACCCGCCATTTCACGCTGGACCCGCTGACACCCCACTGGCCGGAGCTGGAGGCGGATCGTCAGCGGCTGTTGGAGCCTGGCGTCGGTGCAACATCGCAGTGGCGCCATGGTGCGCTGGGCGATGTGCTGGAACAGACGGATGCCCGAGACAACCGACATGCATTCGCGCTGACCGTCGATGGCCGCTTGCACGAGCGCCGTTTGCAGTTGAAAGGGGAGCCTGAGCAGATCCTGGTCACTGACATCCGCTACAACGCGCAAGGCAATGTCACGCAGCATACTGCCGGCAACGGTGTGCACACCAACCGGACCTATCGCCCCGAAGACGATCGCCTGTTGGGCCTTCGGTCCGAAGACGCTCACGGTCTCGGGCTGCAACACCTGATTTATGGATACGACAGGGTGGGCAATGTCCTGAGTATCGAAGACAGGACGCTGCCGATACGTTACTTCGCCAACCAGCGCATCGAGCCGGTCAGCCGCTTTGTCTACGACAGCCTTTATCAGCTGACCAAGGCGTCCGGCTGGGAAGCGGGTACTGTCAATCAGGGCCCGCAATCGATGGGGCGCATCGATCCGGCGGCGGTCAGCAACTATCAGCAGACTTACGAATATGATCCCGGCGGCAACCTGCGCAACCTGATTCATGTCGGGCCACAAAGCCACGGGCGCAAACTGCAACCGGCGAGTTACAGCAACCGCACTTTGCCTTACACGGACGTCATTCCCGGCGATCCGCAAATCGAAGCGGCCTACGACCGCAGAGGCAACCTGCTGGAGCTGGAAGCGGGGCGGGTGCTGAGCTGGAACCTGCGCAACCAACTGCAATCGGTCAGCCCGGTGGCGCGTGCCTCCGGGCTCAACGACCACGAGGTCTATCTCTACGATGGCAGCAGTCAGCGGGTACGCAAGATCCGCTCTTTGTTAACCAATGCCCGAACCCTGGTTGCCGATGTGCGCTATTTGCCCGGGCTGGAGTTGCGAACCGACAACGGTTCCGGCGAACGGTTGCAGGTCATCATTGCCGACAATGCTCGGGTACTGCGTTGGGAGAGTCCGCCGCCCTGGGGCGCCGACATTCAATTTCGATACCAGCATGTTGATCGCCTGGGTTCGGGCAGTCTGGAAACCGCCGATGACGGTGCGGTGATCAGCCGGGAAACGTTTCACCCATACGGTACCAGTGCCTGGAAGGACGGCGAATTCAGCTACAAATACATCCGTTACTCGGGCAAGGAGCGTGATGCGACCGGGCTCGACTCTTTCGGTCTGCGCTACTACATCCCGTGGTTGCAGCATTGGTTGAATCCGGACCCCAAAGGCATGATCGACGGGCCCAATCTGTACCGTATGGTCGCCAATTCGCCGGTCACTTTTTTCGACAGCGACGGGGGAGGCAAAACCGAAGCCGATGAATTGAACAGCAGCGCGGACAAACAGCAGGCCTTGTTGTCAGCAGTGTCATCGGCTGTTGCGAACACCCGCAACTCCATCATGAATCACCTGTATGCCCGTCAACGTTTTCAGGGGCTGGGCAGACGCGTCATCACGCAATTGGGCAGTTCCGCAGTCAGCGCCGGTGCCAGCGCGGCAGGCTCCGTCGCAGGGGGCGCCATTGGCGGGCTGTTTGGTCCGGCTGGTGCGACATTGGGTACCGTTGCCGGGGAAAAGGCTGTATCAATGGCAGCAGGCAGCCTTGTGTCCAAAGTGGTGGACGCCTTTCAACTGGATCGCGCGATCAATTTCAAAGGCAATGAAATGAATCCCAGGGCTTTCATCGAAAGCGTCGAGCCGAAAAAGAGGCCGGGTCTGGCAACGCTAGGATTCGAACTCGCGGCATCGGATCCACGTACACCAGAAGGACGCGCCCGGCTCCCCAGAGTGGCGGTCGATAAAACGATTGACAAGGTGGGTGGCAAGCTGGGTTCGGAGGTGCCGGGCCTGATAAGAACCGGAATTGAGTTCTACCGTGCCTCGCAAGGATTGAATGCAGAAGCACTGAGCGAAGCTTACGAACAAACGCCAGCGGTGATCGACATGCTGGAATTCAGAACACAGGCGATCAAGGACGAACTGGCTGTGTCCAGCAATGTAACGGAGGAGATCTTCGAAAAGGTTTCCGAGCTGTCTGCGCAAACTCCGGTCGTTGTTCGGGCGCTGAACAGGAGTCAGGACTTCATCGCGCTGGTTGGGCCGACGCCCTATGCCGGTAATCGGCACTCGGTCAAACGAGGGGCTCGAGCGAAGTCTCCTGCACCCCGGCAGCAGTCGTACAGCTGAAGCCCAAAAAGCCCCCGCCCAACCCACTGCGGATAGGGGACGCAGCAGGCTGGACAGGGGCTTTTAATTACAGAGCGATCACTGCGCGATGGTTTTCACCGACACGCCGCGTTCGATCGGGGTGGAGCGACCGTAGATGTCCTCGAAACGCTCGATATCGTCTTCACCCAGATACGAGCCCGACTGCACTTCGATGATTTCCAGCGGGATCTTGCCCGGGTTGCGCAGGCGATGCACCGAGGCGATCGGGATGTAGGTCGACTGGTTTTCGCAGAGCAGGAACACGTTTTCATCGCAGGTCACTTCGGCGGTGCCGCTGACCACGATCCAGTGTTCGGCGCGGTGGTGGTGCATCTGCAGCGACAGGCACGCGCCCGGTTTGACCGAGATGTGCTTGACCTGGAAACGCCCGCCCATGTCCACCGAGTCGTAGGAGCCCCACGGACGATAGACCTCGCAGTGGTTCTGGGTTTCGCTGCGTCCCTGCTCGTTGAGGGTGTTGACCATCTGCTTGACGCCTTGGACCTTGTCCTTGTGGGCGATCATCATGGCGTCCTTGGTCTCGACCACGACAATGTTTTCCAGACCGATCACCGACACCAGTTTGCCGTTGCCGTGGATCATGCAGTTCTTGCTGTCCTGGATCACCACGTCGCCCTTGCTGACGTTGCCGTTGGCGTCCTTCTCGTTGACTTCCCACAGCGACGACCAGCAGCCGACATCGCTCCAGCCGGCGGTCAGCGGCACCACGCAGGCGCGCTGGGTCTTTTCCATCACGGAATAGTCGATGGAGTTGTCCGGGCAGCAGGCGAAGGTGGCTTCGTCGAAGGTGATGGTGTCCGGGTCCTGAGTGCTGCGCTCCAGGGTCAGCAGGCAGGTGTCGTAGATGTCCGGGTCGTGTTTTTTCAGCTCTTCGAGGAAGCGGCTGGCACGGAACAGGAACATGCCGCTGTTCCAGTAGTAACCGCCGGACTCGACGTATTCGGTGGCGCGTTTGACGTCGGGTTTTTCCACGAAGTGCGAGACGCGGCTGACGCCTTCCGGCAGCAGTGAATCGCCGGTGGATTTGATGTAGCCGTAACCGGTTTCCGGTTTGGTGGCCGGCACGCCGAACAACACCATCTCGCCGTTTTCTGCCGCCACGGTGGCCAGGGCCAGGGCGCGTTGCAGGGCTTTCTGGTCTTCGAGAACGTGGTCGGCCGGCAGCACCAGCATCAGTTCGTCGCGACCTTCATTGACCAGCATCATCGCGGTCAGCGCCACGGCCGGCGCGGTGTTGCGGCCGAACGGCTCCATCAGGATGCGCTGGCATTCGAGGTTCCGGTTGCTCAGCTGTTCGTTGACGATGAAGCGGTGATCCTTGTTGCAGACCACGATCGGGGTGTCCATGCCTTCGAACACCAGACGCTCGAGAGTTTGCTGGAACAGTGTGTGTTCGCCGGTCAGGGCGAGGAACTGCTTGGGAAACTGCTTGCGCGAAAGCGGCCAAAGACGTGAACCGCTACCACCTGACAAGATCACCGGAATCATATTGTTTACTCCATAAAATCGATTGGGTTAGAGCCACGAGCCTGTGTCGTTTCACTCTTGTTGTTATTCCGTGCCGGGCAGCGATGGCTGCCCGGTTTCATGTGCTTAGCGAGTCGATACCGGGCGCTTCACCCAGACTGGCGACAGGTTGCTGCCGTTGCCGGTGACGTACAGCACCGCGGCTTCACCGCGCTCCAGGGCGACCGGTTTCACGTCGCCGACTTTCTTGTCGCCTTCGTACAGCGCGAGGCTGACTTTCACCGGGTTGATTTCACGCTCGCCACGGCCCTTGGCGGCCACGTTCGGCACCACGTCGGTCTTGCCGTCGGCAGTCTTCAGGGTCAGCGGCTTGTCGCTGAGGTTCTGCACGCGGACCAGGGATTTCTGCTTGTTCTTGAACGGCGGTTCTTCGATCAGTTGCGGCGCGCCGGAGGCGTTGTTGACCAGGGTGTAGTAATGGTCACCGGCGAGCTTCACCGGCAGGGTCTGGCTGCCGATCTTGGCGCTGTAGTCACCGCCCGGCATGAAGCTGAAGTCGCTGCTGGCCAGCGGTGCGACGTCGCTCAGATTGGTGCTGCCGACGGTGGCGCTGACTTCAGCGTTGCTGGCGTTGTAGACCCGTACGAAGGTCGAGCCTTTCGGTGCGGTCGGGCCGTACAGCGCGGCGTCACCACCGGCAAAGGCCTGGACCGACAGCACGCTGAGGCCAGCGACCAGAGCAATGCGTTTGGCGAGACGACGAGGAGTTGTAGTGAAAGTCATGGTGTACCTCTCTTTCAGTTTTGCGCCCGATCGGGCGTCTCGGATTTAGTGTTGATTGCTACGTTTTGTTGGCGCGCGCCGGCTTGTTTAAGCTCTGCGACCCACTGCGGGTCGGCGTCGCCGATTTCGTTGTTCACAGGCAGATATCGTTCAGGAAACTCCCAGATCAGCACCTGTGGCGGGCTGTTCTTGAAGTCATCGCTTTTCAGGTAGCTGAGCATCGGCAGAATCGGGCCGTGGCCGTCCTCGGCGTAATTCACGACGTCGCTGTGCAGCGCTTGTTTGAGCGCACCGACGAAGTTCCAGTTGGGATTGGCGCTGTAGCTGGTACCGATCAGCGCGACCGGCACTTCGCTGTTGGCGAACAGCGCGTCGTCACCGGCAGGCTGCTCGGCGGCGGCCACGGTGTTGCGCTTTTGCAGCGGCTCTTGCGCCGGCATCAGGTTTTCGAACAGCGGATCCAGCGGCAGGAACAGACGCAGGTCGCCCTTGTGCGTGACCTTCTCGGCGGGCGTGGTGACGAAACGCTGCGGCTCGCCGCTGAGCGGGAACTTGTCGGCGATGGTTTTCGCCAGGGTGTTGGCGGCGATTTCCGCGCCTTCCGGGGTCCAGTGGGTGTCGGTGCGCAGGAACACTTGCTGACCGTTCTGCTTGGCCTTTTGCAGCGGGCCGAGCAGGTCGGGGGCGAGGATCTTGTCGGCCGCGACACGGGCGTGGAAGTCCTGATAGAGGTTGGCGTGGATGCTCGCCGGTTTCACTTCACCCAGGTGTTCCGGGTACAGGCGAACCTTGGCCGGCACGATCGCCATCACCAGTTTCACGCCTTTCTCTTTCAGGGTCTGGCGCACGCCTTCGACCAGCGCGTAGTTGCCTTGCAGGTTCAGCTCTTCGTTGACGATCGGGTTGAATTCCTCATCGCTGTACAACCACTGATCGCGACCGAGCACCACGCCCGGACGACCTTCGTTGAACAGTTTGAAATCCAGTGCGGCCCAGAGGTTGGTGCCCAGGCGCTTGATCGGGAATTCATCGTCGTAGTGGGTTTCCACGGCTTTGGTCCAGCGGCCGTTGAGCACCGTCGCGTCGGCGTTGGTGCTGAAGCCGAAGAAGCTGCGCACCGACCACAGACCGAGCACCAGCAGGGTCACCAGAAACAGCGCGATGTAGAAGATGCGTAATGAGCGGGTCATGTCAGATCCCTCAGAACTGGAAGTAAAGGAACGGCGAGAAGCTTTGCGCCGAGAGTTTGAGAATCGAGGCGATGAACAGCAGCAGGATCAGCCCGCGCATCACGTAGCGCGACCAGTCCGCCGTCCAGTACGCCGGTTGCACCTGGGCGTCGACGCCGACGGTGTAGCCAGGTTCGTGGATGCTCGCCGGGTTTTCGCCGGGGGCAGCCTTGATAAGACCCGGTTGCGCACCGGCAGGGCCGTCGCTCTCGACGTTGACCGCAGGTTTGGTCTTCACCGGTGGCTTGCTGGTGTACAGATCACGCAGGCCGAAGAACGCCAGGGTCACGTAAGCGACCACCAGAGTCGCGACTTGCAGACCGGTGAGGCTGGCCTGGTTGAGTTCCGACAGCGACCAGTCGCCGAAGCTGAACATCGCGCCGTACATGCGCCCGGCGACGTGCAGGTTCTCGGCGCGGAAGATCACCCAGCCCATGACCACCAGCAGGAAGGTCAGCGCCCAGCGGATCGGGTTGAGGCTGCGCGGCGAGGTGTTGAGGCCGAGCATTTTTTCGATCGCCAGCCACATGCCGTGCCACGCACCCCAGACGATGTAGGTGATGTTCGCGCCGTGCCACAGACCACCGAGCAGCATGGTCAGGAACAGGTTGCGATAGGTCATCAGCGTGCCTTTGCGGTTACCGCCGAGGGTGATGTACAGGTAGTCACGCAGCCAGGTCGACAGGCTGATGTGCCAGCGACGCCAGAACTCGGTGATCGACTGGCTGATGTACGGCTGCTTGAAGTTTTCCATGAAGCGGAAACCCATCATCAGGCCCAAGCCGATGGCCATGTCGCTGTAACCGGAGAAGTCGAAATACAGCTGCGCGGTGTAAGCCAGCGCGCCGAGCCAGGCATCGCCCGTGGTCGGGTTTTGCAGGGCGAAGCAATGGTCGGCCACCACGGCGAGGGTGTCGGCGATGAACACCTTCTTGATGAAACCCTGCATGAACCGCGTGCAGCCCTCGGAGAACTTGTCGAGGGTGTGGGTGCGGTTGTTGAACTGGTCGGCCAGGTCACGGAAACGCAGCACGGGACCGGCAATCAGGTGCGGGAAGATCGCCACAAACGCCGCGAAGTCGATCAGGTTGCGGGTGGCCGGGGTGTCGCCGCGATAGACGTCGATGATGTAGCTGATCGACTCGAAGATGTAGAACGAGATACCGATCGGCAGCAGCACGTGAGTCAGGATGAACGGCTCGAGACCGACCGAGGTCATCATCGCGTTGATGCTGTCGACGCCGAAGTTGGCGTACTTGAAGTAGCCGAGGATGCACAGGTCCACCGCCACGCCGAGCAGCAGCCAGCGCTGGGCCGGTCTGGTGCGCACGCCAGCGGCGCCGACTTTCAGGCCGATCCAGTAGTTCCACAGGGTGACGCCGGCGAACAGCGCCAGGAAGTCCACCCGCCACCACGCATAGAACACGTAGCTGGCGATCAGCAGCAGCAAATTGCGATAGCGTTGCCCGCTCAGGTAGTACAAGCCGAGAAAGATCGGCAAGAACAGAAACAGGAACACGTTGGATGAAAATACCATCCCGATCTCTCCATGTTTGAACCAACAGTCAAGGGCCAAAGCCCCCCCAAACCCCCCGTGGAATTGGAGGGGTGAAACGATCTGCGACTAACTGCCCTTGTTACCTTTCTCGTGGGACGGGTCGTAGACCTTGGTCAGGTCGCCGCCGAGCCGAAACGTCTTGAACGGCTGCATCCCGTGCTTCTTCTCGATCACATCCGGCGAACAGGTGTAGAGGCTGCAGAACGGCTCAAGCCAGGCGAATTTCATGTCCTCTTTCAGGTCGGTCATGTCCTGTTCCTTGCCGTTCTTCTTCTCGAAGTCCCCGGGATCTTTCACGCCGGCCAGCACCCGGTCACCCAAACGTTTCAGCGCGCCGTTGTTTTCCTGACGCAGATCGACACCGTTGACCTGGGCGAAACTGGCGATCATCGCCAGCGGCGGCAGGGCGTAGTTGTGATAGGCGAGGGCGCGTTGCTGGCGCTTGAGTTCGTTCGGCAGGTAGCCGTCGGCGTCGATCTGATTGACGCCGACCTTGTATTCCTTGACCGCCCAATCGAACAGGTCGCGGCGGTTGGTGGCGATGGACGTCGCCATCACCGACCACGCTGCCCAGTACGAATGGTTGTTGGTTTTTTCCAGCGGCAGGTTGTCCCAGTCGCTGACCACCTGATCGGCCATCTTGCTGAACCAGGCTTCGATCAACTGCGCTTCCTGCTGGTGCTGGGCCAGCGGATGGGAGTCGGAGAATTTCAGGCGAATGTACGAAGAGGCCATGCTGCCCAGCGCCCATTTGCGCATCGACTTGCCGGTGTGGTTGAAGTCCTTGGACATCAACGCGTCGGACTTGGCCCAAGCAGTCAGCCAGTTGAGTGTGCAATCGAGCTGCTCCGGGCGACCGTCGCGCATGAACTGCATCACGCGTTTGGCGGTGCCGCGCTCCAGCGTGGTGATGTCTTTGGTGGTATCGCGGAAGGCCTTTTCCGACTGCACGTTCAGCGTGGCGCGGGCCTTGTCCGAGCCTTCGTATTTGCTGCGAAATTGCAGCGGGCCGGTGTAGGGCGCCGGCATCGCGTCGCAGCCTTCGCTCTTGTCGCCGGTCTTGAATTTATCCACGGCGGCGAAGTAGCCCTGGGGCGGACGCAGTGGCGCGGCGGCCTGAGTGGCCCCGGCGAACATCGCCAGGGTCAGCAGGGAAGGCGCAAGCAGGTGTTTGATCGTTCGGTTTCGCATGGCAGACCTCATTGCCCGACCTGAGCGGTTTGTTGCCCAGCGCCCGGGAATACGTTGCGTTTGCAGATTTTCGCTTCGACTTTCTGTGGCGCGGTGCCCGCATCCGGGCCCTGGACTTCGACCGCCAGCAGGTTCTGCGAGGCCCAGTCTTCGTCCGTGCGCAACTCAAAGGCGAAACGACCGTCGGTGTCGGAGGTTTCCGGTTTCTCGATCTTGATGTCCTCGTGGCGACCGTTCATGTACCAGAGGGTGGCTTGCAGTTTTTTCACCGAGGGGTCGGCGAAGCGGATGTCGACCTGATGGCCGCTGTTCTGCAGGTTCAGGTTCTTGCTGTTGACCAGCAGTTCCTGTTTGCCGCCGGGCTTGAGCGTGGTGCTGGCGGACATTTGCGCATCTTTGCCTTCGCAGCCGTTGTCGAGCAGGGACATCATCTGGCGATAGATGGTTTCCTGGTCGAGGCGATACAGCGGCGAGAACTCCCAGATGAGGATTTTCGGCGGCGTCTTCTGGAATTCGTCGCTGCCCAGGTACTGCAGCATCGAACCTTCCAGACCGCCGCCGGGGAAGGCGACGTTGAGAATGTCGGCGCCGATGGCTTCTTCGAGGAAGCCGGCGAAGTTGTAGTTCTTGCCGCTGTGCGAAGTGCCGACCAGGGTGATCTGCGGATTTCCTGAATCGCCGAACAGGTCGCCGTCACCGGCTTCGCCTTTGGGCTCGGTGGTGAACTGGTCCATGTACTGGATCGCGTAACTGGTGCCGCACAGCTGCCCGGCCATGTTGTGCAGGGTGCCGGTCTTGCCCATGCGCCCGGAGCGTTTGGTTTCGAATTCACGCTTGGGAATGTCGGCGAAGGCCGGGATCTGCTTGACCTTCTCGGCGACGATTTTCGCCGTGCGCTGCGCACCGTACGGCGTCCAGTGCTGGTCGCCGCGGAAGTAGAAATCGTGGGCGGGCAGGGTGTCCGGCAGCGATTCGTTGGTCAGCGGCGACAGGTCCGGCACCACGTAACCCATCTGCGCAAAACGGCCGAGCATGGTCTTGTAGTTGCCCAGCGCTTTCTCGTAATCGAACGCGGCTTTTTCCGCCGGGTTGAGCTTGTTGCGGTTCACCAGGCCACGGGTCGGCTGGTAGACGATCACCAGTTCGACGCCCTTGGCCTTGAACGCATCGTGCAACTGTTGCAGGCGCTTGTAGCCGGCCGGGGTGGTGTTGAACTCGGTGCGCAGGTCTTCCTGGGTCCGGAACAGCCAGTCGCCCTGGGCTTGCACCAGCGTGGTGAAGTTCTGCTGATAACGCGTGGTGTAGTTCTTCGCGTCATGGGCGGCCGGACACAGGCTGCAGCAGGGTTCGGCGGTGAATTTCGGTGCCTGGACTTCATCCGCGCGGGCGCCGTTGCTGGCCGCCAGAATGCCCACGGTCAGGGCCGACAGGCTGAGTAATTTGATCAGGTGTGGGTGCATAAAATTATCCTCAGTCCCGCATTTCGGTCTGGCGTTCGACAGGGTCGATCAGCACGGCTTTCTGCTGGCGCACCAGCAGGTCGAGAATTTCATCCTGACGATCACCCAGCACGCCGTTGAAGCTGATGCCGCTGGATTTGGTCGGTGCCAGCATCGACACGCGGTACAACTCGACGCTCAGCGGCGAGTCGATGGCCATCGGGCCGCTGCCGTTGGCGGCCAGCTCACCGCCTACCACGATCAGCGAAACCTGGGCGTCGAACGGGTCGAGCTTGATGTCGCGGTCGGTGTCGGTCAGGTCCTTGATGTGGCCGTAGACGCCGGTCAGGCCGTTGGCCATGGCGATGTTTTCGTAGAGGCGGATGTTCACGCTGTTACGAATGCGGATGCCGTGGCGCTTGTTGCTGATGACCTTGTTGCCCCACAGCAGGTTGTCGGCGGACTCGTAAAGCGTGATGCCGTCGGTGTGGTTCTTGTAGATCTCGTTGTAGGCGACGATGTTGTTCACGCTGTTACGGTCGATCACCAGACCGGAGAGGTGGTTGTCGAAGCTCTTGTTGTTGAAGATGAAGCTGTCGTTCACCTCACGGGAAATGATGATCCCGTGCTTCTTCTTGGTACCGTGGACGGTGTTCTCGGCAATGATCAGACCGTGGGAACGGTCGTGGGGGTCGATGCCGTAGACGATGTTGTCCTTGTAGGTATTGCCCTTGACCACGAAGTCGCGGGTCTCGTAGCAGTAGAAGCCGTACCACATGTCCGAGAACTCGGAACCGACGATCCAGCCGGTCGGCTCGGGACGCTTGAGCACCTTGGCCATGTTCGGCGTGTACTGGGAAATACTCACGCCGTAGGACTTACTGTTGGCGTAGCCGAAACTGGCCATCTTGCTGTTGACGATGTAGGTCTCGGTGCCGCCCCAGGCCAGCAGGAACGGGCGGAATTCCTTCGGCGAACGGAACGTTGCCGGGCCGTTGTCCTTCTCGCGCCAGCCGGTGACTTTGGTGTCACGCACGAACAGTTGACCGTCGTTGACCAGGAACGATCCGGCCTCCTGGGAAAGGCGCAATTCCTGAGTCTGGCCGTCGATTTCGAGGATGCCTTTGCGACCGACCACAATCGGCAACTTGGCCAGGTACACGCCCGGCGAGGTTTCGCTGAAGTACTGCTTGGGCAGTTTCTGCGCCAGTTCCTTGAGGTTCATGTAGCCGTCGTCGACGAAGATCGCCTGCGGGATGCCGTGCTGACGCACCACCCATTCGGCCATCTTGTTGTCGCCACCGATGAAGTCCTTCAGGGCGTCTTCCTGCATCATCCGGCGCACGCTGATCTTGCCCGGTTTGCTGCGCACGATTTTCGCGGCAGCGGCTTCGGCGGTGAAGCCGGAGAGGTCGGGCAGTTTCGGCTTGGCCAGTTCCAGTGCCTCGGTTGGCGCGCTGCTGACGGTGTAGGTCTTGGCCTGTTGCAGCTCCTTGGCGATGGTGACCGGCTTGCCTGGCTGAGGGGCCGCCGGTTCGACCGTGGCGAAGGCGCCAGTCGAGGCCAGCAGCATTGCGCCGGCCAACAGGCTGAGCGAGCCTTTCCTTGGGTTGTTCATGTCGGGCACTCCCTTCGCGGTTTGCATCAGAAGCGCCAGATCACGTCGATGAACGCGCGGTGCATGTACGAATCGACCTGGCTGCCATAGGCGTCACCCGGCTTGAACACGCCGCCACGGAAACGCACCAGCGCTGAAGGCTCGTCGATCGACTGGCTCAGCGCCGCCGGCAGCAGGCCTTGCTTGAAGTACTTGGTGACCACCAGATCCATTTCCTGGCCCAGATCCTTGTTGCCGTCCTGCAGTGGCAACGAGGTGCTGGAGAGGATTGCGCCGGTCACGTCGTCGGTGTTGTTTTCCACCGCGTTGATGCCGTTGCTGCCCACCGGTTTGTTACCGTCCACGCGCCAGAACTTGTGGTAGATCAGGCTCGCGTCGTACTGGTCGTTGAGCATCCAGGATCCGAACAAAGTGGCGGTCTGCATGTTGTTCATTTCGCCACGGAATGCTTCACCGAAGCGGTGTACCCGCGAGCGAGTACCGGTGTAGTTGGAGCGGTTGCTTTCCAGACCGTTCTGTTGGTAATCGGCGCTGGCACGGGCATAGGCCGCACCGACCTGCCACTGCGGATCGAGGCGCAGGCGCACGCCGATGTCGGTGGCCCAGCCGTTGATGTCTTCGCTGCGCTTGGCCTGCGCCGGGCGGGTACCGTCGGCATTCAGCGGGTTGACCGTATCGCGGTCACCGCTCATGCCGGTGATGCTGCCCCAATAGTTGACGGTGTTGGTGTTGCGCCAGTTGTAGGCGTCGCTGTCGGCGGTCAGGCCGAGCCAGCTGATGTCGCCGTTCTGGGTTTTGTCGAGGGTGTCGCGGGGCACGCCCGGCTCGGCGTAATCGAGTTTGCCGTTATCGTGGGTGTGATGGCCGCGAATGCCGACCCAGTTGCCCGGTGTCCACTGATACGCCGCATCGGCGTAGGCGTGCAGGCGATCCTTGTCTTTCGGCGCCAGCTCTTTCAGGTCGGTGCGGTATTCGCTGAAGCGTTCGGCGACACCGGCGTTGGCGCGCAACAGAGTGGTGTCGAAGGTCCAGTTCAGCGCTTCGATGTTGGTGTCGCGCCACTGGCCGTCGTCGTTGCGCAGGCGCTGGCGACCGAACTTGAGAATCTCGCCGGGGTAGGGCGTCAGGCCGCTGTAGCCGACCCAGAACTCGCGCATTGCCAGGTAGTTCTTCTTGGTCTTGCGATCACCGCTGTCGGTGGTTTCGGCGCCGTCGGACTGTTGCAGGGTGTCGGTCTCGATGATGTCGGTCGAGGTCACGGCCTGGCCCATGGCATAGGCACTCCACGCGCCGCTTTCGCCGTAGATCCACGGACGCAGGTCGAGGCCGACGCCGTTGACGTCGCCGCCGGGCGCGGTGCCGAGGTCGCGGTCGTCTTCGGACTGGCCGGTGATTTTCACTTCGAGGCCGAAGTTCTTGGTTTCAGTGATCGCGGCCAGTGTCGGGCAAGACCAGATCAGCGCGAACGTAAGGCCAATGCCGGCCTTCACGAATGGATTCAACTTCATAATTTTTCCTCGCCGTCTTCTTCTTGCAGGGCGTGCAGTTGCAGCGTGTTCTGATTCAGGGCGCCACGGCTGGCCTGTTCCTGTTGCAACAGGCGCTGGGCTTCGGCCAGGCGCTCGGGGGGCAATTGCGCCGCGAGGGTGGTCGCCAGTTCATCCGCTTGCGGGGTGTTTTGCGCCTTGGCCAATTGGCTGAACACGTAGGCATTGAGTGGGTCTGGCTGAGTGCCCTTGCCTTGGGAAAACAGTTGGGCGATGGCGAAGTCGGCGCTGTTCTGGCCGTTGCGCGCAGCGGTCAGCAGATGGTCGAGAGCCTTCTGCGGATAGACCTTGCCCAGGTAGCCACGGCGGTAGATCTGGCCGAGGTAGTAGTCGGCGGCGACTTCGCGGCCGACGGCTTTCTGGAAATGTTCCTCGGCGACTTTCGCGTCGGCCGGCACCAGTTTGCCTTCGTAGTAGAGCTTGCCCAGCAACAGCTCGGCGCGGGGCTGATCAGCGGCGCGGCCGTTGTCCAGGTACTTCATCATCTGATCGACGTCGCCCAGTTCCGGGAAGTCGTAGAGCAGTTGCGCCAGCGTCACCCACGAGGCCGGGTAGCCCGGTGCGATCGGTTCGAGCAGCGATTGCGCAGTCTTTTCGTCGGTCTTGCCGAGGGTCGAGTCGGCGAGCACACGGGCAACGGAGTCCACGCGCTGGGCCGTGACGCTGCCACGGCTGTAACCGGCCTGCAGTTGCTTGATCAGCTCGGCTTGCCGGTCTGGCTGGGCACGTTTCTGATAGACCGTGGCCAGCTCGACGTAGCAGATGTCGGTGGTGTGCAGCGCGGCCTTGCAGATCTTTTCCACGTCATCCAGATGCTGGTCGTAAGTGCCCTGGGTGCGATACAGCAGCACCTGCGCCAGGCCTGCTTCCGGGTAACCGGATTTGCGCCACTGGTCGATCTGCTGCTGGGCGTTGATGTTCGGGAAGCTGTGCGGGTATTGCAGGTACAGCATCGCCAGCGGGATCAACGTATTGCCTTCGCCGTTGGCAGCGGCTTTCTTCAGCAGGGTTTCGGCTTCGTGATGCTCGGCTTCGGTGGAGCCGGGCTTGGCCACCAGCAAGCGACCAAGTCGGGCCTGGGCACGCGGCGACACATCGGCCGCTGCGCGATAGGTCGCCTCGGCCTGTTTGATCTGCGCAGGGTCGCGGCTGTCGACCTGGATGTCGGCCAGACCCACCTGAGCTTCGCTGTAACCCAGATCGGCCAACGCACGGTAGTTTTGCGCGGCGGTCGCGGTGTCGCCGCGCTTCAGCGCTTCGTTGGCCAGACGCTGGTCGGGCAGGCCGGCGCAACCGGCCAAAGCGATTGCCATGGCCAGCGTCAGCGGGACCGGCAGGATTCTGATAGGGCTCGTCACGGGCATGTCCTCGACTTAAAGACCGGCAGCCATGGCTTTGTCGATCAGCCAGTTCAGGTTCGGACCGCGGTCGCTGTTCACTTCCACCGGGCGGCCGGCGAAGGTGCTGTCCAGCGGCTCGTCAGGCTGGATCTGCACGCGGATGTCGGAGGACAGGTCGGCGCTTTTCAGGCTGGTGCTGCTGATGATCTTGCCGGTGCGGGTCTTGTCTTCGCCGGCGATCTGGAAGCTCACCGGAGTACCCGGACGCACGTCGCCGAACTGGCGATAGGAGAAGCGTGCATCGACGGTGGCCTGGGTGTTGCGCGGTACCAGGGTGAAGATCACGTCGCCCTTGCTCGCGTACTGACCGTCAGCCACCAGTTGCTGGGCCACGGTGCAATCGCACGGCGAGGTGAGGGTGCCGGTCATTTGCTTGCCGAACAGTTCTTCAACCTTGGCCGGTTGCAGTTGATCTTCATCCAGATGGCCCTTGAGCACGTCGAGCATGCTGGTGCTGAACGTCGCCAGTGGTGCGCCTTTGGCGGCAACGCCGTCGGACTTCACCAGGCTCTGTACGGTGCCGTCGCGGGGCATGGTGATGTTCATGCCCGGCACGCTGACCAGACCGGCCTGGGCATGGCTGACGAAGTACATGCTGTACACCGATTTGAAAACGAAACCCGCCGCCACAAGACCGATCGCGAAAATGCCGGCGCTGAAGGTCACGGCTTTCAGACGCCCGAACGGGGTCATGCCGTGGCCGCTGTCCTTGGTCTTGCGCGCCTTGGTGAAGTTGTCGCGCTGCAGGGTCGCCAGCACTTCGCCGATGCTGACGATGTCGCCGGCCAGGTGCGAAGTGATCAGGTGGCGCAGGGTGGAAATGTCCTGCGGTTCGAGGTTCTGGAACTGGCAACCGGCGCGGCCGGTCTGGCGGTCGTAGGAGCGCACTTGCAGTTCAACGTCCATGGCGATGCCGAGGTTGTCGATGACGAACTGCAGGCGCGCCTTGTACACCTGGCCGACGGTCAGCGGCAGTTGCCCGGCGTTGAACGCCAGACCACCGGCGGACAGGTCGATGACCCGCGCTTCGACCGGTGCGCGGTCAGGGCCGAAGAACCGCAGCTTGGCCGGGATTTTCACTCGGGCGTGCTGACGCTGGGCTTCGGATTCATGCACTACGTTGACGTTGACGGCGGTATTCATGGGGGCGATTTCCTTGTTAATTCAAGAGGGGCAGGTCAGACCATCATCAGCAGCACGGCGACGAAAATGCTGCCGGCGGAGAAGGTCATGGTCCGAGACGACCAGGTGTTGAACCAACGTTGAAAGCTGGCGAGATCACGGGTCAGGGAAGTGGGCTGGCGAGTCCAGGATTGCTGGTCGAGGCGGAAGAACACGTAGATCTTCACCAGCGCACCGACGATCTGGTTGTAATAGAGAATCACCGGGTAGGCCGGGCCGATGCGGTGACCGGAGCAGGACAGCAGCAGCGTCAGAATCAGACGGGTGATGCCGATCCACAGCAGGTACGCGAGGATGAACGCGCCGCCGTACTTGAAGCTGGCGATGATCGCCACGGTCAGGCCGAGCAGCGAGGTCCACATCGATACGCGCTGGTCGAACAGCACCACCGAGGTGAAGGTGCCGAGGCGTTTCACACCCAGGCCCAGCGCTCGCGAGTTCTGCCGCAGATTGTTGCCGTACCAGCGGAACATCAGTTTGCGACTGGCCTTGATGAAGCTCTTTTCCGGCGGGTGCTCAACGGTGTTGATCGCGGCGTCCGGCACGTAGAAGGTGTCGTAGCCCAGGCGCATCAGGCTGAACCAGCTCGACTTGTCGTCGCCGGTCAGGAACTTGAAGCGGCCCAGACGCCAGTGTTGCAGCGAGTCGCTTTCGACGTCGGCGATGAAGTCCGGGTTGGTCACCACCGAGGCGCGGAATACCGACATGCGGCCGGTCATGGTCAGCACGCGCTTGGACAGGGCCATCGAGCACATGTTGATGTGGCGCTGGGCGAAGCGCAGCTTGTGCCACTCGCTCATGATGTAGCCGCCGCGCACTTCGCAGAATTCGTTGGTGGTCAGGCCACCGACATTGCCGAACATCTGGAACCACGGCACGGTCTTGCGCACCACGCCTTCGGCGAGCACGGTATCGCCGTCGATCACGGCCACCACGGCACGGTCGTCCGGCAGGTGACGGGAGATCGCACGGAAGCCGTAGGCCAGGCCATCGCGTTTGCCGGTGCCGGGAATGCGCACGAAGTCGAGCTTGACCCGGTCCGGCGGATTCATCCGCGCCCACAGCGCCTTGACCAGCAGTTCATCGGACATTTCGACGATGGAGCAGACCACGGTGGTCGGCAGTTCGCAGTCGATGGCTTCGCGGATCACCGAGCTGTAGACCTGCGCGGTGGTCAACGCGTCGATGCGGAAACTGGTGACCATCAGAAACACATGGGACGGGTCCGCCGCCTTGCCCAGCTTGCGAACCTTGCGGCGCAGGTGCGGGTAGACGATGTAGAGAAAGATCATGCCGCGCACGAAATGCGTTGCACCCATCGAGTAGCGCCAGATACCCACGGCGCCAATCAGGAAAATGAAGTCCTTCGACTCGGAGTCGAACGTGGACTCGGGCAGCATCAGGGCCAGGCCCATCAGCAGGCTCAGAAACAAAAGCCAGCCGGCGGATTGCAGAAAAAAATGTTTGAGCTTGGACATGACCGTCATCCGAAGGTGATGGGGGCTTCAGGCCGCCCGCCGATTCACGGCGTGCGGCTTGAAGCTCGAGGCTTGCTGCTGCGTTACCAGCAGATCCCTTCGGTGCGGGTGCCGGCATCGGTGGCCTTGGCCATGAAGCCGACCAGGTCGATGACCTGTTTGCCGTGCGGTGCCTGTTGAGCCAGGGAGCGGAACTTCTCGTCGCGGTTGCCGAGGATGATCACGTCGGAGTTGTCGATCACCGAGTCGAAATCCGCATTGAGCAGGGACGACACGTGGGGGATCTTCGACTCGATGTAATCCTTGTTCGCGCCGTGGACACGGGCGTACTGGACGTTGCTGTCGTAGATGCTCAGGTCGTAACCCTTGCCGATCAGCATCTCGGCCAGTTCCACCAGCGGGCTTTCGCGCAGGTCGTCGGTGCCGGCCTTGAAGCTCAGGCCGAGGAGGGCGACTTTGCGTTTGTCGTGGCTTTCAACGATGTCGAAGGCGTTCTGCACTTGCGATTCGTTACTGCGCATCAGTGAGTTGAGCAGCGGCGCTTCTACGTCCAGGGAACCGGCGCGGTAGGTCAGGGCGCGCACGTCCTTCGGCAGGCACGAGCCGCCGAAGGCAAAGCCCGGGCGCATGTAGTACTGGGACAGGTTGAGGGTCTTGTCCTGGCAGACCACGTCCATCACTTCACGTCCATCGACGCCCACCGCTTTGGCGATGTTGCCGATCTCGTTGGCGAAGGTCACTTTGGTCGCGTGCCAGACGTTGCAGGTGTACTTGATCATCTCGGCGACGGCGATGTCTTTGCGGATGATCGGCGCGTCGAGTTCTTCGTACAGCGATTGCAGAACGTCGCCCGAAGCCTTGTCGAACTCGCCGATGACGGTCATCGGTGGCAGGTCGTAATCGGCGATTGCGGTGGATTCGCGCAGGAACTCAGGGTTGACCGCCACGCCGAAATCGACACCGGCCTTCTTGCCGGAGCAGTCTTCGAGGATCGGGATCACCACGTTGGCCACGGTGCCCGGCAGCACGGTGCTGCGCACGACGATGGTGTGACGGGTGGATTTTTCACGCAGGACAAAACCGATCTCGCGGCACACCGCTTCGATGTAGTTCAGTTCCAGGTCGCCGTTCTTCTTGCTTGGCGTGCCGACGCAGATCATCGACAGGTCGGTGTCGCGAATCGCCTCGGCGAAGTTGGTCGTACCGCGCAGACGACCGGTCTCGATCCCTTGCGCCAGCAACTCGCCCAGGCCCGGTTCGACAATGGGGGATTTGCCAGCGTTGATCATGTCGATCTTGTCTTTGGCAACATCGACGCCAACCACGTCATGGCCCCGTGCAGACAGGCAACCGGCACAGACTGCACCGACGTAACCCAAACCAAATATGCTGATGCGCATCGCAATTACCTCTGTATATATCAGGCCGTTAGAGGGCCGGAGTTAATGGTGTTCAGCGGTCTTAGTGCACTCGAAAGTGTGACTTGCAGGCGTCACAATGCCGTGTGCAGGCATACTAAGTTTCGAGTGTCTAAATAAGTGCACTCAAGATGTGCGCAACCAGGCCTTATTGTTGTGACATGCCCTGTTATGCAGCGGATCCTCTGGCAAGAGGACTCTTGTGCAATCTCGTATTGCGCGCCCGATGTCAGGCGAAGGCCTGTAGATCGGGCGGTTGGGTGCTCAGGCGAGCACGTTTATAAGGGCGCGGCCTTGGCCTTGTAGGGGATATTGATGGTGCGTATCTCCTGTCCTTCGCTAGTTGTCCAGAGTTGTTATCCATTCAGGCAAGTTGCTGTGACAACTTGGTTACATGGTTTTGATCTCTGCGTAAGTTATCTCGTACATATTCGGCGAGAATCGTTACCGGTGGTATGAGCTATGCATTTGGACATAGTTCCTGTCCGCTCATCGCGAAATCTGAAATTTTTTGAAATATTGAGAAAGATGGCACTGCTCTCATATTGATAGCACTTTCCATTTCGCCCTTTATTAATAGGCAGATAATCGCGTTAGATGGTTTTGTGCCACTACCCGGAAAAAATTTGGGTGCCACTACTGAAAAAAATGACAACTGTCGAGTGAAAGAAAAGATAGAAATGGGTGTGATGTTTTTATGGCGCCAATAAATCGGCGAAAAGAAGGGAGGTTTTTTTGACGTCGTGCGAGGTGCACGACTCTTTATATAAAGAGTCGTGCAATGGGCATGCTTTATTCGGGTGCGTGATCGCGCAGAAACACCAGATTGTCCGGTTTTGATTGCTCGGCGCTGAAGCGATAACCCTGCACATCGAACTGTTTGAGGGCCGCCGGATCGTTGATGCGTTCCTGGATCACGAAGCGGCTCATCAGGCCTCGAGCCTTTTTGGCGTAGAAGCTGATGATCTTGTACTGGCCGTTCTTCAGGTCCTTGAACTCGGTGTTGATGATCCGCGCGTTCAGAGCCGTGCGCTTGACCGCCGAGAAATACTCGTTGGACGCCAGGTTCAGCAGCACGTCATCGCCCTGGTCGGCCAGCGCTTCGTTCAGCCATTCGCTGATGCGCGTGCCCCAGAACGCGTACAAGTCCTTGCCCCGGGCGTTGGCCAGTTTGGTGCCCATTTCCAGCCGATACGGCTGCATCAGGTCGAGCGGGCGCAGCAGGCCGTAGAGGCCGGAGAGCATGCGCAGGTGCTGTTGCGCGTAATCGAAATCGGCTTCGCTGAAGCTCTGGGCGTCGAGCCCGGTGTAGACGTCGCCCTTGAAGGCCAGCAGTGCCTGTTTGGCGTTGGCCGGGGTGAACGCCGGTGTCCAGCTGCCGAAGCGTGCAGCATTGAGGCCGCCGATCTTGTCGGAAACGTGCATCAGTTCGCTGATCTGCGCCGGGCTCAGTTCGCGCAACTGCTGGATCAGTTCCTGGGAATGGTCGAGGTATTGCGGCTGGGTGAAGCGCTGGGTCGCCGGCGGTGTTTCGTAATCGAGGGTCTTGGCGGGGGAAATCACCATCAGCATGAAGTCGTCTCCTTTAATCGTGGGGGCGATTCTAGGGGGTTGGGACGGATGACTCCAGCTATCAGGTCCATAGGTGATCGGCGGTTCGCCAGCCGGATCGGCTATAGTGCCGCGCGGGTTTTGTTATGGAGACACCCCTTTGCGCATTGTTCTATTACTCACCGTGTGGCTGTTGAGCTTCGGGGCCGTCGCGGCGCCGGGTGATATTGCCACGCTCGATCGCAGCACCTGGCCGGAGAAGCTCGACAACCCGACCCTGTTCGACGTTGCCTCCCGGGCGGAGGTCCTGATGTTCGCCCGGGGCCTGCTGGGCAGTGAAGCACTGGATGAGGCCGCGCTGGCCCAGCGTCTGGGGCTGCGCACGGTCAATCTGGAGGCGATCAACAGTCTGCGCGAGCGTCTGTGGCAGCGTTTGTTGACCAGCTACAACTACGCCCAGCAGAGCTGCGATCAAGACGCTTCCTTCTGTTTCCTCGTCGAAGACCTGCCGACCCTGCGCGAGCAGGCGGCCAAGTTCGTGGTCAGCGATGAAAGCTATTACACGAAGTGGGCCGAGCCGAGCCGGATCTTCCATCTGCAGTATCTGGACGAGCTCATGCGCAAGGCGGCGCTGTCGCCGCAGACTACCAGCGAAGTCGATCATTTCGGTGACTACGAGCGCAACGGCGACGACATGCATGACCGCTTGTTCCTGCTGAGTTTCGACAGCGCCGCCAATCTGCAGCCGGACAACACCGACTGGATCGCCGAATATCTACGTAAATCCAACCTGAGCGGCACCTTCTTTTTGCTGGGCAAGGATGTGCAGGCGCGGCTGGCGGATCGCTCGGTGAACAACCTGCAATCGGAATTCTCGAAACTCTGCGTGGGCGTACAGGGCTGGGAGTTCCGCTCCCACAGCCACTGGCAGGACTGGCAGGACTCGGTACGCCGCAGCAGCGATCTGGTGAAGAGCAAGTTGCCGGAAAACTACGTTCCGCTGTTCCGTCCACCGGAAGGCCAGCGCCGCAGCGATGCTGGCAGTTTCTTGCGCAATCAGGGCCTGCAAGTGGCGCTGTGGGACATCGATGCCCAGGACGGCGCCGGCAAGCTCAAGGGCAATCCCAGCGCGCAGCGGGTGCTGACCCTGATGCTGTTGTGGCGGCACGGAGTGATCAATTTCAACATGAAGCAGGACGCGGTGAAGACGGCGTTGCCGTGGCTGATCACGCAAACCGCGCAAAGCGGCATCGGCTGGGAAGACTGTCAGGACGCTTTTCGCTGACAAACGGCAAGAGCCCGGAAACATTGGGCTTGGGGTGAATTTTTTGCAGGATTCGATGCAGGCGGACTTCCGACTCTAACGGGGGCGCGGCGGTCCGCCAAGGGCTTTTCGTCACTTTGCAAAATAAACTTCAAAAAAGCGTCAAAGTGCTTTTTTCTGTCACGGGTTTTGGAGTATTACGAAGTCAGACCGCCGAAACCTGCAACACAGGTGGCGTCTTCCAAGACCCATTTTGTGTGCAATTCACCTGCTATTCCGAACAAAAGCTTCGCAGGTGGATTCGGCAGTCACTTCGAGGCGCAGCACCGCCCAGGTATTGCGTCGAATGGCTCCCACAAAGGTGACCGAGTATGGATGATCACGGACGTAGCCCTTCCTCCAACCAGCCAATCCTTTATGTACTCGATACCAACGTACTGATTCACGATCCAAACGCCCTGCTGAATTTCGAAGAACACCACGTCGCGATCCCGATGACCGTGCTTGAAGAGCTGGACAAGCTCAAGAGCGGGCATCACAGCGTGGCCGCCGAATGCCGCCAGGCCATCCGGCTGATCGACAAGACGTTGGGTGATGCCTCGCCCGAAGACGTCGAGCAAGGGGTGCCGATCCAGCGCGGAAAGGGCGGGCCTAAAGGGTTGCTGTCAATTCTGATGAGCAAACAGGCAGAGTCGAACCTGATTCTGCCCGAGCACCTGAACGACAACAAAATCATCAACCAGTTGATCGATCTGCACACCCGCGATCCCAAGAAACCGGTGGTGCTGGTCACCAAAGACATCAACATGCGCCTCAAGGCGCGGGCCTGCGGGATCGACGCCGAGGACTACAGCACCGACCAACTGGTTGATGACGTGTCCCTGCTGCCCAACGGCTACCACAACATGACCGGCTCCTTCTGGGACCGCGTGAGCAAGGTCGAAACCCGTCAGGACCATGGCCGCACCTGGCACCAGGTGCAACTGATCGACAACCTGCCGGCCGTGCACATCAACGAGTTCATCATCGATGAGCAGGGCTTTGTCGGCTGGATCAAGGAGATTGAAGAGGACCGTCTGCTGATCCTCGATCTGCACCAGGAACCGTTGTTGCATCAGGAAGCCTGGGGCCTCAAGCCGCGTGACATCTATCAGAGTCTGGCGCTGTACGCCTTGCTCGACCCGGACATTCACCTGGTCAACCTGTCCGGCGCCGCCGGTTCCGGCAAGACCATCCTGGCGCTGGCCGCTGCGATCGAGCAGACCATGGTCAGCAAGCGTTATCGCCGCATCATCGCCACCCGCAGCGTGCAGGGCCTGGACCAGGAAATCGGCTTCCTGCCCGGCACCGAAGCGGAAAAAATGGAGCCTTGGCTCGGCGCCATCACCGACAACCTCGAAGCCTTGCACATGGATGACGAAAACACCCATGGCAGCGTCGACTACATCCTCAGCAAAGTGCCGTTGCAGTTCAAATCGCTCAACTACATTCGCGGTCGCAGCTTCCAGCAGAGCCTGATCCTGATCGACGAATGCCAGAACCTCACGCCGCACCAGATGAAAACCATCATCACCCGGGCCGGCGCCGGTTCCAAAGTGGTGTGCCTGGGCAACCTGGCACAGATCGATACCCCTTACCTGTCCGCGACCAGTTCCGGGCTGACCTACCTGACCGAACGTTTCAAGGATTTCCCCAACGGTGTGCACATCACCCTGCAAGGGGTGCCTCGCTCGATCCTGGCCGAATACGCCGAATCCCATCTGTAACCCGCCAAAGGAACCGGGCGACTGCAAAGTCGCCCGGTTTTTTGTGTGCGCAATTCTGACCCTCAGGTTTACAATCGACGCTCCTGATCAGGAGTAACCCCGTGCTGACTCATCTCGATTCCCAAGGTCGCGCCAACATGGTCGACGTCACCGAAAAAGCCGTGACGTTCCGCGAGGCGACGGCCCAAGCGCTGGTGCGCATGCTGCCCGACACCCTGCAGATGATCGTCAGCGGCGGCCATCCCAAGGGCGACGTGTTCGCCGTGGCGCGCATCGCCGGCATTCAGGCGGCGAAGAAAACCAGTGACCTGATTCCCCTGTGCCATCCGCTGATGCTCACCGGCGTCAAGGTCGAACTCAGCGCCGAAGGCGACGACGCCGTGCGCATCGTGGCTCGCTGCAAGTTGTCCGGGCAGACCGGCGTGGAGATGGAAGCGCTGACCGCCGCCAGCGTCGCCGCGCTGACGATCTACGACATGTGCAAGGCCGTGGATCGCGGCATGACCATCGAAAGCGTGCGCCTGCTGGAGAAAGTCGGCGGCAAGAGCGGGCATTTCCAGGCGGAGCAGCCATGAACCTGACCGTGAAGTTTTTTGCCCGTTACCGCGAGGCGCTGGGCGTGGATTCGGTGAAGATCGAAGGTGAATTCGCGACTGTGGAGGACGTACGCGCCTTGCTCGCCAAACGTGACGGCGCCGAGGTGCTGAGCGAACAGAACCTGATGTGCGCGCGCAACGAAGACCTGTGCCAGCTCGACGAGCCAGTGGTCGATGGCGACGAAGTGGCGTTTTTCCCCACCGTGACCGGAGGCTAAGGCATGGCGATTCGTGTGCAGTCCACCGCGTTCGATCCCGGCGCTGAAGTCAACGCGATGCACGCGGCCAATGTCGGCGTCGGCGCGGTGGTGAGTTTTGTCGGCTATGTGCGCGACTTCAACGACGGCCTTGATGTCGCCGGAATGTTCCTCGAACACTATCCGGGCATGACCGAAAAGGCTCTGGGCAAGATCGCCGTCGAGGCCGAACAGCGCTGGCCACTGTTGAAGCTGGAAGTGCTGCACCGCATCGGCGCGCTGGAACCGGGCGAACCGATCGTGTTCGTCGGCGCCGCCAGCGCCCACCGTCAGGCGGCTTTCGATGCCTGTGCCTTTGTCATGGATTACCTGAAGACCCGCGCGCCGTTCTGGAAGAAAGAGAACACCAGCGACGGCCCGCGCTGGGTCGAAGGTCGTGACAGCGATCATGCGGCGGCGGATCGCTGGAAGCAGTAAATCTTCTTTTATCCCCTCTAGTGCATCGGCCGACCATTGGCTGGTGCCGATGGCTTTTGCCCGATTGACGATTTGTACATGAAAGTCCAATATGGATTTCCAAGTACAAAAATAGTCTCATGCTTGAAGCTCCAGGCTTGCCGCTTGCAGCTGCTCTTCTTCGTCTTGCCAAACCAACAACAACCCGCGAGAGAACGAACATGAAGAAACTCCCCCTCATCACCGGTCTGGCGCTGAGCCTGTTGGCGTGCAGCAGCGTGTTTGCCGCCGAGAAAACCCTGCGCATCGGTATCGAAGCGGCGTATCCACCCTTCGCCTCAAAGACTGACCAAGGTGAAATCGTCGGTTTCGACTACGACATCGGCAATGCCCTGTGCGCGCAGATGCAGGTCAAATGTGTGTGGGTCGAGGGCGAGTTCGACGGTCTGATTCCTTCCCTGAAGGTGAAGAAAATCGACATGGCGCTGTCGTCCATGACCATCAATGAAGACCGCAAGAAGTCCGTGGACTTCACCCACAAGTACTATTTCACCTCGTCGCGGCTGGTGATGAAGGAAGGCGCGACCGTCGATGACCAGTACGCCAGCCTCAAGGGCAAGACCGTCGGCGTGCAGCGTGCGACCACCACCGACCGTTATGCCACCGAGGTGTTCGAGCCCAAGGGCATCAACGTCAAGCGCTATGGCAACAACGAAGAAATCTACATGGACCTGGCGGCCGGGCGTCTCGATGCAATCTTCGCCGATACCATTCCGCTGACCGATTTCCTGTCGATGCCTCGCGGCAAGGGTTACGCCTTTGTCGGGCCGGAACTGAAGGATCCGAAATACGTGGGCGAGGGCGCAGGGATCGCGGTGCGCAAGGGCAACACCGAACTGGTCAGCCAGTTGAACACCGCCATCGACGGTATTCGCGCCAGTGGCGAGTATCAGAAGATCTCCGAGAAGTACTTCAAGTCGGACATCTACGGCGACTGAGTTTCAAAATGTGCAGCCTGCCATCGCAGGCTGCACGCTTTCAGCCCTTCAATTCCTTCAAATGCTTGTACACCGTCGCCCGCCCCATGTTCAGCACATTGGCCACGTAGTTCGAGGCGCTCTTGCCCTTGAACGCGCCCTCGGCGTGCAGCGCCAGCACCAGTTCGCGTTTGTGATCGCGGGTCAGCAGATTCAGGCTCAGTTGCCGCTCGCGCAGCCAGGCGTGCAGGAAAGTGTTGATGCGCTCCTGCCAGTCATCGCGAAACAGCGAGTCCGGTTGCGGAATCAGCTTGCTCGGCGAGAGGAACAGATCCAGTGCAGCCTTGGCGTTCTCGAACAGTGAAATATTCAGGTTGATGCACAGCACCGCCAGCGGACGCCCTTCGCTGTCGCGCAGCACGGTGCTCAGGCTGCGAATCTTCTGGCCGTCCCAGTTGAGCTTTTCGTACGGACCGATGTTCCGTTCGCTGACGTCGTCGCTGAGCATGTCTTCCAGCGACGATTCATCGCCGATCACCCGTTTCGACAGGTTGTTGGCGATGTAGTCGACCTTCTGCGTGCGCAGGTCATGCAGCACCACTTCGGCGTGGGGAAAGAACAGGGTGGCGATGGCATCGGCGATGGCGTGGTAGTTATCCAGCGCGGCGTCATTCGGCTCGGGCGTTTGTTCGGGGGCGGTCATAACTGTGGAGCTCCAGGCAACGTCAATGCCCCCGTGGTCCGGGGGCGTTGCGAGTGTGCCGCAATCCGTTGGGCGAGTCATCCGGGTGGGCTGTCAGGACAGACGGGCAGGGGAGAGCATGGCGGCGTTCAGGCCGAACTGCTTGAGGTGCTCGGGTAGCGATTCACCGCGTACCAGCGCCGCGCTGGCCTGACCCATCGCCGGCGAGGTCTGGATGCCGTAACCGCCCTGGGCCGCGACCCAGAACAGCCCCGGCACCTGCGGATCGAACCCGGACAGCAAATCGCCATCGGCGACGAAACTGCGCAGGCCGGCCCAGGTGCGGGTCGGTCGGCGGATGGTCAGGGTTGTCGCTTCTTCGATCTGGTAGATGCCCATGGCGATGTCCAGTTCTTCCGGCTGCACGTCGTGGGGCTCGACCGGATCGGCGTTGGCCGGGGAGCCGAGGAACATCCCGGCGTCGGGCTTCATGTAGAACGACTCGTCGAGGCTGACCAGCATCGGCCAATGGTGGATGTCGACGCCTTCGGGGCCGGCGAAGATGAACGCGGCGCGGCGTTTCGGTTGCAGGCCCAGCGGCCGCGCACCGGCGAGAGCGCCGATCTTGTCGGCCCAGGCACCTGCCGCGTTGATCACGATGGGCGCGCTGAAGGTCTGGCCGTTGGTCTGCACTTGCCAGACGCCGTCGGCATCACGGCTCAGCCCGAGCACTTCGCAATCGGTCAGGACTTGCCCGTTATTACGGCGGATACCGCGCAGATAGCCTTGGTGCAGCGCATCGGTGTCGATGTCGCTGGCGGTCGGGTCGTAGATCGCGCCGTGGACCTTTTCCCGACGCAGAATCGGCAATCGCACGCAGGCTTCTTCCGCGCTGAGCAGTTGCATCTCCGGCACCGTAGCTTTGGCGCTGAGGTATTGATTGTTCAGTTCGGCGGCGTCACCGGTGAAATCCACGGTCATTTCACCGCGCGGGGTCAGCAGCGGATGTTCGCAGAAGCCACTGGGCGGGTGATCGAAAAACGCCCGGCTGGCCTGTGTCAGTGCCCGAACCTGTGGAGTGCCATAAGCGGCGGTGAACAGCGCAGCGGAACGTCCGGTGGAGTGATAGGCCGGGTGCGATTCGCGCTCCAGCACAACAACCTTGCCGTGCTGCGACAGCCAGAAACCGGTGGAAGCGCCGGCAATCCCGCCGCCGATGATGATGAAATCTGCATGACTCATGAAAATCTCCGGTGTCAGCGCTGCAATTGATAGACGGCGTTGGCCAGGGCGATGTCTTCCAGGCCCAGGCCGATGGAGCGGAAGAACACGTGACGGTTGTAATCCGGACGCTGCACTTTTTCGCTGAGCAGGTCCGCGAGGTCACCGATGATCGCGTGGTTGTCCCATCCATGCTGTTCGCCGGCGATCAGCATCTCACCGGCCGAGCCCGGTGTGGTCAGACGATAGTCGCAGAACACCTGCATGTCGTTGAGGCTCTGCGGCGGCACTTCGTGGGCGCGCGGTGCATTGGTGCTGATCGAGGTGATCAGTGCCGGTTTGCTCAGGGTTGCCGGGGCGATCACAGGTCCTGCGGAGGAGGTGCAGAGCATGATCACGTCTGCGTCGGCAATGGCGGTTTCGCGGCTGTCGGTGATTTGCACGCGCGGATCAAGGGCTTGCAGCAGGCTGGCGGTTGCCCCGTCTTCGCTCAAGGAGGGCGAGTACACGTTGATGCTCTGCCAGTCGCGCAATGTCTTGGCGTAATGAAGGTGTGCCTGGGCAACCTTGCCGCTGCCGATGATCGCCAGGCGTTTTGCGTTCGAAGGGGCCAGGGCATCGACCGCGACAGCTGTGGTTGCAGCCGTGCGCGCGGTGGTCAGTTCGCCGGCATCGCAGAGCAGCAATGGCTGGCCGGTCTGCATCGACATCAACAGTGTCCACGCCGTCACCAGCGGGCCTTGTTCGCGGACGATGTACGGCGAGGTCTTGACTCCGTACACGCCGTCCTCGGCCAGTACGCCCAGATAGTTGATGAAGTCCCCGGCGCCCCGGGGAAACTCCACCAGTTGCTGTGCCGGTTGCACCGCATGTCCGGCCGCCAGATCGCGGAATAGCCTGCGCAGGATCTGCGGCACATCGATCCGGGCCAGAAGCTCGCGGGCCTGGGTTTGATCAATCACGTACGGCGTACTGGACATGTCGGACTCCGGAGACTGTTTCTAAACTAATTTGTCCATTATGGACTTTTAGTTTTGTTGAACAATATCCGGGCGAAAAAAAAGCGCAGTCCGTTGCCGGCTGCGCTTCTCTTTATGGCGTCGTTTACTGAGGACGCTTGCGCTCAACTGCCCGCAACAGATGGGTCGGCGGGGTTTCACAGCTGATCTTGCGACCGAGTTTTTCTTCGATGGACGGCAACTGATAGGAGTCGTCTTCGCCGGCGAAGCTGATCGACACGCCATCGGCGCCCGCGCGACCGGTACGGCCGATGCGGTGCACGTAGTCGTCCGGCACTTCCGGCAGAGTGAAGTTGATCACGTGGCTGATACCGTCAATGTGGATGCCGCGACCGGCCACGTCGGTGGCGACCAATACGCGGATCCTGCCTTCGCGGAAACCCTCAAGCGTCTTGATCCGCTTGTGCTGCGGCACGTCGCCGGACAGTTGCGCGGCGTTGATGCCGTCGCGTACCAGGCGTTCTTCGATGCGGCGCACTTCGTCCTTGCGGTTGGCGAACACGATCACCCGCTCCCAGCCGTTGTCGTTGACCAGGTTGAAGAGCAGTTTGTATTTGTCGGCACCGGCCACCGCGTAGATGTGCTGTTCGACGTTTTCGTTGGCCACGTTGGTGACTTCGATTTCGACGATGGCTGGGTCGGTGGTCCACTGCTTGGCGAGGTTCATCACGTCATCGGTGAAGGTCGCGGAGAACAGCAGGGTCTGGCGTTCGCTTTTCGGCGGGGTCTGGCGAATGATCTGCCGTACCTGCGGGATGAAGCCCATGTCGAGCATGCGGTCGGCTTCGTCCAGCACCATCACTTCGACCATGTCCAGATGCACGTCGCCGCGCTGGTTGAAGTCGAGCAGACGGCCCGGGGTCGCGACGAGGATGTCGCAGTGGCGGGCTTCGAGGTGCTTGAGCTGCTTGTCGAAGTCCATGCCGCCCACGAACGTCATGACGTTGAGGCCGGTGTACTTGGTCAGGTCGGCGGCGTCCTTGGCGATCTGCACCACCAGCTCGCGGGTTGGCGCGATGATCAGCGCCCGTGGCTCGCCCATGTAGCGCTCTTTCGGCGGCGGGGTCTGCAACAGCTGGGTGATGATCGAGATCAGGAACGCGGCGGTCTTGCCGGTACCGGTCTGGGCGCGGCCGATGGCGTCTTTGCCGGCGAGGGTGAAACCCAGCACCTGGGCCTGGATCGGCGTGCAATACGGGAAACCCAGGTCGTGGATGGCGTGCATCAATTCCGGGGCGAGTTTGAAATCGTGGAAACGGGTCTTGCCTTCCTGTGGCTCGACGACGAAATCTTCGAGTTTCCAGGGAATGACCGGCGCCTTGGGCTTCGGTTCGCGGCGTGGCTTGGCCGGTTTTGGTGCTTCGCTGCGGGCCGGTTCAGTGACCGGTGCGGCGACAGGGTCGGTTTTCGGTTCGCGTTTCGGTGTGGCTACGGGAGCCTGGCGGTCGGCCTGTTTGCCATCGCTGCGATGGCCGGGGGCGTGCGACGGCGCACTGGGAGCGGGCGCGAGCTGCTCAGCCTCGCTTTTACCGAACATCTTCTTGAGTGCTTTGAGCACGGTCATCTCATCAATTGGTTAAGGAATGTACGCCGGCCAGTGTAATGCAAGAAACGGGCGCGGCGTAGTGGGATGATCAAAGGGGCCCGACCACCGGAAAATCGAACCCCGGACGATCAGCGCAGACGTTCGCTCAGCCACACGCCGATGTCGCGAATTTCTTCGGGTAACACTTCGTGCTCCATTGGGTATTCCTGCCATGTCACGGTGACACCATGAGCCTTCAGATACTCATACGCCGTGCGGCCCATGGAGTTCTGCACCACGTTGTCGAACTGGCCGTGCAGCGCCAGTGCCGGAATCCGTTGCTGGCTGGCGGACAGCTCCAGTTCGTCACTGAAGGTCGGCGCGTAGGTCGACAACGCCAGCACGCCGCCCAGCGGTCCCTGCCATTTCAGAAAAGCGGTGTGGTAGACCACGGCGCCGCCCTGGGAAAAACCGGCGAGGAAAATTCGCGAAGCGTCTATTCCGCTGGCGCGCTGTTGTTCGATCAATTCGATGACGTGATCGGCGGACGCTTCCAACTCATCGCGGTCGATGGCCCGGGCCGGGCTCATGGCCTTGATGTCATACCAGCTCGGCATGGCATATCCGCCATTTATGGTCACCGGGCGGGTCGGCGCCTGAGGCAGGACGAAGCGCGTGCTCAGCAGGCTTTCCTGCAAGGCCTCGGCCACCGGCAGGAAGTCGTAGCGGTCGGCGCCGAGGCCGTGCAGCCAGATCACGCAGGCGTCGGCTGCCTTAACAGGCTGAAGAATCAAGGGCTCGGTCATGGCTGCTCCAAAAATGTGCGGGCGCTCTCATTAAGTGCGTGATTGGGGTGCGCGCCCAGTTGATCCGTTAAGAAGATGTCGCAAGGCTACAAGTTTTGCTATTGACCTGTCGCTCAATCGCTTCAGCGAGCGGTGTGGTACGGGCTTTGCTATGAGGTAGTCGTGCAATCGATCTCGCGCCTGGCGGTAACACTATCAGTGAACGCCCGGCGACGGGATAGCAAAGAATCCGGTGATGGATGTTCGCCAATGGCCGCAACGGGCTTCGCGAACGTGAAAGGGCTACCGCCCGTTCGGCCGACTGGTGAGAAGTGAGTTGTCCATGATGTGGATTTTCTCCTACTAGACTCATAGCGAAGGTCCTGCGTCGGTTGACCCCATAAAAAGCCAACACGGGTCAACAACGCCTCAAAAGGGTGCGACTGGACTCAAGCTCCGACACAACAAGAGCAAAACTGGAGGTTTGAATGAAGATGTTGAAATCCACGCTGGCGATCGTGACTGCTGCTGCAGTACTGGGTGTCAGCGGGTTCGCTCAGGCGGGTGCAACCCTGGATGCGGTACAGAAGAAAGGTTTCGTGCAGTGTGGCGTGAGCGACGGTCTGCCAGGCTTCTCCGTACCGGATTCGACCGGCAAGATCCTCGGCATCGACGCCGACGTCTGCCGTGCCGTGGCCGCTGCCGTGTTCGGCGATGCGACCAAGGTCAAGTTCAGTCAGTTGAACGCCAAGGAGCGCTTCACCGCGCTGCAGTCCGGCGAGATCGACATCCTGTCGCGCAACACCACCATGACCAGCTCCCGTGACGCGGGCATGGGCCTGAAATTCCCTGGCTTCATCACTTATTACGACGGCGTGGGCTTCCTGGCCAACAACAAGCTGGGCGTGAAAAGTGCCAAGGAACTCGACGGCGCGACCATCTGCATTCAAGCCGGTACCACCACCGAGCTGAACGTGTCCGACTACTTCCGCGCCAATGGCCTGAAGTACACCCCGATCACTTTCGACACCTCCGATGAAAGCGCCAAGTCGCTGGAATCCGGTCGTTGCGACGTGCTGACCTCCGACAAGTCCCAACTGTTCGCCCAGCGCAGCAAGCTGGCTTCGCCGAAGGACTACGTGGTTCTGCCGGAAACCATTTCCAAGGAACCTCTGGGCCCGGTCGTGCGTAACGGCGACGACGAGTGGCTGGCCATCGTTCGTTGGGTTGGTTACGCGCTGCTGAACGCTGAAGAAGCCGGCATCACTTCGAAAAACGTACTCGAAGAAGCCAAGTCCACCAAGAACCCGGACGTTGCCCGTCTGCTGGGTGGCGACGGCGAGTACGGCAAGGACCTGAAACTGCCGAAGGACTGGGTGGTGAAAATCGTTTCCCAGGTAGGTAACTACGGCGAAATCTTCGAGAAAAACCTCGGCAAGAGCACTCCGCTGGAAATCGACCGTGGCCTGAACGCGCTGTGGAACAACGGCGGCATTCAGTACGCACCACCAGTGCGCTAATGGTTCTATCACCCGGCGGGCCAACCGCCGGGTGATGTTCTGTTCCATTTCTTGCGGGGCACTTCATGCAAAATTCAATCGGCGCACCAAAGCAGAGGTTCAGCCTCAGCGATCCGCGTGTGCGTGCGTGGCTATTCCAGATCATCACCGTCGTGGCGGTGGTCGCCATGGGCTGGTATCTGTTCGACAACACCCAGACCAACCTGCAGCACCGGGGCATCACGTCCGGGTTCAGCTTTCTGGAGCGCAGTGCCGGGTTCGGCATCGCTCAACACCTGATCTCCTACACCGAAGCCGACAGCTATGCCCGCGTGTTCGTGATCGGCCTGCTCAACACCTTGCTGGTGACTTTCATCGGCGTGATCCTGGCGACCCTGCTGGGCTTCATCATCGGTGTGGCGCGGCTGTCGCCGAACTGGATCATCAGCAAACTGGCGACCGTGTATGTGGAAGTCTTCCGCAACATTCCGCCGCTGCTGCAAATCCTGTTCTGGTATTTCGCGGTGTTCCTGACCATGCCGGGCCCGCGCAACAGTCACAACTTCGGCGACACCTTCTTCGTCAGCAGCCGTGGCCTGAACATGCCGGCCGCGCAGATGGCCGACGGCTTCTGGGCGTTCGTTGTCAGCGTCGTGGTGGCTATCGTTGCCATCGTGTTGATGAGCCGCTGGGCCAACAAACGTTTCGAGGAAACCGGCGAGCCGTTCCACAAGTTCTGGGTCGGCCTGGCGATGTTCCTGGTGATCCCGACGCTGTGCGCGCTGATCTTCGGCGCGCCGCTGCATTGGGAAATGCCGAAGCTGCAAGGCTTCAACTTCGTCGGCGGCTGGGTATTGATCCCGGAACTGCTGGCCCTGACCCTGGCCCTGACCGTATACACCGCGGCGTTCATCGCCGAGATCGTGCGTTCGGGGATCAAGTCGGTCAGCCACGGCCAGACCGAAGCGGCCCGTTCCCTCGGCCTGCGCAACGGTCCGACCCTGCGCAAGGTGATCATTCCGCAAGCGCTGCGCGTGATCATTCCGCCGCTGACCAGCCAATACCTGAACCTGGCGAAGAACTCCTCGCTGGCGGCCGGTATCGGTTACCCGGAAATGGTTTCGCTGTTCGCCGGCACCGTGCTGAACCAGACCGGCCAGGCGATCGAAGTCATTGCCATCACCATGAGCGTGTACCTGGCGATCAGTATCAGCATTTCCCTGCTGATGAACTGGTACAACAAGCGCATTGCGCTGATCGAGCGGTAAGGAATAGCGCATGAGTACTCATACTTTCAAACCCGACATGCCACCGCCGGCCAAGGTCTTCGGCCCGATGGCGTGGATCCGCGCGAATATGTTCTCCAGCTGGCTCAACACCCTGCTGACCCTGTTTGCGTTCTACCTGATTTACCTGGTGATTCCGCCGTTGCTCAGCTGGGCGATCTTCGATGCCAACTGGGTCGGCACCACCCGCGCCGACTGCACCAAGGCGGGCGCCTGCTGGGTGTTCATCGAGCAGCGTTTCGGCCAGTTCATGTACGGCTACTACCCGGCGGACCTGCGCTGGCGCGTGGACCTGACCGTGTGGCTGGCGGTCATCGGCGTGGCGCCGCTGTTCATCAAGCGTGTGCCGCGTAAAGCGGTGTACGGACTGAGCTTCCTGGTGGTGTATCCGATCGTTGCCTGGTGCCTGCTGCATGGCGGCGTGTTCGGCCTGAGCGCCGTTGCCACCAGTCAGTGGGGCGGCCTGATGCTGACCCTGGTGATCGCCACCGTCGGTATCGCCGGTGCGTTGCCGCTGGGGATCATGCTGGCGTTGGGACGACGTTCGAACATGCCGGCCATTCGTGTGGTCTGCGTGACGTTCATCGAGTTCTGGCGCGGCGTGCCGCTGATCACCGTGCTGTTCATGTCTTCGGTGATGCTGCCGCTGTTCCTGCCTGAAGGCATGAACTTCGACAAGCTGCTGCGGGCGCTGATCGGCGTGATCCTGTTCCAGTCGGCCTACGTCGCCGAAGTGGTACGCGGCGGTCTGCAAGCGATCCCCAAAGGTCAGTACGAAGCCGCTGCCGCGATGGGCCTCGGTTACTGGCGTGCCATGGGCCTGGTGATTCTGCCGCAAGCCCTGAAGCTGGTGATTCCCGGCATCGTCAACACCTTCATCGCGCTGTTCAAGGACACCAGCCTGGTGATCATCATCGGCCTCTTTGACCTGCTCAACAGCGTCAAGCAAGCCGCTGCCGATCCGAAATGGCTGGGCATGGCCACCGAAGGCTACGTGTTCGCCGCCCTGGTGTTCTGGATTTTCTGTTTTGGCATGTCGCGCTATTCCATGCATCTGGAACGCAAGCTCGACACTGGCCACAAGCGTTAGGAGTTTTTTCGATGAGCGAAGCAATCAAAAAGCCAGTGGGCCCTGAAGGCATCATTCAGATGCAGGGCGTGAACAAGTGGTACGGCCAGTTCCACGTGCTGAAAGACATCAACCTCAACGTCAGGCAGGGCGAACGTATCGTGCTGTGCGGCCCGTCCGGTTCCGGCAAGTCCACCACCATCCGCTGCCTGAATCGTCTGGAAGAGCACCAGCAGGGCCGCATCGTGGTCGATGGCGTGGAGCTGACCAACGACCTCAAGCAGATCGAAGCGATCCGTCGTGAAGTCGGCATGGTGTTCCAGCACTTCAACCTGTTCCCGCACCTGACCATTCTGCAGAACTGCACGTTGGCGCCGATGTGGGTGCGCAAGATGCCCAAGCGCAAGGCCGAAGAAATCGCCATGCATTACCTGGAACGCGTACGCATTCCGGAGCAGGCGCACAAGTTCCCGGGGCAACTGTCCGGCGGTCAGCAGCAGCGTGTGGCGATTGCCCGCGCGCTGTGCATGAAACCGAAAATCATGCTGTTCGACGAGCCGACTTCGGCGCTCGACCCGGAGATGGTGAAAGAAGTTCTCGACACCATGATCGGTCTGGCCGAAGACGGCATGACCATGCTCTGCGTGACCCACGAAATGGGCTTTGCCCGCACCGTGGCCAACCGTGTGATCTTCATGGACAAGGGCGAAATCGTCGAGCAGGCGGCACCGAACGACTTCTTCGACAATCCGCAGAATGATCGGACCAAGTTGTTCCTGAGTCAGATTCTGCATTGATATCTGATGCATAAAACAAACCCGGCCTTGTGCCGGGTTTGTTTTTTTGGGGATCAGGACACGGTGAGGGTTTCGTGTTCTTTGTGAACGGTGTGCGTGAAGCCTCTCAAGTCTGCCCCTTCACCAAGAGACTTTGCATCGGTCAGCAAGTACGGGTAACGATCCAACAGTCGCATCAGCAGTATCAGTGCTTTGGGAGGCAATATTTCACCGCGCTCGTAGCGAGAGAAAGCGTTATGTCCACCACCCGACAATAATTGCACCGTCTCTTTTTGCGTAAGGTGCAATTTTCGACGGATACGCCTCATCTCGTCACCGATCATTTGCCTGGCAGCGAATACCAGTTCATCACCTGCTTCCCCATAACGTTCTGCGCTGTCAGTGTCGAAGTCCCACTCGACTTCACCGCACTTCTGGCACTCCCAGCCAGAAAGATTATCTACACGGCGCTCCATGCCTTTGACACTCAAGGTTTCGGCGCGACCCTCGAAATGCAGCATTCCCTCACGTGCACCGCAGCTGACACATTGCTGGGTTTTCATGGGTTTTTCTCCTTGAAGGAAATTACCGGTGGGCCGCCTGGGCGGTAGGTCACCTTGATGTAAATCTCCTGATCTTGTGAAGTGATGTGATACACGTCCTGCCAGACTCGATGATCGTCATAAGTGGTCATGGATTTGTACAACATCCTGTTCTGTAACTCGAAAACGATCTCTTGCATCTCTCTGAAGCTAAAGCCGAGCTTCTCACCGGATTTTGCTGAAGACCTGGTGAAGGCTTTTTTGCCAAGTCGCCTGACCTCAGCCTTAATCACCGCCAAGTCGTAATGGGGTGTGTTCTTTTCCATAAGAAACCAAAACCCTGTCCCTGAAATTACCCTTAAAGGGTAATTTTGACCAATCGAAAATCCCGCTTCATTTCCCTCCCAATCAACCTAGGTGGTTGCCGTCCTACACGGAGCTGACTAACATGTCAGAAAATTCATCCCATGATTGGATGAAAGGGCGAATCCTATGTCAGAAATTTCTCCACTCATTAAGCGATCCCTGGTCGACCAGGCCCTGGATCAATTGCGTCAGCGCATCACCGACGGCACCTGGCAGGTCGGTCAGCGTTTGCCGACCGAACCCGAGCTGTGCGCCGAACTCGGCATCAGCCGCAATACCGTGCGCGAGGCGATGCGGGTGCTGGCGTTTTCCGGGTTAATCGAAATCCGTCAGGGCGACGGCAGTTACCTGCGGGCGGTGGTCGATCCGATGGACACGCTCAAGGCGCTGTCCAAATGCTCGCTGGATCAGGCCCGGGAAACTCGGCACATCCTTGAAGTCGAGGCCATCGGCCTGGCGGCGTTGCGCCGTACCGATGAGGATCTGGCAGGGCTGCGCGAGGCGCTTGGCGTTGCCGGCAGCCACTATCACGGTGACCTCGACAGCTACATCGCCTGTGACCTGGTGTTTCACCGCCGACTGGTAGATGCCGCGCACAACCCGGCCCTCAGCGAGCTGTATCGCTATTTCTCCAGCATCGTCGGCGCGCAATTGCGCCAGACCCTGAACATCGTCCCTCGTCGACAGGAAGTCTTCGATTTGCACATCGCCTTGTTCGAAGCCGTCGAACAGCGCGATCCGGAACGGGCCAAGGCCCTGTCGAGGCAACTGATCAATGAACCTTGAAACCGAGAAAACCATGTCCCGCCCTGAAGCCGCCAACGCCCCCAAGCGCACCGCCGAACTGGAGGAGCTGCTGATTGATGCCGAGGCCGATGACGAGCAGGTGCAGCAAAGTCATCCGCTGGTGCGGCGCCCGTGGCTGTTGCTGCTGGGGCTGATTCTGGTGGCGTTGAACCTGCGCCCGGCGCTGTCGAGCATGGCGCCGCTGCTCAGTGAAGTGTCGAAAAGTCTTGGCTTGTCTGCCGCTCAGGCGGGGTTGCTGACGACGTTGCCGGTGCTGTGTCTCGGTCTGTTCGCTCCGTTGGCTCCGGTGCTGGCGCGACGTTTCGGTGCCGAGCGGGTGGTGCTGGGGATTCTGCTGACACTGGCTGGCGGCATCATCCTGCGCAGCAACTTCGGTGAAATCGGCCTGTTTGCCGGCAGTGTCTTGGGTGGCGCGAGTATCGGCATCATCGGCGTGCTGCTGCCGGGCATCGTCAAGCGCGACTTCGCCAAACACGCCGGCACAATGACCGGTGTCTACACCATGGCCCTGTGCCTGGGCGCGGCCATGGCGGCGGGTTCGACCGTGCCGTTGAGCGAGCACTTCGATCACAGCTGGGCCATGGGCCTCGGCTTCTGGGTGATTCCGGCGCTGGTCGCGGCGGTGTTCTGGCTGCCACAAATCGGCCAGAAACACGGCGCGCACAACGTCGCCTATCGGGTGCGTGGCTTGTTGCGTGATCCGCTGGCCTGGCAGGTGACCTTGTACATGGGCCTGCAATCGTCGCTGGCCTACATCGTGTTCGGCTGGTTGCCGTCGATCCTGATCGGTCGCGGGCTTACGCCGACTCAGGCCGGTCTGGTGCTGTCCGGTTCGGTGATCATCCAGCTTGCCAGTTCCCTGGCAGCGCCATGGCTGGCCACGCGCGGCAAGGATCAACGATTGGCCATCGTGGTGGTGATGGCGCTGACCCTCGGCGGACTGTTCGGTTGCCTTTACGCGCCGATCGAAGGCTTGTGGGGATGGGCGATCCTGCTGGGCCTGGGGCAGGGCGGTACGTTCAGCCTGGCGCTGACCCTGATCGTGTTGCGCTCGCGGGACTCCCATGTCGCGGCGAACCTGTCGAGCATGTCCCAGGGCTTCGGCTATACCCTCGCGTCCATGGGGCCGTTCGCGGTCGGCGTGGTGCACGACTGGACCGGTGGCTGGAACGCCGTGGGCTGGATCTTCGGCATCGTCGGGGCGGGTGCGATCCTTGCCGGCCTCGGTGCCGGGCGTGCGCTTTACGTGCAGGTCGAAAGCGAAAAGGTCTGATGCAGGAAACAATTGTGGGAGCGAGCCTGCTCGCGATAGTGCCCTGACATCCAGCCATGATGTCGACTGACAATCAGCCATCGCGAGCAGGCTCGCTCCCACAGGTTTTATTGGCTATCGGTATTCGGAATGCGAATGCCGATAGTGTTTCGGGCGTTTGCGGATTATCGTGCTGGCAATCTGTACATTTCCTGGAGATTGCCCATGAGTGAAGAAGCCCACAGCGCCCTGATCACCCGTTTCTACCAGGCTTTCCAGCGCCTCGACGCCGAGGCCATGGCCGCCTGCTACACCGACGACGTGGTGTTCAGCGATCCGGCCTTCGGCGAGCTGCGCGGCCGCGATGCCGGCGACATGTGGCGCATGCTCACCACCCGGGCCAAGGACTTCTCCCTGACCTTCGACAACGTCCGCGCCGACGAGCGCAGCGGCGGTGCCCACTGGGTGGCGACCTACCTGTTCAGCCAGACCGGCAACGTCGTGATCAACGACATCCAGGCACGCTTCGTCTTCCGCGACGGCAAGATCTGTGAACACCACGACCACTTCGACCTGTGGCGCTGGTCTCGTCAGGCACTGGGCTTCAAGGGCCTGCTGCTGGGCTGGACGCCGCTGGTGCGCAACGCCGTCCGCACCCAGGCGCTGAAAGGGCTGAAGGCATTTCAGGCGAGTCGCTGATAAGATCGCCGCCTGTTTCCCTTGCGCCTGAATTGCCCCGTGACCAGCCTCAGCGAAAATCCTCCCGAAGCCGACGTTCCAGTGAGCAAGTCCTGGTTCGTCTACCTCGTTCGCGCCGCCAACGGTTCGCTGTACTGCGGGATCAGCGATGATCCCGTGCGCCGCTTTGCCAAACATCAAAGCGGTAAAGGTGCACGGTTCTTTCTCTCGAGCCCGGCGATGGCGCTGGTCTATACCGAGCTGTGCCGCGACAAGAGTGATGCGTTGCGCCAGGAACGGTTGATCAAGAAACTCAGAAAGAGTGCGAAGGAGTGTCTGGTGGCGTCTTATCGGCCGGACTGAATAAGCCCTCAAGCCTTGTAGATATCCCTTCCGTAGAGGCGACACGTTGCATAAACGACAGGCAAGAAAAAACCGCCCTTGTAGGCGGTTTTTTCTGTAAACCTCGGTTTGCGGCCGGGGTTTAGCATCTCACTGGATACACTGGCGCAGACCAAGAGTATTCGTCTTTACGTCACCAGGCAAGCCTTGAAACACCCATTCCAGAGAATGCGATTTTGAGCTCATTTGTTTAAATGACGGTATAGCAATCCGATTACTATTCGTCCGCTCGCATGCCAATGCAGCTTTTGAGGTCTGGCTGATCGACGTAACGGTTTCATGCCCTCTGACATGGGGTTGCTCCCGTGCCGGAATGATTTTTCAGGGGGATCACAACCGGCCGCCTCATTGGATACATTGGCGTGTATTCCGAAGGCGTACGTGGTCCGGTAAGCACGCTGGAGGTTTGGCCCCCAACCGGAGGCCAAAACGTATGAAGCTTTTGCTGCGTACTCTGAGCCTCGTATGGAGGTCGTTCAAAGCGTTTCGCTTTTACGAGTTCCTGCGAGATCACTTCGATGACCGGATGTAAGGCCATTGCACTGGGAAAACCATCTCGGTTTCGGCTGAGACGGTTTTTTTCGAAAACTCTCGAGTGCTTTATTAACCTGACTGATCAGTTCCCATCAGCCGGATCCGTAGGCTGCGAACGAATTGCGCGCTAAGCTGCGGGTTCACTTCCTGTGCGGCGGAGCCGAGCATGTCCGAGTTGATCCTCCATCATTACCCGACCTCTCCATTCGCCGAAAAGGCCCGGCTGCTGTTGGGTTTCAAGGGCTTGTCCTGGCGCTCGGTGCACATCTCGCCGGTAATGCCGAAGCCGGACCTGACTGCTCTGACCGGTGGTTACCGCAAGACGCCAGTGCTGCAGATCGGTGCCGATATCTATTGCGACACCGCGTTGATCGCCCGTCGTCTGGAGCAGGAAAAGGCCCAGCCTTCGTTCTTCCCGGAAGGTCAGGAAATGATCGCCGCCAGTTTCGCCGCCTGGGCCGATTCTGTGGTGTTCCAGCACGCAGTGAGCCTGGTGTTTCAGCCGGAATCGGTGGCGGTGCGTTTCGGCAAGTTGCCGCCGGAAGCGATCAAGGCCTTCCTCGCCGATCGTGCCGGACTGTTCAGTGGTGGCAGCGCGACCAAAATTTCGGCCGAGCAGGCCAAGCACAATTGGCCAACCATCATGGCGCGTCTGGAGCAGCAGTTGCAGCGTGAGGACGGTGACTTCCTGTTCGGTGAGCCGTCGATAGCCGACTTCGCCATGGCGCATCCGCTGTGGTTCCTCAAGGCTACGCATGTGACGGCGCCGCTGGTGGATGACTATCCGGCTGTGTCTGCGTGGCTTGGGCGGGTGCTGGGCTTCGGCCATGGTGCGGCGAGTGCGATGACGTCGGAAGAAGCGCTGGAAGTTGCGCGCAGTTCGACCCCGGCGGCGTTGCCGCAAGAAGTATTTGTCGATCCGAACGGGTTTGAAGCGGGCCAACAAGTCGTGATCGCGGCCACTGACTATGGCGTTGATCCGGTTGCCGGAGAGCTGGTATTTGCAGGTCGCGAAGAGCTGATCCTGCGCCGTGAAGACGAACGCGGTGGCGTAGTGCATGTGCACTTCCCGCGTTTCGGTTTCCGAATCGAGAAACGCTGAAACAAATGAGGGAGCCGATTGGCTCCCTCGTTCATTTCAGTGCAGCAAGAATTTCGTCCGGATCAAACCCGCGAATCAACGTGCCATTGACGTCGATCAGCGGAATCCCGCGCCCGCCCAGCGCTTCGTACGCCTTGCGCGCCTCGGCGTCCTTCTCGATATCGAATTCCTTGAACGCAATCCCTTTCTGATCGAGAAAGCGCTTGGTCTGCTTGCAGTACCCGCACCAGTCCGTGGTGTACAGCACGACCCTGGCGTTGGCGCGGACCTGCTCGGACGCCATCTGCGACGGGTTGAACACCCGCTCGATCTTGCCCCAGTTCTGATAGACCACGACCACCAGTAGAACCAGTGCAACCTTCTTCAGCACATTGCCGAGCATCAGGTGCGACGCTTCAACTGATCGGTGAGCGAGGTCGGCAGGCCTTTGATGACCAGCGTGCCGGCTTCTTCGTCGTATTCGATCTTCGAGCCCAGCAGGTGCGCTTCGAAGCTGATCGACAGGCCTTCGGCGCGGCCGGTGAAGCGGCGGAACTGGTTGAGCGTGCGCTTGTCCGCCGGAATCTCCGGCGACAGGCCGTAATCCTTGTTGCGGATGTGGTCGTAGAAGGCTTTCGGACGTTCTTCGTCGATCAGCTCCGAGAGTTCTTCCAGGCCCATTGGCTCGCCGAGCTTGGCCTGGCTGCTGGCGTAGTCGACCAGGGTCTTGGTCTTCTCGCGGGCGGAATCTTCCGGCAGGTCTTCGCTCTCGACGAAGTCGCTGAAGGCCTTGAGCAGCGTGCGGGTCTCGCCCGGGCCGTCGACGCCTTCCTGGCAGCCGATGAAGTCGCGGAAGTATTCCGAGACCTTCTTGCCGTTCTTGCCCTTGATGAACGAGATGTACTGCTTGGACTGCTTGTTGTTCTGCCACTCGGAGACGTTGATCCGCGCCGCCAGGTGCAGCTGGCCGAGGTCGAGGTGGCGCGAAGGCGTCACGTCCAGTTGATCGGTCACCGCCACGCCTTCGCTGTGGTGCAGCAGGGCGATGGCCAGGTAATCGGTCATGCCTTGCTGGTAGTGGGCGAACAGCACATGGCCGCCGACTGACAGGTTCGACTCTTCCATCAGTTTTTGCAGGTGCTCGACCGCGACTTTGCTGAATGCGGTGAAGTCCTTGCCGCCTTCCATGTATTCCTTCAGCCAGCCGCTGAAAGGGAATGCACCGGACTCCGGATGGAACAAGCCCCAGGCTTTGCCCTGTTTGGCGTTATAGCTCTCGTTGAGGTCGGCGAGCATGTTCTCGATGGCGGCGGACTCGGCCAGTTCAGAGTCACGGGCGTGCAGGACTGCGGGCGTGCCATCGGGTTTTTTGTCGATCAGGTGGACGATGCAATGACGGATCGGCATGGGCTTCTCGGCAAGTGAAAGGGAGGAGGGCGGGCTCCCCCGAAAAAGCGCTCAGTGTACCGCAACCACTGGTTTTGGCGCGGGCTGAAGGGCAATTCGGGGTCATGGGGCGGCGCTTATGCATTTATTTACCGATTTAGCGCAATAAACCTGACCATTTGGCTAGCTAGAGGCGGATATTTCCTTGTCTCTGTGCTAGTTTTGCCCGGTCTTACGCGTAGTCACTGCGTTAAGCGTGCATTCAGCATTTGTCAGGTCGAACCAAACCCTGATTTCGGCATCTATAACCCCGACTCGTCGTGGTTATCGCCGAGGGTGCCAGATCCAGAAGATCGGGCTCGATGGCTGACACTGCACTCTGCAATCCATATGAATTTGATAGGGAAGGAACACTACATGGCTCTTACTAAAGACCAACTGATCGCCGACATCGCTGAAGCTATCGACGCGCCGAAAACCACCGCGCGTAACGCTCTGGACCAACTGGGCCAAATCGTTGCCGATCAGCTGGAAAACGGCGGCGAAATCACCTTGCCAGGTATCGGCAAGCTGAAAGTGACCGAGCGTCCTGCCCGCACTGGCCGTAACCCGTCGACTGGCGCTGCCATCGAAATCCCTGCCAAGAAAGTGATCAAGCTGGTTGTGGCCAAAGGCCTGACCGACGCTGTGAACAAGTAAGACGCAGCGATAAAAAAACCGTGCGCCGGAGTGATCCGGGCACGGTTTTTTTGTGCCTGCCGAATGTGTTTCGGCAGTAGTGGCGGCTGCTTGCAATCAAGCGCCGCCTCAGGTGAAACGTATTACTTGCGAACCCAGCGCTCACGCCGCCAGATCTGCTGCTCGGACTTGGTCTGGAAGGTCCAGGCGACGAAGCGGCTCTGCTTCTGTCCCTGGGACATTTCCACTACCTGACTTTCCAGCGCACCGGCCTTTTTCAGCGCGGTTTCGATGGCGGGCAGGTTCGAGGCTTTCGAGACCAGGGTGCTGAACCACAACACCTTGTGCGCAAGGGTCGCGCTTTCGGCGATCAGTTGCGTCACGAAACGTGCTTCGCCACCTTCACACCACAGTTCGGCAGACTGGCCACCGAAATTCAGCACCGGCAGCTTACGCTTCGGATCGGCCTTGCCCAGGGCTCGCCATTTGCGCTCGCTGCCCTTGGTGGCCTCTTCCATCGACGCGTGGAACGGCGGGTTGCACATGGTCAGGTCAAAGCGCTCACCGGGCTCCAGCAGGTCGATCAGGATGTGCTTGCGGTTCTCCTGCTGGCGCAGCTTGATGACCTTGCTCAGGTCGTTGGACTGGACGATGGCCCTGGCGGCGGCCACGGCCGTCGGGTCGATTTCCGAGCCCAGGAAGTGCCAGCGGTATTCGCTGTTGCCGATCAACGGGTACACGCAGTTGGCGCCCATGCCGATATCCAGCACGTTGACGATGGCACCGCGCGGAACCACGCCGTCGTTGTTGCTCGCCAGCAGGTCAGCCAGGAAGTGTATGTAGTCGGCACGGCCCGGCACCGGCGGGCAGAGGTAGTCGGCCGGGATGTCCCAATGCTGGATGCCATAGAACGACTTGAGCAACGCCCGGTTGAACACACGCACCGCATCGGGACTGGCGAAGTCGATGCTTTCCTTGCCGTACGGGTTGGTGATCACGAACTTCGCCAGTTCCGGCGTGGTCTTGATCAGCGCCGGAAAGTCGTAACGACCCTGATGGCGATTGCGCGGATGCAGGCTGGCTTCTTTACGCGGTTCCACGGGCTTGGCCGGGGTGGCGGAGTCAGGCTTCTTGCGCGCAGGTTTCGGTGTACGTGGGGCGTTCATGGGCGTGGTCGATTCGGGTAGGGCTGAAAGTGGCGGCTATTGTCCCACAGGGAGCCGCGTTGTTGGCCGGAAAAGTGCCGGGCACAAAAAAGGGAGGCCGTTGCGGGCCTCCCTTTTTCAGTGCGATTTGCCGTTACAGGCTGGCAATCCGCGCGTGCTGCTCGGCCAGTTTGCCCAGAGCCTGTTCGGCTTCGGCCAGTTTGGCGCGTTCCTTCTCGATGACTTCGGCCGGAGCCTTGTCAACGAAACCGGCGTTGGACAGCTTGCCGCCGACCCGCTGGACTTCGCCCTGCAGACGCAGGATTTCCTTGTCCAGACGCGCCAGTTCGGCGTTCTTGTCGATCAGGCCGGCCATCGGCACCAGCACTTCCATCTCGCCAACCAGCGCGGTGGCGGACAGCGGCGCTTCTTCGCCGGCCGCCAGGACGGTGATCGATTCCAGACGCGCCAGCTTCTTCAGCAGCGCTTCGTTCTCGGTCAGACGACGCTGGTCTTCAGCGGTGACGTTTTTCAGATAGATCGGCAGCGGTTTGCCCGGGCCGATGTTCATTTCGCCACGGATGTTGCGCGTACCGAGCATCAGGCCCTTGAGCCATTCGATGTCGTCTTCGGCCGCCGGATCGATGCGCTCTTCGTTGGCCACCGGCCAGGCTTGCAGCATGATCGTCTTGCCCTGAATGCCGGCCAGCGGCGCAATGCGCTGCCAGATTTCTTCAGTGATGAACGGCATGAACGGATGCGCCAGACGCAGCGCCACTTCCAGTACGCGAACCAGCGTGCGACGAGTGCCGCGCTGACGCTCGACCGGCGCGTTTTCGTCCCACAGCACAGGCTTGGACAGTTCCAGGTACCAGTCGCAGTACTGGTTCCAGATGAACTCGTACAGCGCTTGCGCGGCGAGGTCGAAACGGAACTGATCCAGTTGACGGGTCACTTCGGCTTCGGTGCGCTGCAGTTGCGAGATGATCCAGCGATCCGCCAGCGACAGCTCGCAGGCTTCGCCGTTCTGGCCGCAGTCTTCACCCTTGTCCAGAACATAACGCGCAGCGTTCCAGATCTTGTTGCAGAAGTTGCGATAGCCTTCGACGCGGCCCATGTCGAACTTGATGTCGCGACCGGTGGACGCCAGCGAGCAGAAGGTGAAGCGCAGGGCGTCGGTGCCGTAGCTGGCGATGCCGTCGGCGAATTCTTCGCGGGTCTGCTTCTCGATCTTCTTCGCCAGTTTCGGCTGCATCAGACCGGAAGTACGTTTCTGTACCAGGGTTTCGAGCTCGATGCCGTCGATGATGTCCAGCGGGTCCAGGACGTTGCCCTTGGACTTGGACATCTTCTGGCCCTGGCCGTCACGCACCAGACCGTGCACATAAACAGTCTTGAACGGGACCTGCGGCGTGCCGTCCTCGTTCTTGATCAGGTGCATGGTCAGCATGATCATCCGGGCAACCCAGAAGAAAATGATGTCGAAGCCCGTCACCAGCACGTCGGTGGAATGGAATTTCTTCAGGAACTCGGTCTTTTCCGGCCAGCCCAAGGTGGAGAAGGTCCACAGGCCCGAGCTGAACCAGGTGTCGAGCACGTCGTTGTCCTGTTGCAGTGCAACGTCCGGGCCGAGGTTGTGCTTGGCACGCACTTCGGCTTCGTCGCGACCGACGTAGACCTTGCCCGACTCGTCGTACCAGGCCGGAATCCGGTGGCCCCACCACAGCTGACGGCTGATGCACCAGTCCTGGATGTCGCGCATCCACGAGAAGTACATGTTTTCGTACTGCTTCGGCACGAACTGGATGCGGCCGTCTTCAACGGCGGCAATCGCAGGTTCGGCCAGCGGCTTGGTGGACACGTACCATTGGTCGGTCAGCCACGGCTCAATGACGGTGCCGGAGCGGTCGCCTTTCGGCACTTTCAGGCCGTGATCGTCGACGCTGACCAGCAGGCCGGCGGCGTCGAACGCGGCCACGATCTGCTTGCGTGCTTCGAAACGCTCGAGACCGGCGTACTCGGCCGGAATCTTGCCGTCGATGCTGTCGTTCAGCGTGCCGTCGAGGTTGAACACCTGGGCCGCAGGCAGCACGTTGGCGTTCTTGTCGAAGATGTTCAGCAGCGGCAGGTTGTGGCGCTTGCCGACTTCGTAGTCGTTGAAATCGTGGGCCGGGGTGATTTTCACGCAGCCGGTGCCGAATTCAGGATCGCAGTAATCGTCGGCGATGATCGGGATGCGACGGCCGACCAGTGGCAGCTCGACAAATTTGCCGATCAGGGCTTTGTAGCGCTCGTCGTTCGGGTTCACCGCGACGGCGGAGTCGCCGAGCATGGTTTCCGGACGGGTGGTCGCGACGATCAGGAAATCGTTGCCTTCGGCGGTTTTTGCGCCGTCGGCCAGCGGGTACTTCAGGTTCCACAGGAAACCTTTCTCGTCGTGGTTTTCCACTTCGAGGTCGGAAATCGCCGTGTGCAGCTTGGTGTCCCAGTTGACCAGACGCTTGCCGCGATAGATCAGACCGTCTTCGTGCAGGCGCACGAACGCTTCCTTAACGGCTTCCGAGAGGCCATCGTCCATGGTGAAGCGCTCGCGGCTCCAGTCCACGGACGAGCCGAGGCGGCGGATCTGACGGCTGATGTTGCCACCGGACTGATCCTTCCACTCCCAGACTTTCTCGAGGAATTTTTCCCGGCCCAGATCGTGGCGGTTCTGGCCCTGGGCTTCGAGTTGACGCTCCACCAGCATCTGCGTGGCGATACCGGCGTGGTCGGTGCCCGGCTGCCACAGGGTGTTGCGACCCTGCATGCGGCGGAAACGGATCAGGGCGTCCATGATCGCGTTGTTGAAACCGTGACCCATGTGCAGGCTGCCGGTGACGTTCGGCGGCGGGATCATGATGGTGTAGGAGTCGCCCGCGCCTTGCGGGGCGAAGTAGTTCTCGGACTCCCAGGTGTTGTACCAGGAAGTTTCAATGGCGTGCGGCTGGTAGGTCTTATCCATGCGCGGCGGGACCCTATTGGCATTTATTCAGGAAAAGCCGGGAAGTATAGCGGGGCATGGGGCGCAGGGCGAGCGGGGCGGGCCGGGTGGGGATCTAAAAGTGGGAGCGACCGTGCGAAGGCTCCCACCGTCGATTATTCGTACTGGCCGAGAAGCCGTTCCATCCGCGCCTCGAGGCGACGTTTGATTTCATTTTCAATGTGCGGGGCGAAGTCGTCGATCACGTCTTGCATGATCAGTTGCGCAGCGGCGCGCAGTTCGCTGTCCAGGTGCAGCAGCGCGTCGGGGCCTTTATCCACAGGTGCGGCGGGCGCGGTGGCGGGTTTTGCGACGGGGGCTGGCGGCGGTTCGACGGCCGGTGGCTCGGTGGCGACCGAGTCGAACAGCATCGGAATCTGTTCCTGTTCGCCATCATCGACCGTGTCGGTCAGCAGCGGCGGTTGCAGGTTGTCATCACCGAGCAGCTGGCGGATCGACTCGAGGTCATCCAGCAGGTGCGCGGGTTTTTGCAGCGGTTTTGGAGTGTCCATCGGCGTACTCAGAGTCGCTGTAAACGGTGGTCTTGCAGAGGATAGCCCTGTTCCCGGTAGAAACGGAAACTCTCCCGCGCAGCTGCACGGATCGCCGGATCTTCCACCACCACTTCCGCCACGCGGGCGAACTTGCTGGCGAAGGCTGGGACTTTCAGGTCCAGGTTGACGAGCAAATCCTGATGCTGGCCGCAGTCATCCCCCAGTCCAAGCACGATCAAACCTTCCGGTTCGCTCTCGGCCGGGCCGTGGGGCACGAAGGTTTCGCCCTTGAACGCCCACAGTCGCGCATCGAGGTCATCACGCTGGGCGGCATCGCTGCAATGCAGGTAGATGCGGTGACCCATGCGCCAGGCTTTCTCGGTGAGCTTGCAGGCAAAATCCAGACGCGCCGAGGGATCGGCACTGGGCAGGATGTAGAAGTCGACTTTGGTCATTGCGGTTCCTGAACTGAAAGCGACGCCCCTCGAAAGAGGCACCGCTCACAGTCATCGGTTTCAGGCCTTGGCGCGATCCAGCAGGTACTGGGTCAGCAGAGGAACCGGACGGCCGGTGGCGCCCTTGTCCTTGCCGCCGCTGGTCCACGCGGTGCCCGCGATGTCCAGGTGCGCCCAGTTCAGGTTCTTGGTGAAGCGCGACAGGAAGCATGCAGCAGTAATGGTGCCGGCCTTCGGCCCGCCAATGTTGGCGATGTCGGCGAACGGGCTGTCCAGTTGCTCTTGATACTCATCGAACAGCGGCAATTGCCAGGCGCGGTCGTCAGCGGCCTTGCCGGCGCTCAGCAATTGCTCGATCAGTTCGTCGTTGTTGCCCAGCAGGCCCGACGTGTGGGCGCCCAGGGCAACCACGCAGGCTCCGGTCAGGGTGGCGATGTCGATCACCGCTTGCGGTTTGAAGCGCTCGGAGTAGGTCAGGGCGTCGCACAGCACCAGACGGCCTTCGGCGTCGGTGTTGAGGATCTCCACAGTCTGGCCGCTCATGGTGGTCACGATGTCGCCCGGACGCGAAGCGGTGCCGCTCGGCATGTTCTCGGCGCAGGCCAGGATGCACACCAGGTTGATTGGCAGTTTCAGTTCCAGCACGGCACGCAGGGTGCCGAACACGCTGGCGGCGCCGCCCATGTCGTACTTCATCTCGTCCATGCCGGCGCCCGGTTTCAGGCTGATGCCACCGGTGTCGAAGGTGATGCCTTTACCGACCAGCGCGTACGGTTTCTCGGATTTCTTGCCGCCGTTGTATTGCATGACGATCAGGCGCGGCGGCTGGGCGCTGCCCTGGCCGACGGCGTAGAACGAACCCATGCCCAGCGACTTGATCTTCTTCTCGTCGAGCACTTCGACTTTCAGATCCTTGAACTCTTTGCCCAGGTCCTTGGCTTGTTCGCCGAGGAAGGTCGGGTGGCAGATGTTCGGCGGCAGGTTGCCCAGGTTGCGGGTGAATGCCATGCCGTTGGCGATCGCGGTGGCGTGGTTCACAGCGCGTTGCACTTCAGCCTGGGCGGCCTTGATGGTCAGCAGGGTGATTTTCTTAAGTGCGCGAGGTTCGGCTTTCTGGCTCTTGAACTGATCGAAGGTGTATTCGCCGTCGACCAGGGTCTCGGCCAGCAGGCGGGTCTTGCCATAGCTGTCGCGGCCCTTGACGATGATTTCATCCAGCGCCAGAACGGCATCGCTGCCGCCCAGGCCCTTGAGGGTGTTGAGGATACCGGCAACGATTTTGCGGAACGGGCGGTCGCCCAGTTCTTCATCCTTGCCCACGCCGACCAGCAGCACGCGTTCGGCTTTCAGGTTCGGCAGGCTGTGCAGCAACAGGCTCTGACCGACCTTGCCGGCCAGGTCGCCACGCTTGAGGACAGCGCTGATGGCGCCGCCGCTCAGTTCGTCGACCTGCTTGGCTGCGACGCCGAGTTTGCGGCCTTCGCCGACGGCAACCACCAGGGTGGCGGTTTTCAACGTTTCTGGGCTAACGCTTTTTACAACCAGTTCCATGTCCGGATCCCTGAATGAATGGTCAACATGCAGGCGTTCGACGGTGTCCGCCGTCGCCTGCTTATAGAGAGAAGAGGCGCAGGCCAGTGCCTGCGACAGAGGCGGCAGTTTGAACCTCGCTCACCGCGCCTGACAACCCTCGGTTGTACGATCTTCAACGGATTGCACGCTTGCGTGAGTGTGCGCAGTGACAGGCGCCCTCAATCACAGGATAATGCCGCATCTTTTTTCGACGGCTCTGCCTTGCGGGCCTGTCGATACGTTTGCTTGTTTGGCCGCCTTAGCCTGACAACCCTGGAGTGTCTGGTTTGATCGTCTTCCGTTATCTGTCCCGCGAAGTCCTGTTGACCCTGAGTGCGGTAAGCGCCGTGCTGCTGGTCATCATCATGAGCGGTCGCTTCATCAAATACCTTGCCCAGGCCGCTGCGGGCCAGCTCGATCCGGGATCGCTGTTCCTGATCATGGGCTACCGTCTGCCGGGTTTCATGCAGTTGATCCTGCCACTGGGCCTGTTCCTCGGGATCCTCCTGGCGTACGGCCGGTTGTATCTGGAAAGCGAAATGACCGTGCTGTCGGCCACTGGCATGAGCCAGCAGCGCCTGTTCCGCATGACCCTGTTCCCGGCCACCCTGGTGGCACTGGTGGTGGCGTGGCTCAGCCTGAGCCTGGCCCCGCAAGGCGCCAACCAGTTCCAACTGCTGCTGAACAAGCAGGACGCCCTGACCGAGTTCGATACCCTCGAGCCGGGCCGCTTCCAGGCGTTGCGCGACGGCACCCGGGTGACTTACACCGAAACCCTGAGCGACGACCGGGTCAATCTGGGCAGCGTGTTCATTTCGCAGAAAAACCTCGGCGCCAACCAGGCAGATCGCGGGATTTCCGTACTGGTGGCCGAAAAAGGCCGGCAGGAAGTCCGTCCTGACGGCAACCGTTACCTGATCCTGCACAACGGCTACCGCTACGACGGCAGCCCGGGACTGGCCAACTACCGTGCCATCCATTACGAAACCTATGGCGTGCTGCTGCCCAAGCCGGATGTCAGCGAGGAAGTCACCGATCGTGACGCGATGCCGACCTCGACCCTGATGGCCAGCGACGACATCCGTGCGAAAACCGAACTGCAATGGCGCCTGTCGCTGCCGCTGCTGGTATTTATCGTGACCCTGATGGCGGTGCCGCTGTCGCGGGTCAATCCGCGCCAGGGGCGCTTCCTCAAGTTGCTGCCGGCGATTCTTCTTTATATGGCTTACCTGACCATCCTGATTGCCGCCCGCGGCGCCCTCGAAAAAGGCAAGATCCCGGCGAGCCTGGGTCTGTGGTGGGTGCACGGGATCTTCCTGGCCATCGGTATCGGCCTGCTGTACTGGGAACCGCTGCGCCTGAAGCTGGCCAGCCGTCGCAGCGCTGCGCTGGAGGTGGCTCGTGGTTAAACTCGACCGCTACATCGGCAGCAGCGTGTTCATCGCGATCATCGCGGTGCTGGCGATCATTCTTGGCCTGGCCACCCTGTTTGCTTTCATCGACGAAATGGGCGACGTCAGCGAAACCTACACACTGGTCGATGTGCTGAGCTTTGTACTGCTGACCGCACCGCGCCGGCTCTACGACATGTTGCCGATGGCGGCGCTGATCGGCTGTCTGATCGGCCTCGGCAGTCTGGCAAGCAGCAGCGAACTGACCGTCATGCGTGCCGCCGGTGTGTCCATCGGGCGTATCGTCTGGGCGGTCATGAAGCCGATGCTGGTGCTGATGCTGGCCGGCGTGCTGATCGGGGAATACGTTGCCCCGGCGACCGAGAGCATGGCCCAGGCCAATCGCTCGCTGGCACAGGGCAGTGGCGACGCACAGAGCGCCAAGCACGGTATGTGGCACCGTCAGGGTGACGAGTTCATTCATATCAACGCCGTTCAGCCCGATGGCCTGTTGTATGGCGTGACCCGTTATCACTTCGACAAGGAGCGCCACCTGCTGAGTTCGAGCTTCGCCAAACGCGCCGAATTCGATGGCAAACACTGGCAGCTCACTGATATCACCACCACGCTGTTCCACGAGCGCAGCACCGAAGTCGTCAACAAACCGACAGAAGACTGGGATGTTTCCATCAGTCCGGAACTGTTGAATACCGTGGTCATGGCGCCGGAAGCGCTGTCGATCAGCGGCCTGTGGGGTTATATCCATTATTTGGCGGATCAGGGGCTGAGCAATGGCCGTTACTGGCTGGCGTTTTGGGTCAAGGTGTTGCAGCCGCTGGTGACCGCTGCGCTGGTGCTGATGGCGATCTCCTTCATTTTCGGTCCGTTGCGTTCGGTGACCCTGGGGCAGCGAGTGTTCACCGGTGTGCTGGTGGGGTTCACCTTCCGGATCGTCCAGGATCTGCTGGGTCCATCCAGCCTGGTGTTCGGCTTCTCGCCGCTGTTCGCGGTGCTGGTTCCGGCCGGCGTCTGTGCGCTGGCGGGTGTCTGGTTGCTGCGTCGAGCCGGTTGATGAACAAGGTTTCACCCTTGCTTCAACCTTGAAAAACGCCCCGGTCGCCAGACCGGGGCGTTTTTGCATGCAATCCGGGTGACAGGCGAACGTGACGCTTGCGCCGTGTATCAGGTACAATTCCCGGCTATTTTTCGGCGGGCCAAGCCTGCAGCCTTTTTGAGTGTTGATCCGTGAGTGATTTGAGTCATATCCGCAATTTCTCCATCATCGCCCACATTGACCATGGCAAGTCGACGCTGGCTGACCGATTCATCCAGATGTGCGGTGGCCTGGCCGAGCGTGAAATGGAAGCCCAGGTACTGGATTCCATGGAGCTGGAGCGCGAACGCGGGATCACCATCAAGGCCCACAGCGTTACCCTCTATTACAAGGCCAAAGACGGCGTTACCTATCAGCTGAACTTCATTGACACCCCGGGCCACGTCGACTTCACCTACGAAGTCAGCCGTTCCCTGGCCGCGTGTGAAGGTGCCTTGCTGGTGGTCGACGCGGGGCAGGGCGTAGAAGCCCAGTCCGTGGCCAACTGCTACACCGCCATCGAGCAGGGCCTCGAGGTCATGCCGGTACTGAACAAGATCGACCTGCCGCAGGCCGAGCCTGACCGCGTCAAGGACGAGATCGAGAAGATCATCGGCATCGACGCCACCGACGCCGTCACCTGCAGCGCCAAGACCGGCCTGGGTGTCGACGAAGTGCTCGAGCGTCTGGTCGCCACCATTCCTGCGCCGACAGGCAACATCGAAGATCCGCTGCAAGCGTTGATCATCGACTCCTGGTTCGACAACTACCTGGGCGTTGTTTCCCTGGTGCGCGTGCGTCACGGCCGCGTGAAGAAGGGCGACAAGATCCTGGTGAAATCCACCGGCAAGGTGCACCTGGTCGACAGCGTCGGCGTGTTCAACCCGAAACACACCGCTACCGCTGACCTGAAGGCCGGCGAAGTGGGCTTCATCATCGCCAGCATCAAGGACATTCACGGTGCGCCGGTCGGTGACACCCTGACCCTGAGCTCCACCCCGGACGTTGAAGTGCTGCCAGGCTTCAAGCGCATCCAGCCACAGGTTTACGCCGGTCTGTTCCCGGTCAGCTCCGACGACTTCGAGGACTTCCGCGAAGCGCTGCAGAAACTGACTCTGAACGACTCGTCGCTGCAGTACACCCCGGAAAGCTCCGACGCCCTGGGCTTCGGCTTCCGTTGCGGCTTCCTCGGCATGCTGCACATGGAAATCATCCAGGAGCGCCTGGAGCGCGAATACGACCTGGACCTGATCACCACTGCGCCGACGGTAATCTTCGAACTGGTGCTGAAAACCGGTGAAACGATTTACGTCGACAACCCGTCGAAGCTGCCGGACGTATCGTCCATCGAAGACATGCGCGAGCCGATCGTGCGGGCCAACATCCTGGTGCCGCAGGAGCACCTGGGCAACGTCATCACCCTGTGCATCGAAAAACGCGGTGTCCAGGTCGACATGCTGTTCCTCGGCAATCAGGTCCAGGTGACCTACGACCTGCCGATGAACGAAGTGGTCCTGGACTTCTTCGACCGTCTGAAATCCACCAGCCGCGGCTATGCTTCGCTGGACTACCATTTCGATCGTTACCAATCGGCTAATCTGGTGAAACTGGACGTGCTGATCAACGGCGACAAGGTCGATGCCCTGGCGTTGATCGTGCACCGTGACAATTCGCACTTCAAAGGTCGCCAGTTGACCGAGAAGATGAAAGAACTGATTCCTCGTCAGATGTTCGACGTGGCCATCCAGGCCGCCATTGGCGGTCAGATCGTCGCCCGGACAACCGTCAAGGCGCTCAGAAAGAACGTATTGGCCAAATGCTACGGCGGTGACGTCAGTCGTAAGAAGAAACTGCTCGAGAAGCAAAAGGCCGGTAAGAAACGCATGAAGCAGGTCGGCAACGTGGAAATTCCACAAGAAGCCTTCCTTGCTGTGCTCAGGTTGGAATAGTCAGGTCCTATGTCACTAAATTTCCCGCTGTTGCTGGTTATCGCCGTGTTCGTCTGCGGCCTGTTGGCGTTGCTCGATCTGTTGATCCTGGCACCGCGTCGGCGCGCCGCCATCGCTTCCTATCAGGGCAGCGTCAGCCAGCCTGATGTACTGGTGGTGGAGAAGCTGAACAAGGAACCGCTGCTGGTCGAATACGGCAAGTCGTTCTTCCCGGTGCTGTTCATCGTGCTGGTGCTGCGTTCGTTCCTGGTGGAACCGTTCCAGATTCCGTCCGGCTCGATGAAACCGACCCTGGACGTCGGCGACTTCATTCTGGTGAACAAGTTTTCTTACGGGATCCGCTTGCCGGTGATCGACAAGAAAGTCATCGAAGTCGGTGATCCGCAACGCGGCGATGTGATGGTGTTCCGCTACCCGAGCGACCCGAACGTCAACTACATCAAGCGTGTGGTTGGCCTGCCGGGCGACACGGTGCGTTACACCGCCGACAAGCGTCTGTTCGTCAATGGCGAGTCGATTGCCGAACAACTGGTCGGCTCCGAGCCGGGCACCCTCGGCAGTGCGGAGCTCTACAAGGAAAAACTCGGCGCCGCCGAACACCTGATCCGCAAGGAAATGAGCCGCTACCGTGCCACGCCGGACCATACCTGGACCGTGCCGGCCGGGCACTACTTCATGATGGGCGACAACCGCGACAACTCGAACGACAGTCGCTACTGGGATGACCCGAACATTCCCAAGGATCTGCTGGGCATGGTTCCCGACCAGAACATCGTCGGCAAGGCCTTCGCGGTCTGGATGAGCTGGCCGGAACCGAAACTCAGCCACCTGCCGAATTTCTCGCGGGTCGGCCTGATCAAGTAAACAATCACGGCGCTGTTGACCACAGCGCCGAATGCATTTCTGGCGTCGGCACAACCGGCTCCGGGGCATGAAGCCACGATATTCAGGACGTCATTTTTGAACACAGCGTTAATTGTCCCAGGCCTGCGCCGTATCCCGGCGATGGCGGTGGAATCCAGCCACGAACTCAGCGTGGTCAAACCGTGAGCGTTTCTCTCAGCCGTCTCGAGCGTCAGCTCGGTTACACCTTCAAGGACCAGGAGCTGATGGTCCTGGCTCTTACGCACCGCAGTTTTGCCGGACGCAACAACGAGCGTCTGGAATTTCTCGGCGATGCGATCCTCAACTTCGTCGCCGGTGAAGCCCTGTTTGACCGCTTCCCGCTGGCCCGCGAAGGCCAGTTGTCGCGTTTGCGTGCACGTCTGGTGAAAGGCGAGACCCTGGCGGTATTGGCCCGTGGTTTCGATCTGGGCGAATACCTGCGCCTGGGTTCCGGTGAGCTGAAAAGCGGCGGTTTCCGTCGCGAGTCGATTCTGGCCGATGCTCTGGAAGCGCTGATCGGCGCGATCTATCTCGACGCCGGCATGGAAGTCGCCCGCGAGCGCGTCCTGGCCTGGCTGGCCGGCGAGTTCGAAGGTCTGACGCTGGTCGATACCAACAAGGATCCGAAGACCCGCCTGCAGGAGTTCCTGCAATCGCGCGGTTGCGAGCTGCCACGCTACGAAGTCGTGGATATCCAGGGCGAACCGCACTGCCGTACCTTCTTCGTCGAGTGCGAAGTTGTCCTTTTGAATGAAAAAAGCCGGGGTCAGGGTGTGAGCCGTCGCATTGCCGAACAGGTAGCGGCTGCCGCAGCACTGATTGCCCTGGGTGTGGAGAATGGCAATGACTGATACAAACGCAACTCGCTGTGGCTACGTTGCCATCGTCGGCCGTCCGAACGTGGGCAAGTCCACGCTGCTGAACCACATCCTCGGCCAGAAGCTCGCGATCACCTCGCGCAAGCCGCAGACCACTCGCCACAACATGCTCGGGATCAAGACCGAAGGCGACGTGCAGGCGATCTACGTCGACACCCCAGGCATGCACAAGGGCGGCGAAAAGGCCCTGAACCGCTACATGAACAAGACCGCCTCGGCAGCGTTGAAAGACGTCGACGTGGTGATCTTCGTGGTCGACCGCACCAAGTGGACCGAAGAAGACCAGATGGTCCTGGAACGCGTGCAGTACGTGACCGGCCCGCTGATCGTCGCGCTGAACAAGACTGACCGTATCGAGGACAAGGCCGAGCTGATGCCGCACCTGTCCTGGTTGCAGGAACAGCTGCCGAACGCGCAGATCATCCCGATTTCGGCGCAGCAGGGGCACAACCTCGACGCGCTGGAAAAGGTCATCGCCGATCACCTGCCGGAGAACGATCACTTCTTCCCGGAAGACCAGATCACCGACCGCAGCAGCCGCTTCCTCGCAGCCGAACTGGTACGCGAAAAGATCATGCGCCAGCTCGGTGCCGAGCTGCCGTACCAGATCACCGTGGAAATCGAAGAGTTCAAGCAGCAGGGCGCGACCCTGCACATCCATGCGTTGATCCTCGTCGAGCGTGACGGCCAGAAGAAAATCATCATTGGCGACAAGGGCGAGCGCATCAAGCGCATCGGCACCGAGGCGCGCAAGGACATGGAGCTGCTGTTCGACTCCAAGATCATGCTCAACCTGTGGGTCAAGGTGAAAGGCGGCTGGTCCGACGACGAGCGTGCGCTGCGTTCGCTGGGTTACGGCGACCTGTAACACCGTTTTTTTGCTACATCAAAGAACCCACTGTGGGAGCGGGCTTGCCCGCGAATGCGCAGTATCAGTCGACATATACTTTGACTGATTCACCGCTTTCGCGAGCAAGCCCGCTCCCACAGTAGTTTTGGGTTGTGTGTAAAACTGCATTTCGTCATCGAGAACTCAATGTCGCAAAGCCCACCTCCCGCCCAACCCGCCTACGTCCTGCATTCGCGCGCCTACCGCGAAACCAGTGCATTGGTGGACTTCCTCACGCCGCAAGGCCGGCTGCGGGCGGTGTTGCGCAGCGCGCGGGGCAAGGCCGGGACGCTGGCGCGACCGTTCGTGCCGCTGGAAGTGGAGTTTCGTGGCAAGGGTGAGTTGAAGAACGTCGGGCGCATGGAGAGTGTTGGTAGCGCGACATGGATGGTTGGCGAAGCGCTGTTCAGCGGTCTCTATCTCAACGAGTTGCTGATCCGCCTGCTGCCGGCCGAAGATCCGCATCCCGCAGTATTCGATCACTACGCGGCGACCTTGTTGGCTTTGGCTGAGGGCCGGCCACTGGAACCTCTGCTGCGCTCCTTCGAATGGCGCCTGCTCGACGACCTCGGCTATGGCTTTTCCCTGAGCACCGACATCAATGACGAGCCTATCGCTGCGGACGGTCTCTATCGCTTGCAGGTGGACGCCGGACTCGAGCGGGTCTACCTGCTGCAACCCGGTCTGTTCAACGGCACCGAGCTGCTGGCCATGGCCGAAGCCGACTGGTCAGCCCCCGGCGCGTTGTCCGCCGCAAAACGCTTGATGCGTCAGGCATTGGCCGTGCATCTGGGCGGACGTCCTCTCGTAAGTCGCGAACTGTTTCGCAAACCGTAGCCCCGTGTATGCTGTGCGCCGAATCTTTCCCTTCAGGAGCGCATCCGTGACCACCAGCAATCGCATTCTTCTTGGCGTGAACATCGACCACGTCGCCACCCTGCGTCAGGCCCGTGGCACGCGCTACCCGGATCCGGTCAAGGCTGCGCTGGACGCGGAAGAGGCGGGTGCCGACGGCATCACCGTGCACCTGCGTGAGGACCGTCGCCACATTCAGGAGCGCGACGTGCTCTTGCTCAAGGATGTGCTGCAAACCCGCATGAACTTCGAAATGGGCGTCACCGAAGAAATGATGGCCTTCGCCGAGCGCATCCGTCCGGCGCACATCTGCCTGGTACCGGAAACCCGTCAGGAGCTGACCACCGAAGGCGGTCTGGACGTGGCGGGGCAGGAGGAGCGGATCAAGGCTGCGGTGGAGCGCCTGTCGAAGATCGGCAGCGAAGTGTCGCTGTTCATTGACGCTGACGAGCGGCAGATCGCTGCCTCGAAACGTGTCGGCGCTCCAGCTATCGAGCTGCACACCGGGCGTTACGCCGATGCCGAAACGCCGACCGAAGTGGCTGAAGAGCTCAAGCGTGTGGCGGATGGTGTGGCATTCGGTCTGGCCCAGGGCCTGATCGTCAATGCCGGTCACGGTCTGCACTATCACAACGTTGAAGCCGTGGCGGCGATCAAGGGCATCAACGAACTGAACATCGGTCACGCGCTGGTGGCGCATGCCTTGTTTGTCGGCTTCAAGTCGGCGGTTTCGGAGATGAAGGCGCTGATCCTGGCGGCCGCCAAACACTAAGCATCAACACAGACACTGTGGGAGCCGGCTCCCGCAGTGTTTATCAGAGCGGCGGGTTTTCCTGCGCCGGTTTGGACTTGTCGATTCCCGGCACATGCAGATTGCCTTCGGCGACCTGATCGCCTTCAAGCTGCGGTTGGGTCACCCAGGTCAGGATGTCGTAGTAGCGACGGATGTTCGCCACGAAATGCACCGGTTCGCCGCCACGGGCGTAGCCATAGCGGGTCTTGCTGTACCACTGCTTCTGCGACAGGCGGGGCAGCATCTTCTTCACATCCAGCCACTTGTCCGGATTCAGGCCTTCCCGGGACGCCAGTTTGCGTGCGTCATCCAGGTGACCGCTGCCGACGTTGTAGGCAGCCAGTGCAAACCACGTACGATCCGGCTCCTGGATCGAGTCATCCAGTTGATCCTTCATGTACGCCAGATACTTCGCGCCGCCCATGATGCTCTGCTTCGGATCGAGGCGGTTGGATACGCCCATGGCCTGTGCAGTGTTCTGGGTCAGCATCATCAGGCCGCGTACACCGGTCTTCGACGTGACGGCCGGTTGCCACAGCGATTCCTGATAACCGATGGCCGCCAGCAGGCGCCAGTCGACTTTCTCTTTCTTGGCGTAAGTCTTGAAGTGCTGTTCGTACTTGGGCAGGCGCTGCTGCAAATGCTGGGCGAAGGTGGTGGCGCCCATGTAGCCGAGGACATCGACGTGGCCGTAGTAGCGGTCCTTCAGACGTTGCAGGGTGCCGTTCTTCTGCACCTTGTCCAGATAACTGTTGATCTCGTTGAGCAGGCTGTTGTCTTCACCGGCGGCCACCGCCCAGCTCTGGCTGCGGGCATCGCCAAGGTCGAAGGCGACGCGGATGTTGGTGAAGTACACCTGGTTCATCGCCACTTCGTTGGAATCGACCAGGGTCAGGTCGATCTGGCCTTCATCGACCATGCGCAGCAGGTCGACCACCTCGACGGCGTCGGACTCTTCGTATTCGATCCCGGGATATTTCTGTTTCAGCTCGGCGAGCTGGTCGGCGTGGGTGCTGCCCTTGAGCACCATGATCTTCTTGCCGACCAGCTCACTGGCGTCGGTCGGCCGGGACTGGCCGTTGCGATAGATGATCTGCGGGGTGACTTCGAGGTAGGAATGGGAGAAGCGCACCTGCTTCTTGCGCTGTTCACTGCTGACCAGACCCGCGGCAGCCAGTACCGGGCCGTTGGGTTTGCCGATCTGGTCGAACAGGTCGTCGAGGTTGTCGGCGGTCTCGATCTTCAGTTCCACCCCCAAATCGTCGGCGAAGCGCTTCACCAGCTCGTATTCGAAGCCGGTCTCGCCGCTGCGATCCTGAAAGTAGGTGGCGGGGCTGTTACGGGTGATCACCCGCAGCACACCATCCTCCTTTACGCGCTCGAGTGTGTTGGGTTTATCAACACAGCCACTGAGCATCAGGAAGAGTCCGGTAGCGATCAGCCATTTGGCGTACCGCGGACGCAAAGCCGTTGGGGAAAACATGTGCGCAGTATACGCAAAGCGCAACGGGCGCCATATCTCGACAGTGGAGGGGTAGTCTGCTAGCGATTGAAAAAGCGCCCGCAACCCCGCAGGAATGGGGCCGGACAGCATTTTGTGACAGAAAAAATAAGCTGTTGTCCCGCAGGCTCTAAATCTGACTTCAGAGGCAGAAACACAGATTGTGGTCCGAGTGCAACCGTGCGTAGCGTTTCGGGTGATGTTGAAGGCGGTTTAGGCTAGAATGCACGGCCTCAAAGCACACCCCTTCCCGAGGCTGTCCCGAAGATGTTGATCCTGCGCGGCGCTCCTGCCCTTTCTGCCTTTCGCCACAGCAAACTCCTTGAGCAACTGAGCCAGAAGGTTCCAGCTGTCAGTGGCCTGTATGCTGAATTCGCTCACTTCGCCGAAGTCACCGGCGTCCTGACCGGCGACGAACAGCAGGTGCTTGCGCGCCTTCTGAAGTACGGTCCAAGCGTTCCGGTTCAAGAGCCGACCGGTCGTCTGTTCCTGGTGTTGCCGCGTTTCGGCACCATCTCGCCATGGTCGAGCAAGGCCAGCGACATCGCCCGCAACTGCGGCCTGAGCAAGATCCAGCGTCTGGAGCGCGGTATCGCGTTCTATGTGGCCGGTCAGTTCAGCGACGCTCAGGCGCAGCAGATCGCCGACGTACTGCATGACCGCATGACCCAGATCGTTCTGGGCAACCTCGAACAGGCTGCCGGTCTGTTCAGCCACGCCGAGCCGAAGCCGCTGACCGCCATCGATATCCTCGGCGGTGGCCGCGCCGCGCTGGAGAAGGCCAACGTCGAGCTGGGCCTGGCCCTGGCCGAAGACGAGATCGACTATCTGGTCAACGCCTTCAACGGTCTCAAGCGCAACCCGCACGACATCGAACTGATGATGTTCGCCCAGGCCAACTCCGAGCACTGCCGCCACAAGATCTTCAACGCCAGTTGGGATATTGACGGCGAGAGCCAGGAAAAAAGCCTGTTCGGCATGATCAAGAACACCTATCAGATGCACAGCGAAGGCGTGCTGTCCGCTTATAAGGACAACGCTTCGGTGATCGTCGGCAACGTCGCCGGCCGCTTCTTCCCGGATCCGGAAACCCGCCAGTACGGCGCGGTGCAGGAGCCGGTGCACATCCTGATGAAGGTCGAAACCCACAACCACCCGACCGCGATCGCTCCGTTCCCGGGCGCGTCCACCGGTTCCGGTGGCGAGATCCGCGACGAAGGTGCAACCGGTCGTGGCGCCAAGCCAAAGGCCGGCCTGACCGGTTTCACCGTGTCGAACCTGCTGATCCCTGGCTTCGAACAGCCGTGGGAAGTGCCGTACGGCAAGCCTGAGCGCATCGTCAACGCGCTGGACATCATGATCGAAGGCCCGCTGGGCGGCGCTGCGTTCAACAACGAATTCGGTCGTCCGGCCCTGACCGGCTACTTCCGTACCTTCGAACAGTCGATCACCACTCCGCACGGTGACGAAGTTCGCGGTTACCACAAGCCGATCATGCTGGCTGGCGGCATGGGCAACATCCGCGAAGAGCACGTCAAGAAAGGCGAGATCGTCGTCGGCTCGAAGCTGATCGTTCTCGGCGGCCCGGCAATGCTGATCGGTCTGGGCGGCGGCGCTGCCTCCTCCATGGCCACCGGCACCAGCTCGGCGGATCTGGACTTCGCTTCGGTTCAGCGTGAAAACCCTGAAATGGAACGTCGCTGCCAGGAAGTCATCGACCGTTGCTGGCAGCTCGGCGACAAGAACCCGATCAGCTTCATCCACGACGTGGGTGCGGGCGGTCTGTCCAACGCCTTCCCGGAACTGGTCAACGACGGCGACCGCGGTGGCCGTTTCGAACTGCGCAACATTCCAAACGACGAGCCGGGCATGGCCCCGCACGAAATCTGGTCCAACGAATCCCAGGAACGTTACGTTCTGGCGGTCGGTCCGGCCGACTTCGAGCGCTTCAAGGCGATCTGCGAACGCGAGCGTTGCCCGTTTGCCGTCGTCGGTGAAGCCACCGCCGAGCCGCAACTGACCGTGACCGACAGCCACTTCGGCAACAACCCGGTGGACATGCCACTGGAAGTGTTGCTGGGCAAGGCGCCGCGCATGCACCGTTCGGTGGTTCGCGAAGCCGAGCTGGGCGATGACTTCGATCCGTCGAACCTCGACATCGCCGATTCCATCGAGCGTGTCCTGCATCACCCGGCCGTGGCGAGCAAAAGCTTCCTGATCACCATCGGCGACCGCACCATCACCGGCCTCGTGGCCCGTGACCAGATGGTCGGCCCATGGCAGGTTCCGGTGGCCGACGTGGCCGTCACCGCCACCAGTTTCGACGTCTACACCGGTGAAGCGATGGCGATGGGCGAGCGTACTCCGCTGGCGCTGCTGGACGCTCCGGCGTCGGGCCGCATGGCCATCGGCGAAACCCTGACCAACATTGCCGCTTCGCGCATCAACAAGCTCTCCGACATCAAACTGTCGGCGAACTGGATGTCCGCTGCCGGCCACCCGGGTGAAGACGCGCGTCTGTACGACACCGTGAAAGCGGTCGGCATGGAACTGTGCCCCGAGCTGGGCCTGACCATTCCGGTGGGCAAGGACTCCATGTCCATGGCCACTCGCTGGAACGACAACGGTGAAGACAAGACTGTCACCTCGCCGATGTCCCTGATCGTGACCGGTTTCGCGCCAGTGGCTGACATCCGTCAGACCCTGACTCCGGAACTGCGCATGGACAAGGGCACCACCGACCTGATCCTGATCGACCTCGGTCGCGGCCAGAACCGCATGGGCGCCTCGATCCTCGCTCAGGTTCACGGCAAGCTCGGCAAGCAGGCTCCGGACGTCGATGACGCCGAAGACCTGAAAGCGTTCTTCGCCGTGATCCAGGGCCTCAACGCCGACGGTCACCTGCTGGCTTATCACGACCGTTCCGACGGTGGTCTGCTGACCTCCGTGGTGGAAATGGCCTTCGCCGGCCACTGCGGCCTGAGCCTGAACCTCGACAGCGTTGCGGAAAACGCCGCTGAAATCGCCGCCATCCTGTTCAACGAAGAACTGGGTGCGGTGATCCAGGTTCGCCAGGACGCCACCCCGGACATCCTCGCGCAATTCAGTGCGGCCGGTCTGGGCGACTGCGTTTCCGTGATCGGTCAGCCGATCAACAACGGCCAGATCAACATCACCTTCAACGGTGACACCGTGTTCGAAGGCCAGCGTCGTCTGCTGCAACGTCAGTGGGCCGAGACCAGCTACCAGATCCAGCGTCTGCGCGACAACGCCGACTGCGCCCAGCAGGAATTCGACGTCCTGCTGGAAGAAGACAATCCGGGCCTGAGCGTCAAGCTGAGCTACGACGTCAACCAGGACATCGCCGCGCCTTACATCAAGAAAGGCATTCGCCCACAGGTTGCCGTGCTGCGTGAGCAGGGCGTCAACGGTCAGGTGGAAATGGCAGCCGCGTTCGACCGCGCCGGTTTCAACGCGATCGACGTGCACATGAGCGACATTCTGGCCGGCCGTGTCGACCTGAACGAGTTCAAAGGTCTGGTGGCCTGCGGTGGTTTCTCCTACGGCGACGTTCTCGGCGCCGGTGAAGGCTGGGCCAAGTCCGCACTGTTCAACAGCCGTGCCCGCGATGCGTTCCAGGGCTTCTTCGAACGTAATGACAGCTTCACCCTCGGCGTGTGCAACGGTTGCCAGATGATGTCCAACCTGCACGAGCTGATCCCGGGTAGCGAGTTCTGGCCGCACTTCGTGCGCAACCGCTCCGAGCAGTTCGAAGCGCGCGTGGCGATGGTGCAGATCCAGGAATCGAACTCGATCTTCCTGCAGGGCATGGCCGGTTCGCGCATGCCGATCGCCATCGCTCACGGTGAAGGCCATGCCGAATTCGAAAGCGAAGAGGCACTGCTCGAAGCCGATCTGTCCGGTTGCGTGGCGATGCGTTTCGTCGACAACCACGGCAAGGTCACCGAAGCCTACCCGGCCAACCCGAACGGCTCGCCGCGCGGGATCACCGGTCTCACCAGCCGTGATGGCCGTGTGACGATCATGATGCCGCACCCGGAGCGTGTGTTCCGCGCCGTGCAGAACTCGTGGCGTTCGGAAGACTGGAACGAAGACGCTCCTTGGATGCGCATGTTCCGTAACGCTCGTGTGTGGGTGAACTAAGCGCTGTGTACAAGCTCGCGTTTTTTGTTCCCGACAGCCATGTCGAGGTGGTCAAGGACGCTGTATTCGCTGCCGGTGGCGGGCGGATCGGTGACTATGACCACTGTGCGTGGCAGGTGCTTGGATCTGGTCAGTTTCGGCCTTTGGACGGGAGTCAGCCGTTCATTGGTGAGGCGGGGCGGGTTGAGCGGGTCGAGGAGTGGAAGGTTGAGCTTGTCGTTGGTGATGAGTTGATTCGCGCGGTAGTGGCGGCTCTTAAGTTGAGCCATCCCTACGAGACGCCGGCTTATGAGGTTTGGCGGTTGGAGGATTTTTGATCTTCCTTGGCTGCTGAAATGGGAAACCCGCTGAGAGTGATTTCAGCGGGTTTTTTGGTTTTTGGTTTTTGGGGTTGGGATTGAGTGAATATCCGTTGCTGCGGTAACGGCTTCTTATGGTTTCGCCCTTACGGCGAGTCCCTTTGGCAAACGCCCCAAAGGAACCAAAGGTCTGGGCCCCGGCGTTCGGCACCTCGCTTTGGCTCGGTGTTCCTTCGTTCCGGGATTCATCCGGGGGCATCGCCTCCGGTTTGCTTCGCTGCACCTCCTCTCGATGCATGCGGCTGCGCCGCACGGTCGCTGCGCTCCCACCCCCGGATAAATCCCTCCACTCAGCCTGCCGATGGGGCCGGCACGTCAAGAGCGGTACTCGAGCTAACGCTCATCGTGTTGAGTGGTGGACCTAAACCTTCGCACTCACCTCACTACGATTAACCAACCCCTCCAACGCCGCACTCAAGCTCTGCGCCCGCTCGCCCACCAGCAAGTGCCAAACGCCGTCCTCCAGCGCGCTCACACCCAGACATCCAAGCTCTTTCAATCGGCTTTCCGACAGCGCCTTGCCATCGGCCAGTTGCAGGCGAATCCGGCTCATGGCGATGCAGTCGAGTTGCAGCACGTTGTCGCTGCCACCCAGAGCGCTCAGCCATTGCTGTGCCAGCGGTGTGGCGACTGCAATCGGTTCGCTGGTTTCGATGACCGCAACAGGTGTAGCCACTACGGCACGGCCCAATGCCGGCATCGCCAGTCGAATCTCATCGGCAATGCTGTCGGCCATTGGTCCGACAACCACCTGCAAACTGCCGCCTTTGCCCGGGCGTACCACGGCCATTGCGCCCAATGCTTTCAAGTCCGCATCGGAGGCTTTGTTGCGATCGACCATTTCCAGTCGCAGACGCGTGGTGCATGCGCCAACAGTCACCAGATTCTCTGCGCCACCGAGTGCCTTGATGTATGCGCCGGCGCGTTCGTTTTCGGTCAGTACCGCTTTGTCGGCGGTGGCAACGTCTTCACGCCCCGGCGTCTTCAGGTTGAAGCGACGGATACAGAAATCGAACACCGCGTAATAGATGAGCGCATAGGCCAGGCCCACCGGGATCACCAGCCAGCCATTGGTGGACTTGCCCCAGCCGAGCACCATGTCGATGAAGCCGCCGGAGAAGGTGAAGCCCAGATGAATGTTCAGCGCGTTGGTGATTGCCATCGACAGGCCGGTCAGCAGCGCATGCACCAGATACAGCAGCGGTGCGAGGAACATGAAGGCGAATTCGATCGGTTCGGTGACGCCGGTCAGGAACGAGGTCAGGGCCATCGACAGGAAGATCCCGCCCATCACCTTGCGCCGCTCCGGCAGGGCGTTGCGGTACATCGCCAGGCAGGCGGCGGGCAGGCCGAAGATCATCATCGGGAACATGCCGGTCATGAACTGGCCGCCCTTCGGATCACCGGCGAAGTAACGCGACAGGTCGCCTGTCACCAGCGCACCGGTGGTCGGGTCGGTGAAGTTGCCGAACACGAACCACGCCATGTTGTTGAGGATGTGGTGCAGGCCGGTGACGATCAGCAGGCGGTTGAACACGCCGAAGACGAAGGCGCCGAAGCTGCCGCTTTCCATCATCAGGCTGCCGAAGCTGTTGATGCCGTGCTGGATCGGCGGCCAGATGTAGCCGAACACCACGCCCAGGCCCACTGCGGCAAAACCGGTGACGATCGGCACGAAGCGCCGACCACCGAAGAACGCCAGGTACTCCGGCAGCTTGATGTCCTTGAAGCGGTTGTACAGCGCGCCGGCCATCAGGCCGCTGACGATCCCGGCGAGCATGCCCATGTTGATGCTGGCGTCGAGCACCTTCAGCGTGGAGATCATCACCAGGTAACCGATCACCCCGGCCAGACCGGCGGTGCCGTTGTTGTCCTTGGCGAACCCGACGGCGATGCCGATGGCGAAGATCATCGCCAGGTTGGCGAAGATCACCTGCCCGGCGTCGTGGATGATCGCGATGTTCAAGAGGTCGGTGTCGCCCAGGCGCAGCAACAGGCCGGCGATCGGCAGGATCGCGATCGGCAGCATCAGCGCCCGGCCGAGGCGTTGCAGGCCTTCGATAAAGAGTTGGTACATGGCGTTTGTCCTTGTTGTTTTTGTTAGCGCAGAGGCCAGTGTTGATGACAGGCGTGACGCACTGCGGCGGCGCTGCTCAGCTTGAGCAAATCCCGGGCGAGGCGTTGGCATTCGGCTTCGTGCAGCTGGCGCACGCGATCCTTGATTTCACCAATTTGTACCGGGCTCACCGACAGCTCGGTCACGCCCAGGCCGATCAACACCGGCGTCGCCAGCGGATCGGAAGCCAGTGCGCCGCACACGCCGACCCAGCGTTTATGCACCGCCGCGCCTTCGCAGGTCATGGCGATCAGGCGCAGCAGCGCCGGGTGCAGGGCATCGACCCGTGCGGCGAGGCCGGCGTGGTCGCGGTCCATGGCCAGGGTGTATTGCGACAGGTCGTTGGTGCCGATGGACAGGAAGTCGGCGTGTTCGGCCAGTTGCTCGGCCTGCAATGCAGCGGCCGGGACTTCGATCATCACGCCGATTTCAGGACGTTGATTGATGCCGAGTTCCAGACACAGCGCATCGACCCGCTGGCGAATGTGCAGCAGTTCGTCGACTTCGGTGACCATCGGCAACAGGATCCGGCAGCGCTGCAACGGGCTGACTTGCAGCAGGGCGCGCAGTTGCTGATCGAGGATTTCCGGGCGGGCCTGAGCCAGACGAATACCGCGTAGACCCAGCACCGGGTTGGCCTCCACCGGCAGCGGCAGGTAGTCGAGTTGCTTGTCGCCACCGACGTCGATAGTGCGGATGATCACCGACTTGTCGCCCATGGCATCGATCACGGCTTGATAGGCGGTGCGTTGCTCTTCGACGTCTGGCGCAGTGTGGCGGTCGACGAACAGGAACTCGGTGCGCAGCAGGCCGACGCCATCGGCGCCATTGGCAAACGCGTCCGCTGCTTCATGGCTGGAGGCGACGTTGGCGACCACTTCGATGGCCACGCCGTTGCGGGTTTCCGCCGGTAGATGGGCTTTGGCTTGCTGGGCATCGCGACGTTGCTGACGGTCGATTTGCGCTTGTTGGACTTCGGCCAGGCGCTCGGCGTTCGGCGTCAGTTCGAGGCGTCCGCCGTCGGCGTCGAGGACCACCGATTGGCCTTGCGTTTGATCAAGCAGCGCCGAGCCCAGTGCGACCATGCACGGCAGGCCTTTGCCCCGGGCCAGAATCGCCACATGGGAAGTCGCGCCACCTTCGGCCATGCACAACCCGGCGACGCCTTGCGCGCTCAGTTGCAGCAGATCCGACGGCGTCAGTTCGTGAGCGGCGACGATGGCGCCGGCCGGCACTTCGTAATGCCAGGCTTCGCCGAGCAGCGCGCGCAGCACCCGTTGTTTCAAATCGCGCAGATCGTTGGCGCGCTCGGCCAGGAGCGGGCTGCCGGTGTTTTGCAGCACTTCGCATTGCGTATCGATGGATTGGCTCCAGGCGTGGGTCGCCGCAGTACCGGTTTCAATCGATTGCTGCGCGGCGTCGAGCAGGGCCGGGTCTTCCAGCAGCGCCAGGTGCGCGGCGAAGATCGCTTCTTCGTCGGCATTGCGCTGTTTTTTCGCCTGGGCGAGTGTGCCGTCGATTTCGCTGCGAACCTGATTCAGCGCCGTATCGAGGATCTGCAATTGTTGCTCGGGCTGATGATTGCCGGCGTCCGCCGGCAGGCTGATCGCATTCAGGCGAAACAACGGCCCGCCGACCAGACCCGGTGCTGCGCACACGCCGTGCAACACGCCGGACTCGGCCGGGCGATTGCGTGGGGCGGCAGCAACCGGTGCAGCGGCGTGATGATCCTCCGGCAGGGCGGTAGCCAGTGCAGCGAGTAACGCTTGCAACGCCGCTTGCGCGTCGGAACCCTGGCAACTGACCTGCACTTCGTCCTGTTCGCCAATCGCCAGGCCCATCAAGCCGATGAGGCTGTTGCACGGTGCCGATTTGCCGGCGAAATGCAGCTGCGATTGGCTCTTGAAACCTTGCGCCGTCTGGCGGATCAACGCCGCCGGACGCGCATGCAGACCGCCACGGTGGGCGACCCGCACATGACCGTGAACTTCCGGGCCGCCGGGTTCTTCCGCATTCGCCGCCGTGCCGTGACGGGCGACGATGTGCAGCAGCGGTTCGCCGACTTTCACCGTTTTCAGAGTGATGGGACGCGCCTGGAAATCCTGGCTGTTGGTCAGGATCAACAGGCTGACCAGGCTTTTGCACTGACGGCCGACCTTGTCCAGGTCATAGCGCAGCAGCGGCTGGCCACTGCTGACCCGGGTGCCTTCTTTGACCAGCATCGAAAAACCTTCGCCCTGCAACTCGACGGTATCGAGCCCCAAGTGCAGGAGGATTTCCGCGCCGTTGTCGGCTCGCACGGTCACTGCATGGCCGGTGCGGGCGACGTGGATCACCACCCCGGCGCAAGGCGAATAAAGGGTGTCGTTCAGCGGATCGATGGCAATGCCGTCACCCATTGCGCCGCTGGCGAACACCGCGTCCGGAACTTTGGCGAGCGTGAGCACCGGGCCGCTGAGCGGGGCGCTTAAAGTCAGCTCTTTATTGTTGTTGTGCATGGCTCGGTCTCATCAGGAAAACGTTCGGTTCGGACTCAGTGCGTACGGGTGACTTTGCTCAGGTGGCGCGGCTGATCCGGGTCCATGCCACGGGCCACGGCCAGGTTGGCGGCCATCACGTAGAAACTCTGGATCGCCAGGATCGGATCGAGCGCCGGGTGTTCGGCACGGCTCAGGGTCAGGTCGCGTTCGAGCACATCATCCGGCGCCGCCAGCAGTACACGGGCACCACGCTGACGCATTTCCGCCGCCAGGCTCAGCAGGCCGGCCTGCTCGGCGCCGCGCGGGGCAAACACCAGCAAAGGGTAGTTGGCGTCGATCAGAGCCATCGGGCCGTGACGCACTTCGGCGCTGCTGAAGGCTTCGGCCTGGATCGCCGAGGTTTCCTTGAATTTCAGCGCGGCTTCCTGGGCGATGGCGAAACCGGCGCCACGGCCGATCACCATCAGGCGTTCGCAATCGCGCAGGGCATCGATGGCCGGGCTCCAGTCCTGTTGCGCGGCGTCGCGCAAGCCTTCGGGCAGGGCGTTGTGTGCCTCCAGCAATTCACTGTCTTCTTTCCAGTGGGCGATCAGGCGGGCGCTGGCGCTGAGGGTGGCGATGAAACTCTTGGTCGCGGCGACGCTGCTTTCGGTGCCGGCCAGCAGCGGCAGGCTGAACTCGCATGCGGCTTCCAGCGGCGAGTCGGCGGCGTTGACCATCGACACGCTCAGGGCGCCACGCTTGCGCAGCAGACGCAGGCTGTTGACCAGATCCGGGCTCTGCCCCGACTGGGAAAACGCGAACGCGACCTGACCGCTGACCTTCAACGGCGCCTGCTGCATGGTGACCACCGACATCGGCAGCGACGCCACCGGAATCCCCAGTTGCTGCATGGTCAGGTAGGCAAAATAGCTGGCCGCATGGTCGGAACTGCCACGGGCGACGGTCATCGCCACTTGCGGCGGCTGACGGCGCAGGCGCCCGGCGATCTCGATCATCGAAGCATCGAGCTGTTGCAGTTGGGCTTGCACGGCCTCGAACGAGGACAGCGCCTCCTCAAGCATTTTTGAAGTCAATGTCTTCTCCTTCGACCATGACGGCGGTCAGTGTGAGTGAGCGATCCAGCCGCACGCAGTCGGCCCAGGCGCCAGGTGCAAGGCGCCCGCGTTCGGTGATGCCGAGGTAGTCGGCGGGGAATTGCGAAAGACGTTGCGAGGCCTCGGCTATCGGTAGACCGATCTTCACCAGATTGCGCAAAGCCTGATCCATGGTCAGGGTGCTGCCGGCCAGCGTGCCGTCTGGCAGGCGCACCCCGCCCAGGCATTTGGTGACGGTGTGGCTGCCGAGCTTGTACTCGCCGTCGGGCATGCCGGCGGCGGCGGTCGAATCGGTGACGCAGTACAGGCACGGGATCGAGCGCAGGGCCACGCGGATCGCACCGGGGTGCACGTGCAGCAGATCCGGGATCAGTTCGGCGAACTTGGCGTGGGCCAGTGCCGCGCCGACGATCCCCGGTTCGCGGTGATGCAGTGGGCTCATGGCGTTGTACAAATGCGTGAAACTGGTGGCGCCGGCCTCGAGAGCGGCGACGCCTTCCTCGTAACTGCCGAGTGTGTGGCCGATCTGCATGCGAATGCCGCGTGCGCTGAGGGCGCGGATCAAACCGTCGTGACCGGCGATTTCCGGGGCGATGGTGATCACCCGGATCGGCGCCAGCGCCAGATACTCTTCGACCTCGGCCATCAACGCGGTGTGGGCGAAGTTCGGCTGCGCGCCGAGTTTGCCGGGATTGATGTACGGGCCTTCGAGGTGAACGCCGAGGACCCGGGCGGCGCCTTTCGGACGCTGCTCACAGAATTCCCCGACATCCTTGAGCACGCTGGCAATCTCCGCACTCGGCGCGGTCATCGTGGTAGCCAGCAGCGAGGTTGTGCCGAAACGCACGTGGGTTCGGGTGATGGTTTCGAAGGCGCTGGTGCCTTCCATGATGTCCTTGCCGCCGCCGCCGTGAACGTGCAGGTCGATGAAACCCGGCAGCAGGTAAGGCAGGTCGTTGTCCGCCGGATCGCAGGGCACGCCTTCGATGGACACGACTCTGCCGTGTTCGTGGATCAGCCGGCCGCGAATCCAGCCGTCAGCGGTGAGGATGTTGTCTTCGGACATTTCGCTTCTCTCGTTTGGCCTGGCTGCTGATCAGCGGCGAAGCTCTGCAACAAAGTCGTAGTAGTCGTTGCGGCAATAGGTGTCGGTGACTTCGATCGGCGTGTTGTCTTCCAGGTAGCCGACCCGGGTCATCAGCAGCATCGCAGTGCCGGGTGCGATGCCGACCAGCGCGGCGAACTCGTCCGAGGCGTTGATCGCCTGGATGTGCTGCAAGGCGCGCACGATCGGCTTGCCGATGCTGTCGAGGTGTTCGTAGAGGGAATCGCCCACCACTTGCGGCTTGGGCATGATCGAGGCGGGCAGGGTGCTCATCTCGATAGCCATCACCGTGTCGTCGGCCTTGCGCAGGCGTTTCATGCGCGCGACCTTGTCGTTCGGCGACAGGCCGAGGCGGATCAATTCTTCGTGGGTGGGCAGGGTGATTTCCCGCTCGAGCCATTGCGAGCTGGGCACGAAACCCTTGAGACGGAGCATTTCGCTGAAGCCCGACAGGCGCGACAGCGGTTGTTCAAGGCGCGGAGTGATGAAGGTGCCGGAGCCTTGCAGGCGGCGGATCAAACCTTGGTCGAGCAGGACTTCCAGCGCTTTGCGCGCGGTGACTCGGGAAATCCCCAGCATTTCGCTGAGGTTGCGTTCGGATGGCATCGCCTGTTCCGCTTTCCACTGGCCCGCGTGGATCGCCGCCTCCAGGTTGCGCGCCAATTGCAGGTACAGCGGCGTCGGCTGGGAGTCGTCAGGGCGCAGGGCGTGGAGATCGTTCATGCAGGCACTTCCGGAGCTGGTATTGGATTGTTGTCGCTCGCTGTTTCGGCGAAAACTAATACCACTTGAATACCATGTCAACGCAGCGGAAGGGCCTGTAGTCCTTTTGGATCGGGTGTTTGAGGGCGGGTGGTTTCAAGTGGTATTAGAGGTGGGTGCGAGAACGCAAAAGATCGCAGTCTGCGGCAGTTCCGGCGGGTGAAAGTGGTATCACCGTTCAGGCGTTGCCGCAGGCTGCGATCTTTTGTATTTATTTTTTGCGGGCGACCAATGGTCAGGGGAAAGGGCCGCTTCGCGGCCCGGGGAGAGCAGGTGCCCTGGTGACAGAATCAGGGGCGGATTTCGATCATCGTGCCGTCCGGCACCAGGTTCCAGACTTCGCGCATGTCGACGTTGCGCATGGCGATGCAGCCGTCGGTCCAGTCCAGGGTATGGAACAGGTTTTCCGGGTTCTCTGCGGAATCCGGCGTGCCATGGATCATGATCATGCCGCCGGGCTCGACGCCTTCGCGGCGGGCGCGGGCGGAGTCGCTGATGTTCGGGTAGGAGATGTGCATCGACAGGTTGAATTTGTCGCTGGTCTTGCGCCAGTCGATCCAATAGAAACCTTCAGGTGTGCGTTTATCGCCTTCAATCAGTTTCGGACCTTTCTTCGCGCCCTTGCCCAGGGAAATGCGATAGCTCTTGAGCGGTTTGCCGTCGGCGATCAACTGCAGTTGATGAGCCGATTTGAGCACCAGTATTTTTTCGATGAGCGGGGTGTTCGAAGGCGTCACGGTGGTCACGAACGACGCTTGGGAGACGGTGGCGAACGACAGGCAAAACAGGGCAAGCAACCAGCGCATTGAAACGATTCCCCAGAAGGTGATGCAGATAATTTATTTATAGATCTTATGCAGGCGCTGTCGCGGGCTGCGCACGCGGGTTATCGGCCGGCTGGCGCTGAAATCAAGTGATGGCCGGCTGAGCGAGCGGCGGAATCGATTCCGAGCGCACGGGGTAAGTCTCGGCGCGGCGGTCAGCGAAGAAGCATTCTAAGGTACGGCCCACCGTGCGGAAAGCCAGCTCGTCCCATGGAATCTGCGCTTCGTCGAACAGTTGCACTTCGAGACTCTCGGGGCCGGCGGAAAAATCCAGGTCTGCGAGCTCGGCACGAAAGAACACATGCACCTGACTGATGTGCGGCACGTCGATCAGGGTGTAGATGCTCAGGTTGCGCACCCGGGCGCAGGCTTCCTCGGCGGTTTCGCGGATGGCAGCCTGTTCGATGGTCTCGCCGTTCTCCATGAAACCGGCGGGCAGCGTCCAGTAACCGAGACGTGGCTCGATGGCGCGGCGGCAGAGCAGGACTTTACTGCCCCAGGTCGCCACGCAGCCGGCCACGATATTGGGGTTTTGGTAGTGAATGGTCTGACAGCTGTCGCAGACAAATCGCAGCCGCGAGTCGCCTTCGGGAATGCGCTGGGTCACCGGGTTGCCGCACTGGCTGCAAAATTTCATGCTGGGGTTCCTGAATGCTGCGCCTATCTTGGCGTGCAGCGGTGTCAGTCGGCAAGTTGTCGTTTCGCGACATGTCCCTTGTTCAGGGCTTGGGCGGTCGCATTGATTGGTGCATGATGCAGGGCAAGGCACAGATCGAGAACACTTATGCTGGACGAGCTACTGCACCGGGTAAGCAATCACACGCCGCGCACGCTGGAGACCGACACGCGTTTCCCCGAGGCCGCCGTCCTGGTGCCGATTACTCGCAGTGACGAACCCGAGCTTGTCCTCACCCTGCGCGCCAGCGGGCTCTCGACCCACGGTGGCGAAGTCGCCTTTCCCGGTGGCAGGCGCGATCCGGAAGACCCGGACCTGATCTTCACCGCGCTGCGTGAAGCCGAAGAGGAAATCGGCCTGCCGCCGGGACTGGTCGAAGTGATCGGCCCGCTCAGTCCATTGATCTCCCTGCATGGCATCAAGGTCACGCCGTATGTCGGGGTGATTCCCGATTTCGTCGAATACCAGGCCAATGATGCCGAGATCGCTGCGGTGTTCAGTGTGCCCCTGGAGTTTTTTCGCAAGGATCCGCGCGAACACACCCACCGCATCGACTATCAGGGTCGCAGTTGGTACGTGCCGAGCTATCGTTACGGCGAATACAAGATCTGGGGGCTGACGGCGATCATGATCGTCGAGTTGATCAACCTGCTCTATGACGCCAAAATCAGCCTGCATCGACCGCCGAAAAGCTTTATCAATACCTGAAGCCATCGTTCGAATGGTCAGCCATCGTGAGCCCTGAGGAAAACAAGATGAAATATCGCCTGGGCGACGCCCGCGTCGAAACCCATCCGCAGAGCTGGGTCGCCCCCAACGCCGTGCTGGTGGGCAAGGTCAAGCTGGAAGAGGGCGCTAACGTCTGGTTCAACGCCGTGTTGCGCGGCGACAACGAACTGATCCTGATCGGCAAGAACAGCAACGTGCAGGATGGCACGGTGATGCACACCGACATGGGCTTTCCGCTGACCATCGGTACCGGCGTGACTATTGGCCACAACGCCATGCTCCACGGCTGCACGGTCGGCGATTACAGCCTGATCGGCATCAACGCCGTCATCCTCAACGGCGCGAAGATCGGCAAGAACTGCATCATCGGCGCCAATTCGCTAATCGGTGAAGGCAAGGAAATTCCGGACGGTTCGCTGGTAATGGGCTCTCCGGGCAAGGTCGTGCGCGAACTGACCGAGCCGCAGAAAAAGATGCTCGAAGCCAGTGCTGCGCACTATGTGCATAACTCCCAGCGCTATGCGCGTGATCTGGTCGAGCAGGAAGAATGACAACCCCGGAAAGACCTGTCGCCTCGCCGTGCGTGAGCATTTGCGCGCTGGACGAGGATGACATTTGCACCGGTTGCCAGCGCACGGTCGAGGAAATCACCCGCTGGAGCCGGATGACCAACGACGAACGGCGGGTGGTGCTCGGGTTGTGTCATGAGCGGGCGAAGGCCAGTGGATTGATTTGGATGTTGCCTTCTTTGAAGTCGTAATCAACCTTTAAAATGCCCTCACCCTAGCCCTCTCCCGAAGGGAGAGGGGACTGACCGAGCTGTTTTTCCGATCTACATCGACCTGAAATACCGAGTCGAACTCAAGATTTGAAAAGCCCTCGATCTGCTCCCTTTCCCCCTCGCCCCCTTGGGGGAGAGGGTTGGGGTGAGGGGGTGGCTCTTGATCTGCGGGTCCAGTAATCTGTGCGCCAAATTGACAGGTCACGCCCATGCTCTTCCTCATCGCTTACATCAGCAGCGTCGTGCTGATCAACTTCGCTTTCTCCACCGCGCCGCACCTGGACATCATCTGGTCGGCCTGGGGCGGGCTGGTGTTCGTGCTGCGCGACATGGTGCAGATCCGTTTTGGCCATGGCGCGATTGTGGCGATGCTGGCGGCGCTGGTGCTGTCCTATGTCACCTCCGATCCATCAATCGCGCTGGCCAGTGCCACGGCGTTTGCGGTGTCCGAGTGCATCGACTGGCTGGTGTTCAGCATCACCAAGCGTCCGTTGCGTGATCGTCTGTGGATCAGCTCGGCGCTGAGCATTCCCCTCGATACCTTTATCTTTTTCGGCATGATCGACCTGCTGACACCGCCGGTGATCATCACCGCCCTGGCCTCGAAGTTCGCCGGTGTGACTGCGGTCTGGCTGATCATGGCCTGGCGCGAACGCAAACAGGCTGTCGCCGGCTGAAGCCAAACCCTCAGGTTCATGTAAAATGCCGCGCTTTCTCCCCATGGAAAGCGCGTCTGGCGTTGCTTTCCTCGATGATCCGCTTCTTTGAGGACCTGAGATGACCCGTATCGGAACTCCATTGTCGCCGACCGCGACCCGCGTATTGCTGTGTGGCTGTGGTGAGTTGGGCAAGGAAGTGGTGATCGAGCTGCAACGCCTGGGCGTTGAAGTGATCGCCGTTGACCGTTACGCCAATGCGCCGGCCATGCAGGTCGCCCATCGCAGCCACGTGATCAACATGCTCGACGGCGCCGCCCTGCGTGCGGTGATCGAAGCCGAGAAGCCGCACTTCATCGTGCCGGAAATCGAAGCCATCGCCACCGCCACCCTGGTCGAACTGGAAGCCGAAGGTTTCACCGTGATACCGACCGCCCGCGCCGCTCAGCTGACCATGAACCGCGAGGGCATTCGTCGTCTGGCCGCCGAAGAGCTGGATCTGCCGACTTCGCCATACCACTTCGCCGACACCTTCGAGGACTACAGCAAGGCTGTTCAGGACCTGGGTTTCCCGTGCGTCGTCAAACCGGTGATGAGTTCGTCAGGCAAGGGCCAGAGCCTGCTGCGCAGCGCCGATGACGTGCAGAAAGCCTGGGACTACGCACAAGAGGGCGGTCGTGCCGGTAAAGGCCGGGTGATCATCGAAGGCTTCATCGATTTCGACTACGAAATCACCCTGCTGACCGTGCGTCATATCGGCGGCACCACGTTCTGTGCACCGGTCGGCCACCGTCAGGAAAAGGGCGACTATCAGGAATCCTGGCAGCCACAAGCCATGAGCCCGATTGCTCTGGCTGAGTCCGAGCGCGTTGCCAAAGCCGTGACCGAGGCGTTGGGTGGCCGTGGCCTGTTCGGCGTCGAGCTGTTCATCAAGGGCGATCAGGTGTGGTTCAGCGAAGTGTCGCCGCGTCCGCACGACACCGGTCTGGTGACCCTGATTTCCCAGGACCTGTCGCAGTTCGCCCTGCACGCCCGGGCAATCCTTGGTTTACCGGTGCCGCTGATCCGTCAGTTCGGTCCATCGGCATCGGCGGTGATTCTGGTGGAAGGCCAGTCGACCCAGACCGCATTCGCCAATCTTGGCGCTGCGCTGAGCGAGCCGGATACCGCGCTGCGCCTGTTCGGCAAGCCTGAGGTCAATGGCCAGCGCCGCATGGGTGTTGCACTGGCCCGCGACGAGTCGATCGAGGCCGCTCGTGCCAAGGCGACCCGTGCTTCCCAGGCGGTCGTTGTAGAGCTGTAATCTCGCTGTCTGATCGCTCCCGCCCGCGCGGGAGCGATCATTTCGCTTACGACACCTGATTCAGGTCGTTATGGCGCGTTTCCTTCAGGCACAGCACGGCGATCAAGCTGAGCACTGCCGCCCCCGATACATACCCGCCGACGTAACTCAAACCACCCATCGCCACCAGTTTCTGCGCAAAGAACGGCGCCGCCGAGGCTCCAACGATGCCGCCGAGGTTGTAGGCCGCCGATGCACCGGTATACCGCACGTGTGTCGGAAACAGTTCCGGCAGCAGCGCGCCCATCGGGGCGAACGTCACGCCCATCAGGAACAGCTCGATGCACAGGAACAGTGCCACGCCCCAGGTCGAGCCCTGAGTCAGCAACGGCTCCATCAGGAATCCGGAAAGAATCGCCAGCACACCGCCGACGATCAGCACCGGTTTGCGCCCGTAACGGTCACTGGCCCAGGCTGACAGCGGCGTGGCGGCTGCCATGAACAGCACGGCGAAGCACAGCAGACCGAGGAATGTCTCGCGGCTGTAGCCCAGCGTCGACACGCCGTAGCTCAGGGAAAACACCGTAGAGATGTAGAACAACGCGTAGCAGACCACCATGGCGGCAGCACCCAACAACGTTGGCGCCCAGTATTGGCTGAACAGCTCGACCAGCGGCACTTTCACCCGCTCCTGGCGGGCGATGGCGTTGGCGAACACTGGCGTTTCGTGGAGTTTGAGGCGCACGTACAGCCCGACCATCACAAGTACCGCACTGAGCAGGAACGGTATCCGCCAGCCCCAACTGCGGAACTGTTCGTCATTGAGCGTCATGGCCAGGGTCAGGAACAGGCCGTTGGCCGCCAGAAAACCGATCGAAGGGCCCAGCTGCGGGAACATGCCGAACCATGCCCGTCTGCCTTTCGGCGCGTTTTCGGTGGCCAACAATGCCGCGCCACCCCATTCACCGCCCAGTCCGAGACCCTGACCGAAGCGCAGCACACACAACAGGATCGGCGCCCATGCTCCAATGCTGTCGTAACCCGGCAGCACGCCGATCAGCGTGGTGCAGACCCCCATCAGCAGCAGCGAAGCCACCAGCGTGGACTTGCGCCCGATCCGGTCACCGAAATGGCCGAACAGCGCCGAACCCAGCGGGCGGGCGAGGAAGGCGATACCGAAGGTGAGGAATGCAGAGAGCATCTGCGCGGTGCCGGATGTCTGCGGAAAGAATACCGGCCCGATCACCAGTGCGGCGGCGGTGGCATAGACGTAGAAATCGTAGAACTCGATGGCCGTGCCGATGAAGCTCGCGGTGGCCACCCGGGTGGCGGAGTTGGCCGGTTGGGTCGGCGCGGTGTCGCTGTAAGCTGTGCTGGTCGTCATGCGGTGATCCCTGACAGTCATGAGCTCCATTGGAGCGAATTATTATGGTCGACTACCCGGGGATGTGGGATAGGGCGCGAGCGCTGTTTCAGGTAGGAACAGTCGTCGGTGTGATGCGGAAAGCGGCGATGAACCGGCCGGAACCTGTCAGGTGCGGGGTAAGCACGGGGTTCGGCGGGGCTTGGGTAAGCACCGCGATTATAGGAAGGTGGCTAACGATTGAACAAGGGGCGAGCTAGCGGACGGGAGTGAGTGCCGGTGCCGAGCTGGTGTGCCAGATGAGCACTTTGCTCACGCGGTTTTCCTCGGTTTCGAGGATCTCCAGGCGATAGCGCCCGATCTTCAGGCACACCGCGCTTTCCGGAATGGTTTCCAGCGCTTCGGTCACCAGGCCATTCAGGGTTCGCGGGCCGTCGCTGGGCAGATGCCAGCCCAGGCATTTGTTCAGTTCGCGGATCGATGCCGCGCCGTCGATCACCATGCGCCCGTCGGCCTGCGGATGGATGTGCGGGTTGTCGAGGCTGTGTTCGCTTTCGAATTCGCCGACGATCTCTTCGAGAATGTCTTCCAGGGTGACGATTCCCAGTACTTCGCCGTATTCGTCCACCACCATGCCCAGGCGCCGCTGCTGCTTGTGGAAATTCAGTAGCTGCAGTTGCAGCGGTGTGCTCTCCGGGACGAAGTACGGCTCGTAACTGGCGGCCAGCAGGGCTTCGCGGGTCAGGCTGTGATCGTCCAGCAAATGACGGACCTGCCGGGTGTTGAGGACCGCCTCGACCTGGTTGATGTCGCTGTGGAAGACCGGCAGGCGGGTGCGTTTGTTGTGGCGCAATTGCTCGATGATCTCTTCGATCGGATCGTCGAGATTAATGCCGTCGACGTCACTGCGAGGCACCAGGATGTCGTTGACCGTGATGTTGTCCAGTGCATGGATGCCGGAAACCGGGTGCGGGCGAGACGGGTGTTCCGGATCGTCATGGCGCTCCGCGGGGACATCGTCTTCGCTCTGCTGCACGACCTGAGGTTTGCGCACCAGCGGACGTAGCAGCAATCCACTGATGCTGCTCAGCAGCCATGCGAGCGGATAGATCACTTTCAGCGGCACTGCCAGCAACGTGTTGCCGAATGACAGCACGGCATCCGGATAACGTTGGGCGAGGGTGCGCGGGAAATAGTCGGCAAACACCAGCAAGACGGCGCCGGCACCCAGGGTGGCTGCCCAGGGACCATTTTCTTCACAAAGGAAAATCGCCAACAGCGTGGCAAGCACCACGGCGAGGGCGCGGCACAGGGTGTTGCACAGGATCAGGCTGTCGAGCGGGAAGCTGAGCTTGGCCAGTGGTTTGTCACTGGCGCGCGACGCGGTGCGTTGTGCCAGCAGATGCTGTTGCGCCACTTCGATGGCGGTAAACAGCCCCGACCAGAGAATCAGCAGGACAAATACCGCGAGCATCGGCCCTATGGGCAAACCGTCCATTTATGCCGCCCGTCAGATGTGCAGGATGTATTCACGGACCAGTTTGCTGCCGAAATACGCCAACATCAGCAGACAGAAACCGGCGAGGGTCCAGCGGATCGCTTTGTGGCCGCGCCAGCCCAGGCGGTTGCGGCCCCACAACAGCACGCTGAACACGATCCAGGCCAGGCAGGCCAGCAGGGTCTTGTGCACCAGGTGCTGGGCAAACAGGTTCTCGACGAACAGCCAGCCGGAAATCAGCGACAGCGATAGCAGCGTCCAGCCGGCCCAAAGGAAGCCGAACAGCAGGCTTTCCATGGTTTGCAGCGGCGGGAAGTTCTTGATCAGCCCGGACGGGTGCTTGTTCTTGAGTTGGTGATCCTGCACCAGCAGCAACAAGGCCTGGAACACGGCGATGGTGAACATGCCGTAGGCGAGGATCGATAGCAGGATGTGCGCAAGAATGCCCGGCTCCTCGTCGATGATCTGCACGGTACCGGTTGGCGCGAACTGCGCCAGCAACACAGTGATCGCCCCCAGCGGGAACAGCAGGACCAGCAGGTTTTCCACCGGGATCCGCGAGCAGGCCAGCAGGGTCAGGGCGATGACCGCTGCGGCAATCAGGCTCGAAGCACTGAAGAAGTCCAGGCCCAGACCGATCGGCGTCAGCAGGTGAGTCAGCAGGCTGGCACTGTGGGCCAGCACGGCGAGCACGCCAAGCGTGACCAGCAGGCGCTTGTTGGCCTTGGCGCCGGTGGCCAGGCGGGTGCCCTGATAGAGGGTCGCAGCGGCATAGAGAAGGGCGGCGGCGAGGGTGGTCAGCAAACTCGGTGACAAGGGGAGCATAAATCCTGTTAGGCAAGCCCGAAAGGCGCTGAGTTTGGCATAGAACGGTCATCGCACGAAAGACCGGCAAGCTGACAGCGAGGTGTCCGCCAGACGCAGTCTTCGCTATAATCCGCGACCTGCCCACGCCGCAGGCTCGCCGAGTACATGTTGATTCCGGTCCGGGCCGCCATTATCCCGGTCTACACAGGGCCTGAAAGGATCGCGCAATGTTTGAAAACTTAACCGACCGTCTCTCGCAGACGCTGCGCCATGTCACCGGCAAGGCGAAACTGACCGAAGACAACATTAAAGACACCCTGCGTGAAGTGCGCATGGCGTTGCTCGAAGCCGACGTTGCCCTGCCGGTGGTCAAGGACTTCGTCAATTCGGTCAAGGAACGTGCAGTCGGCACCGAGGTGTCGCGCAGCCTGACGCCGGGCCAGGCGTTCGTGAAGATCGTCCAGGCCGAGCTCGAAAGCCTGATGGGCGCGGCCAACGAAGACTTGAACCTGAGCGCCGTGCCGCCTGCCGTCATCCTGATGGCCGGTCTGCAGGGCGCCGGTAAAACCACCACCGCCGGCAAGCTGGCGCGCTTCCTTAAAGAGCGCAAGAAGAAGTCGGTCATGGTCGTGTCGGCGGACATCTATCGTCCTGCCGCTATCAAACAGCTGGAAACCCTGGCCAACGACATCGGCGTGACGTTTTTCCCGTCCGACCTGAGCCAGAAGCCGGTCGACATCGCCAACGCGGCTATTAAAGAAGCAAAACTGAAATTCATCGACGTGGTCATCGTCGATACCGCCGGTCGTCTGCACATCGACGAAGAGATGATGGGCGAGATCAAGGCGCTGCACGCCGCGATCAACCCGGTCGAAACCCTGTTCGTGGTCGACGCCATGACCGGTCAGGACGCCGCCAATACGGCCAAGGCCTTTGGCGATGCACTGCCGCTGACCGGCGTGATCCTGACCAAGGTCGACGGTGATGCCCGTGGCGGTGCCGCACTGTCCGTTCGTGCCATCACCGGCAAGCCGATCAAGTTCATCGGTATGGGCGAGAAGACCGAAGCCCTCGACCCGTTCCACCCTGAGCGTATCGCCTCGCGGATCCTCGGCATGGGCGATGTGCTCAGCCTGATCGAACAGGCTGAAGCGACCCTCGACAAGGACAAGGCCGACAAACTGGCCAAGAAACTGAAGAAGGGCAAGGGCTTCGACCTCGAAGACTTCCGCGATCAGCTGCAACAGATGAAGAACATGGGCGGCCTCGGCGGCCTCATGGACAAGCTGCCGAGCATCGGTGGCGTCAACCTGTCGCAGATGGGCAATGCCCAGAGTGCGGCAGAGAAGCAGTTCAAGCAGATGGAAGCCATCATCAACTCCATGACCCCGGCCGAGCGCCGCGACCCCGAGCTGATCAGCGGTTCGCGCAAGCGTCGGATCGCCATGGGTTCCGGCACCCAGGTGCAGGACATCGGTCGCTTGATCAAGCAGCACAAGCAGATGCAGAAAATGATGAAGAAATTCTCCGCCAAGGGCGGAATGGCGAAAATGATGCGCGGCATGGGCGGAATGCTGCCCGGCGGCGGCATGCCAAAACTGTAAAAGAACTCGCCGGTCGTCGCACCGGCGCAGTCCCGCATGGATGCGGGATCCACAGCAAACCCGCATACGGCGGGAGCTGACTGGCCGTTTTCATTGACGGCTCTACCGCAAATCAGCACGGCATGCCATAGGCGCCGGAAAAAGTCATTTGCAAAAGTCCGGATATTCCTTAGAATATGCGGCCTTTCGGGCACCCATGCCCGCTGTGCATTTAGATTTGCAGCACCGACTACAGGAACGATGTTCACATGCTAACAATCCGTCTTGCCCTTGGCGGCTCCAAAAAGCGCCCGTTTTACCACCTGACCGTAACCGACTCCCGCAACCCGCGTGACGGTTCCCACAAAGAACAGGTTGGTTTCTTCAACCCTGTTGCCCGTGGTCAGGAAGTTCGTCTGTCCGTGAACCAAGAGCGCGTAGCCTACTGGCTGAGCGTTGGTGCACAGCCTTCTGAGCGTGTTGCTCAGTTGCTGAAGGAATCGGCTAAGGCTGCGGCCTGAGCAATATGAACGCGACGCCTGCTGTTGCCGATGATTTGATCGTTATTGGCAAAATTTATTCTGTTCACGGCGTTCGCGGCGAAGTGAAGGTTTATTCCTTTACTGATCCGACTGAAAACCTGTTGCAGTACAAAACCTGGACGCTCAAGCGCGAAGGCAATGTCAAACAGGTCGAGCTGGTCAGTGGACGCGGGAGCGACAAGTTCCTGGTCGCAAAGCTCAAGGGTCTTGATGATCGTGAAGAAGCTCGTCTTCTGGCCGGTTACGAGATCTGCGTGCCGCGCAGCCTGTTCGCTGAATTGACCGAAGGCGAGTACTACTGGTACCAGCTGGAAGGTCTGAAGGTCATCGATACGCTTGGGCAACTGCTCGGAAAAATCGATCATCTTCTGGAAACCGGCGCCAATGATGTAATGGTAGTCAAGCCTTGCGCTGGCAGCCTGGATGATCGCGAACGCCTGTTGCCCTATACGGAGCAATGCGTGTTGGCAGTCGACCTCGCAGCGGGCGAGATGAAGGTGGATTGGGACGCGGACTTCTAAGCGTGGCTAACTTGCGCGTAGAAGTGATCAGTTTGTTTCCCGAGATGTTTTCCGCCATCGGCGACTACGGCATCACCAGTCGAGCGGTCAAACAGGGGCTCTTGCAGCTGACCTGTTGGAATCCGCGGGATTACACGACGGATCGGCATCACACTGTGGACGATCGCCCGTTTGGCGGTGGTCCGGGCATGGTGATGAAGATCAAGCCCCTGGAAGATGCTCTGGTTCAGGCCAAGGCAGCAGCCGGGGAGGCGGCGAAGGTGATTTACCTGTCCCCCCAAGGCCGTCAACTGACTCAGTCGGCGGTACGCGAACTGGCGAAATCGGATGCATTGATCCTGATTGCCGGTCGCTATGAAGGCATTGACGAGCGTTTTATTGATGCTCATGTCGATGAAGAGTGGTCGATTGGGGACTATGTCCTGTCTGGCGGCGAGCTGCCGGCGATGGTCCTGATAGATGCGGTTACACGACTGCTGCCCGGAGCTTTAGGGCATGCGGACTCCGCGGAGGAAGATTCCTTCACGGATGGTTTGCTGGATTGCCCGCACTACACCCGACCGGAGGTGTATGCGGATCAGCGTGTTCCCGACGTATTGCTAAGTGGCAATCACGCACACATCCGGCGTTGGCGTTTACAGCAGTCCCTTGGTCGGACCTATGAACGACGCGCCGATCTTCTGGAAAGCCGCTCGCTTTCTGGAGAAGAGAAGAAGCTGCTCGAGGAATACATCCGCGAGCGGGACGATAGTTAACAACGTATCGATGGTAGATCCGACGATTTACCTTAGGAGCACAGCATGACCAACAAAATCATCCTTGCACTCGAAGCAGAGCAGATGACCAAAGAGATCCCAGCCTTTGCCCCGGGCGACACCATTGTCGTTCAGGTGAAAGTGAAGGAAGGCGATCGTTCCCGTCTGCAAGCGTTCGAAGGCGTTGTAATCGCCAAGCGTAACCGCGGCGTGAACAGTGCGTTCACCGTTCGTAAAATCTCCAACGGTGTTGGCGTAGAACGTACTTTCCAGACCTACTCCCCGCAGATCGACAGCATGGCTGTTAAACGTCGCGGTGACGTACGTAAAGCCAAGCTGTACTACCTGCGCGACCTGTCGGGTAAAGCAGCTCGCATCAAGGAAAAACTGGCTTAAGTCCAGCTTCCGATGCAGAAAAAAGCAGCCTACGGGCTGCTTTTTTGTTGTCCGCAATTTATCCACAGCACCATTGCTTCAGGCCGTATCCATGACATCTCGCGAGCAAGAAATCGAACGCCGCACCGAGCTCTCGGTGACCCGCGTGACCAAGGCGGTCTTCCCGCCGACCACCAATCACCACAACACCCTGTTCGGCGGCACCGCCCTGGCCTGGATGGATGAAGTGTCGTTCATCACTGCCACGCGTTTCTGCCGTTTGCCGCTGGTGACGGTCTCCACCGACCGGATCGATTTCAACCATGCGATCCCGGCAGGTTCCATCGTCGAGCTGGTCGGGCGGGTGATCAAGGTCGGCAACACCAGCCTCAAGGTCGAGGTGGAAGTGTTCGTTGAAAGCATGAGCTGCGACGGGCGTGAGAAAGCCATTCACGGGCAGTTCAGCTTCGTTGCCATTGATGATGACAAGCGGCCAGTGCCCGTGCTGCCGGGCTTCGCGGTCTGATCAAGCACCGAGCCGTGATTGGATTTATGCTCCGCCGCTGACCTCAGGCTGAATCAACGCCAGCAACGTCCACCCCGGCCCCGGTTTCAGCACGGTCTCCGGCGTCACCACGTGCACCCAGCCACTGTCATCGCGCATGAAAAGCAATGTCGCGCGGTTGCCATGCAGCGCCCGGTAATCGTCCCAGCCAAACCCGTCCGTCAGCGTCGTGCTGTACAGATCGGCGCCCTGGCCCAACTGGCTGGCCAGCCTGGCGTAAGTCAGCGCCTCGCTCCCCAGTTGATTGCCGCGATGTTCCAGGCTGGCGCGGTGCTTGTCGCTGCGGCGGCTTTCATGACCACTGGCCAGTCCGAACAGGCGTTGATGGCCAAAGTCATGTCGAAAGCGCATGGCTGCCAGCGTATTGAGTTCGCCGGACGGTGACAGCGCCAGCAAATGCCCCAGCCCCACCAGGTCCAGGTGCGCATCGGCATGCTGCGAGGCCGGATTACCGAAGTAGGTCGGCAAACCATCCATGCGCGCCGCCCGAATGTTTTCCCAGCTTGAATCGGTGAGCAACACCCGGCTGCCGAGTTGTTGCAGCGACTTGCCGAGCAGGCGCGCCGGACCGTTTGCACCAACGATGAGGAAACCGCTGGGTGCCGGTTCCGCTACTTTCAACAGGCGCGCCAGTGGTCGGGCAGTCGCACTTTGCAGCACGACGGTGCCGATGATCACGGCGAAGGTCAGCGGCACCAGCAACAGCGCGCCTTCATGGCCTGCTTCATCCAGGCGAATCGCAAAGATCGCCGAGACTGCTGCCGCAACGATCCCGCGCGGGGCGATCCAGCACAGCAATGCACGCTCACGCCAACTCAGGCTCGAACCGGCGGTACTCAAGACTACGTTCAGCGGTCGGGCAATCAGCTGGATCACCAGCAACAGAATCAGCACCAGCGGTCCGAGACCGATCAGCGCGTTCAGGTCCAGCCGCGCCGCCAGCAGAATGAACAACCCGGAAATCAGCAGCACGCTGAGGTTTTCCTTGAAGTGCAGAATGTGCCGCACATCCACGCCCTTCATGTTCGCCAGCCACATGCCCATCAGCGTCACCGCCAGCAGCCCGGATTCGTGCATGGTCTGGTTGGCGGCGATGAATATCCCCAGCACTGCTGCGAGCGATGCCAGATTGTGCAAATACTCCGGCAGCCATTGACGCCGAATGATCGTACCGAGCAGCCAGCCACCGGCGATGCCGAACGCGCTGCCGCAGACAATCACCCCGCCGAACGTGAGCAGGCTCTGTTCCAGGCCATGGCCTTCGGTCCGGGCAATGATGAAGCTGTAGACCACCACCGCGAGCAGCGCGCCGATCGGGTCGATCACAATCCCTTCCCAGCGCAGGATGTTGGCGATCGAAGCCTTCGGTCGTACCACGCGCAGCATCGGCACGATCACGGTCGGGCCGGTCACCAGGGTCAGGCTGCCGAACAGGATGGCGAGCAGCCAGTCGAAGCCCAGCAGCCAGTGAGTCGCCACCGCAATCACTGTCCAGGTCGATAGCGCGCCGAGGGTCACCAGCCGATGCACGACGCTGCCGATCTCGCGCCACTCCGACAGATGCAGGGTCAGGCTGCCCTCGAACAGGATCAGCGCCACTGCCAGTGACACCAGCGGCATCAGCAGCGGACCAAACATTTCCTGCGGGTCGAGCCAGCCCAACACGGGGCCGGCGAGAATGCCGGTCAACAGCAGAAACAGAATCGCCGGCAACTTCAGCCGCCACGCCAGCCATTGACAGCCCAGAGCGGCAGCACCGATACCGCCGAAGGCCAAGAGAATTTGCTGCTCGTTCATTGAAGCTCCCTGTTCCTTGAAATAGCGGGCTATGAAAGACTAGCGAGCCTTTCAACCGTTCACTGTTTATTTGCGCGTCGTGCTTTTGCCGGCGCGGCCAGAGTGCCCATGCCTGCCATCGACCACCCGCTGATTGACCAATTCCTCGATGCCCTGTGGCTGGAGAAAGGCCTGTCCGACAACACCCGCGATGCCTACCGCAGTGATCTGGCGCTGTTCAACGGCTGGTTGCAGGAGAAAAACCTCGAATTGATCAACGCGGGTCGCGAGTTGATCCTCGATCACCTGGCCTGGCGTCTGGAGCAGAACTACAAACCCCGTTCCACCGCGAGATTTCTCTCAGGCGTGCGTGGCTTTTATCGCTATTTGCTGCGGGAAAAACTGATCTCGGTCGATCCGACTTTGCGTGTCGACATGCCGCAACTGGGCAGACCGTTGCCCAAATCCCTGTCAGAAGCCGACGTGGAAGCGCTGCTGAAGGCGCCGGATCTGAGCGAAGCCATCGGCCAGCGCGACCGTGCCATGCTTGAAGTTCTTTACGCCTGTGGCCTGCGGGTGACCGAGCTGATCAGTCTGACCCTGGAACAGGTCAACCTGCGGCAGGGCGTGTTGCGGGTGATGGGCAAGGGCAGCAAGGAGCGGTTGGTGCCGATGGGCGAGGAAGCGATTGTCTGGGTCGAGCGCTACCTGCGCGACGGTCGCGGCGAGTTGCTGGGTGGGCGCCCGAGTGATGTGCTGTTTCCAAGCCAGCGCGGCGAGCAGATGACTCGCCAGACCTTCTGGCACCGCATCAAGCATCAGGCCAAGGTTGCAGGGATCGGCAAATCGCTGTCGCCGCACACACTGCGTCACGCCTTCGCGACTCACTTGCTCAACCATGGCGCCGACTTGCGCGTGGTGCAGATGCTGTTGGGCCACAGCGACCTGTCGACCACGCAGATCTACACGCACGTCGCCCGTGCACGGTTGCAGGATCTGCATGCCAAGCATCACCCTCGCGGCTGAGCGTTCTGCCTTGCGACAGGCGCATTCGGCCACGGGAGCCTTATGTGGTAGGCTTTGCCGGTTTGCACGATGGACGGTTATGACCCGGTGTTCCGGCACGGGCGTTCTGATCGTTCCATTTGTCCGCCTTCAGGAGTTCACATGCGTCTGACCCAGATTTTCGCCGCCGCAGCCATTGCGTTGGTCAGCACCTTTGCCGTCGCCGATGATGCGGCCGACAAAGCCATCCGCCAGAGCCTGGAAAACCTCCAGCTCGACGTTCCGGTGGACACCATCACCGCCAGCCCTCTGCCGGGCCTGTACGAAGTCAAGCTCAAGGGCAGCCGCGTGCTCTACGCCAGCGCCGACGGCCAGTACATCGTTCAGGGCTACATGTTCCAGCTCAAGGACGGCAAACCGGTCAACCTGACCGAGAAGACCGAACGCCTGGGCATTTCCAAACTGATCAACGGAATTCCGGTCGCCGAGACCGTGGTTTACCCGGCTGTGGGCGAGACCAAGTCGCACATCACCGTGTTCACCGACACCACTTGCCCGTACTGCCACAAGCTGCACGCCGAAGTGCCTGAGCTGAACAAGCGTGGCATCGAAGTGCGCTACGTGGCGTTCCCGCGTCAGGGCCTGGGCTCGCCGGGTGACGAGCAGTTGCAAGCCGTGTGGTGCTCGAAAGACAAGAAAGCCGCCATGGACAAAATGGTCGATGGCAAGGAAATCAAGGCCGCCAAGTGCGAGAACCCGGTTTCCAAACAGTTCGCCCTTGGTCAGTCGATCGGCGTGAACGGCACGCCGGCCATCGTTTTGGCTGACGGACAAGTCATTCCGGGCTACCAGCCTGCGCCACAAGTCGCCAAACTGGCGCTGGGCGCGAAGTAATTCGCATCGTCACGTCAAGGCGTGACGAGCGTGGCCCGGCGGCAACACGGCCGGGCCATCAATAGAGAGCCGCGATTGCGCGGTTGTTTTCACGGCCGGCCTCGCGTCGGCCGTTTTATGGGGAGTTCACAGTGAAACCGGTCAAAGTAGGCATCTGTGGGTTAGGGACCGTCGGTGGCGGTACCTTCAACGTACTTCAGCGCAACGCCGAGGAAATCGCTCGTCGTGCCGGGCGTGGAATCGAAGTGGCACAAATTGCCATGCGCACGCCAAAGCCTCAGTTCCAGACGACCGGTATTGCGATTACCAACGATGTCTTCGAAGTGGCCACGAACCCTGAGATCGACATCGTCATAGAGCTGATGGGCGGCTACACCGTTGCCCGCGAGCTGGTACTCAAGGCCATCGAGAATGGCAAGCATGTGGTCACCGCGAACAAGGCTTTGATTGCCGTTCACGGTAATGAAATTTTCGCCAAGGCTCGCGAGAAAGGCGTGATCGTGGCGTTCGAAGCGGCGGTAGCCGGCGGCATTCCGGTGATCAAGGCGATCCGTGAAGGCCTGTCTGCCAACCGCATCAACTGGGTTGCTGGCATCATCAACGGCACCGGCAACTTCATCCTCACCGAAATGCGCGAGAAGGGTCGCACCTTCGAAGACGTGCTGGCCGAAGCGCAAGCGCTGGGCTACGCCGAAGCCGATCCGACGTTCGACGTCGAAGGCATCGACGCAGCGCACAAGCTGACAATCCTGGCGTCCATCGCGTTCGGTGTTCCGCTGCAGTTCGACAAGGCCTACACCGAAGGCATCACCAAGCTGACCACCGCCGACGTGAACTACGCCGAAGCGCTGGGCTACCGCATCAAGCACCTGGGCGTGGCTCGCAGCACCGCCGCCGGTATCGAGCTGCGCGTACACCCGACGCTGATCCCGGCCGATCGTCTGATCGCCAACGTCAACGGTGTGATGAACGCGGTGATGGTCAACGGTGACGCTGCCGGTTCGACTCTGTTCTACGGCGCCGGCGCCGGCATGGAGCCGACCGCATCGTCGGTGATCGCCGACCTGGTGGACGTGGTTCGCGCCATGACCTCCGACCCGGAAAACCGCGTGCCGCACCTGGCCTTCCAGCCGGACTCGCTGTCGGCCCATCCGATCCTGCCGATCGAAGCCTGCGAAAGCGCCTACTACCTGCGCATCCAGGCCAAGGACCACCCGGGCGTACTCGCTCAGGTGGCGAGCATCCTCTCGGAACGCGGCATCAACATCGAGTCGATCATGCAGAAGGAAGTCGAGGAACACGACGGCCTGGTGCCGATGATCCTGCTGACCCACCGCGTGCTGGAACAGCACATCAACGATGCGATCGCCGCCCTCGAAGCCCTGGCGGGCGTGGTCGGTCCGGTCGTGCGGATCCGTGTCGAGCACTTGAACTAAGCCGATCTCCTTCACCGGTTCCGCCAGCGGGACCGGTGTCGTGAACACTGTCCATTGGAGTCAGTCATGCGTTACATCAGTACCCGCGGCCAGGCACCGGCCCTGAATTTCGAAGACGTCCTGCTGGCCGGTCTCGCCACCGACGGCGGTCTGTACGTCCCGGAAAACCTGCCACGTTTCACCCAGGAAGAAATCGCTTCCTGGGCCGGCCTGCCGTATCACGAGCTGGCATTTCGCGTCATGCGCCCGTTCGTCACCGGCAGCATTCCGGACGCCGATTTCAAAAAGATCCTCGAAGAAACCTACGGTGTGTTCGCCCACAACGCCGTGGCGCCACTGCGTCAGCTGAACGGCAACGAATGGGTCATGGAGCTGTTCCACGGCCCGACCCTGGCGTTCAAGGACTTTGCCCTGCAACTGCTCGGCCGTCTGCTCGACTACGTGCTGGAAAAACGCGGCGAGCGCGTGGTGATCGTCGGCGCCACCTCCGGTGACACCGGTTCGGCCGCGATCGAAGGCTGCAAGCACTGCGAAAACGTCGACATTTTCATCCTGCACCCGCACAACCGTGTGTCCGAAGTGCAGCGTCGGCAGATGACCACCATTCTCGGCGAGAACATCCACAACATCGCTATCGAAGGCAACTTCGATGACTGCCAGGAAATGGTCAAGGCCAGCTTCGCCGACCAGAGCTTCCTCAAGGGCACGCGCCTGGTGGCGGTGAACTCGATCAACTGGGCGCGGATCATGGCCCAGATCGTTTATTACTTTCACGCAGCGCTGCAACTGGGTGGCCCGGCTCGCTCCGTGTCGTTCTCGGTACCGACCGGCAACTTCGGCGACATCTTCGCCGGTTACCTGGCGCGCAACATGGGCCTGCCGATCAACCAGTTGATCGTCGCCACCAACCGCAACGACATCCTGCACCGCTTCATGAGCGGCAACCAGTACGTCAAGGAAACCCTGCACGCCACGCTGTCGCCGTCGATGGACATCATGGTTTCGTCGAACTTCGAACGCCTGCTGTTCGACCTGCACGGTCGCAACGGCGCGGCGATTGCCGGCCTGATGGACTCGTTCAAGCAGGGCGGCGGTTTCAGCGTCGAACAGGAACGCTGGACCGAAGCCCGCAAACTGTTCGACTCGCTGGCTGTGGACGATTCGCAAACCTGCGAAACCATCGCCGAAGTCTACGAGCAGACCGGTGAAGTGCTGGATCCGCACACCGCCATCGGCGTGAAAGCCGCTCGCGAATGCCGTCGCAGCCTGGACATCCCGATGGTGATCCTGGGCACGGCGCATCCGGTCAAGTTCCCGGACGCAGTGGAGAAAGCCGGTGTAGGAAAAGCTCTCGAACTGCCTGCACACCTTTCTGATTTGTTTGAGAGAGAAGAGCGCTGCACCGTTCTGGCAAACGAGCTGAAAGCCGTGCAAGCCTTTGTCAGCCAGCATGGCAATCGCGGCAAGCCGCTTTAAGCCCTGAAAGCTGTCACATTTTGAAGCCCGTCTCCTGACGGGCTTTCTTGTTTTTGCATGCCACACTGCGCGTGTTTCGCCCACGAAGGACGGGCGAGTCGATGACGAAGGATGTGGCAATGCGGTTTTATTCAAGATGGAAGCCGGCGTTGTGCTGGTTGTTTTTTTTGGGGCTGTCGGGGTTGCTGCAATTGGCGGACGCGGCCCATCTGACGATGCATTCAGGAGAGGCAGAGTTGAACATCCAGCCCATTGAGCTGGACGCGCAAGAGCAACAGTGGATTCGTGAAAACCCCAGGGTGACAGTCGCCTCGGTGCAGTATCCCTTGTATCTGTTTCAGGATGAGCACGGTCAGTGGAGCGGCTTGAACAACGATGTGCTCAAGCACATCAGCGCCATGACCGGTTTGCAGTTCGTGCATCAGGAGTCGTTCTCCACCAACCACATGCTGGAGCAGCTCGAAAGTGGCGTCGCCGACATCAGTACCACGCTGGCGATGAACGAGGAGCGCAGGCAGTTTCTCGATTTCAGCCATGCCTTCGGGGGAGCGGGGTGGGTGTTCGTCGGGCGGGCGGGTTTGCCGGCGGTGCAGTCGCTTGAAGAGCTGGATAAACGGGTTCTGGTGCTGCCGGCCAGGCATGCGCTGGAGGACAGTATCCGACGCGACCATCCGCTGATCGAGATACGTTCGGTCAAGACTTACGCCGAGGCCAAGGCGCTGGTGGAGAGTGGCGAGGCATACGCCACCATTGAAAACGAAATGGGTGCGCAGTTGTTTCCATCGGGCCTGCTCAAGGTCGGAGGTCTGGTGGAGGGCAAGTGGGAGGCGGATCATCTGGCGGTGCGCAAGGGCTTGCCTGAGTTGCTGAGTATTCTCAACAAAGCCCTTGGGGCCTTTTCGGCAGCCGAATTGCGTGCAATGCGCCTGAAATGGCTGGATGGCATTTCCCCTGCTCCAGCGCCCTCGCTCGGGACGCTGGTGATCAAGTGGGGATGCTGGGGCATGGGCGTGCTCGGGGTGTTCGGCCTGTTTTCGCTGCTGTGGAGCCGCCGGCTCGCTGTCGAGATAAAGCAGCGACGTGAGGTGGAGAAAGACCTGGGCGATCAACTGGCGTTTCAGCATGCGTTGATCGATGCCATGCCGGACCCGGTGTTCGTGCGTGACCTGCAGGGGCGCCTGATCATGTGCAATCGCAGTTATGAAGAGGCACTCGGCGTGCGTCTTGAACAGGTGCAGGGGCGGACGCTCTGTGAGCTCGACGTGCTTCCGCAAGCCACGGCGTTGATGCTTCATGATGAGTTCATGGTGCAACTGCGCACCCGCAAGACGCGCTTCAGCAGGCGACAGCTGATGTTCAAGGGCGGTTCTCGGCAGGTCTATCAGTGGACGGTTCCTTTTTACGGTGCTGATGGGGCGCTGCGCGGCTTGCTGGGGGGCTGGACAGACATCATTCAGAGGCAGACCGATAGCGGGTGTCGATGTCTGCGTTGAAGATCGGAAATGTCCTATAAAACCTGGCTACTTTTCTGATGGGAGGCTTAGGACGACTGCCCTAGAGTGACAATCCACTGCGGCGAGAAACCGCGATTGTCGTGCAAGAGGTCGTCCAATGCGCTCGCTCAAAATCCTGCTTCTCGAACCCGACCCGTTTCAACTGATGGCGTTGCACCAGATGCTCAACGCCATTGGAATCTACGACGTGTTGACCGCGCCTTCGCTGGGCGCGGCAAAGCGCTCGCTGGATCGTCGGGGGGCTGTCGATATCGCCATTTGCAATCCGCAGCTCAAAAATGGTGAGGGGCTGGCACTGATCAACCATCTGGTTGCCCGACGGGATGCTCGATCGTTGATTCTGCTGGGTGTGGTCGCTCCCAGCGTACTGGCCGATCTGGAATTTTTATTGGAGGAGAGCGGGGTGCAGCTCCTGGGCCGACTGTACACGCCGGTTTCGGCGGTGCTGATGCGCAATCTGCTTGACAGTTACCTGTCGCAGCCCCGACGTTCGGTCAGCGCCTGAAGCCATCGGTTATTTTTCTGTCATCTTCTCCATGCATGCTCCGACAGGTCGGTGACGCTCCCGCAGAGGCCGCCGATATGCAGAACTTTCTTCTCGGGCCGGTGGTCATTTACTGTGGACACGCCCCAGGCACTGTGTTTTCGGACTATTGAGTGGAGATCGAGATGGAAAGTATCAGTCTATTGCTCGGTGAGGCTCTGAGCCCGTATCAGGTAACGCTGACCCCTCGCGGTCTGCAGGGCGAATGCCTGGTGACACTGAAGAACGGCAGTGGCGCCATTGTGGTGGAACGCGAATTCAATCGGGCGCAGTTGAGCGACAAGCGCCAGCTGACGGATGTGGTCGATGGCTTGCATCGCGACATCCTGATCGCCGAAGGCCGGCTGGAACCCTGTGTGATCGCTGCATTGCGCAATGTTGCCCGCGACAAGCGCCCGCTGCTCTGAAACTGATGGGACTTTTGTGGGAACCTTCCTGCATCCAGGTCAGTCAGACCCCATAACAGCAGGATCAAGCATTGTGCTCCGGTGCTTGTCGCTTGCTGCTACGGGTCTTTGATACAGACCACGTTTAACCCCGAGTCGTCTCCCCACTTCTCGGGGTTTCTTTTTGCCCGGCATCTACTGCGTGGCCTGTTGCTGGAAGAAAATCCGTGCCTGCTCCAGGTAGTCCGGGCGCATTTCAGGGTCGAGCCACTGGGCGTAGAGCTGGTTCAGGTGTTCGTGGGGCAGGGTGCGCAACAGTTGATCGATTTCGCGGATCGCCTGGCGACCCTGGGTGGTATCGGTGCAGCCGACATGGCTCGAGATGTACTTGTCCGCACCGTGAACGGGGAAAAACTCCAGCTCGTCTTCGGCGATCTGAACCTGACGCGCCTGGTAGCGGATTTCCGGCCAGTAGCCCAGCACCGCTTGCAGCCGACCCAGTCGCTGCATCGAGAGCAGGCTGCTGAGAGCATCATTGCCATAGTGCGGCGTCAGCGATCCACTTGGTGCGCGGCGCAGCAGATTGTCGACGTATTCGCCATAACTTCGCTCGGCCACCACCCCGACTTTTCTCTCGCCGTTGGCCAGGTACGCCGACAGATCGACTTGCTCCTCGACCAGAAAAGGTTCCAGCATTTCGCGATCTTTGCGACGAACCACCAGACCATTACTGACTGCGCGGAAAGCGGGGATGGAGAACGCAATCCACTGTGCCCGCTCCCTGTTCCAGAGCAACGACGGATCGCAGGCAAACGGATGTTCATGGAGCATCTGGAGGCCCCGGGCGCGGTTGACCCGCATCAGGGTGTGTTCGTATTGCGGCATGCCGGCTATCAGCATCGGCATCAGTTGATCGATGACGCCCTGGCCCTTTTTCGGGCCTTCGAGAATGGTCAGCGGCGGCAGGTCGCGCAACAGCCAGATCAGCGTTGGCTTGGCCTGCGCCCAGGCTGGCAGCACCAGCAGAAAAAGCAGGCCGAACAGCCGCCACGTCCACCAGTGGTGGGCGCGGTTGGAGGCTGAGGCCGGTCGGCGCTTCAGCTCAGATGGCTCCGTCTTCGCGCAGCCGGGCGATCTGCTTCTCGTCGTAGCCAAGATCGTGGAGTACCTGCGCATTGTGTTCACCGAGCTGCGGTCCGACCCATTCGGACGTGCCGGGTGTCTCAGAGAGTTTCGGCACGATGCCCGGCATCTTGAAAGGTTTGCCGTCCGGCAGTTTGGCGTGCAGGAACATTTCCCGGGCCAGGTACTGCGGATCATTGAACATGTCTTCGGCGCTGAAGATCCGGCTGGCCGGGACTTCGGCCTGGTTCAACAGGTCCAGCACGGTTTGCAGCGGCAGCGAATTGACCCAGCGATCGATCACGCCGTACAACTCGTCACGGCGGGTGTCGCGCCCGTCATTGCTGGCCAGTGTCGGGTCATTGGCCAGATCCTCACGACCGATGATCAGCATGAAACGCTTGAAGATCGCATCGCCGTTGGCGCCGATCTGCACGTGTTTGCCGTCGGCGCTGGTGTGGATCGACGAAGGCGTGATGCCTGGCATGATGTTGCCGGTGCGCTCACGAATGAATCCGAAAACGTCGAACTCCGGCACCATGCTTTCCATCATCGCGAAAATTGCTTCGTACAACGCCACATCGACCACCTGGCCGAGGCCACCGTTGACCTCGCGATGACGCAGGGCCATCAACGCACCGATCACGCCCCACAAAGCCGCAATCGAATCGCCGATGGAAATTCCGGTACGCACCGGCGGGCGATCTTCGAAACCGGTGATGTAGCGCAGGCCGCCCATGGATTCGCCGACCGCGCCGAAACCTGGCTGATCCTTCATCGGCCCGGTCTGGCCGAAGCCCGAGAGGCGCACCATCACCAGTTTCGGGTTCAGTGCGTGCAGGGTTTCCCAGCTCAGGCCGAGTTTTTCCAGCACACCGGGGCGGAAGTTCTCGATCAGGATGTCGGCTTCGCCCAGCAGTTTTTTCAGGATCGCCAGGCCGTCGGGGTGTTTCAGGTTCAGCGTCAGGGACTTTTTGTTGCGAGCCTGGACGAACCACCACAGCGAAGTACCTTCGTACAACTTGCGCCATTTGCGCAGCGGATCACCGCCGTCCGGCGATTCGATCTTGATCACTTCGGCGCCGAACTCGCCGCAGATGCGCGAGGCAAACGGCCCGGCAATCAAAGTACCCAATTCAATGACTTTCAGACCGCTGAGCGGTTTGTTGGCGAACGGCATGCGAGATCCTGTAGGACAAGGCTGAGCAGATACAGCGTTTTAACATAGCCGGCTGTCAGTCGCGCAAGGTTGATCGCCATCAATTCGTGGATTGCCTACAGCATCGGTTAGACTTGCCGACTTTCCTCGTATCAAGAAGCCCGTTCATGGCCCAGCCGTCCACTACCTACAAATTCGAACTGAACCTCACCGATCTCGACCGCAGCGTCTATGAGAACGTGAAGCAGACCATCGCCCGTCACCCTTCGGAAACCGAAGAACGCATGACCGTACGCCTGTTGGCCTACGCGCTCTGGTACAACGAGCAGCTGTCGTTCGGTCGTGGTCTGTCGGACGTCGATGAACCTGCGTTGTGGGAAAAGAGCCTGGATGACCGCGTCCTGCACTGGATCGAAGTCGGCCAGCCGGACGCTGATCGCCTGACGTGGTGCTCCCGTCGCACCGAGCGCACCAGCCTGCTGGCCTACGGCAGCCTGCGCGTCTGGGAAGGCAAGGTGATCCCGGCGATCAAAAACCTGAAGAACGTCAATATTGCTGCTGTCCCGCAGGAGGTGCTGGAAACACTGGCCCAGGACATGCCCCGCGTCATCAAGTGGGACGTGATGATCAGTGAAGGCACGATCTTCGTCACCGACGATCGTGGCCAGCACGAAATCCAGCTCACTTGGCTGCAAGGCGAGCGCGGTTAAGTCCGCGTTACTCCCAAAAAATCCCACGTATTCAAGAGAAGCTTCTGTCACCCCATGCGTATCGATCCTCGCCCGTTGCCCGCCACTCTGCCGTTTCTCGGTGAACTGCCACCCCTGCTGACCCGTTTGTACGCGGCGCGGGGCGTGCAGTCCGAGGCGGAGCTGGACAAGAGCCTGGCGCGGCTGATCCCGTTCCAGCAGCTCAAAGGGATCGATGCGGCGGTAGACCTGCTGGTGACGGCACTGGAGCAGCGTCAGCGGATCCTGATCGTCGGTGACTTCGACGCCGACGGTGCGACGGCCAGCACCGTGGGCGTACTTGGCTTGCGCCTGCTGGGCGCGGCGCACGTCGATTATCTGGTGCCGAACCGCTTCGAATACGGCTACGGCCTGACCCCGGAAATCGTCGAAGTCGCGATGACCCGCGAGCCGCAATTGTTGATCACCGTCGACAACGGTATTTCCAGCGTCGAAGGTGTGGCGGCCGCTAAACGTCACGGCCTGAAGGTGTTGATCACCGACCACCACTTACCCGGCGATGAACTGCCGCAAGCCGATGCGCTGGTCAATCCGAACCAGCCTGGTTGCGAGTTTCCGAGCAAGGCGCTGGCCGGGGTCGGGGTGATTTTCTATGTGTTGATGGCCTTGCGCGCGCGCCTGCGCAGCCTCGGCTGGTACGAGAGCAAGCCGCAGCCGAACATCGGCGAACTGCTGGATCTGGTGGCGCTGGGCAGCGTTGCCGACGTGGTGCCGCTGGATGCCAACAACCGGATTTTGGTGCATCAGGGTCTGGAGCGGATTCGCGCCGGGCGTGCACGGCCGGGGATCAAGGCGATTCTGGAAGTGGCCAAGCGCGAAGCTTCGCGCATTACGTCGACCGACCTCGGTTTCATCGTCGGTCCGCGATTGAACGCGGCGGGGCGTCTGGATGACATGAGCCTCGGGATCGAGTGCCTGCTGACCCACGACGCTGCGCTGGCACGGGAAATGGCCGCGCAACTGGACGGCATGAACCAGGACCGCAAATCCATCGAGCAGGGCATGCAGCGCGAAGCGCTGGCCCAGCTCAAGGATTTGCCGGTCGAGTCGATGCCGTTCGGGTTGTGCCTGTTCGATCCGGAATGGCACCAGGGTGTGATCGGTATTCTGGCGTCGCGGATGAAGGAGCGGTATTTCCGCCCGACCATCGCGTTCGCCGATGCTGGTGACGGTCTGCTCAAGGGCTCGGGGCGTTCGGTGCAGGGGTTTCATATTCGCGATGCGCTGAGCGTGGTTGCGGCGCAACATCCGGATCTGATTGCCAAGTACGGCGGCCACGCGATGGCCGCTGGCCTGACCTTGCCGCAGGAGAATTTTCCGTTGTTCGCCGAGGCCTTCGACGCCGAGGTGCGTAGGCAACTTCGCGAAGAAGACCTGACCGGGCGCCTGCTGTCGGATGGCACGCTGGCGGTCGAGGAATTTCATCTGGAACTGGCCCGCGCCCTGCGTCACGCCGGGCCGTGGGGCCAGCATTTCCCGGAGCCGCTGTTTCACGGCGTGTTCCAGTTGGTCGAGCAGCGAGTGGTCGGCGAGCGGCACCTGAAAGTGGTGCTGAAAACCGAATGCGGTTCGGTGAAGCTCGATGGCATCGCGTTCGGCATCGATCGCGATATCTGGCCGAACCCGACGATCAAATGGGTCGAACTGGCCTACAAACTCGATCTCAACGAGTTTCGCGGCAATGAAACCGTGCAACTGATGATTGCCCACATCGAACCGCGCTGACACTTTCGCGAGCTTGCTCCGGGCGGCGTTCCGACGAAAGCGGACTCACACACACACACAGAATCACTCTGAACCCTCCCTCATCCCCGGATGTCGACTAGGCTCTAAGCACTGCTTGATTGGCCTTGTGACGTCTTGTCGAATTTTTTGCCCGCGGGGGCGGGTGCCGTACCTTTTTCCTGTCACTCGTCGACTTTTCAAACAGAACCCTGGAGCCTGCCCACTGATTTGAGAGGTGCCCCATGAGTCTGCTGCTTGAACCCTTTACCCTTCGCCAACTGACCCTGCCCAACCGCATCGCCGTGTCGCCCATGTGCCAGTATTCCAGCGTCGACGGCCTGGCCAACGACTGGCATCTGGTGCACCTCGGCAGCCGTGCGGTAGGGGGCGCTGGCCTGGTATTTACCGAAGCCACGGCGATCACGGCCGACGGGCGGATCACCGCCGAAGACCTGGGCCTGTGGAACGACGAACAGATCGCACCGCTGCAACGCATTACCCGTTTCATCAACGCGCAGGGCGCTGTGGCCGGCATTCAACTGGCCCACGCCGGACGTAAGGCCAGCACTCATCGGCCGTGGATCGGCAAGCACGGCAGCGTCAAACCGGATGACGGCGGCTGGACCCCGGTCGGGCCTTCGCCGATTGCCTTCGACCCGCAACACACCCAACCCAAACAACTTGATGAAAGCCAGATCGCCCAAGTCATTCAGGACTTCGTGGCAGCAGCCAAACGCGCGCTGACCGCCGGTTTCAGTGTGGTCGAGGTGCATGCGGCGCACGGTTATCTGCTGCACCAGTTTCTGTCGCCATTGAGTAATCAGCGGCGCGACCAGTACGGCGGCTCGTTCGAAAACCGCATCCGTCTGGTGTTGCAAGTGACCGAGGCGGTACGCGCGGTGTGGCCGGAAGAACTGCCGGTGTTCGTCCGTCTGTCGGCCACCGATTGGGTTGAAGATGGCTGGAACCCCGATGAAACCGTGGAGCTGGCGCGACGCCTGAAAACCCTCGGCGCGGATCTTATCGACGTATCGTCGGGTGGCACCGCAGCGAACGCGGAGATTCCGGTGGGACCGGGTTATCAGACGCGCTTCGCCGAACGGGTGCGCAAGGAGTCAGGCATTGCCACCGGCACCGTGGGAATGATTACCGAACCCGCCCAGGCCGAGCACATCCTGAGAACCTGTCAGGCCGACGTCATCTTCCTCGCCCGTGAGTTGCTGCGTGATCCGTACTGGCCGCTGCATGCCGACGATGATCTGGGTGGACGCAAAGCGGTGTGGCCAGCGCAATATCAACGTGCGACCCATCGGGATCAGCCGATTCACGAGTCTGATCTGCGGGATTGATTCCGACCGGTCGCAAAGCCTATAAAACCCGCCATTGAACCGGCGGGTTTTTTCTTACCTGTCGTTTGGAATTGCAAAGGAATGGACCGCAATGTTGATCGAACGAGAGCTGACTGAATCGGACTTGCCACTGTTGGCGCAGATCGACCGCAGTGAACTGGTTGAGGAGTGCTATCGCGTGGAAAACGCTGAGCTGATTCTGTATCCGGCGCGTTTCGACATGCGCGGATGGCCCGAAGGGGAAGCGGAGGAGAATGCGCGGGTATTGGAAAAATGCTGGCGCAGCGGTGGGTGGCTGCACGGGATTTTCGATGGCGAGACACTGGTGTCAGCGGTGGTTGTGGATAACCGGGTTATTCACAATCAGGGCCTGAAGATGCGGCAGTTGAAGTTCCTGCACATCAGCCGTGCCTGGCGCGGGCAGGGATTGGGCGGACGCTTGTTTGCCCTGGCTTGCGAGCATGGCCGGGAGGTCGGTGCCGAGGCGTTGTACGTCTCGGCAACCGAATCACGCAATACCGTGGAGTTCTATCAGCGCCAGGGTTGCCGGTTGCTGGCGCAACCGGATCCCGAGCTGTTTGATCTGGAACCCCACGATATTCACTTGTACTGCCCGTTGGCCTGACGGCTCAACGCATCAAGGATACTTGCGCTTGTCCGGCGCCGGCGGGAAGTACTGGTACAGCCAGGTCTCGCTCAGCGTGCGGTCGTTGGTGCGGATGAACAGGCGCAGTTCCACCGGATCCACGCTGTCATTGGTCGGGTACCAGTCGAACAGGATCCGGTAACCCTTGATGTCATCCAGCACCAGCACGCTGAAGTCCTGCACCTTGCCGTTGGAGCAAGTCACCACCGGTTCGATCCCGGTGCCCTGCGGCAGGCGATCCAGACCGCCACCGGTGAAGTCCACGGCAAAACGGCGGGCCCAGACCGGCGGGTAATGCTCGCCCGGTGCCCAGCCTTCGACGAATCCACCCATGCCCGAACGGGTCGCATGCACCCGCGCCAGCGGCGTGCCGACCGGCGGCAGGGCGCTCCAGTAGAGCTTGTAGCCGTAGTTCAGCGAATCGCCGGCAGCCACCGGTTTTTTCGGCGTCCAGAACGCGACGATGTTGTCGAGAGTTTCGCCGGTTGTAGGAATTTCCAGCAGATCGATAGAGCCTTCGCCCCACGCGGTTGTAGGCTCTACCCACAGGCTCGGGCGCTTGCTGTACCAGTCGACGGTGTCCTGATAGTTGGCGAATTCGTGGTCGGTCTGCACCAGACCGAAACCTTTCGGATCGGTGTCGGCGAAGGCGTTGAATTGCAGGGTCGCCGGGTTGTTCAACGGACGGCAGATCCACTCGCCGTTGCCACGCCACATGGCCAGACGATCCGAGTCGTGGATTTGCGGATGGATGGTGTCGCACATCCGGCGCTCATGAGTGCCGCAGCTGAACATGCTGGTCATCGGCGCGATGCCCAGTTGCTCGATGGCGGTGCGGGCATTGATGTGTGCGTCGACTTCCATCATCACGCGCTCCGCCTGGCAGTCGATGTCGAAGCGATAGGCGCCGGTCGCGCTCGGCGAGTCGAGCAGGGCGTAGACCACAAAGCGAGTCGCGTTCTGATCCGGGGTTTCGAACCAGAACTTGGTGAAGTCGGGAAATTCTTCGCGTTTCTTGGCGTAGGTGTCGACGGCCAGGCCACGGGCGGAGAGGCCATATTGGCCAGTGGCATCCACCGCGCGGAAGTAGCTGGCGCCGAGGAACGACACCACGTCATGGCGATCCAGCTCCGGTGCCTTGAACAGCTTGAAGCCGGCAAAACCCAGGTCGCCCTTTAGCTGCTGGGTGTCGACCGAGGTGTTTTCATAGTTGAACAGTTGAGGGCGGAAATGCACCTCGCGGGCTGTGCGGGTCTTCGGATCGACGCTGTACATGCGCACCGGCTGGCGGAAACCCATGCCGACGTGGAAGAACTGCACATCCAACTGACCCTTGTTCTCCTTCCACAGCGAATGCTCGCCGTCGTAGCGGATCGCGTTGAAGTTCTGCGGGGTCATGGTCGCCAGGGTCGGCGGCAGCACCTGTTTGGTGTCCTGATACGCGCTGCCGGCCAGCTGCTTGGCCTGGCGCTTCAGCGTTTCAAAGTCGAAGGCCTGGGCTTCACCGTCGGCGGCACCGCCAGAGGCGGCCCAGGCGCGGGAGGCCAGCAGGCCGGTGGCCGAAAGACCGGTATAAGCCGCAATGGCCATGGACGCTTTGAGCAAATTCCTGCGGTGCATAGATACAACCTGTCGTGGACAATCCCGCGCCGTTCCTGGCACGTACTGGATCAGAAATTACGGTTCGGACAAGCCTTCGGCCAAACGCTACGGACTAGTAACAGATGCGCGCTAGCTTAATCCGTTCGCTGATTTTGCAAAATTCATTGATTACACGGCGACAGCGTCTCAATGAAACAAGACGTTACGGTTACTTATCCCACAGCCTTTTCTGATTTACAGGGCATATCTGCTTTTTTCGACTAATTACTCTAAAAACAGCTTTTCAGCGCCGATTTAATTTCTATTCTATGAGCATGGCCGGTCACGACTCACCCGACCGGCAGGGCTCAAATCGCTGCTTAAGGGAGCAGGGCGATGCGGTTTTGGAAAAATTCTGACGTACTGGAAAAGGACAACGTCCATGGCAAAAGGACAAGGCATCACCGAAATGTTGGGCATCTTTCCCTGCCTCACCAACGTCCGGCGAAGACGCCGGCTCAGTCCTGATGAACTGAAACTGGTGGAGCGTTACCGCGAGTTGTCGGAAAGCGACCGGATTGCGATGCGGTATCTGGTGGATGCGATGAGGAGTGTTTCGCGGTTTTGAAGTGAAAAACCAAAGGGGCGGACTGTGAAGTCCGCCCCTTTTTCATTCTTGAGTCTTACCGGGGACGCTGCGGTTGCATCAACCCTTCGACAAGTTGGGTGGCGAACCGAGTGGCGTTCGAAGTCGGGATACTTCTGGTCAAACACGGAAAACCCGGAAGGCCCGCGCCACGCGGTCTGCCATAACGCAAAACTGAAGTTGCGAAAAAACCATAGTTCAATAAAGGGCACAGCATTGTGTTGACAGATTTCCGGTTTCGGCCCCGGCAACTGATTGGGCTGCGACGGGACAAAGCCTATCGGTCAGGCGCTAGCGGCGCCAAGTCTACGCTGTGGACGCGTAGCGTAGGAAATGTGGCTTTCTTTTGAAGCCCGCATCTGTAGGAAATTCCTGTTTTTGTATGGCGGCCAGCCAGACTGCACCTGAAACGTGATTTTTCCTTTATGAATCTCCGGCATCCTCCGGGGTGGGCGGCAGCTCAAAGGATTCTTCCGAAGGTGGGGAAGATCTACGTAGCGGCGCTTACCTGGAAGTGAACTCAATGACTACCGTATTTATTGCAGGCTCTATCAACATCAAGAACCTTGATCCGAAGGTTAAGGAGCGTATCAATAATATCGTTGCGTCTGAATTCGAGCTGGTCGTTGGTGATGCGGGCGGCGCCGATACCTCCATTCAGGAATATCTGCTGAGTCTCGAACGATCCAGAACCACTGTGTTCTGTAGCGGTCCAGCGCCGCGGAACAACCTCGGACAGTGGCCCGCCAGAACGGTGGACTCCAAGCACTCCAAAGGATCAAGGGCCTTCTTCACTGAGAAAGACTTGGTGATGGCCGAAGCCGCTGACTACGGCTTGATGATATGGGATGCGAAGAGCACCGGTACGCTCAGCAACGTCATAGAACTGCTGTCGAGAAAGAAGAAGTCCCTTGTCTTCGTCAACAAGGAGAAGGAATTCAAAGTGGTGGGAGACGTCAATCAGCTCGAAGAGTTGATTGCATTCATGTCTGACCACGCCAAGCAAAAAGCCAACGAAAAAATCAAATTGTTCGATCGTATTTCCTCGCTGAAATACGATCAGTCCGAACTTTTGTTTTGATGTTTTGCGCCGGCTTTCTTGAACCCCGGCACTCTATAGGTGCCGGGGCCAAAATCTTTTAGCGACTCACCTTCCAAGCATCCCCAGCCGGTGCCTTCCCATGGTCATACGGCTTGCCAATCCACATGTAAACCAACCCTAACCCAATCACGATCACCGTGCTCAGCACCATCGCGTAGTTGATGTACCACGCGGCATCGGGCGTGCGTGGCCAGGCCATGTTGATGATTGCGCCGACGCCGTAGACCAGCGCGCCGATGTTCACCGGCCAGCCCCAGGCGCCGAGGGTGAATTTGCCGCTCGGTTTCCAGCCTTTGCTGCGGGCGTACAGGGCCGCGAGGACGATCATCTGGAACGCGAGGTAGATGCCGATGGCGGCGAAGCTGACGATGGTGGCCACGGCGTCTTGCAGGAAGAAGCCGAGGGCGATGATCAGGCCGGGCAGGACGCCGGACACGAACAGCGCAGCAACCGGCACCTGGGTCGTAGGAGAAATCTTTTTCAGCAGTCGGCTACCGATGACCATTTCATCGCGGGCGTAGGAGTACAGCAGACGACTCGCCGCCGCCTGCAGGCTGATGACGCAGGAGATGAATGAAATCATCACCACGCCCATCACCACTTTCGAACCGACCGGGCCGAAGGCGTTGTTGAGGATGGTGGTGACCGGGTCCTTGTCGGTGCCGTTGATCACCGCTTGCATGTCCGGCACGGCGAGGATCAGCGCCAGGCAAGCGAACATCGCCGCGATGCCACCGATGTAGATGGTCATGCGCATGGCCACCGGAATTTTCTTGCTCGGGTTCGGGGTTTCTTCGGCCACATCGCCGCAGGCTTCGAAGCCGTAGTAGAGGAACATCCCCGCCAGCCACGCGGTGAGGAATGCCGGCAGGTAGGAGCCGTCGACGCTGATGTCGAACGTGTTGAACAGCACGCTGATCGGCTGATGACGCTCGAAAATCAGCAGGTACACGCCGACGATCACTGCGCCCACCAGTTCGCAGAGGAAGCCGAACATGGCGATCCGCGCCAGCACTTTGGTGCCGCTGAGGTTCACCAAAGTCGCGAACAGCGTCAGCACCAGGGCGATGACGATGTTGGTGTTGTTGCTCGGCTCAAAACCCAGCATGGCCGCGAGGTACGGGCCGGCGCCGACCGCCACGGCGGCGATGGTCACGCACAGGGCGATGGAGTAGATCCAGCCGACCATCCACGCCCATTTCTTGCCCACCAGGCGCCGCGCCCAAGGATAGACGCCGCCGGAAATCGGGAACTGCGAAACCACTTCACCGAAGATCAGGCACACCAGCAGTTGCCCGCAGCCCACCAGCAAATAGGCCCAGAACATCGGTGGCCCGCCGGCGGCCAGGCACAGGCCGAACAGGGTATAAACCCCTACGACCGGTGAAAGATAAGTGAAGCCCAGCGCGAAGTTTTCCCACAGGCTCATGCTGCGGTTGAAATTGGAGGTGTAGCCCAGTTGGCGCAGTTGTTCGGCATCGCTGTCGGCAACGGCGGCTGAGAGATCGGGTGATGCACTCATGTGTGTTTGCTCCGTGAAATCGGCAGATTTCGGATGGCCGAAGCCGTGGCGGGGCTTGGTGAGCGCCGCCCGGATCGGTAGTTATTGTTTTGAATGCCTGGTGATGCGGATGACCGGTTTCTGCCTTGAAGCCGGGAAATGCCTTTAGTGTTTGAACATCACATGCCGAACCGTGGTGTAGTCCTCCAGTCCGTACATGGACATGTCCTTGCCGTAGCCGGACAGTTTCTGACCGCCATGAGGCATTTCGCTGACAAGCATGAAGTGCGTATTCACCCAGGTGCAGCCGTACTGCAACCGTGCGGACAGGCGATGGGCGCGTCCTACATCCGCCGTCCATACCGAGGACGCCAGACCGTAGTCCGAATCGTTGGCCCACTCCAGCGCCTGGGCTTCATCAGTGAACTTGGTCACCGACACCACCGGCCCGAACACTTCGCGACGGACGATTTCGTCGTCCTGCTGGGCATCGGCAAGAACGGTCGGCTCGAAGAAGAAACCGTTGCCTTCGACAGCCTTGCCGCCGGTGATCAAGCGGATGTGCGATTGCGCCACGGCGCGTTCGACAAACCCGGCCACGCGGTCGCGATGCTGGGCGGTGATCAGCGGCCCGAGCTCGGTCGACGGATCATCCTGCAAGCCGTACTTGATGCTGCTCACCGCTGCGCCGAGTTTCTCGACAAACTTGTCGTAGATGCCTTGCTGCGCGTAAATCCGGCACGCGGCAGTGCAGTCCTGGCCGACGTTGTAGAAGCCGAAGGTGCGAATGCCTTCGACCGCCGCGTCGATATCAGCGTCGTCGAAGATGATCACTGGGGCCTTGCCGCCCAGTTCCATGTGCATGCGTTTGACGCTGTCGGCAGTGCTGGAAATGATGTTTGAACCGGTGGCAATGGAGCCTGTCAGCGACACCATTCGCACTTTCGGATGGGTCACCAGCGGACTGCCCACGCTCGGCCCACGACCGAACACCAGATTGAGTACGCCGGCCGGGAAAATATCCGACGCCAGTTCGGCCAGACGCAACGCGGTCAGCGGGGTTTGTTCCGACGGTTTGAGCACCACGGTATTACCGGCGGCGAGGGCCGGGGCGATTTTCCAGGCGACCATCATCAGCGGGTAGTTCCAGGGTGCGATGGAGGCGATCACGCCCACCGGGTCGCGGCGGATCATCGAGGTGTGGCCGGGCAGGTATTCACCACCGGCCGAACCGCTCATGCAACGGCTGGCGCCGGCGAAGAAACGGAACACGTCGGCAATCGCCGGAATCTCGTCGTTCAGCGCGGCGCTGTAGGGTTTGCCGCAGTTGTCCGATTCCAGTTTTGCCAGCTCTTCACCGTGGGCTTCGATGGCGTCGGCGAGTTTGAGCAGCAGCAGCGAACGGTCTTTCGGCGTAGTCTGCGACCATTCGGCGAAGGCACTGTCGGCGGCGCGCACCGCGGCATCGACTTGGGCTTCGGTGGCTTCGTTGATTTCCACCAGCACTTCGCCGCGCGCCGGGTTGAGCACCGGTTGCGCCGGGCCTTCGCCGTTGACCAGATGGCCGTTGATCAAGAGTTTGGTTTGCATGTTGTTGTCCTCTTTCTACTGCAAATTCAGGGTGGGAAAGGTCAGGGAATTCATTTGCCGCCGCTGCCGGCCACGCTCTCGCCACCCCGGGTCAGGTAGTAGGCGCCGAGGATCGGCAGCATGGTCACCAGCATCACGAGCATCGCCACGACGTTGGTCACCGGCACGTCCCGTGGGCGGCTCAACTGGTTGAGCAACCACAGCGGCAAGGTGCGTTCGTGGCCGGCGGTGAAAGTGGTGACGATGATTTCATCGAACGACAGCGCAAACGCGAGCATGCCGCCGGCGAGCAGGGCCGAGCCGAGGTTCGGCAGAATGATGTAGCGAAAGGTCTGCCAACCGTCGGCGCCGAGATCCATCGACGCCTCGATCAGACTGTGCGAGGTGCGGCGCAAACGGGCGATGACGTTGTTGTAGACGATCACCACGCAGAAGGTCGCGTGGCCGACGATGATGGTGAACATCCCCGGCTCGATTCCCAGCGTCTTGAAGGTCGCCAGCAGCGCGATCCCGGTGATGATCCCCGGCAGTGCAATCGGCAGGATCAGCATCAGCGAAATGCCCTGTTTGCCGAAGAAGTCCCGGCGGTACAGCGCCGCTGAAGCCAGCGTACCGAGCACCATCGCGATCAGCGTGGCAATGGCCGCGATCTGCAACGACAGCTTGATCGCTTCCAGCACGTCCGGCCGGGAAAACGCCACGCTGAACCAGTGCAGCGTGAAGCCTTTCGGTGGAAAGCTGAACGCCGCGTCTTCGGTGTTGAAGGCGTAGAGGAAGATGATCAGGATCGGGAAGTGCAGAAATACCAGCCCGCCCCAGGCTGCGATGCGCAGACCGAGAGATGCTTTTTCAGAGTGCATCGAAGGCCCCCAGTCGTTTGACGATGGACAGGTAGATGGCGATCAGCACGATGGGCACCAGCGTGAATGCCGCAGCCATCGGCATGTTGCCGATCGCGCCTTGCTGCGCGTAGACCATGCTGCCGACGAAGTAACCCGGCGGACCCACCAGTTGCGGCACGATGAAGTCGCCCAGGGTCAGCGAAAACGTAAAGATGGAACCGGCGGCAATCCCCGGCACCGACAGCGGCAGAATCACCTGCATGAAGGTCTGGCGCGGCTTGGCCCCGAGGTCGGCGGAGGCTTGCAGCAACGACGGCGGCAAGCGCTCCAGCGAGGCCTGGATCGGCAGGATCATGAACGGCAGCCAGATGTAGACGAACACCATGAATCGCCCCAGATGCGAGGTCGACAAGGTGCTGCCGCCGACCCCGGGAATCCCCAGAATGAACTGCAGAACCGGCTCCAGCCCCAGGTGCTGAACGAACCACTGCGCGACGCCGCCCTTGGCCAGCAGCAGGGTCCAGGCGTAGGCCTTGACGATGTAGCTGGCCCACATCGGCATCATCACCGCGATGTAGAAAAACGCCTTGGTCTTGCCGGTGGTGTAACGCGCCATGTAGTAGGCAATCGGGAACGCGACGATGGCGCTGGCGATCGACACCACGACGGCCATGCTCAGGGTTCGCAGGATGATGTCGAAATTCGACGGCTGGAACAGCGCCGCGAAATTGGCCAGGGTCAGGTCCGGGGTGACCGCCATGGTGAAATCGTCGAAGGTGTAGAAACCTTGCCACAACAGCACCAGCAGCGAGCCCAGATAGATCGCGCCGAACCACAGCAGCGGCGGCACCAGCAGCATCGACAGATACAGATTCGGCTTGCGATAGAGCAGGTTGGAAAACCTGCGCAACGGTGCCGATTGAGGGAGGGCGAGGGCGGTCATGTCACACCCCGCTCGCAACGGTGTCGTGCAGCGGAATCATCGCTTCCCGTGCCCAGCGTGCACTGATGCGCTGACCGGTCTGGTGCTGCGCGCTGCTGTCGATCCACTGATTGTTGGCGTGGCTGATGCTCAGGGTCTGGCCGTTTTCCAGGGTCAGTTCATAGCGCGTGGCGCTGCCTTGGTACTGGATGTCGTGGAGCAGACCACTGACTTCGATTTCATGGCTGGCCAACGGGCCTTCGGCGAAACGCACGTGTTCCGGGCGGATCGAAAACGGCTGCGGATGGCCGCTGAGCTGACGCGCCAGATCACCGCGAATCACGTTCGAAGTGCCGACGAATTCGGCGACGAAGGTAGTGGTGGGTTTCATGTACAAATTGCGCGGGGTGTCGACCTGCTCGATGCGGCCTTTGTTGAACACGGCCACGCGATCGGACATCGACAGCGCTTCGGTCTGGTCGTGGGTAACGAAGATGAAGGTGATGCCGAGCTGGCGTTGCAGCTTCTTCAGTTCGCTCTGCATCTGTTCGCGCAGCTTCAGATCGAGGGCGCCCAACGGTTCGTCGAGCAGCAAAACTCGTGGACGATTGACCAGGGCGCGGGCGAGGGCGACACGCTGGCGCTGACCGCCGGACAACTGCACCGGTTTACGGGCGCCGTATCCGCCGAGGGCGACCATGTCCAATGCTTCTTCGGCGCGCTTGTGGCGCTCGGTTTTGCTTACGCCTTTCACCTTCAGGCCGTAGGCGACGTTGTCCAGCACGTTCATGTGCGGGAACAGCGCGTAATCCTGAAACACAGTGTTTACATCGCGTTGATAGGGCGGCAGACCGGCGGCCTCGGCGCCGTGAATGCGGATCGAGCCAGCGCTCGGTTGTTCGAACCCGGCGATCAGGCGCAGGCACGTGGTCTTGCCCGAACCGGAGGGGCCGAGCATGGAAAAGAACTCGCCGTCCTGGATGTCGATGGAAACCCGGTCAACGGCCTTCACCTCGCCGAACTGCCGGGAAACGTTGGTGAACTGGACTGCAAGCGTCATGGTGCGGTGCTCCAAAAAGGCGAGGGCCGTCGCAGCGGCCCTGCCTGGACTTCTGAAAAAACTGGATCGTTTGGCGGTGTTTGCCCGTGTTGGCTCACCTGTTTGATGAGGGCGACGCGGTTCGCTTTTAGCTCCCTCTCCCTCCGGGAGAGGGCGGGGGGAAAGGGAGCTCTACCGAGGTGTAATCGGAATCAGCGGCCACCCATAATCGCAATGTAGTCCTGCGTCCACCGGCTATACGGCACAAACTTCCCACCCTCAGCCTGCGGTGTTTTCCAGAAGGCGATCTTGTCGAACTGATCAAACCCGTTGGTCTTGCAACCTTCAGCGCCAAGCAACTCACTGCCCTGGCAAGCCGCCGGAACCGCCGGCAACGAACCGAACCACGCCGCCACATCACCCTGGACTTTCGGTTGCAGCGACCAGTCCATCCACTTGTACGCGCAGTTCGGGTGCTTGGCTTCGGCGTGCAGCATGGTGGTGTCGGCCCAACCGGTGGCGCCTTCTTTTGGCACGGTCGAAGCGATTGGCTGTTTGTCGTTGATCAGGCCGTTGACCTGATACGGCCAGGCGCTGGATGCGACCACGCCTTCGTTCTTGAAATCGCTCATCTGCACGGTGGTGTCGTGCCAGTAGCGGTGGATCAGCTTCTGCTGGGCGCGCAACAGTTCCAGCACGGCTTTGTACTGATCTTCGGTGAGCTGGTACGGATCCTTGATCCCCAACTCAGGCTTGGTGGATTTCAGATAGAGCGCTGCGTCGGCGATATAGATCGGGCCGTCGTAGGCTTGCACGCGACCCTTATTCGGCTTGCCGTCGGGCAGGTTCTGTTCCTCGAACACCACGTTCCAGCTGGTCGGCGCAGTCTTGAACACGTTGGTGTTGTACATCAACACGTTCGGGCCCCACTGGTACGGGGTGCCGTAGGTTTGTTTGTTGACCACGTACCACGGCGCGTCTTTCAGGCGTGGGTCGAGGGATTTCCAGTTCGGGATCAACGCAGTGTTGATCGGCTGCACACGCTTGCCGACGATCAACCGCAGCGAGGCATCGCCCGACGCGGTCACCAGGTCGTAACCGCCCTTGGCCATCAGGCTGACCATTTCGTCGGAGGTGGCGGCGGTTTTCACATTGACCTTGCAGCCGGTTTCCTTCTCGAAACCGGTCACCCAGTCGTAGGCCTTGTCGCTTTCACCGCGTTCGATGTAGCCGGGCCAGGCGACGATATCCAGCTGGCCTTCGCCGGCGCCGACGGCTTTCAGCGGCTCGGCGGCCTGCAGGCTGGCGCTGGCCAGCAGGGCCATGGTGATTGCACTGAGCAGTGCGGTCTTGTGCACGAACATGGTGAACCCTCTTCTTTAAATTATGGTCGGGGCAGTTGTGAACGCGGTGGAGCATGCCGTCAGCGGCTTGTTATTAGCGTAGTCAGAGATGTTGGCCGTGGCGGGCCATGATGTGCCGCACCACGCTGTAGTCCTGCAGCGAATCGCTGGATAAGTCTTTGCCGTAACCGGAGCGTTTCAGGCCGCCGTGGGGCATTTCGCTGACCAGCATGAAATGGCTGTTGATCCAGGTGCAGCCGTATTGCAGGCGCGCGGCGACCTGCATCGCCTTGTCCAGGTTCTGGGTCCACACCGACGAGGCGAGGCCGTACTCCGAGTCGTTGGCCCAGTCCACCGCTTGCGCCAGTTCGTCGAAGCGGGTCACGGTCACCACCGGGCCGAACACTTCGCGCTGGACGATTTCATCGCTCTGTTTGCAACCGGCCAGCAGGGTTGGCTGATAGAAGAACCCGGCACCGGAATGCACCGCCGCACCGGTCACCCGTTCGATGTGCGGTTGCCCGAGGGCGCGCTCGACGAAACTGGCCACCCGGTCGCGCTGGCGGGTGCTGATCAGCGGGCCGATTTCATTGTCGGCATCACGCTTGCCGGCGAAGCGCAGGCTGCTGACCGCCGCGCCGAGTTCGGCGACCAACTTGTCGTGAATCCCGGCCTGGGCGTAGATCCGGCACGCGGCGGTGCAATCCTGCCCGGCGTTGTAATAGCCATAAGTGCGCACGCCTTCGACCACGGCTTTGAGATCCGCATCGTTGCAGACGATCACCGGGGCCTTGCCGCCGAGTTCGAGGTGCGTGCGTTTGAGGGTTTTGGCGGCGGCCTGGAGGATTTTCTGGCCGGTGACGATGTCGCCGGTCAGCGACACCATGCGCACCTTCGGGTGGCCTACCAGGTGACTGCCGACGCCTTCGCCGCCACCGCAGACAATATTGATCACCCCGCGTGGCAGAATCTCGGCCAGTGCCGGAGCCAGCGCCAGGATTGACAGCGGCGTGTGCTCGGACGGTTTGAACACCAGCGTATTGCCGGCGGCAAGGGCCGGGGCGATTTTCCACGCGGCCATCATGATCGGGTAGTTCCACGGCGCAATCGACGCGACGACGCCAATCGGATCGCGGCGCACCATGCTGGTGTAGCCCGGCACGTATTCGCCGCTGAGCTGGCCGGTCTGGCAGCGCACGGCACCGGCGAAAAAGCGGAATACATCGACGGTCGCGGTCAAATCGTCTTGTCGCGCCAGGTGCAGCGGCTTGCCGCAGTTCAGGGCTTCGAGGCGGGCGAGGTGATCGGCGTGCTTTTCGACGGCGTTGGCGATTTCCAGCAGGAAGTTAGAGCGTTGTTGCGGGGTGGTACGCGACCACTCGGCAAAGGCGCGGTGGGCGGCGAGGATGGCGGCTTCGACTTGCTCGGTGCTGGCTTCGGCGATCTGGGTCAGGACTTCGCCGGTGGCCGGGTTGAGGATCGGTTCGACAAATCCTTGCCCAGCGACCAGTTCGCCGTCGATCAGCAACGCGGTGTGCATGTGGGTCTGCGCGCCAGCCATTTTCCGGGATCTCTTTTCTTGTGTGGTCATTTTTGCTCCCGCAGATCCGGGAGCCGACCGTCTTATAGATGCAGCAAGACTAGTGCGCGGCTCCGGGGTCGACAAATTCTAAATACTGAAGGTGGCATTCGATTAAATAGATGGCTTGCGTCCGCCGTGCGGCTGTTCGCGGGCCACAGTCAGGAACGGATCGACCAGCGCGGGTCGCGCGGTGCCGCGACGCCAGGCCAGGCCGACGTCGAGGGTCTGGTTGAGGTCGGCAATCGGTCGGGCTTCGATGATGTCGCCTTCCAGCGACCATGGGCGGTAGGTCATGTCGGGCTGGATCGAAACGCCCAGACCCGCCGCCACCAGACTTCGCACGGCCTCGGTGGAAGCGGTTCTGAGGGTGATCTTCGGTTGCAATCCGGCGCCACGCCAAAGACGTTGGGCATTGCGATCCATCTCGTCGACGTTCAGTTGAATCAGCGGCTCCCGGGCGACATCGGCGAGGTTGATGCTGTCGTGCTCCAGCAGCGGATGCTGGGCCGGCAGCCACAAACGGTGCGGCGAGTGGGTCAGCACTTCGGTCTGCAAGGCGTGGCGGTCTTCGAGGTTGGAGAGGATCAGCACCCCGACATCAATCTCGCCGCTCACCAGCAGATGCTCGATGTACGGCCGCTCGTCCTCCATCACCCGGATCTCGACATTGGGATATGCGCGCTGGAAACGGGTGAGCAAATCCGCCAGGTAATAACCGGCCACCAAACTGGTCACGCCGACGATCAACTGCCCGGCGACCTGATCGGTGCTCTGTTGCAGGCTGCGCTTGGCGTTGTCCACGGTGGCCAGAATCAGGTGCGCCTGGCGCAGGAACTGATGGCCCTGATGGGTGAGCGTCATGCCCTTGGCGTGGCGGTTGAACAGGCTGACGCCGATTTCTTCTTCCAGTTGCTGGATGGCCAGGGTCAGGGTCGATTGGGAAATGAACGCGGTTTGCGCGGCGGCGGAGATCGAGCCGGTCTCGGCCACGGCGATGAAATGGCGGATCTGACGCAAGGTCATCATGGAAGGTTTACCCGGTGGGCGGTTTTTACAGATTGCCTCGAGTGTATATCTATTTTCGCGAATGGCTGCGGTGGGCCAGGCAACATCTGGAAGCACACTCGCACCCAAGTGACGGGCACTTTCGAACTAGGCTGAGAGCCTTATTGATCCGGATAACCCTGTTTGGAGACGGAACATGAACACCCGTGGATTGCTCGATCAACTCCTCAAATCCGGTCAGGAACTGCTGCAGAACAAGGCGGGCGGGGCGCAGAACAAACCGGCTGCCGGTGGGTTGGGCGGCTTGCTGGGCGGATCTTCCAGTAATGGCGCACTCGGCGGTTTACTGTCAGGCGCAGGCGGCGGAGCCCTGGCGGCCGGCGCCATGGGCTTGCTGCTGGGCAGCAAAAAGGCCCGCAAGGTTGGCGGTAAAGTCGCCCTCTACGGCGGCCTCGCCGCACTGGGCGTGATCGCCTATAAAGCCTACGGCAACTGGAACGCCCAGAAAGGCACCGCCCCACAAAGCGAACCGCAAACCCTCGATCGCCTGCCACCGGCGCAAGTCGAACAACACAGCCAGGCCATCCTCAAGGCCCTGGTCGCCGCCGCCAAGGCCGACGGCCACATCGACGACCGCGAACGCCAGCTGATCGAAGGCGAATTCACCAAACTCGACAACGATCAGGAACTCAAGTACTGGCTCCACGCCGAACTCAACAAACCCCTCGACCCCACCGACGTCGCCCGCGCGGCGAGTACGCCGGAAATGGCCGCCGAGATGTACGTGGCGAGCGTGATGATGGTGGATGAGGAGAACTTCATGGAAAAGAGCTATCTGGATGAACTGGCGCGGCAGCTGAAGCTGGAGCCGGGGTTGAAGGTTGAGTTGGAGAGGCAGGTGAGGGTGGCTTTGGTGTAAGCGGAGGTATTCAGGTTTTTATGAGACAGGGCAGGGGATGTTAAGGTTTGGCCTTTGACGCACCTTATAAGGATATTGCCCGTGTTACGTCAGTTTGTGCTCGCCCTCCCGGCCATGTTTTTTCTGGCCGGTTGCGGGGCCGAGTCCGGCTCATTGCCAGTCAGCAAGAGCCTGACACCGGAAAAAGTCGCGTCGATTGCGGTAACCATCAAAAACAAGTATCCGAACCTCTCCAGCGATCTGCGCGAAAAGGTCCTTACCACCGTCGTTCAGTCGATTGACAACATGGTGTTTGTCGAGGGGGGACAGTTTGATATGGGCGACTTTGGCTGGGCTTGTGAATACGATGAAACGGATGTTTGTACCTGGCCTTGCGGGCTGGAGCCGGAGCAGCTTTGTAATATCAGCAGTAATGGCGATGATGACTTTGTTCATCCGGTCAAATTGAGTTCCTATCATTTTTCAAAGTTTCAAGTCTCGCTGGGTGATTTCGATTTGTTCTTTATTGCAAACGGAAAACCTCTGTTTGATGCTGAGAAGCGCGAGCGTGAGGATTTGAAGTTTCGCTATCAACGTGATTTGCCTGCATTTACTAAAACTTGGCAAGAGTCGAAGGATTATTGTCACTGGATTGCCAATCTTAGTGGTTATTCGGTGGATTTGCCTACCGAGGCGCAGTGGGAATTTGCTGCCCGTAATCGCGGGCAACATATTCTTTTTCCTACTGATACAGGTAGTTTGAGTTTTGGGAAAAACTATCCTGTGGACGGAGGCGGTAGAACGTTTTCAATTGCTAAATTTCCACCCAGTCCACTGGGTATTTACAGTCTTGCAGGTAACGCGACTGACTGGGTTAATGATTGGTACGGTGAGGAATACTACCGACAGTCACCAGTGGAAAATCCTCAAGGACCGGACAAAGGTACATATAAGGTTAAGCGAGGCTCCTACTATCCAGAAGGCCCAATGTCCGCCGCCTCAGTAGTTAGACGCTGGCCGGATAAACCAGAACAGGAAGCCTATTATCCTGGTACTGGTTTTCGCTGCGCTATTCAGTCAGAGGGACGTCTGCAGTGACTGCTTCTTTCAAGCGTTTTTTTGCATTGGTGAGGATGTTAATGTTGGTCTGGCGGTAGCGATGCTCTTAGACGTTTTAGGATGATAAGGATGTTGTCAGTTTTGCAAGAAAAGGTGACAGATTTATTTTCCACAAAGTACATCTGTCACCCTGTCATCTTTTACTCTCTTGGCTCCTACGCTTCTTTAATTATGCTGTGCTTCCTGTTCGGTCGATGAGCGCTCTAGATCTATTTTGAAGTAACTCATGAAATCTTGACCACGAGCAAAAGCTTTTTCGATTTTTGCTGATTGTTCTTTCAATGCTGGGCTCGGTTGTGCCCACTGTTCGGGTGGGAGCTCTTCAGACCATCTTTCAACCGACTCGGGGAATCCTTTCATGCTGTAGCGGTAATCCCATTCCGCTATCCAGTACGGAAGACGCCACCACGTAATCAAATGAGTCAAATACCACCATGCCACACCCGGTGCAGAGCGCTCCTTGTGTCGGTACTCCTCTCGCATGTCATCGCGTTCTTTATTGAAACTATGACTACCCTCAAAAGGGGCCTTGCCGGGGCAGAATTGAGTGCCTTTTTCCATGTAGATGCGGATGGCTTCCCATTTTCCTAACCCATGAGTAGGTGTCATTACCTCTTGATTCAGAAAGTGTACCGTATCAGCTTTGGGGTTATCGATGGCCATGCCAAAGGTATAATTTCTCATTACACCTACTCCCGTAACGCCCGTACTTATTGAAAGCCAGGCGACAGTATCTTCCCAAGGTTGGATTATCGGTTCATCAGAGCCGTCAGGGAAAAAACAGACTTCACGCCGTTGGCGATTAAAGCGAATTGGACGAGCCCTCGATTTTTTGAGGGTACTGCTAATTACCACATAGCTACCGAGGATTGCCACTCCTCCAGCGCACCAGATAGATAGTCGCAGGCCAAACTCAAAAAAATCGCTAAAGTACCACCAGAAACTGCGACCAAAGGGATTATTGATTCCAGCGAGACCTGCAAGCGTTGGAACGATTAATAAACATGATATGAGTACGAGCATTACACTTGCGATCATCACTCTCGCTTGGAATGCCTTGTTCACATTACTGCTGCCTACATCAAGAAACGTATCGTTTACTTCAATGAAGCTTCCTCCCAAATCCATGGGCGTTTGCCCTGTCGGAATTGGTTTCGGTGACAAAAAAATGGCTTCACCTGTAGCGAAGCGCCGGCGTTCTCCCGCAAAAGGTCGGTTTTGTTTGAAATCAAACTCATCGTTTTTCTTAAGGTTCGAATACATGCTTTCAACCTGTCGGGTTTGGAGAACTCAAGGCTTCACTGTTGATTACTAACCATGGAGCATCGGGTGCTCGAGTTCGTAGTGCTGCAAATTGAGAAAAAGGTGATAGATCCATTTGTTGGAAAGTGGACCTGTCACCTTTCTGTCATTTATATATTTAGATAAGTAGTCAGTGTAACCATGAGGTTTTAATAATCACCATTGCCAGCTTTTTTCTGTGTATATGGCGCTGCTTGGTAGTACTGTTTTTAAAATCTTCAAGTAACGATCGAATGTGGCCGTTTCTTGGAAGCGTGCTTCGAATCCCACTGATTGGTTGGTTCTATGGGTGACTATCATCAGTCTAGACCGATCTACAGTTACAAAGTTGTATTCCGCCCAAGGGGAACTGCGCGAGTTGGTTATGTTGTTTTTCCAGCCGAGAAGGAATTTTGCTGCTCCTAGCGTCATAGCTGCCGGGCCGATCATAAAGGCTAAGGATCCTGTATAAATCGCAACGCCTGAGAAAAATAATATTATAAAAATAGCGAGGCTTTTGAAAATGGTTCCGGAGGATTTTGGATAATTCCGAAAATATTCGACTTTCCCATGGTTCGCTGTAATGGAGTAATTGAATACTGTTTTTTGGCGTAATATAAGTATGAAGTAGATGGTTAGTGCGTACGAAAATACATACGCCGAGAAAAGTCCAAGCATATATTGTGGCAGGTTGTTCCAAGCGATGGCCGTTACAAAAATATTCATTAGCGTCGCGCCAGCAAAGAGCCAAAGCTGTGCTTTCATGATTTCTTTAGGTGGAGATTTTATTGTTTTTGTCGACCATTCCATAAGGACGCGTTCATGTGCATTTGATTTTTCTTCAACGGCTCGGCATGAAGTCTGGTTGAATGAGTTGTCACTGGGTTTTGTCATGTTCGTATTATTCCGCTACGGCCAGGATCATCGCGCCTTTACGACTAACAGATTTTACTTGAAGCTCTGTAATGCTCAGTCCGTCGACGGAGGTGCTTCCTACTTTGTCAAGCTCTAATTGGTAGAGGTAACCTTGATCTTCAACGCCAGCTGCTAAAACGTTTGTAGGATACCAAATTTGCAATTCAATAAAGTCAGCACTTTTGTCAACCGGGATCCATGTCCGCCAGACGATGTCTTGGCCGGAGGCAGGCATTGGCGGAAAGCGCGCAGCGCGTACATCCGCAGTGTATGGTGAGTTTGTGTCTGTGCCAAATGCACTGGTGCTCGTAAATTGCCCTTTGTCCAGAAACGGATCTTGTACAGGATCATCCATTTTTCTAACAGGTAGCAGGGGTAGAATACGTTTGCTATCGATCACATTAAATTGGATGAGTTGACCGCGTACTGCACTTGGCAATCGAAGATGTACCCAAGCTCCATTCAGTACTTCTTCGTTTTGATATCCAAATCTTCCTCTGAATACGCGCCTGGTATCGAAAGTGCTCTTAACGTAGATCTGTGGGCTTAGTTGAATTTCCAGCAAAGCACGCTTTTCCTCCGCTTGGCCTTCAAGAGTAGACTGGTACTGCAACTCTTTTGAGCGTGACCAACAACATTTTCGCAACCACCAGCCCACACCGTCCGATTTGAAATAATTAAGTGCCAGCGTCGCTGCCAAATAGACAGCGCCAAGTACCAGCATCGCAACTGCAAACCAAGGATTCATGACTAATACAACCATGTCACCTGCAAGTGTTACTCCTGTAAGTAACTGTGCAATCCCTGCGATTCCCATTCCAAATACGGCGAGGCCTTTCACCCACATTGCGGCCTTTTCCTCGGAACTTCTCGCGTTTCCATAATCGTCTTGGATATCCCATATCTCGAGAATTGTGGAAATGACTGCAAATGCCCCCATTGCGACCATTCTTCGGCTGAAAGCACGGACAGTCGCTGCCCACGCTGCCTTGCCTTCTGCCGTCCAGAACGCTGCTGATCTGCTTAATATTCCGACTTCCACTTCGTCAATTAAAACCGGGGCCGCATTTTTTATCGTTTTCCAAGGAGTTTCGACAAAAACCGCCATCAGTAAGTTGAAGCTGTATCCCAATCCGTAGCTTATTTTGGCGACGTCTTTTTTACTGAACTGGCCGTCTTTTGTAAGGTCGCGGTAAGTGAGGGCGGTGTTTATAAAGTTCAGCAGCACTACGCCCCAAACTATTGCTCCTGCATTCAATCCCCACTTTTCGCTCCAGGCTTTGGCTTTTGCTTGCCAGTTTTTCACGACGTCTGCACGGGAGGAGGCAAAATTCTTGATCTCTTCTCTTAGCAGTTCCGCGTACTTGTTGTTTTGGTAGTCGAGTATTCCTGGCATGTTCAATTCATGCATTTGCAGTTTTGCTTCCTGCTGCTGCAATACGCGAGCGAGATTCTTTCGTTTTCCAGGTCGGTCCGGATAGATCCACTGTTTACGTGTATCAGCAATTTTTTTGTTCAACAACAGCCATTCGTTTTTCCAGGTCCTGAGCTTCTCAGAAACTTTTATATCAATCGCTGGGCGATCTGGTGAGTTAATTAAAACTTGTCCGATCATTAGGTTTCTAATGAGAGCGCTGATGTTCTGGTTTTTTCCCAAGGCCATTCGGCTATCTGATGGGATCAGTGCTATAAGAATGGACTCTGCAGTTGCTTTACCTTCTTTGCTCGCTAGTTCACGCAAAGCTTTGAACGTGTCTTGAACAGGCTTTTTTAATGCCTGCATCCAGGGCTTTTCAGCGAACCCGTCTTGGTTCAGTACACTGTTAAACTCACCAACTCTCGTTGCAAGCGTGGTCATATCCCCCATGCCATTAAGCAAAATATTGGCTTGTGTATCCAAAGCGTCTTTCAGAGCAGGTGAAAAACCATATCGAACAGTGCCGAAGAGGCTTTCTGCATTAGCGTCTTCTTTTGCAAGCCAAATACTCGAGTTTGCGTCTTGGCAGTATATTGAGAGGAGACTCGCCACTGTCTCCTGGAGGTATAAAAGCTGTTTCTTGTTCGTAGTGTCGATGAACAATCGTAGAGGGTCGTTGCCTACGTATTTGGCCAGGGCTTGAAAGTCATTCTGGGTGTTATGAATGTTTTTAAGCAGAGCTTCACCATCGCCTTGATAGGTCTGGATATAAGCGTGGGCTCCATCAAGATCAATTTCGCGTCGCCATTTACTTCGATCAGACCAAGCCTGATAGTCAGATTCCGTTGGAGACTGACCATATTTTGATTTGATTGCATCCGCCATTTCAAAGGACTTGAAGCTTCCCGGCAATGTGATAGCCGTGTTTGTGCCGCCCATGGCGCTAAGAACGGATTGAGTATTTTCATGCTCTCTTTGAGCATAATAAGCATCCAAATCCCGTTGGAATTCCCGTGTTTTCGACGCGTCCCCGCGGATAGATGCTGGCAGTTTGTCCGGGGCCACGCTTGCACCGCACAACGCCTCCACTGTTTGAGCAATCTGTATTTTATGTTCGTGTTTTTGCTTCCAGGCCTCATAAGCGGCTTGATCGGCAGCTAATTGCATACCGATGTCATTCAAAATGGCTATTGGATCATCTAGAACAATAGCTAGAGCACTTTCTTTGTCAGGTACACTACCTGTCCAATAAGTATCAGCTGCCAATGTGCTGAAAATCGCTTTGCCGTTCGATTTACCTTCGGTCGCGTAGGGTGGAATGGCTGAGTCAGCGAGTCGTTTATCGGAAATTACTGCTCCCTTATCAACATCGGCAACTGCGTCAGCAAGCGACACCAGAGGTAAGGTTTCAGCCGCTGACATGCTGATGCAATAACTCGGCAGGTCGAGGTTTTTCATCCACTGTTTACGGCTGCCAGGATTTGATCTCATATGCTCGCATACACGCCAAGTCCACTGAACCGGAGAGTACGCAATATGCAGCTTGTTCTTACGCGGATATATCAGATGGCTTTTGCTTTCTCCGGAGGCTTTACGCTCGTCTTTACCGGTGTCAGCGTCACTCAGTTGTACTCGGGTTAATACACCGTGAGTAGCGGAAAATTCGTATTCGTGAAAGGTTTTTGCGGTTTCGTCGTAAACGTAGACATAGCCGTCGTAAAGCTGGCGCAAAGTGTAGTTACGTGTTTTCAGCGCAGGTAGTACTGCCCACATACCAGACTTCAATAATGGTTTGAGCTTTTTCGGATCTTCATCGTATCGAGAGCGATCCAGCGCATAGCGCATCGGAACGATTGCTACATCGGGGCCGGTGAGGGGGCAGCCGCCGGTGGCTTGTGCTGTTGTGGTGGGGAAACAGGCGTTGCGCTGTTGTTGGAGTGTTCCGCTCTTTTCAGCCATTTGCAGTGTCCTTTGCTTCCAGCGCTTGCTGGCGATAATCATCCAGTGCTTCGATACGCAGTTCCGGTGCCAAACGCCCTTTGTCTGGGTTTTGGCTCAACCACTCTTGATAGGGGCTGTCAGGGCGAGTGGTGAAGTCTCTTCCCCAGTCGACGCAGGTTTCCGCCCATGTTACCAGTCCTCGTTCGCTGACCAGTCCCCAGGCGCTGCCGCTGTCTAGAACGTGTTCAAGCCACCACTCAGTTTGATCGCTGTTCAACAGTGAAAATGTTTGAGCGTCACGGGTGTTCAACCAAGTGTACAAGCGCTCTTTGAACTGCCATCGATAAGCGAGTTCCAGAGCCGCGATTTGTTGCTCGCCGAGCAGGGCAAAATTTTTGTCACGAGGGTCCTTTGACTGCGGTCTCGCGAACGGCGTAATCGGTGCATCGCTCGCAGAGCACCAGGTGTGGACCGGTGCCTTGATCCAAATAGTCTCTACAGGTCCCAGCACGTGACTGAGATGTTCCGGCCCGTAGCTAGAAAGCCAGTGATGCATGACAAGGGGATCGGCGAAACGTAAAAGACCTTCGCCGCCGTTCACGTCCGGCGGACAGATAAAATGTCGTAGGTGATCTGCTATTTCAGTTAGTGAAGCGCGGCTGAATAACGGACACGAATCGGCTTGAGTCAGGTGATTTTGCTGCCAGTCTCTGAGGACGGAAGAGTTCCCCTGCGGCTTCACGAGTATTGGCCCCAGATCTTTCAATTCCGTCCATCGCGTCCCCAAGTACACCGGCTCGATCTCTAACGGTTCGCCGAGCTGATAAAGACTTGGGATCGCATCAGGACGCAGAACCCCGTCGATCAGCAAAAAGTTGGCGTTCGACGGGTAGTTCATTTGGCGGCGTCCTTCGCTGCTTGCGCGGCAGCTTTCTCACAAATCTCACAACGTGGCGTGCCCCGTATCAACGCCTGCCGCTGCGCCGGCACCAACAATTTCCCAGCCTTGTCCGCATCCGCCTGCTTCAACGGCCCCGGCATCAACGGCGCCGCCCCGGTCCCGCTCCCCGGCCCACCACCGGAGTTGATGTTGATCGCCGGCCCGCTCATGGTCACGCCGCCGCCATCGATCTTGATGAAGCTGCCACCGCCGACCAGCGTCAGTTCGGCCCCGGCTTCCAGCACCACTTTCATGCCGCTGCTCAGGTGAATTTCCTGCCCGGCGTCGATGAACTGTCCGGTGCCGATCTTGATGTGCTGGTTCACGCCCACGGTGAGGTGGTCGTTGGCGCGGGCTTCGACTTTGCGGTCTTCGTAGACGGTGTGGTGTTCTTCGGCCTTGAATTCCGTGTAGCTGTTCTTTTCCACGACGTCGTGGCGTTCGTTGCCGACGCGGATTTTCTGGTCGTGTTCGATGTTCTCGTCCCAGTCGCGCTGGGCGTGGAGGAAGATCTGTTCCTGGCCTTTCTTGTCTTCGATGCGCAGTTCGTTGAAGCCGCCACCGCCCATCGAGCTCAGGGTCTTGAAGGTAGTGCGGGTCTTGTTCGCCGGCAGCGCGTAGGGGACGGTGTTTTCCTTGTGGTACAGGCAGCCGCTGATCAGCGGCTGGTCGGGGTCGCCTTCGAGGAAGGTGACCAGCACTTCCATGCCGATGCGCGGGATGGCGATGCCGCCGTATTGGGCGCCGGCCCAGGCGCTGGAGACGCGCAGCCAGCAGCTGGTCTTGTCATCGGCGAGGCCGTCGCGGTCCCAGTGGAACTGCACTTTCACCCGGCCGTATTCGTCGCAGTGGATTTCCTGGCCTTGCGGCCCGGTGACCACAGCGCTCTGGCTGCCGAGGATGCGCGGTTTCGGGTGGCGCAGGGGCGGGCGGTTCGGCACGTCCCACGGGGTGGCCTGGAAGCGGTTGCGGTAGCCCTGGTGGAAATCGTCTTTCAGCGCCGTGGTGTCACTGGTCACCGACTCTTCCAGCACTTGCGGCTGTTTGCCTTCGTGCAAGACTTCGGTGAGCAGCCAGAGGTCGTTCCACTTGGCTTTCGGGTGTTCTTTCAGCGCGAGGAAATGGCCGCTGACCAGCAATGGCTGATCGCTGCGACCCTCGGCGAGCTGGAAGTCGCTGCGGTGACGTTCGAGGGCGCGTTTGGCCAGGTGCTTGCCGCGTTCGCGGTCGACGAAACGGCCCGGGTAATCGTAGTCCTCGAGGTCGGGCAGGGCGTCGCCACGGTTTTCGCTTTCGAGGGTGATCCGGGGTTTTTCGAAGTCGTAATCGCGCCGGGTGGTGCGGCTGGTGCGGGTTTCCAGGCGCAGGTCGAAACGCTTGATCACCGGGTCGCTGGCGACCATGCCGGAGTCTTGTTGATAGGCCACCGGCGCCAGTTTGTGGAACACCGTCTGGTCATCGCCGAACACCAGTTTGTGCGCCGTGGCACTGTGCTGGAAGTGGTAGTGAATGCCTTCTTCTTCGCACAGGCGCTGGATGAAATGCAGGTCCGACTCGTCGTACTGCACGCAGTAGAGGCGGTCGGGGTAGATCGACCCGGTCTGGAATTCGTAGGCGTTGCCCTGGATACCGTGTTCTTCGAGAACCTTGCCGATGATTTTCGGCACGCTGAGGTTCTGGAAGATCCGCTGGTTGATCCGGTGCGCCAGGTACGAAAGTTGCGGGCGCAGGGTCACGGAGTAGCGCGTCAGGCGCTTGCCGGAATCGCCTTGCGCGGCGCGGTCGATCAGGCCGTGGATGCCGCTGCCGTCGGGCGACAGCTGCAGGAAGGCCGGTTTGTGCAGCAGGGTTTCGAGGTCCAGCGACGGCTGCTCACTGACCAGCTCCACCTCGAAGGCAAACGGCTGGCTGATGGCTTCCCGACCGGTGAGGGTAAACACCTGGAAATCGGCGGAAAGCCCTTCGATGGTCAGGGCAAAGTGGGTTTCATTGGCCGGCGCGAACATCCCTTGTTCCTCGTGCTGTACAGCGGCGCCCGTCGACCGCAAGAGCGGTCAACGCGCGCGAAATTCTGGAGGGGCGTAAACAACATCGACCAGCAGAGCTGGCCGATGCTTGAAACGATCAGCCGTAATTAAACGACTGGAGCACGCCAGTCATCGGAACCCGAAGTACCGGAGACTTCGTGGGTCCAGGTGATTTTGCGGTAGGTGAACTGCACTTCTTCCAGGTGGGTGAAGTGCGCGTTGCCTGGATCCTGGCAGTTGTGCATCTTGTTGTTGATGGCGACGATGATCGCGTCTTCCAGTTTGGTGGTGTAGTAGTGCTCTTGGGTACCTTGAGCCGAAGTGCGGTACCACTGGATAACGATTTCGCTCATGCGCTCGCCGGAGGTCAGAGCGGCTTGCAGCAGAGGCGAAGCCTTGTCGTAGACTTTGGTGATCACGACTGGCTTGTGCACGCGCTGACCGGTTGGCTGACCGGATTGCGGGTCACGCGGGATGATCACGTCGTGGGTGAAAGCCTGAACCATGACCTGGTCTTCGTGGCCTTCCTGATAGGTGTTGCCAACGGAGTCGGCGGTGAAGGCGCCGGCAGTGATCAGGCCTTGTTTTTCGCCGGTAACCGACATGTACGCTGGTGTTGCCATGGGAGGTGCTCCTTGCGGATAAAGTTAGGGTGCCCGGGAGGCGAAATCGCCCGGTGGGTGCCAAAGCTATATCAAGGACCGTGCCAGGTTTTCCAAAGTCTCCGTGATACGGGGCTGAAACTGCTGTTTAGTGCATGTTTCAAGATGTTTCATGCCAAATTCAGGCTAAAAGTGCGCAACTTCTTGCGCAGTGGTGTGCAAGAAGTTGCGCACTTGGCTACAGGCGACGGAACCCGGGGGCTGTAGCGAAATCAGGCGGCGATTTTGCGAAACAAGTGCGCAAGAAGTTGCGCACCATGGCACATGGCTATGTCAGTGCCAGACCTCTCCGTTGCAGAAATGGCCAATCCATCGCCCCTTTTTGCCATTGCGCCACTGGCACGTTGCCCTGCGATTCCTTGAAAGTCCTTATCCAGAGCCCATCCCGTTTACGCTCGGGCGGCGCGAGCGCGGCAAACCGTCTTATAAATGAAACACCGCCCTCAGCTATACTCCCCCGCAATTTCGATCTGGCCCCGAGGACTGACTGTGAAGAACTGGACGTTGCGCCAACGCATTTTGGCGAGCTTTGCGGTGATTATCGCCATCATGCTGTTGATGGTGGTCGTCTCGTATTCACGGTTGTTGAAGATCGAAGCCGGCGAGCAGAGCGTGCGTCAGGACGCAGTGCCGGGTGTGTATTTCAGCTCGATGATTCGCAGTGCCTGGGTCGACAGCTATCTGCAGACTCAAGAGTTGCTGGGCCTGAAAAAAGGCCAGGGAATCAGTGCCGAAGACGCCGCGGACTTCAAGTCTTTCGAAGCGCGTCTCAACGAGCAGATGGGCAACTACGAAAGCACCGTCACCACTGCCGAGGACCGGGCCGAGTACACCGTGTTCAAGCAGGACGTACTCAACTACAACAAGATTCAGGCGCAGGTGCTCGACCTGCATGTGCGCAACCAGGAGGACGCGGCCGCGAAGTTGTTCAATGAACAGCTGACCCCGGCCTGGACCGCCGGCCGCATGAAACTCAACGACATCATTCGCGAGAACAAGGCCGTTGCCGATGAAGCCATGAACAACATCGACGACGCGGTCGCGGCGGCGAAAGTCAGCATGGGCATCTCCCTGCTGGTGGCCGTGCTGGCCGCCGGCCTGTGCGGTCTTCTGCTGATGCGCGCGATCATGGCCCCGATGAACCTGCTCGTGCGGATTCTCGACACCATGCGCACCGGCGATCTGAGTTCGCGCCTGAACCTGGGCCGCAAGGACGAATTCAACGCCGTGGAAACCGGCTTCAACGACATGATGACCGAGCTCACCTCGCTGGTGTCCCAGGCCCAGCGCTCGTCGGTGCAGGTCACCACGTCGGTGACCGAGATCGCCGCCACCTCCAAACAACAGCAGGCTACCGCCACAGAAACCGCCGCCACCACCACCGAAATCGGTGCGACGTCCCGCGAGATTGCGGCGACCTCCCGTGACCTGGTGCGCACCATGACCGAAGTCTCCACCGCTGCCGATCAGGCTTCGGTGCTCGCCGGTTCCGGGCAGCAAGGCCTGGCACGCATGGAAGACACCATGCACTCGGTGATGGGCGCGGCGGATCTGGTCAACGCCAAACTGGCGATCCTCAACGAGAAGGCCGGCAACATCAATCAGGTCGTCGTGACCATCGTCAAGGTCGCTGACCAGACCAACCTGCTGTCCCTGAACGCCGCGATCGAAGCGGAGAAGGCCGGCGAATACGGTCGCGGTTTTGCCGTGGTCGCCACCGAAGTGCGGCGTCTGGCGGATCAGACCGCTGTTGCCACGTATGACATCGAACAGATGGTCCGCGAGATCCAGTCGGCGGTGTCCGCCGGGGTGATGGGCATGGACAAGTTCTCCGAGGAAGTGCGTCGCGGCATGGCTGAGGTGCAGCAGGTCGGCGAGCAGCTGTCGCAGATCATCCATCAGGTGCAGGCGCTGGCGCCGCGGGTGTTGATGGTCAACGAAGGCATGCAGGCCCAGGCTACCGGTGCCGAGCAGATCAACCACGCGCTGGTGCAGCTGGGTGATGCCAGCAGCCAGACCGTCGAGTCGTTGCGTCAGGCCAGTTTCGCCATCGACGAACTGAGCCAGGTGGCCGTGGGCCTGCGCAGCGGCGTTTCGCGATTCAAAGTCTGATGAGCGAAATCATCGCCAAACGCAGCGCTGCACCGGTGGCGAAGCAGACGTTGTTCCTGCTGTTTCGCATCGGCAACGAACGCTACGCTCTGCGTGCCACGGAGGTGGCGGAAGTGCTGCCGCGCCTGCCGCTGAAGCCGATTGCCCGGGCGCCGCACTGGGTGGCGGGGGTGTTCGCCTATCGCGGTTCGGTGGTGCCGGTGATCGACCTCAGCGCCCTGACGTTCGGCCAGCCTGCCGAAGCGCGCACCAGCACGCGACTGGTGCTGGTGCATTACCGCGCCGACGATTCACAACCCTCGCAATGGCTCGGGCTGATCCTCGAACAGGCCACCGACACCCTGCGTTGCAACCCGGATGAATTCCAGCCCTACGGCCTCGACAATCGTCAGGCGCCGTACCTCGGTCCGGTGCGTGAAGACGCCCGGGGCCTGGTGCAATGGGTGCGGGTCAACGATTTGCTCGACGATACGGTGCGCCCGCTGCTGTTCCCGACGCCGCCGCTGGATCCGGCGCGGCTTGAGGATCTGCCATGAGCAGTGACCAGCGCTTCTTCGATTTCCTCAAGGAACGCATCGGGCTCGACGTCGCTTCGGTAGGGCCGGCAATCATCGAGCGGGCGGTGCGCCAGCGCATCATCCTGGCGCAAATGGTCACGGCCGATGAATATTGGCAAACGCTGCAAGGCTCGCGGGACGAACAGCAGGCGTTGATCGAGGCGGTAATCGTCCCGGAGACCTGGTTTTTCCGTTACCCGGAATCCTTCGCCACCCTGGGCAAACTGGCGCGCAAACGCCTGGCCGAGCTGAACAACATGCGGGCGCTGCGCATTCTCAGCCTGCCGTGCTCCACCGGTGAAGAACCCTATTCGATTGCCATGGCGTTGCTCGATGCGGGCCTCAAGCCCCATCAGTTCAAGGTCGACGGCATGGATGTCAGCCCCCTGTCGGTGGAGAAGGCGCGGCGGGCGTTGTACGGCAAGAACTCGTTTCGCGGCCAGGAACTGGACTTTCGCGAGCGGCATTTTTTCGCCGAGAACGAAGGTTATCGGGTGAATGAAATCGTCCGCGAGCAAGTCCGCCTGCAGGTCGGCAACGTGCTCGATCCGTCATTGCTGGTCAACGAACCACCGTTCGATTTCGTGTTCTGCCGCAACCTGTTGATCTATTTCGATCAGCCGACCCAGCAGCAGGTATTCGCCGTGCTCAAGCGCCTGACCCATGTCGACGGCGTGCTGTTTATCGGCCCCGCCGAGGGCAGTCTGCTCGGGCGGCTGGGCATGCGCTCGATCGGGATTCCGCAGTCTTTCGCGTTCAGTCGTCACAGCGATCCGCAGCCCGAACCGCTGCCGATGCCGGTCGCGCTCCCGACCCCGTTGCCCGTGCGCCAACCGGTGCGCAGCACGCCACCGCCGCCGGTGCGCAATCGACCGTTTGCCGCTGTGACGCCGTTGCCCGCCACCGCCAAAAGCCCGAACCCCGACGCGGCGACCCTGCTGGCCAACATTGCCGCCCTGGCCAACGAAGGCAAAAGCGCCGAGGCCCGTGCCGCGTGCGAACAGTATTTGCGCAGTCATGAACCGGTAGCTCAGGTGTTCTACTGGCTGGGGCTGCTCAGTGATGTCGCCGGTTCTGCTCTCGAAGCCCAGAGCTACTATCGCAAAGCCTTGTACCTCGAACCGCAACACCCCGAAGCCTTGATGCACCTGGCCGCGCTGCTGCAGGCCCAGGGTGACACGGCCGGTGCCAGACGATTGCAGGAGCGCGCCGCCCGCAGCGGCCGCACCGCCGACAGTGAGCGTAAACGATGATCCCGTCCGACACCTTGAACGTCACCCACGAAGACGCCCGGGCCATCGATGATTGCTGGAACCGCATCGGCATCCACGGCGACAAGTCTTGCCCGTTGCTGGAAGAACACATTCATTGCCGCAATTGCTCGGTGTATTCCGCCGCCGCCACGCGCCTGCTCGACCGTTATGCGTTGCAGCAGGACGAGCGCGATCCGGTGGCGAGCCAGGTTGAAACCGAGCTGAAAACCCGTTCGCTGCTGATGTTCCGTCTTGGCGAGGAATGGCTCGGACTGGCCACTCGCAGTCTGGTGGAAGTCGCACCGTTGCAGGCGATTCACTCCTTGCCGCACCAGCGCTCCCGGGCCTTGCTCGGCGTGGCGAACGTGCGCGGGGCGCTGGTGGCGTGCCTGTCGCTGGTCGAACTGCTCGATCTTGACGGTAACGCCGCCCCGGCGACCGGCGCGCGGATCATGCCGCGCATGCTGATCATCGCGGCCCAGGGCGGGCCGGTGGTGGTGCCGGTGGACGAAGTCGACGGGATTCACGCCATCGACGAACGAATCCTCGATGCCGCGTCGCGTTCCGGGGCGCAGGCCAGTGCCAAATACACCCGAGGCGTGTTGCCTTTCAAAGGTCGCAGCCTGCGTTGGCTGGATGAAGAACAGCTGTTGTCCGCCGTCTCCCGGAGCCTCACATGACCCCCGAGCAAATGCGCGACGCCTCCCTGCTGGAGCTGTTCAGCCTCGAAGCCGAAGCCCAGACCCTGGTCCTGAGTGCCGGGCTGCTGGCGCTGGAACGCAACCCGACCCAGGCCGATCAGCTTGAGTCGTGCATGCGGGCGGCACACTCGTTGAAAGGTGCGGCGCGGATCGTCGGCATCGACAGCGGCGTCAGCGTTGCCCACGTGATGGAAGATTGTCTGGTCAGCGCGCAGGAAGGGCGGCTGTTCCTGCGCCCGGAACATATCGATGCGTTGTTGCAGGGCACCGATTTGCTGATGCGCATCGCCACCCCGGCCAATGGCCCGCAACCCGCGGACATCGAGGCTTACGTGGCGTTGATGGGTGGTTTGCTCGATCCGGCGGCGCCGGCCGTGGTGCCCGCTGTACCGAGCGCGCCACCGATGGCCGAGTTGCAGCTTCAGCCACCGCCAGTGGTTGAACCGGCGCCCGTTGAAATCCCCGTCGAGGTGGCCGAGCCAGAGCCTGCGCCGCGCAAAAGCAAACGCACCACCGAAGGTGGCGAGCGGGTTCTGCGGGTCACTGCCGAACGCCTGAACAGCCTGCTCGATCTGTCGAGCAAATCCCTGGTGGAAACCCAGCGTCTCAAACCGCACCTGGCCACCATGCAGCGCCTCAAGCGCATGCAGAACAACGGCCTGCGGGCGCTGGAAAGTCTCAACGTGCATCTCAAGGAACATGCCCTGAGCCTTGAAGCTCAAGAGGCGCTGGAAGATGCACGACGACTGCTCGCTGAGTCCCAACAATTGCTGGCGGAGAAAAACGCCGAACTCGACGAGTTTGCCTGGCAAGCGAGTCAGCGCGCGCAAGTGCTCTACGACACCGCGCTGGCCTGCCGCATGCGGCCGTTCGCCGATGTGCTGTCCGGCCAGGTGCGGATGGTGCGCGACCTCGGTCGCAGCCTCGGCAAACAGGTGCGGCTGGAGATCGAGGGCGAGAAAACCCAGGTTGACCGCGATGTGCTGGAAAAACTCGAAGCCCCGTTGACGCACCTGCTGCGCAACGCGGTCGATCACGGTATCGAAACACCGGAAGAACGCCTGCTCAAAGGCAAGCCCGAGGAAGGGTTGATCCGACTGCGCGCCTCACACCAGGCCGGGCTGCTGGTGCTTGAACTGAGTGATGACGGCAATGGCGTGGATCTGGAAAAGGTCCGCCGCAGCATCGTCGAACGTCAGTTGTCGCCAGCGGAAACCGCTGCTCAACTGAGTGAAGAAGAGCTGCTGACGTTCCTGTTCCTGCCGGGTTTCAGTCTGCGGGACAAGGTCACCGAAGTGTCCGGTCGTGGCGTCGGCCTCGATGCCGTTCAGCACATGGTCCGCCAGTTGCGCGGCGCGGTGGTGCTGGAGCAGACGGCGGGCGAGGGCAGTCGCTTCCATCTCGAAGTGCCGCTGACCCTGTCGGTGGTTCGCAGTCTGGTGGTGGAAGTCGGCGACGAGGCCTACGCCTTCCCGCTGGCGCACATCGAGCGCATGTGTGATCTGGCGCCGGACGACATCGTGCAGGTCGAAGGGCGCCAGCACTTCTGGCACGAGGGCCGGCATGTCGGTCTTGTTGCGGCCAGCCAATTGCTGCAGCGCCCGGCGAGCCAGAACAGCGGCGACACGCTGAAGGTCGTGGTGATCCGCGAGCGCGATGCGATCTACGGCGTGGCGGTCGAACGCTTCATCGGCGAGCGCACGCTGGTGGTGTTGCCGCTGGACGAGCGCCTGGGCAAGGTGCAGGACATTTCTGCCGGGGCCTTGCTCGACGACGGTTCGGTGGTGTTGATCGTCGACGTCGAAGACATGTTGCGCTCGGTGGACAAGTTGCTGAACACCGGGCGTCTGGAACGCATCGCCCGCCATGGCAATCAGGCCGCAGAAGCCGCGCGCAAACGGATTCTGGTGGTCGACGACTCGCTCACCGTGCGCGAGCTGCAACGCAAGTTGCTGCTCAATCGCGGCTACGACGTCGCTGTCGCGGTAGACGGCATGGACGGCTGGAACGCCCTGCGCTCCGAGGATTTCGATCTGTTGATCACCGACATCGACATGCCGCGCATGGACGGTATCGAACTGGTGACGCTGCTGCGTCGCGACAATCGCCTGCAATCGCTGCCGGTGATGGTGGTGTCCTACAAGGATCGCGAAGAAGACCGCCGCCGTGGACTGGATGCCGGGGCGGACTATTATCTGGCCAAGGCCAGTTTTCATGACGATGCCCTGCTCGACGCAGTGGTTGAGCTCATCGGAGGAGCGCGGGCATGAAGATCGCAATCGTCAACGACATGCCCCTGGCGGTGGAGGCCCTGCGCCGGGCGCTGGCCTTCGAGCCGGCGCATCAGGTGGTATGGGTCGCCAACAACGGCGCCGAAGCGGTGCGGCTGTGCGCGGAAAACACCCCGGACCTGATCCTGATGGACCTGATCATGCCGGTGATGGATGGTGTCGAGGCCACCCGCCGGATCATGGCCGAGAGCCCCTGCGCCATCGTCATCGTCACGGTCGACCGCCAGCAGAACGTGCACCGGGTGTTCGAAGCCATGGGCCACGGCGCGCTGGACGTGGTCGACACCCCGGCCCTCGGCGCCGGCAATGCGCAGCAGGCGGCCGCGCCGCTGTTGCGCAAGATTCTGAATATCGGCTGGCTGATCGGCGAGAAAACCGCTCGCGCCCGCCCGGCCCAGACAACGCCGCGCAGTTCGGCGTCGTGCCAGCGGCTGGTGGCGATCGGCTCGTCAGCGGGTGGTCCGGCGGCGCTTGAGGTTTTGCTCAAAGGCCTGCCACGCAACTTTTCTGCGGCCATCGTGCTGGTGCAGCATGTCGATCAGGTGTTCGCCGCCGGCATGGCCGAATGGCTGGCCAGCGCCAGCGGCCTCGATGTGCGTCTGGCCCGGGAAGGCGAACCGCCGCAGGCCGGCGCGGTGTTGCTGGCCGGCACCAATCATCACATTCGATTGCTCAAGAACGGCACGCTGGCCTACACCGCCGAGCCGGTCAACGAGATCTACCGCCCCTCGATCGACGTGTTTTTCGAAAGCGTCGCCAATTACTGGAACGGTGACGCAGTAGGGGTTTTATTGACCGGGATGGGACGCGACGGGGCTCAAGGGCTTAAGCTCATGCGCCAACAGGGTTACCTGACCATCGCGCAGGATCAGCAAAGCAGTGCGGTGTACGGCATGCCCAAGGCCGCCGCGGCCATCGATGCAGCCGTAGAAATCCGTCCACTGGAAAAGATAGCGCCACGATTGCTGGAGATTTTCCCCAAATGAACGCATTACTCCGCAATCCAGGCCCCCGCAGCACTCAGGTGACCGCCCATGAATGACTTACAGATCGATGACATCAAAACCGACGAGAACGCCGCCATGGTGTTGTTGGTGGACGATCAGGCGATGATCGGCGAAGCCGTGCGCCGCGGGCTGTCGAATGAAGAGAACATCGACTTTCACTTCTGCTCCGACCCGCATCAGGCCGTGGCCCACGCCGTGCGGATCAAGCCGACCGTGATCCTCCAGGATCTGGTGATGCCCGGCCTCGACGGCCTGAGCCTGGTGCGCGAATACCGCAATCACCCGGCGACCAAGGACATTCCGATCATCGTCCTGTCGACCAAGGAAGATCCGCTGATCAAGAGCGCGGCGTTTTCCGCCGGGGCCAACGATTACCTGGTGAAACTGCCGGCCAACATCGAACTGGTGGCGCGCATCCGTTATCACTCGCGCTCCTACATGACCCTGCTGCAACGGGACGCGGCCTATCGCGCCTTGCGGGTCAGCCAGCAGCAATTGCTCGACACCAACCTGGTGCTGCAACGCCTGATGAACTCCGATGGCCTGACCGGGCTGTCCAACCGCCGGCATTTCGACGAGTACCTGGAGCTGGAATGGCGCCGCTCGCTGCGTGACCAGAGTCAGTTGTCGTTGCTGATGATCGACGTCGATTACTTCAAGTCCTACAACGACACCTTCGGCCACGTCGAAGGCGACGAGGCCCTGCGCAAGGTCGCCACGGCGATTCGCGAGGCCAGCGCACGGCCGTCCGACCTGCCGGCGCGTTATGGCGGCGAAGAGTTTGCGCTGGTGCTGCCCAACACCTCGCCGGGCGGGGCGCGGCTGGTGGCGGAGAAGCTGCGCCAGACTGTGGCGGCGCTGAAGATTCCGCACAATGCTCCGGCCGAAGGGGCGAGCCTGACCATCAGCATCGGCCTGGCGACGATGGTGCCGGAGTCGGGCAGCGATTGCCGGTTGCTGATCTCGGCGGCGGACCGTGGCCTGTATCTGGCGAAGAACAACGGGCGCAACCAGGTGGGGATCGAGTGAACCATCGGGTTCATTCGCGTCGAGAGCCGCCAGACGGGCTGCCGTGACAGCTTGATTACGTTATACTCGCCGGCTTTCAAAAGTTCGCCAACGAGTGCTGCCCGTCATGGAAATCAATCCGATCCTGAACACCATCAAGGACCTGTCCGAGCGCTCCGAAACTATTCGGGGGTATCTTTGACTACGATCAAAAGCATGAGCGTCTGATCGAAGTCAATCGCGAGCTTGAAGATCCTGCAGTCTGGAACAAACCTGAATACGCCCAGGAGCTGGGCCGCGAGCGCGCTGCGCTGGCGCAGATCGTCGACACCCTCGACGAACTGAACGGTGGCCTGGCCGATTGCCGCGAGCTGCTGGACATGGCCGTTGAAGAGAACGACGAGGGCGCGGTCAACGACGTCGTCGAAGTCCTTCAAGGTCTCGAAGAGTCCCTGTCCAAGCTCGAATTCCGCCGTATGTTCAGCCACGAGATGGACCCGAACAACGCCTACCTGGACATCCAGGCCGGTTCCGGCGGCACCGAAGCCCAGGACTGGGCCAACATCCTGCTGCGCATGTACCTGCGCTGGGCCGACAAACGCGGTTTCGATGCGACCATCATGGAGCTGTCGGCCGGTGAAGTCGCCGGGATCAAGGGTGCCACCGTGCACATCAAGGGCGAATACGCCTTTGGCTGGCTGCGCACCGAGATCGGCGTGCACCGTCTGGTGCGCAAGAGCCCGTTCGACTCCGGCAACCGTCGCCACACCTCGTTCTCCGCTGTTTTCGTCTCGCCAGAGATCGATGACAAGGTGGAAATCGAAATCAACCCGGCAGACCTGCGGATCGACACCTATCGTTCCTCCGGTGCCGGTGGTCAGCACGTAAACACCACCGACTCGGCCGTACGTATCACCCACGTACCGACCAACACCGTGGTCAGCTGCCAGAACGAACGTTCCCAGCACGCCAACAAGGACACCGCCATGAAAATGCTGCGGGCCAAGTTGTACGAGCAGGAAATGCAGAAGCGCAACGCGGCGTCCCAGGCGCTGGAAGATACCAAGTCGGACATCGGCTGGGGTCACCAGATCCGTTCGTACGTGCTCGATGCCTCGCGGATCAAGGATCTGCGCACCAACATCGAACGCAGCGACTGCGACAAGGTGCTCGACGGCGACATCGACGAATACCTGGAAGCCAGCCTGAAATCGGGGCTGTAAGCTTTCACCCGACCTCAAGTCCCCCGTCACCGGCGGGGGCAACGAACCTGTGATGGAATATTTAAAGACATGAGCGACCAACAACTCGACCAGGCCCTGCAACAGGAAGAAAACTCCCTGATCGCCCTGCGCAAGGAAAAGCTTGCTGCCGAGCGCGCCAAGGGCAATGCCTTCCCGAACGACTTCCGCCGCGACAACTACTGCGAAGCACTGCAGAAACAGTACGCGGACAAGACCAAGGAAGAGCTGGCAGAGGCTGCGATCCCGGTCAAGGTTGCAGGTCGCATCATGCTCAACCGTGGCTCGTTCATGGTGATCCAGGACATGACCGGTCGCATCCAGGTCTACGTCAACCGCAAGACCCTGTCCGAAGAAACCCTGGCCGCGGTGAAAACCTGGGACATGGGCGACATCATCGCCGCCGAAGGCACCCTGGCCCGTTCCGGCAAGGGCGACCTGTACGTCGAGATGACCAGCGTGCGCCTGCTGACCAAATCCCTGCGCCCGCTGCCGGACAAGCACCACGGCCTGACCGACACCGAACAGCGCTACCGTCAGCGCTACGTTGACCTGATCGTCAACGAAGACGTGCGCCAGACCTTCCGCGTGCGTTCGCAAGTGATCGCGCACATCCGCAGCTTCCTGATGAAGCGCGACTTCCTCGAAGTCGAAACGCCGATGCTGCAGACCATTCCTGGCGGCGCTGCGGCCAAGCCGTTCGAAACCCACCACAACGCGCTGGACATGGAAATGTTCCTGCGTATCGCGCCAGAGCTGTACCTGAAGCGTCTGGTGGTTGGCGGTTTCGAGAAAGTGTTCGAGATCAACCGCAACTTCCGTAACGAAGGCGTTTCGACTCGTCACAACCCTGAATTCACCATGTTGGAGTTCTACCAGGCTTACGCCGACTACGAAGACAACATGGACCTGACCGAAGAACTGTTCCGTGAGCTGGCGCAGCTGGTTCTGGGCAGCACCGACGTGCCGTACGGCGACAAGGTGTTCCACTTCGGCGAGCCGTTCGTGCGCCTGTCGGTGTTCGACTCGATCCTCAAGTACAACCCTGAGCTGACCGCCGATGACCTGAACGACATCGACAAGGCTCGCGACATCGCCAAGAAGGCCGGCGCCAAGGTGCTGGGCTTCGAAGGTCTGGGCAAGCTGCAGGTGATGATTTTCGAAGAGCTGGTCGAGCACAAGCTGGAACAGCCGCACTTCATTACCCAGTACCCGTTCGAAGTGTCGCCGCTGGCCCGTCGCAACGACGACAACCCGAACGTCACCGACCGCTTCGAGCTGTTCATCGGCGGCCGTGAAATCGCCAACGCCTACTCCGAGCTGAACGACGCGGAAGACCAGGCCGAGCGCTTCATGGCGCAGGTGGCCGACAAGGACGCCGGCGACGACGAAGCCATGCACTACGACGCCGACTTCGTTCGCGCGCTGGAGTACGGCATGCCGCCAACGGCCGGTGAAGGTATCGGTATCGACCGTCTGGTGATGTTGCTGACCAACTCGCCGTCGATCCGCGACGTGATCCTGTTCCCGCACATGCGGCCGCAAGCGTAAGTGTTTCAATAAAAAAGCCGCCTGAAATGGGCGGCTTTTTATTGCCTGTCTGGTACAAACGTATCAAATGGTTACTTTTGAAAAAAACAACAGAGGAAGTCCTGTCGTGATCGGTGCAATGGCTCAAGAGGGTGCAGCGGGTATCGCCACTGCGGTCGCTGAAAGTGTTCAGTACCAGGGCCGCAAGGCCAGCCGACAGGGCAGCGAGCAGCGTCGGCAGGACATTCTCGATGCGGCGATGCGCATTGTCGTGCGCGATGGCGTGCGCGCCGTGCGTCACCGTGCGGTGGCGGCCGAGGCCGGTGTGCCGTTGTCGGCTACCACGTACTACTTCAAGGACATCGATGATCTGCTCACCGATACCTTCGCCCAATACGTCGAACGCAGCGCGGCCTACATGGCCAAGCTGTGGATCAACAACGAAGGCCTGCTGCGGGAGATGGTGGTCAGCGGCGATGGCAGCCCGGAGTCGCGTTCGCAACTGGCTGACGACATCGCCCGGTTGATGGCCGATTACGTGCACCGGCAACTGGTCAACCGCCGCGAGCATTTGATGGCCGAACAGGCGTTCCGTCAGGAAGCGCTGCTCAACCCGCGACTGGCGGAGCTGGTGCGTTCGCACCAGCAGATTCTGTTGCAGGGCACCTGCCAGTTGTTCCAGGTGCTGGGCTCCCGCGAGCCGCAGCAGGATGCCAAGGTGTTGACGGCGATTATCGGACGGATGGAATATCAGGGCCTGCTCAACGACGCCGAGCCTTTGGCCGAAGAGGACATGCTCGGCATTCTGACGCGCTATATGCATCTGGTGCTTGCGTCGGTGTAACGCTCCCACAGGTCCGGTGGTGAGTTCGGTTCATAGGGAGTGTTGAATGAAAGCCTGGCGTGGCGCGTTGATCGCGCTGTCGTTCCTGCTGCTCAGCGGTTGTCTGGTGACCTTCAAGGATCCGCTGCCCGCCCGTGAGCCGGCGCCCAGGGGCCTGCTCGGCGAATGGGCGAGCACCAATGCCTGGGGCGAGCCGATGAACCTGGAACTCACGCGCCTGGGCAATGACCGCTATCAGGCGGTCACCTGGTTCAAGGCCCGTCCCCATGAGCGGGAAGCCTACCCGTTCACCGTGTCGCGTCATGGCAACCGCTGGTATCTGTCGGCGAAGGTGCCGGCGCAGTATGGCGGGCACTTCACCATCGCCGGCTTCGAGATCACCGATAAGCACGAACTGGTGATCTACAACCTCGATCTCGAACAGATCAACCAGGCCATTGCGCAGAAAAGCCTCGACGGCCAGGGCTTCCCGACCGATGACGGTCAGGGCGTGCAGGTCGACAGTCCGCTGGATAAGGTCTTTGCTTACCTCGACGACCCGGCCAACTCAGACGTTTTCGTCGAAGCGGCGCGCTACCAGCATCAGGCCAAGGCCAAATAATTCAGTTCGTCACGTTTTCTACAGGAGTTTCGGGTGGACGATTACCAGCAGACGATACGCACGCTGTCCGATCGCATTGTGCTGGCGCAGACGCCGATTCGCGTCCTTGACGCAGTCAAGTGGGACGAGAACATCCGCAAGGGGTTCCTCAAGGCCAAGGGCAAGGAATTGCCGGCGGTGGATCGCGACTACTACCTCAACCGGCCGCTGTCCTTCGATTCGAGCAAGGTCAAGCTGGAGTTCCAGAACATCGAACGGGACATCACCCGCCAGCTCGGACAGTTCAACCCGGTCGGCCAGATCATGCGGCGCATGTGCAAGGAATACCGGATGGTGGTGCGCATGCTCGAAGCGCGCGGCACCGAAGATTTCGGCCTGATTTCCCAGGAACTGTATGGCGCTGCGTCCGATGCGTTTCACGCCGGTGACCCGACCCTGGCCGACCTCGGCCTGATGATGTCGGACTACCTGAACAACATCGACGGCCGTGGCGACCTGAAGGACGAACCGAAGATCCTCACCGCCAAGGACGCCGTGCACTTGCTGCAGACCCGCCTGAACAAGGTGTTCGGCGAGGCCGAGGAAACCATCCGCGTGTTCGAGTCCGACGGCATCGTCGCCGACGCGGCGGCGGGCGCCGACTACATCAAGATCCGCACCGACGCGATGTTCAACGACCGCGACGTGCGCGCGCTGGAAGTCCACGAAGGTCTGGTGCACGTCGGCACCACGCTCAACGGTTTGAACCAGCCGATCTGCACCTTCCTGTCCAAGGGCCCGCCCTCGTCGACCGTGACTCAGGAAGGCCTGGCGATCCTGATGGAAATCATCACCTTCGCCTCCTACCCGAGCCGCCTGCGCAAGCTGACCAACCGCACTCGCGCCATTCATATGGTGGAGGAGGGCGCGGACTTCCTGCAGATTTTCGAGTTCTTCCGCGAGCAGGGCTTCGAGATGGCGGAAAGCTACGGCAACGCCAGTCGGGTTTTCCGTGGATCGACGCCGACCGGTCTGCCATTCACCAAAGACTTGTCCTACCTCAAGGGCTTCATCATGGTTTACAACTACATTCAGTTGGCCGTGCGCAAGGGCAAGCTCGAGCAGGTCCCGCTGTTGTTCTGCGGCAAGACCACGCTGGAGGACATGCGAACCCTGCGTCAACTGGTGGATGAAGGCCTGGTGGTGCCGCCCAAGTACTTGCCGGACCAGTTCCGTGACATGAACGCGTTGTCGGCGTGGATGTGCTTCTCCAACTTCCTTAATCACTTGAGCCTGGACCGGATCGAGGCCGATTACTCCAACATCCTGTAGGCCCATTGATCATTCCCGCGCTGAGCGCGGGAATCCGAACCTTGCGAGGTTTCACCGGATGAGAATCCTCGGCATCCTCTGCCTGCTCCTGGCCCTCGGCGGTTGCAGCTCTTTGCTGTTCTACCCCGAGCCGGGCCAGATATTTACCCCGGAGAAGGCCAAACTCGAATACCGCACCGTCACCCTGACCACCGCCGACGGCCTCAAACTGAACGCCTGGTGGCTGCCGGCCAAACCCGGTGTCGAGGTCAAGGGCACGGTGCTGCACCTGCACGGCAACGGCGGCAACCTGCCGATGCACCTGGGCGGCAGTTGGTGGTTGCCAAAAAACGGCTATCAGGTGCTGCTGGTGGACTATCGCGGTTACGGACTGTCCGAAGGCAAGCCGAGCCTGCCGGCGATTTATCAGGACATCGACGCCGCATTTGCCTGGCTGGACAAGGCACCGGAAGTCAAAGGCAAACCGTTGATCCTGCTCGGCCAGAGTCTCGGCGGCTCGATGGCCGTGCATTGGCTGGTGCAGCATCCGGAAAGACAAAAACAGCTCAAGGCTTTTGTGCTCGACGGGGTTCCGGCCAGTTACCGCAGCGTCGGCCAATACGCCCTGAGTACATCGTGGATGACCTGGCCATTCCAGGTGCCGCTGTCGTGGCTGGTGCCGGACAGCGACAGTGCGATCAACTCGATGCCGCAGCTCAAAGGTGTGCCGAAACTGATCTTCCACAGCATCGACGATCCGCTGGTGCCCCTTTCCAACGGCATCCGCCTGTATCAAGCTGCGCCGCCGCCCCGGGTCCTGCAACTGACTCGCGGTGGCCATGTGCAGACCTTCGGCGACCCGGTGTGGCGCCAGGTGATGCTGCGTTACCTCGACGATCCCGAGCATTTCAACGGCCTGCGCCGCCTCGGCGAAGTCCCGAATTACCCGCAACCTCCGAATTCTGAAAACGAGAGTCCGCAATGAGTGAAGAACGCAACGCCATCCCGCTGATCATCACCGGTATCTGCAGCATCCTCGGCACCGTCGGCGCCCTGTGGTACTACGGCTACCTGCACTTCGCCAAACCCGAGGATGCGCTGCTGCTCAACGAATTCACCATGCTCAAGACCATTCCCGGCGAAGACTACAAGGTCTCCCTGGACCCGGCGCCGCAAGTGGCGCAGTGCATCGATGGTGTGCTGGTGCTGTTCGACACCGAACAGAAAGGCCTGACCGGGGTGCTGATCAACGCACAGAAAAAGGCTGTGCGCTGCATGGGCCAGGAGACGCCGCAGAAGCTGGAAGAGTAAACCCGCGACAAACAAAAGCCCCGCCTGATCAACTCAGGCGGGGCTTTTTCGTTGCGACTTGAAGCTTAGTTCGAGCTGACTGCCGAACGTGGCATCACCGGCTGGTTGTCGTTGGAGATGGTCACTTCCACCCGACGGTTCATCGCACGGCCCGAGACGCTGCCGTTATCCGCGACCGGGTATTCCTTGCCGTAACCCTGCACCACGATGCGCGACGGATCGACGCCCATCTTGATCAGCGCAACCTGCACCGAGGTCGCACGACGCTCGGACAGCGACTGGTTGTACGAAGCGGCGCCGGTGCTGTCGGTGTAGCCCTCGACGATCACCTTGCGGTCCGGGTTTTCCTGGAGGAATTGCGCCAGTTTGTTGATGTTCACCAGACCGCTGGATTTCAGGTCGGCCTTGTTGGTGGCGAACAGCACGTCACCGAAGGTCACCAGCGTACCGCGATCGGTCTGCTTGGCGTTGAGGCTGTCCTGCAGCTGTTTGATCTGTTGGTCGCGGGCATCCAGACGGGCCTGGGCACGTTGGGCAGCGGCGTTCTTCAGGTTGTTTTCAGCGGTGCGCAGGGCGATGGTCTGCTTGGCCACTTCCACACGCTGGTTGGTCAGGTAGGCCAGTTGGTCGACCTTGGCTGCGTTTTCCTTGTCCAGATAGGCCTTGTCAGCCTTGTCCAGGTAATCGCTGGCGTCCTTGGTTTCCAGTGCTGCAACCTTGCTCGCCTGCGGGTTGGCCTGCAGGCCGGCGTAGTTGGTGCGCGCCTGTTCCAGGTTCGGGTTCGGTGGCGTGGAGCAGGCAGCCAGGGCAACGCTTGCGGCCAGGAGAGCGGGGATCATCAGTTGTTTACGCATAATCGTTCGTCCTTTCTATCGATAAGAGATTCAGCCTTGCGGTCGGGATGCGCGCTTACTGCACGGTGCGCTGACTTTCCTGACGCAGTTCCTGAACACCTTTCTGGGAATCCTTCACAGCCTGTTCGGCTTTCATCGCCTGAGCCTTGCGTTCGGCAACGCGGGCATCCCACTCGGCTTGTTCGGCGAGGGTGCGAGCCTCGTCATACTTCTTGTCGTGCATGGCGATTTCGGCTTGTTTGAGCTTGTCCTGCGCCTGCTTCATTTCCACGGCGGCGAACTCGGTACCGCCGGCGCTGACCGCACTGTTCACGGCCGATTGAGTCACCGCGTATTGCTCGGTCGGTGGATTGCCGGCACAACCGGCCAGCACGAAGCTGGTGCCGATGGCCAGGGCGGCCAGTTTCAGACCGCGTAGGTGGGAGAACGAGGTTTGGGTCTTCATGGTCTTCAACTCCATTGGTTAACTCCTTGGAAGCTTCGAAATCCATCCTGGTAGCGGAGCCGCAACCGTCATGTGCAAGTGCGTTTTGAAACGCTCGTTCCAGGCGTGGTTACCTGTTCCGACCGAAGGCTTTTTTTAAAAGTTCAGAAAAGATGGCTCATCGCCAAAAAATATTCTGACCGAATGGACAGGGCTCTAAACCGGGAACTTTGGCGGGGGAGAGTGGTACGCGCGGGCGAAAAAGGCGCAAAAGCGGAGAGGGAACAGAGTCCCTGTGGGAGCTGGCTTGCCAGCGATGAGGTCATCAAATTCAACACATTTGCGGCTGAACTGACGCCTTTGAGGGCAAGCCATTTCCCACAGTTTTGAAGTGTCAGAGATCAGTGTTTTTGCTTGCCGGCAGCCGTCGACAGGTCCTGCAGATGCCGACGCGACAACGCGAGAAAACGCGGCGTCGGGCCAACGTCTTCATACAGCGGATCGCCTTCTTCATCGGTGGCAACCACGGTCGAGCCTTTCACATACGGCAGGCTCGCCTCGAACTCTTCAAGCGCCGCGCCGATCAATTCGCCGAGCAGTTCTTCGGCATGCCGTTTGGGGTACATCTCGGCAATCGCCGCCAGGCGCGCGGCGGCCTCCACATCCAGATGAATCGTGTAGCCGGTGTCGGTCAGGCGACCCTTGGCGGTTTCTTCCCAATGCTGGGCGAGTTCACGGATTTTCATGATGACCTCATGTCGTACCTGCTCGTGGCAGGTCTGGGTGAGTGTCCGCCGTCAGGCGGCGGCAGCCGTTGTGGGGCTTACTGTTGAGACTAGCTTCAGGGCGCAAGGTTTAAAGTCCCTTCGTCGTCTGCTTGTAAGAAGCGTTGCAGAGCGGCACTCTCTGTTCATCCACTCACTTGCGATCCGTCACCGATTACTGCTGGAGAGATGCTGATGACCGATATTGATGCACGCTTGCGCGAAGACGTTCACCTGCTCGGTGAGCTGTTGGGCAACACCATCCGTGACCAGTACGGCGAGGCGTTTCTCGACAAGATCGAGCAGATTCGCAAGGGCGCCAAGGCCGACCGACGCGGCTCGATGGACGCCGAACTCAGCGCCAGCCTCAATCAGCTGAGCGAAGACGAATTGCTACCGGTGGCGCGGGCCTTCAACCAGTTTCTCAACCTGGCGAACATCGCCGAGCAATACCAGCTCATCCATCGCCGCGAAGAGTCGCAAGCTGCGCCGTTCGAATCCCGCGTGCTGCCGGAATTGCTCGCCCGACTGCGCGAGGAAGGGCACAGCGCCGACTCCCTCGCCCGCCAGTTGTCGCGACTGGAAATCGAACTGGTGCTGACCGCGCACCCGACCGAAGTGGCCCGGCGCACGCTGATCCAGAAGTACGACGCGATTGCCGCGCAACTGGCGGCCCAGGATCACCGCGACCTGACCAGCGCCGAGCGCGAGCAGATCCACAACACTCTGCAGCGCTTGATCGCCGAAGCCTGGCACACCGAAGAAATCCGTCGCACCCGCCCGACCCCGGTGGACGAAGCCAAGTGGGGTTTTGCGGTGATCGAGCACTCGCTGTGGCAGGCGATTCCCAACCATATGCGCAAGGCCGATCAGGCACTGTTTGCGGCCACGGGCCTGCGATTGCCGCTGGAAGCCGCGCCGATCCGCTTCGCTTCGTGGATGGGCGGCGACCGCGATGGCAACCCGAATGTCACCGCTGCGGTGACCCGCGAAGTGCTGTTGCTGGCGCGCTGGATGGCGGCGGACCTTTACCTGCGTGATGTCGATCACCTGGCCGCCGAACTGTCGATGCAGCAAGCCAGCGACGCGCTCAAGGCCAAGGCCGGCGACAGCGCCGAGCCCTATCGAGCGGTACTCAAGCAATTGCGTGAACGCCTGCGTGCCACACGCAACTGGGCCCATGCCTCCTTGACTGCGACGACCCCGGCCCCGGCCGATGTGCTGCACAACAACCGCGACCTGCTCGATCCGCTGGAGCTGTGCTACCACTCGCTGCACGAGTGCGGCATGGGCGTGATCGCCGACGGACCGTTGCTCGATTGCCTGCGTCGGGCCGTGACCTTCGGCCTGTTCCTGGTGCGCCTCGATGTACGCCAGGACTCGTCGCGACACACAGCAGCGATGACCGAAATCACCGATTACCTTGGCCTCGGTCGCTATGAAGACTGGGACGAAGAACAGCGCATCAGCTTTCTGACCCGCGAACTGCAAAACCGCCGGCCGCTGCTGCCGGCGCATTTCAAGCCATCGGCCGACACCGCTGAAGTGCTCGCCACCTGCAAGGAAATCGCCGCCGCACCGGGGGCTTCGCTGGGTTCCTATGTGATCTCCATGGCCGGTGCCGCCTCCGATGTCCTCGCGGTGCAACTGCTGTTGAAGGACTCTGGTGTGCTGCGGCCGATGCGCGTAGTGCCGCTGTTCGAAACCCTGGCCGACCTCGACAACGCCGGGCCGGTGATCGAGCGCCTGTTGCTGCTGCCGGGTTACCGCGCACGTCTGCAAGGCCCGCAGGAAGTGATGATCGGTTATTCCGACTCGGCCAAGGACGCCGGCACCACCGCAGCGGCCTGGGCGCAATACCGGGCCCAGGAGCGGCTGGTGGAAATCTGCCGCGAGCAGCAAGTCGAACTGCTTCTGTTCCACGGTCGCGGTGGCACCGTGGGCCGTGGCGGCGGCCCGGCTCACGCGGCGATCCTGTCGCAGCCGCCGGGTTCGGTGGCGGGGCGTTTCCGCACCACCGAGCAAGGGGAAATGATTCGATTCAAATTCGGCCTGCCAGACATCGCCGAGCAGAATCTCAATCTGTATCTGGCTGCGGTATTAGAAGCGACCTTGCTGCCACCGCCGCCGCCGACGCCGGAGTGGCGGCATCTGATGGACGAATTGGCCGCCGACGGTGTGGCTGCTTACCGCGCCGTGGTGCGGGAAAATCCGCAGTTCGTCGAGTATTTCCGCCAGTCGACACCCGAGCAGGAGCTGGGACGTTTACCGTTGGGCAGCCGTCCGGCCAAGCGCCGCGCCGGTGGCATCGAAAGCCTGCGGGCGATTCCGTGGATCTTCGGCTGGACCCAGACGCGTTTGATGCTGCCAGCGTGGCTCGGTTGGGAAACCGCGCTGAGCAAGGCGCTGGAGCGCGGTGAAGGCGAATTGCTGGGGCAGATGCGCGAGCAGTGGCCGTTTTTCCGCACCCGCATCGACATGCTGGAAATGGTTTTGGCCAAGGCCGACGCCGACATTGCGCTGTCCTACGATGAGCGACTGGTTGAGTCGGACTTGTTACCTTTGGGTGTGCACTTACGCGACCTATTGTCGCAGGCATGTTCCGTGGTGCTCGGCCTGACCGGTCAGTCGCAACTGCTGGCACATAGCCCGGACACCCTGGAATTCATCCGCCTGCGCAACACCTATCTCGACCCGCTGCATCTATTGCAGGCCGAACTGCTGGCGCGTTCGCGGCAGCCGAACGTCGAGCAGGACAGCCCGGTAGAACAGGCGTTGCTGGTGTCTGTGGCGGGGATTGCCGCCGGTTTGCGAAATACCGGCTAAGGTTTTCTGCGTGGGGCGGGGCACCCGGGGCATACCTCGGGTGCCGTTTATCGAGCGTGGGAAAAATGCGGGCAAGCGACAGTTAATGATGGGGTTGCGACTTGGGGAACCGCGTCGCAAGGTCGCGGCAGGCGCCGGTTTCTCCGACTTTTGGCGTCTTGTGTGGGCGCAGCCTGCTGTGTATCTTGGTCAGCCTCTGGCCGTTTGGGCGGTCACGACCCTATTTCCAGGATTTCGCCCCATGAGGCGAATCCGTTGTTTTGCAAAAGCTTTTTATAAAAAAATTGAGGAGCACATCTAATGCGCGTCATTCTGCTGGGAGCTCCCGGGGCCGGTAAAGGTACTCAGGCTAAGTTCATCACCGAGAAATTCGGCATTCCGCAAATCTCCACCGGCGACATGCTGCGTGCTGCGGTCAAGGCCGGCACCGAACTGGGCATCAAGGCCAAGAGCATCATGGATGCCGGCGGCCTGGTGTCGGATGACCTGATCATCGCACTGGTAAAAGACCGCATCGCTCAGGCTGACTGCGCCAACGGTTTCCTGTTCGACGGTTTCCCGCGCACCATTCCTCAGGCTGAAGCGCTGGTGACTGCCGGTGTCGAGCTGGATGCCGTGGTTGAGATCGCCGTTGAAGACGAAGAAATCGTTCAGCGCATCGCTGGCCGTCGCGTTCACGAGGCCAGCGGCCGCGTGTACCACATCGTCTACAACCCGCCGAAGATTGCCGGTAAAGACGACATCACCGGTGAAGAGCTGGTGCAGCGCAAGGACGACACCGAAGAAACCGTGCGTCATCGCCTGTCGGTCTACCACTCGCAGACCAAGCCGCTGGTGGACTTCTACCAGAAGCTGTCTGCCGCCAACGGCAAGCCGAAGTACAGCCACATCCCGGGTGTCGGTTCGGTTGAAGCGATCACCGCCAAGGTTCTTGAAGCGCTGAGCTGAAAAACCTGATCCGCTGCATCATCCACGGCCCGCTTGCGGGCCGTAGTTGTTTATACTGGCGCACTTTTCCCCACCTGATTTACGGACACATCGATGAGCACCTTGCTGGCCCTGGACACCGCGACTGAAGCTTGCTCCGTTGCCTTGCTGCATGACGGCAAGGTCACGAGCCATTACGAGGTGATCCCGCGCCTGCACGCGCAGAAGCTGCTGCCGATGATCCAGCAATTGCTGGCCGACGCCGGCACCACGCTGCAAGCGGTGGACGCGATTGCCTTCGGTCGCGGCCCTGGCGCGTTCACCGGTGTGCGCATCGCCATCGGCGTAGTGCAAGGCCTGGCGTTCGCGCTGGATCGTCCGGTGTTGCCGGTGTCGAACCTGGCGGTACTCGCGCAACGGGCTTATCGCGAACACGGCGTGAGCCAGGTCGCGGCGGCCATCGATGCGCGGATGGATGAGGTGTATTGGGGCTGCTACCGCGAGACGGCCGGGGAGATGCGTCTGGTCGGCACCGAGGCGGTATTGCCGCCTGAAGTCGCCGCGCTGCCGGACGATGCGGCTGGCGACTGGTTCGGTGCCGGCACCGGTTGGGGCTACGGCGAGCGTATCGCTGTCAACCTGAGCGGTTCCGATGCGGGCATGCTGCCCCACGCCGAAGATCTGCTGACGTTGGCGCGATTCGCCTGGGAACGTGGCGAGTCGATTCCGGCCGACGATGCCCAGCCGGTTTACCTGCGCGATAAAGTCGCCACGCCGAAAGCCCGCTGACGACTTCGACCCTGTGGCATTCGCCGCAGGGTCCTGCAAATGCCTGCCAATCGTCCGTTTCCAACCCCGCGCTTTAAACCTTTTGTCTTTTATGTGTTCTAGTTATCACTCGGCGATTTGCTAAGTCGGTCAGGTGCCGCTAAATTGCCATCATCGATACCGAGCATGACTTTATGCGTATAGACGGCGTTTCCACTCATTCCTACCCCATCAAGCGCAAGCCTCGCAAAGGCAATCCGGCGCTGGATGAATCCGTCGAGGATATTGAAGGCGAGCTGGAATTCCCCACCGAAGCGCAACTGGCTGCCCGCGCCGCCAAGGCCTCCGCGCAACGCCTGAGCAATCTGCCCGCCCGCCAACAAGACATGATTTATCACCGTGCGATGAAGAAAAGCGTGGCCATGGCCCTGGCCAGCTACCTGAGCACCGCCGGTTTTGTCGATTGGGACGCAGACGTGCTGGGCCTCGACCTGTACATCTGATGGATCTGCCTTACTACCTCGGTTGCCCGTCCTGGAGTGAAAACGCCTGGCGCGAGTATCTGTATCCGGTAGACGCCAAGACCTCCGATTTCCTCGGTCTCTATTCTCAAGTGTTCAACGCCGTGGAAGGCAATACGACTTTCTACGCCAGCCCTTCGCCGGCCACCGTGGCGCGTTGGGCCGAGGTCATGCCCGAGCACTTTCGTTTCACCGCCAAATTCCCCGGCGACATCAGCCACGGCGGTGACCTGCGCGATCAACTGACCGCCGCCGAAACCTTCATCCAGTTGCTCAGCCCGCTCGGCGAACGCGTATCGCCACTGTGGCTGCAACTGTCGAAAAGCTTCACTCCGCAACGCTTGCCAGAGCTCGCAGCCTTCATCGACGCGTTTGATCGACCGCTGGCGGTGGAAGTGCGCCATGAGCAATTCTTCGCCAAAGGCGAGAGTGAACGCCTGCTCAATCGTCTGCTGCTGGATCGCGAGGTGGAACGTATCTGCCTCGATCCGCGCGCGTTGTTCAGTTGCCTGTCCACCGAGTCTTCGGTGATCCACGCCCAATCGAAAAAGCCCCGCGTGCCGACCCGCCCGGCAGCGTTCACCCAATTTCCGCAGGTACGTTTCATCGGCCATCCCGAGCTTGAGGCCAACGATCCGTTCCTGGTGCCGTGGGTGGCGAAGATTGCCGAGTGGATCGAAGAGGGCCGCACGCCGTACATCTTCCTGCACACCGCCGATAACATCCTGGCGGCGAAGCTTGCGCAGCGTTTTCACACACAGCTGATGCAACGTTTGCCTGGCCTGCCATCGCTGCCTGAGCTATACAGAGAACCCGCCGCCGAGCAACTTGGCCTGCTCTGAGGCGGTTTTTTCTGCCCAGGAGCCTGCCGATGGACGCCCAAGCCCGCAAAGAACAAGTCCGTAAAGCCGAAGCCTTCAAAGCCCTGCATGAACGTCCCGGGATTTTCGTGATTCCCAATCCGTGGGATGCCGGTTCCGCGAAGATGCTTGCCAGCCTGGGTTATCAGGCGCTGGCGACCACCAGTGCCGGTTATGCGTTTTCCCAGGGCAAGCCCGATGGCGCTTTGGGGCTTGAACAGACTCTGGACAACGTCCGGGCAATTGCTGCAGCCACGGACTTGCCGGTGGCGGTGGATCTGGAAAACGGTTTTGCCGATGATCCTGCTGAATCGGCGCAAAGCCTGCTGCGCGCCGCCGAAGCGGGCGCCGTGGGTGGCTCGATCGAAGATGCCACTGGCCGTCCGGATGCGCCGATCTACTGTTTCGAACATGCAGTGGCGCGGATCGAAGCCGCGGTTGCCGCTGTTCGAACATTACCGTTTCCCTTCACCCTGACGGCCCGCGCGGAGAACTACCTGCATGGCAATCCGGATATCAACGACACCATTCGCCGCCTGCAGGCGTTCGCCGAAGCGGGGGCCGACGTGCTCTATGCTCCGGGCCTGAGGACGGCCGAAGAAGTGTTGGCGGTGGTGCGAGCGGTGGCGCCGAAACCGGTCAATGTGTTGATGTCCGGTGGCCTGAAACTGACCGTGCAGCAACTGGAAGAAATGGGTGTGAAGCGCATCAGTACCGGCTCGGCGCTGGCGCTGGCGGCGTTTGGTGAGTTCTTCAGGGCTGCCGAGGAAATCCAGCAATCGGGCACGTTCGGCTTCACCTCGCGTTCGATGCCGTACGCCAAGGCCAATCAATTCTTCAAGGGTTGAAACGGGACGGGATCAGGCGGCGATGCGCAGGTTCTGCTGAACGATCGGGCGTACCCAGCCGTTATCGAAGTCCAGGGCTTTCTGCTGCTCGACGATCTCTTCCGGCGGGAACGGCGGGTAAGGCTGCAGCAGATCCAGGTCGAACTCGGCAATCGGCAGGTACAGCGGCTTTTTCTGCGGGGCAGGTCCCGGTTCCGGAATCGGCTGGCCGTTGTTGATCACGACCGGACGAACCCAGCTGCTGTCGAAATCCTGCTGCTTTTGCTGAGTCTTGATGTCTTCCGGCGGGAACGGTGGGTACGGCTCGGCCAGGTTCATGTCGATTTCGGCAATCGGCAGGAACAGCGGCTCGGGCGGGCGTACCTGGGTTTCCACCACATCGCATTCGCGTTGGTCGATGATGTGGGCGTGCAGTTCGCTGCCGATAGTCGGCTCTTCAGGGCTTTCCAGATCGACCGGCGGGAAAGTGCCACAGGCCGGCACCACATCACTCGATTGCTCGGCCAGTGCCTGGGCGAAGAAATCCTGCCACAGGTGGCTGACGCCGCCCAATGCTTGAGTGTTATGACGGCTGAAATCGCCTGTAGGCGAGATGTAGCCAATCGATGTGGGAAGAATGCCTGACATTTTTTTCGGTCGACGCTCAGCTCTGGCAAAATGCGCGTTGATTGGGTTATCGGCGGTTTTTGCCGATCCTTAACTTTTTTGAGCGTGTTTTCCATGATTGAGCAACCTGCGGCCTGCCGCATCCATGTCGAAGCCCTCGGCCCGACGTTCGAAGCGCAGGCCGAGCAGTGGGCGCAGCGCCTGAATCTGCCGTTGCAGGTGGCCGACGGCGAGTTTGCCTTGCAGGTCGGCGAGCAGGGCTTGCAGCTGCAACAGCTGGGGCCGGATGCGCCGGGGCCGGTGCGGGTCGATTTCGTCGAGGGCGGCGCGGCCCATCGCCGGTTGTACGGCGGTGGCAGCGGGCAGATGATCGCCAAGGCGGTCGGTATCGCCCAAGGCGTGCGTCCGCGGGTGCTGGATGCCACGGCGGGGCTCGGGAAGGATGCGTTCGTGCTGGCGAGCCTGGGCTGCGAGATGAGCCTGATCGAGCGCCAGCCATTGATTGGCGCGTTGCTGGAGGATGGTCTGGCCCGCGCGGCGGAAGATTTCGACGTGGCACCGATCGTGGCGCGGATGACACTGCTCAAGGGCAACTCCATCGACGTGATGCGCAACTGGGAAGGCGAGCCGCCGCAGGTGATCTACCTCGACCCGATGTTCCCGCACCGTGAGAAAACCGCCCTGGTGAAGAAGGAAATGCGCCTGTTCCGCCCGCTGGTGGGCGACGATCCGGATGCACCGGCCCTGCTGGAAGCGGCGCTGGCGCTGGCCACGCACCGGGTGGTGGTCAAGCGCCCGCGCAAGGCGCCGTGCATCGAAGGGCCGAAGCCGAGCCATGCGCTGGATGGCAAATCCAGCCGCTATGACATCTACCCGAAGAAAGCGCTCAAGCCCTGAGCCGGCTCATAAGAAAATCCCACGCATGGCGTGGGATTTTTGTTTTCAGGGGCGATAGGCACGCATGAACAGCTCGACCACTTCCTGCACATGGCTTTCCGCCGCCTCGCCGGTCAGTGGTTCACCGCAGCCATACAGCAACCGGAAATTCCCCGCGCCCTTGATCAGGCAGAAGAAGTGTTCGGCGGCGTTGTGCGGGTTGTCGATACGCAGCGCGCCAGTCTCATCGATCCGCCGCAGAAGCCGCTCCATGCCTTGCACCATGCGCTGCGGGCCGGCCTCGAAGAAGATCAGCGACAGCTTCGGATCCTGACTGCCCAGCGCCATGATCAGGCGATGCAGGTTCACCGATTCATCGCTGTTGATCAGGTGGTGAAAGCCTCTGGCAATGTTCAGCAACACATTTTCCACCGCGATGCCGTCCGGCAATTCGAAGAACAGCGGCGGCAATTGCTCCTCGCATTTGGCCACCACGGCGGCGGAAAACAGCGTCTCCTTGTCATTGAAATGGCTATAGACCGTCAGCTTCGACACGCCAGCCTCGGCGGCCACCGCGTCCATGCTGGTGTTGGCATAGCCGTGACTCAGGAACAGGATTTTCGCCGCTTCGAGAATCGCCTGGCGCTTGGCCGGATCCTTCGGGCGGCCGGGGCCGTTTGGAGCTGAAAGATGGTTCGACATTCTTCGCTTTTAATACTGGACTGGTGAGTTTGCTATTAATAACATACCGGCCAGTATAATTATTCCAAGCCTCCTTAGCGAAAGGTCCTTCACCATGTTCCGCCATGCGTTGTCCTTTGCGGTGCCAGTCACTCTGGCGTTTTTATTGTCGGCGTGTGGTAAGGAAGAGGTGACGCCAGTCAGCGTGCGACCGGCCATGGTGGTGCAGCCAGAGCCTTCGGCGCAGGCAATGGAAAGTTATCCGGGCGAGGTTCGCGCCCGCTACGAACCGGATCTGGCGTTCCGCATCGGCGGCAAAGTCAGCCGACGACTGGTCGAGGAAGGCCAGCGCGTGAAGGCCGATCAACCCCTGGCCGAACTCGACCCGCAGGACGTACGCCTGCAACTGGAAGCCACCCGCGCTCAGGTCACCGCCGCCGAAGCCAATCTGAATCTGGTGCGCGCCGAGCGTGACCGCTACAAGACCCTGATGGAGCGGCAGATGGTCAGCCGCTCGGCCTACGACAATGCCGAAAACCTCTACCGCTCCGGAGAGGCGCGTCTCAAGCAGATCAAAGCCGAATTCAACGTCTCGACCAACCAGGCCAGTTACGCCGTGCTGCGTGCGCCTCAGGATGGCGTGGTAGCCAAGCGTTCGGTGGAAGTCGGGCAAGTGGTCGCCGCCGGGCAGACCGTATTCACCCTCGCCACCGATGGCGAACGCGAAGTGCTGATCAGCCTCCCGGAGCAAAGCTTCGGCCGCTTCAAGGTTGGCCAGCCTGTTTCCGTGGAGCTGTGGACGCAACCGAACCAGCGCTTCGCCGGCAAAATCCGTGAGCTCTCGCCAGCGGCCGATCCGAAATCCCGGACCTTCGCCGCCCGCATCGCCTTCACCGCCGGCAACGTGCCTGTCGAACTCGGCCAGAGCGCCCGGGTGTTCGTCCAGACCGCCGACGTGATCCCGCTGTCGGTGCCACTCTCGGCCCTGACCGCCGAAAACGGCGCGACCTACGTCTGGGTCGTCAGCGCCAACAACACCTTGAAAAAGACGCCCGTGCGCATCGGCCCGTTCGGCGAGAAAACCGTGCCGGTGCTCGAAGGCCTCAACGCCAGCGACTGGGTCGTGGCCGCCGGCGTGCATGTGCTGCTGGAAGGGCAGCAGGTGCGTCCCGTGGATCGCTCCAACCGTGTGGTCAATCTGGCGGACAAGGAGTAAGTCCCGATGCGCTTCAACCTTTCCGAATGGGCGCTGCGTAATCGCCAGATCGTACTGTTCCTGATGCTTTTGCTGGCCATCGTCGGCGCCTTGTCCTACACCAAACTCGGACAGAGCGAAGACCCGCCGTTCACCTTCAAGGCCATGGTCATCCAGACCCGCTGGCCGGGCGCTACGGCACAGGAAGTATCGCGTCAGGTCACCGAGCGCATCGAAAAGAAGCTGATGGAAACCGGCGAGTACGAACGCATTGTTTCGTTTTCCCGCCCCGGTGAGTCCCAGGTCACGTTCATCGCCCGCGACTCGATGCATTCGGTGGAGATCCCGGACCTTTGGTATCAGGTACGCAAGAAGGTCAGCGACATCCGCCAGACCCTGCCACCGGGGATTCAGGGCCCATTCTTCAACGATGAATTCGGCACCACGTTCGGCAATATCTACGCCCTGACCGGCGACGGCTTCGACTACGCCGTGCTCAAGGATTACGCCGACCGCATCCAGATCCAGCTGCAACGGGTCAAGGACGTGGGCAAGGTCGATCTGCTCGGGCTGCAGGACGAGAAAATCTGGGTCGAGCTGTCCAACGTCAAACTCGCCACCCTCGGCTTGCCGCTGGCGGCAGTCCAGCAGGCGCTGGAAGAGCAAAACGCGGTGTCCACCGCCGGCTTCTTCGAAACCGGCAGCGAACGATTGCAGCTACGGGTCTCGGGGAATTTTCAGACAGTCGACGAGATCCGAAACTTCCCGATCCGGGTCGGTGATCGTACGTTCCGCATCTCGGATGTCGCCGATGTACGGCGCGGTTTCAACGACCCGCCGGCGCCGCGCATGCGCTTCATGGGCGAAGACGCCATCGGGCTTGCGGTGGCGATGAAGGACGGCGGTGACATTCTGGTGCTGGGCAAGGCGCTGGAAGTCGAGTTCTCCCGCATCCAGAAAAACCTGCCGGCCGGCATGCAGTTGCGCAAGGTGTCCGATCAGCCGGCGGCGGTGAAAAGTGGCGTCGGCGAGTTCGTCCAGGTGTTGGTCGAAGCGCTGGCCATCGTGTTGCTGGTGAGCTTCTTCTCCCTTGGCGTGCGCACCGGCATGGTGGTGGCATTGACCATTCCGCTGGTGCTGGCGATGACCTTCGCCTGCATGTATTACCTCGGCATCGGGCTGCACAAGATTTCCCTCGGTGCTCTGGTGCTGGCGCTGGGCTTGCTGGTGGATGACGCGATCATCGCCGTGGAAATGATGGCGATCAAAATGGAGCAGGGCTTTGACCGGATCAAGGCGGCCAGTTACGCCTGGACCAGCACCGCGTTCCCGATGCTCACCGGTACGCTGATCACCGCCGCAGGCTTCCTGCCGATTGCCACCGCGCAGTCCGGCACCGGTGAATACACCCGCTCGATCTTCCAGGTCGTCACCATCGCGTTGCTCGCTTCATGGGTGGCGGCGGTGATGTTTGTGCCGTACCTCGGGGAAAAACTCCTGCCGGACCTGGCGAAAATTCACGCGGCCAAACACGGCAGTGGTGACGGTCAGCCGGACCCTTATGCCACACCGTTTTATCAGCGGGTTCGACGTCTGGTGGAGTGGTGCGTGCGTCGGCGCAAGACGGTGATCGTGCTGACAGTGGGGCTGTTCGTCGCCTCGGTGATGCTGTTCAAGTTCGTCCCGCAGCAGTTCTTCCCGGCCTCCAACCGGCTGGAACTGATGGTCGATCTGAAACTGGCGGAAGGCGCGTCGCTGGCCAACACCACCGCCGAGGTCAAGCGACTGGAAGCGATGCTCAAGGATCATGCTGGCATCGACAATTACGTGGCCTACGTCGGCACCGGCTCGCCGCGTTTCTACCTGCCGCTGGATCAACAGCTGCCGGCGGCCAGTTTCGCCCAGTTCGTCGTGTTGGCGAAAACCATCGAGGAGCGGGAAGCCCTGCGCACCTGGCTGATCGATACCTTGAACGAACAATTCCCGGCCCTGCGTTCGCGGGTCACGCGCCTGGAGAACGGCCCGCCGGTCGGCTATCCGGTGCAGTTCCGCGTCACCGGCGAGCACATCGAGGAAGTCCGCGCATTGGCACGCAAGGTCGCGGCCAAGGTGCGCGAGAATCCGCATGTGGTGAATGTGCATCTGGACTGGGAAGAGCCGAGCAAGGTCGTGTACCTGAACATCGATCAGGACCGCGCCCGGGCACTGGGCGTGAGCACCGCCAATCTGGCGAAATTCCTCCAGAGCTCGCTGACCGGTTCCAGTGTCAGCCAGTATCGCGAAGACAACGAGCTGATCGAAATCCTCTTGCGCGGCACCGTGCACGAGCGCACCGAACTGTCGCTGCTGCCGAGTCTGGCGGTGCCGACCGACAACGGTCGCAGCGTTGCGTTGTCGCAGATTGCCACGCTGGAATATGGCTTCGAGGAAGGCATCATCTGGCATCGCAACCGGCTGCCGACCGTGACGGTGCGGGCCGATATCTATGGCAAGGAGCAACCGGCGACGCTGGTGAAACAGATTCAGCCGACCCTCGATCCGATCCGTGCCGAATTGCCTGACGGTTATCTGCTGGATGTCGGCGGCACCGTCGAAGACTCCGAGCGTGGGCAGAAGTCGGTGAATGCCGGTGTGCCGATGTTCATTGTCGTCGTGTTGACGTTACTGATGGTGCAGCTGCGCAGTTTCTCGCGCACGGCGATGGTGTTTCTGACGGCGCCGCTGGGGTTGATCGGGGTGACGCTGTTTCTGCTGGTGTTCCGTCAGCCGTTCGGGTTTGTGGCGATGCTGGGGACGATTGCACTGTCGGGGATGATCATGCGCAACTCGGTGATTCTGGTGGATCAGATCGAGCAGGATATCGCGGCGGGGCTCAAGCCCTGGCAGGCGATCATCGAGGCGACTGTGCGGCGGTTCCGGCCGATTGTGCTGACGGCGCTGGCGGCGGTGCTGGCGATGATTCCGTTGTCACGCAGTGTGTTTTTCGGGCCGATGGCGGTGGCGATCATGGGTGGGTTGATTGTGGCGACTGCTCTGACGCTTTTGTTTTTGCCGGCGTTGTATGCGGCTTGGTTCCGGGTGCGTAAGGAGGCTTGATTTGGTTTGGTGAGCTTGGCGGCCTTCGGGCCGGCCAGGCTCCTGGGGTTTGGGTGAATATCCGTTTTTGCGGGTGCTGCGGCTGGCGGTTCCGCTCTTACAGCGGGTCACTTTTGACAAACGCCTCAAAAGTAACCAAAAAGTCTTGCCCCAACGTTCGGCGCCTCGCTGTGGCTCGGCGTCCCTTCGCTCCGGGATTCATCCGGGGGCATCGCCTACGGTTTGCTTCGCTGCACCTCCTCTCGATGTGTTTGGCTTCGCCAAACGGCGCTTCGCGCCCACCCCCGGATAAATCCCTCCACTCAGCCTCTCAACGGGGCCGGTACGTCAAAAGCTTTACTCGAGCTAACGCTCATCGTGTTTGAGTGACTATGGGCTATGGGCTATGGGCTATGGGCTGCGGTGTCTCCTACAGCTTTTTCAGAATTCTCTGATATTGAGGCCGTCTGGTCTGGGGTGTTGTACTCGGTTCTCTGTTTTTATGAGTGATCGAGAGGTTTTTTGTGAAGAAGCCGCCAGTATTGAAAGGACGGTCCGATCCGGTGTTCGACTTGTTGGCGCAGGCGCCGCACAAGCAGTATCTGGTGGATTATCTGGCGCTGCTCAAGCCTCTCGATGATCGGGGGCGTTACTTGCCTTTCGAGGATTTGCGCTATCGCTGGGCGCCGGGGCTGGACGCTTGTTTGTGTTGGGCGCTGGTGAAGAGGGCGAGGGCTGCGCAGTACATCAATCTACTGCCATTGGGTGAGCCGCCGCAGTGGGGCAAGTATTTGCTGACACCCTCGGCACGGAAAACCCTTTCGGCCGTCGATCTGCAGACGACTTCCGCTTCGCTGGAATGCATGACCGGGCAGATTGGCGAACGGTCGCATTTCAGTTATTTGCTCAATGATCTGATCGAAGACGAAGTGATCGCCAGCAGCCAGTTGGAAGGTGCGGCCACCACCACGCGAGTTGCCAAGGACTTGCTCAAGTATCAACGGTAGCCGCGCACGCCGGATGAGCGGATGGTCATGGGCAATTACAGGATGATGAATTTCGCCTGGGAAAACCGTTACCAACCCTTGAGCGTCGACTTGATCACGGCAATGCATCGGGTGGGCGTCGAGGGGATCGATGACGCGCAATACAGTCCCGGTTTGTTCAGGACGAACGATGAAGTGGTGGTACAGGATGGCGAGGGCAACACGGTGCATGCACCGCCGCCCGCTGTCGGGCTGGTGATGCGTTTGCAGAGGCTCGTACGCTGGATCAATCAGCCACTCGGCTCACCTCAAGAAAGGGACTACCTGCACCCGTTGATCAAGGCGATCACGCTGCATTTTTCTCTGGGCTACGAACATCCGTTTCGCGATGGCAACGGACGGGTTGCGAGGGCGTTGTTCTACTGGTTCATGTTCAAGCACGAGTTTTCGGCATTTCGCTACATTGCGATCAGTCCTTTGCTGCGCAATGCGCCGGTGAAGTACGGGCGGTCGTATTTGCATAGCGAGGCCGATGAGCTGGATCTGACGTATTTCATCGAGTTTCAGTGTTCGGTGATTCAGCGTGCGGTCAGTCGCTTCACGGATGTCTACCGCAAAAGCCTGGCGTACACGGAAGACTTTGAGCGCTGGCTGATGGCGTCGGGTTTTTTCGAGCGGCTGACGCAAAGGCAGCGGGCGCTGTATCAGGTGGCCAAGAGCGGAGTGGCGAAGGAGTTTACGGCGAGCAACGTGAGGGAACACTTGGGTTGCTCTTGCAGCACCGCGATGTCGGCCCTGAATGGGCTGGTCGAATTGCAGGTCTTCGAGAAAAGGAAAATGGGCAGCGAGTGGGTGTTCTTTTTACGCAGTCCAGCCAGTGTGTTGAAGGACGGGAGCGAGTTGTCTCGCTCCCGTGCAGCGTTGACCTAGAGGCTGCCAAACACCTTCTTCGCCAGACTCGTCGCCGCAGCGGCCGGGTTTTTGCGGATGGTTTCTTCCTGTTTGCCGATCATCTCGAACAGGCCGTTCAGCGCTTGTTCGGTGACGTAGCTTTCGATGTTCGCGCTCTTCGCGTCGACCACGCCCAGTGTCGCAGCCTGGCCGGCGAAGGAGTTGTACTTCTGCGCCACGCCTACCTTGTCGGTCGCCTGTTTGACGATCGGCAGGAACTTGGCGCGGATCTGTTCGCGGCTGGATTTGTCCAGGTATTGGGTGGCGGAGTCGTTGCCGCCGCTGAGGATGCCTTTGGCGTCAGCCACGCTCATTTTCTTCACGGCGTCGACCAGGATCGGCTGAGCCTGGGTCACGGCGGTTTCCGCGGCCTTGTTCATGGCGGTTTCCAGTTCATCGACCTGGGCGCCCATGCCGAACGCTTTCATCTTGCCGGCGACTTTGCCGAGTTTGCCCGGCAGTTCGATTTTCACGTCCGGGTTGTTGCTGAAGCCGCCCGGGGTACCGAGTTGTTTGACGGCCAGTTGCGCGCCCTGGGTCAGGGCATCCTTGAGGCCACCGGTGGCGTCGCCCTGCGACAGGTCGCTGAGGGACAGGGCCATGGCGCTGGCGGAGATCATCAGGCCCGCGCACAGGCCGGCGAAGCGAAGGGTAGGGCGGAGCATCAAGGCTTCCTTGTTCATAAGAGCGTTAGCGGGCGGCGTCGACGCGGATCTTCAGCGGCTGGGGATCCTTGCCATCAAGCTGCACGGCATGGTTTTCGGTGGTGATGAACATCAGCTCGCCGTTGACCTCAATGCGTGCGCTGACCGAGTAGCGGTGGCCGGGTTTGACCTGGGCCGGATCGTAGCTCAAATGGAACGGCAACGGCACTTGTCCCTTGATCGGGCCTTTCTGTTCATCGAGCACGACGGCCGGCGCATCGGCCAGCGAAACGTCCTGCAGGCTCACACTCAAGGTCGCGCTGGGCGGCATGGCGATGCGTTGCAGGTAGAACACTTCGCCGTCGAGGCTCGCTTTTCCGCTCGGTGTGGTGGACTGGCAGGCGCTCAACAGAGTGGCGGCGGCGAGAAGAGAAAGTTTTTTCATGGGGACCTCAAAAGACTTGGGCGCCAGAGGGGCGCCCAGAGAAATCTAGCGGATTTTGGAAAGTGAGTCAGTGAACAAACGTAACGGTTCATTCAGCCACTGATCGATTGCCCGCAACAGGCGCGATCGGGGCGGATGTGTCGCCGGTACAAGTTCGATAGCTTCAGGAAATACGGACAGCCGTTGGTGGTACCTGTTTTCTATCCCCGTCAGTGCATACCTTTTGCCCGGCACCACATGCTCCGGATCATATTCAAGATAAAACGAAGTGGCAGTTTCCTCATCGTGAGAAACGCGCGCCAGTTCGACACCGGGACTTTCGTTTTCATGCAGGCTGATGGTGATTGCCTGTTCGGGGGGAATCATTTCGGGTTCCTGCACTTCAACGTACAAGTAACCGATCGGACTCAGATGCAGCGTCTGCCGATGGGGCGCCTGATGAACAATGACGAAGTGATCCTGTTCCAGCAACAAGGGCTGCCCGTTATGAAACAGCTGGATGGTGACGCGGTATTTGACGCTCACATCGCTATATCGATGGGTAAAACTGAAATTCCACTGGCCGTCGACAATGGAGGGATGTTTCCAGTGTTTGATGCTTAACGGTTGCCGGGTATTGATCACTTGAACGTCTACAACGGTTTCATTATCTCCGTCGAGAGGGGCACTGAATTCTGCTGGAAGGCTAAACGTTACGGTGATGTTTTGAAGAGATTCGTTTAACAGGCTCATCTCGATTTCCTTATCGATTAAAAAGAGCCCATTAATTCATAAAACAACTAACCGGAAAACGATCCGGTCTTCCGGTTAGTTGTCCTCAAGTTTCAGGAAACCGACGAGGTTGCAGTTTCCGCCGCATCCTCACTGCGATGTAGCGCCACCTGACGAATCGACAAACGGATCTCCGCCGGCAGTACCCGTTTCGCTGCACCTTCGGCCAGTTCTCCAAGCAGTTCGTGATAACTCAACTTGCCTGCTTCGTCGCGACGCAGCACGTCGAGATCGAGCATCGTCTGGATGAAGTGGCGGAACAGGCTCTTGTCGAAGAACTCCGGTGCGTTCAGGCCATGCAGGATCGACAGGCGCTGGGCCATGACTGTGCACAGGTCTTCCAGTTCTTCGGCGCTGATGGTGTTCTGGCCGGCGTTGAGCAACAACGACACGGTCATGTAGAAGCGCTGCAGGGTCTGGGCGATGCTCTTCGACAGCAGGGTCAGCAGCACGAAATGCCGTGAGCTCGGCGCCGGGCGCAGGTAGACGTCTTTCTCGAAACGCAGCAGGCCCTGTTCGACGAAAGCCTCCAGCCACTGATCGATCACCGCATCCAGTTCGTCCAGGCTCCAACGGATGAACAGCTCCGCCTGCAGATACGGATACAGCGCACGGGTGTAGCGCAGGATCTGCTCGCGGCTCATGCGCGAAGTGCTCTGGAAGAAACTCGCCAGCAGCGCCGGCAGGGCGAAGATGTGCAGCACGTTGTTGCGGTAGTAGGTCATCAGGACGGCATTCTGCTCGTCCAGATACAGAATCTTGCCCAGTGCATCGTTCTGCTCGGACAGCAGATCCATGTCCTTCACGTGTTCGATCAACGCCCGGCCATCGCCTTCCGGCAGGGTGGTGTGCGGCGAGTACGGGACCTTGCGCAACAGCGCCAGATACAGATCCAGCACCCGCGCCATGGCCCGATCATCCAGTGCCAGACGAGTGGTCGACAGCAGCGCCAGCGCCACCAGGTTGACCGGGTTGATCGCCGCCGCTTCATTCAGATGCTGCGCGACTTTCTCGCCGAGGCGATTGGTGGTTTCGTTGAGCCACGCCGGTTTGAATTGCGGGCCCAGCTCCTGCTGGCGCCAGCCCGGCTGTTCGCTGTCGAGGAATTCCGCCAGTTTGATCGGCTCGCCGAAATTCACCGCCACCTGGCCGAAGCGCTGCTTGAGCGCGCCGATGACTTTGAAGATGTCGAAGATCGATTCTTTCTTCTTGCTCGCGCCACGCAGTTCGCCGAGGTAGGTCCGGCCTTCAAGTACGCGTTCGTAACCGATGTACACCGGCACGAACACGATCGGCATCCGCGAGGAGCGCAGGAAGCTGCGCATGGTGATCGCGAGCATCCCGGTTTTCGGTTGCAGCATGCGCCCGGTACGCGAGCGGCCGCCCTCGACGAAGTATTCGACCGGGAAGCCCTTGGTGAACAGAGTATGCAGGTATTCGTTGAACACCGAGGTGTACAGCGGGTTGCCCTTGAACGTGCGGCGCATGAAGAACGCACCGCCCCGACGCAGCAGACTGCCGATCACCGGCATGTTGAGGTTGATCCCGGCGGCAATGTGAGGCGGGGTCAGGCCGTTACGGAACAGCAAGTACGACAGCAAGAGATAGTCGATGTGACTGCGGTGGCACGGCACGTAGATCACTTCGTGACCCTGGGCGACCTTCTGCACGCCTTCGATGTGGTTGACCTTGATCCCGTCGTAGATCTTGTTCCAGAACCAGCTCAGCACCACTTCCAGAAAACGGATCGCGGTGTAGGTGTAGTCCGAGGCGATCTCGTTGCCGTAGCGCAGGGCCTGGGCCTTGGCTTTTTCCGGGGAAATATTTTCGCGCTCGGCTTCGTCGAGGATCGCTTGCTTGACCAGCGGCTGGTTGAGCAGACCTTTGACCAGGTTGCGGCGGTGGGAGATGTCCGGGCCGATCACCGCAGCCTTGAGGTTGCGGAAGTGCACCCGCAGGATTCGCTGGGCCATGCGCACGGTGCGCTCGTGGCCCTTGTTGTGCTCGATCAGTTCGCGCAGATGGATCGGCGCGGAGAATTGCACGCGGGTCTTGCGACCCAGAATCATGATGCTCAGCAGGCGACGCAGGCGCCCGGTGACCGCCCAGCTGTCGGCGAAAAGCAGTTTCCACGGGCTGTTTTCGCTGTCCGGCGACTGGCCCCAGAACACGCTGACCGGAATGATCTGCGCGTCCTCGGCAGCGTTCTGGCTGAGGGCGCTGACCAGTCGGGTCAGGGTCGGCGGTGCACCGCGTTTGTCCTGGCGGCCGAGCCAGTCCGGGTCCGGCGTCAGGTAGAAGAACGCCGCCGGCTCCAACAGATTACCGACTGATACTGGCAGTACCGGCCGTGGCAATCCGGCCTTGGTGCACTCGGTGTCGACCACCGCCAGATCAGTCAGCGATGGGTTTTGCAGGACGTAGAACACCGGACGACTGCGGTCGAGGTTGAGGGTGAACGACGACTGGTTGATCGTCTCGGAGCGGACCCAGAGATACAACAGTCGGCGCAAGGTGCCAAACACAAGACGGCGGAACGGGGAACGGGTCATACGGCTTCTGCGTGAGTGGATAAACCGAGCGTTTGCTCGGGCGGTCGATAGTGTGCCGGATTCATGGAAAATCGGCAAAAAAGCGGCGAAGTAATCTCCTGTTGAGAGTTTTGCCGCCTGTCATATACTCGGCGGTCTGTCGCCGGGGCCCTTTTATGGACGTCGGACGCAGGCTGACGTTCCGCAAAGGCTTTCCTGCGAAAAGCCTGTTCAATAATAAAAAAGGAGTATGAACAGATGGCAACACGTGAAACCGGCAACGTGAAGTGGTTCAACGATGCCAAGGGCTACGGCTTCATTCAGCGCGAAGACGGGGTGGACGTGTTCGTGCACTACCGCGCGATCCGCGGTGAAGGCCACCGTTCGCTGACCGAGGGTCAGCAGGTTGAATACGCGGTGGTGGAAGGGCAGAAGGGGTTGCAGGCGGAGGATGTTGTAGGCCTGTAACGCAAATCTTCAGAACACCAAAAACACTGTGGGAGCGAGCTTGCTCGCGATGGGGCCCTTTCAGTCAACATTGATGTTGAATGTCCGACCGCAATCGCGAGCAAGCTCGCTCCCACAGGTTTTGTGTATTGTCTGTTACGCAGTTTTCCAGGTGATCTCTTCTTCACCATCGGCGCTGATCCGAATCCAGCGGTCCGCCGTTTCCTCACCTTCTTCCTCGACCCACGTCCCCGGCGCGCAGCGCACTTCAACGTTCAGCGCGGCAAATGCTGCACGGGCACAGGCGATATCGTCATCCCATGGCGTCTGGTCGCTTTCCAGGTACAGGCTGTTCCACTTGCCCACGGCTTTCGGCAGCCAGGTCACCGGGATGTTGCCGGCCTTGCATTTGTAGGTCTGGCCTTTCTGGACCCAGTCGCTGCACGGGCCAAGGGCGGCGCCCAGCCAGGCGGAAATGGCCTTGTGGTCGACGTCGGCGTCTTTCAGGTAAATCTCGATGTCCGGTTGGCGCATGGATATCCTCACTGCGGGTCTGAAAAATCCATTCGCGGATTTAGCCGGCCCCGGGCTGCTTGCCCGAGTCCAAAAGTTATTGAAGAACGAAATAATCGTAGCGCATCGACACGGTGGTCACGAACGGCTCGGCCTGCTCGATCACCGCCGCACGGCGCTCGGCACTGGCGCGCCAGCCGTGGGGCGTCATCGCCAGCAGGTTGGCGCGATCCTCGGGCTTGTCCAGCGTCAGTTTGAATTCCAGGGTTTCACTGTGCGCCAGCGCCATGCCTTCCGGCACCAGGGCCAGGTGCTTGTCGTCGGTGTATTCGCGCACTTCGTCGTACAGGCGTTCGCGCAGTTCCATCAGGTGGCCGCTGGTCGGGCCGACTTTCATCAGACCGCCACCAACGCTGAGCAGGCGCTTGGCCTCTTCCCAGTCCAGCGGGCTGAAGACACTGGCCAGAAACTGGCAGCTGCCGGAAGCCAATGGCACACGGGCCATGCTCGCAATCAACCACGTCAGCGAAGGATTGCGTTTGCAGGCGCGCTTGACCGCTTCCTTTGAAATGTCCAGTGCGTAACCGTCAGCGTCCGGCAAGGCCTCGGCGATCTGCGCGGTGTAGTAGCCCTCGCCACAACCGATATCGACCCAGCGGGCCGGCGCATAACTGGCCGCCAGTTCCGCCAGACGCTTGGCCACCGGCGCGTAATGCCCGGCGTTCAGAAAGTCGCGGCGGGCCTCGACCATCGCCTGGTTGTCGCCGGGATCGCGGCTGTTCTTGTGCTGCACCGGCAACAGGTTCAGGTAACCCTGACGCGCACGGTCGAAGCGGTGGCCTGCGGGGCAGACCACGCCGTTGTCCACCGCGTTCAGCGGTTCACTGCAGATCGGGCACGCAAGCATCAGGCAAGCAACTTGATCAGGGTCTGGTAGTAGATCTCGGTCAGTACATCGAGATCGGCCGCCAGCACGCGCTCGTTGACCTGGTGGATGGTCGCGTTGACCGGGCCCAGTTCAACAACCTGCGTGCCCATGGTCGCGATGAAACGGCCGTCGGAGGTACCGCCGCTGGTGGACGCCTTGGTCTCGCGGCCGGTGATCTGCTTGATGCTCGACGACACTGCATCGAGCAGCGCGCCCGGCTCGGTGAGGAACGGCAGACCGGACAGCGCCCAGTCGATGTGCCAGTCCAGGCCGTGCTTGTCGAGGATGTCGGCGACGCGTTTCTGCAGGCCTTCAACGGTCGATTCGGTGGAGAAGCGGAAGTTGAACAACGCCACCAGATCGCCCGGAATCACGTTGGTCGCGCCGGTGCCGGAGTTGACGTTGGAAATCTGGAAACTGGTCGGCGGGAAGAAGTCGTTACCGTGATCCCAATGCTCGGCGGCGAGTTCGGCCAGAGCCGGGGCCGCGAGGTGGATCGGGTTTTTCGCCAGGTGCGGATAGGCCACGTGGCCTTGCACGCCGCGCACGGTCAGTTTGGCGCCGAGGGAGCCGCGACGACCGTTCTTCACCACGTCGCCCACCAGCGTAGTGCTCGACGGTTCGCCAACGATGCACCAGTCCAGACGCTCGTTACGGGCGGCCAGACGCTCGACCACAGCCTTGGTGCCGTGATGCGCCGGGCCTTCTTCGTCGCTGGTGATCAGGAACGCGACCTTGCCCTTGTGATCCGGGTAGTCGGCGACAAAACGCTCGGCTGCCACAGTCATCGAGGCCAGGCTGCCTTTCATGTCCGCCGCGCCACGGCCACAAAGCATGCCGTGTTCGTCGATCACCGCGTTGAACGGGTCGATCTGCCAGGCGGTCACCGGACCGGTCGGCACCACATCGGTGTGACCGGCGAAGCACAGCACCGGGCCGTCGCCTTTACCGTGAGTCGCCCAGAAGTTATCCACATCTTCGATGCGCATCGGCTCGAGGGAGAAACCGGCATCGCCCAGGCGCTGCATCATCTGCTTCTGGCAATCGGCGTCGACCGGCGTCACGGACGGACGGCGGATCAGGTCGATGGCGAGTTGGAGGGTCGGCGAAAGGTCGGCGTGGGCCGTCATGGAAAACTCCGGATTGAAATTGGGCGAGGGCCAAAGTGGGAGCCAGCCTGCTGGCGTTGGCGGTGTGTCAGTCAACATAAAGGCTGATTGTTACATTGCCATCGCGGGCCAGCTCACTCCCACAGGGTTGGATATCACGCCAAGCCCCGCAAAATGGCGGTTATCTTAAAGCAAAACGGCGACCATTGGCCGCCGTTTAGTGCTTCGTCGAGGAATTAGACGACAGGTGCCGGTTCAGGCGCCGCCGAAGGTTTCGGCAGCGACGACAGGAACGCCATGATCAGCGCCGCCACGTACGGCAGCGACTGCACCAGCAGCATCGCCACCCAGAAGCGCATGTCGTTGCTTGGAATGCCCTGCACCAGGAAAATCCCCAGCGCCGCGCCCCACAACAGCAGCATGATGAACAGCTCTTCCCGGGCCTCGGAAATCGCCACCCAGAAGCCATGGTTGTCGGCGTTTTTCGGGGTGCGGAAGAACGGAATGCTGCTGGTGAAGAAGCCGTACAGCACCGCTTTGGCGATGGTGTGCGACAACGCCAGGCCAGCCAGTGCCGCGCAGAACGCATCTTTCAGGTTCACGCCCACGGCGCGACGGTAGAGGAAGATGATCTTGCCGACCTTGAACACGAACAGCGCCAGCGGCGGGATCGCGAAGATCAGCAGTGGCGGGTCGACCCGTTGCGGCACGATGATCATCGCCGCCGACCACAGCAACGCGCCGACGGTGAAGAAGATGTTCATGCCGTCCGCCACCCACGGCAGCCAGCCCGCGAGGAAGTGGTAGCGCTGGCCACGAGTCAGCTCGGTGTCCTTGCCGCGCAGCAGGCTGCGGGTGTGACGCTTGATGATCTGGATCGCGCCGTAGGCCCAGCGGAAACGCTGCTTCTTGAAGTCGATGAAGGTGTCCGGCATCAGACCCTTGCCGTAACTGTCGTGGTAATACGCCGCCGACAGGCCTTTTTCGAATACGCGCAGACCGAGTTCGGCGTCTTCACAGATGCACCAGTCGGCCCAGCCCAGTTCTTCCAGAACCGAGCGACGGGTCATGGTCATGGTGCCGTGCTGGATGATCGCGTCGCGGTCGTTGCGGGTGACCATGCCGATGTGGAAGAAGCCTTTGTATTCGGCGTAGCAAAGCTTCTTGAAGGTGCTTTCGTTCTGGTCGCGGTAGTCCTGCGGCGACTGCACCACGGCGATTTTCGGGTCGGCGAAGTGCGGCACCATGTGCTTGAGCCAGTTCGGGTGCACGCAGTAGTCGGAGTCGATCACCGCGATCACTTCGGCGTCCTTGGCGGTGTGCGGGATCAGGTAGTTCAGCGCACCGCCCTTGAAGCCGGCCAGGGGCGAGACGTGGAAGAATTTGAAGCGCGGGCCGAGGGTTTCGCAATAGTCGCGCACCGGCTCCCAGACCGCCGGGTCCTTGGTGTTGTTGTCGATGATCAGGACTTCGAAGTCCGGATAGTCGAGGTTGGCCAGGGCGTTGAGGGTCTGTTTGACCATCTCCGGCGGCTCGTTGTAGCAGGGCACGTGGATCGAGACTTTCGGGCGATAGTCCGAATCGCCGACCACCGGCAGGAATTCACGGCGACGCTTGTGAATCCACACGGCTTCGGCCAGTTCGTGGGCCTCGGTCAGCAACACGATGAACACCCCGAGCGCACCGAGCGCCAGCAGGAAGCCCACCGTCAGGCTGAACCACGTGCTGTATTGCTGACTGTAGTCGTAACCGATCCACACCAGTACCGAACCGCACAGGAACGCGATAAAGGTCAGAAAGGTACGGCCGCGCTGGCGCAGGGCCGAGCCGTCGATCATCAGCAGGGTCAGCGACAACAGCGCCAGCACCACCGAACCGATGGCCAGCACGCGCCATTGCGGGATCGCCACCACCGGGCCTTCGAAGTTGAATTTCTGCTGTCGCGCGGCGTTGAACACGCCCCAGTAGGCGCCGACCGAACCTTCGTCGCTGGCCTTCCACGGCTGGTCAAACGCTTCGATCACGAAGTAGTTGAAGCCCTGGCGGTTGAGTTTGTTCACCAGCGTGCGCAGGTAGATCGCCTGATCCGCCGGCGACGCATCGGCGCCACCGCGCATGCGGCCGTTGCTCGGCCAGCCCACTTCGGACAGCAGCAGCGGCTTTTTCGGGAACATCTTTTTCAGGTCGCGGGCGCGGTCGAATACGAACTGCCCGGCCTTGTCCACCGGAATGAATTCCCAGTAAGGCAGAACGTGCGCGGCGATCAGGTCGACGTGCTTGGCCAGTTCCGGGTGTTCTTCCCAGACGTGCCACTGTTCGGAGGTGGTCACCGGCACTTTCACGGCCGCGCGCACGCGGTCGAGCAGCACGCTGAGTTCTTGGGCGGTGATTTCCTTGCGGAAGATCGCTTCGTTACCGACCACCACACGAACCACGCTGCGTGAGGTGTTGGCCAGTTCGATGGCGCGGGTAATTTCGCGCTCGTTGCGCTCCTGGTCGGGGCTGATCCAGATCCCCAGGGTCACGCGCAGGCCGAATTCTTCAGCCAGTTTCGGGATGTCTTGCAGGGAACCGTCGACCGAGTAGATGCGGATGTTGTCCGTCAGCTTGCTCATGATCTCCAGGTCGCGGCGCATTTCGTCGTCAGTCGGATACTGATCCTTCTGCGGGAACTGTCCTTGCTGGAACGGTGAATAGGAGAAACCGGAGATCTGCTCCGGCCAGTTCGGCGCGGAGACGGGGCGGTTGATCAGCGCCCAGAAACCGGTGAACAGGGCGGCGATTGCCAGAACCACCACCAGGTTGAGTCCAAATTTACGCGATGACATAGCTGTGTCGGGTTCCAAGGTCTGTGGAACGAAGGGTCGGCTGGTTGACGCCTGAGGGCGCGCATCCTACACCGGCAGTTCGCCGAGTCCTACAACAGACAGGGAAATGCCGGACGTTGGGCAATCCAACCCGACTTAAGTTCTTTCGTTTCAGCATGTAAGGCAAATCTTTGTTACGTGCAGCTTTAATTAAAGCAGGCAGGTTCGCCGTTCATAGCGCAAAGGTGCTCTTGGCCGCCGACGGCCCTATAATGCGCGCCGGTTTTTGGGGTAATGGTCATGAGTACAGAAGATCCGCGGTTTGCAGGCATCGCCCGTTTGTATGGCATTGAAGGGATGGAGCGTCTGCGCGCCGCCCACGTGGCGATTGTCGGCGTTGGCGGCGTCGGTTCCTGGGCGGCGGAAGCCATGGCCCGTTGCGGGGTGGGCGAGATTTCCCTGTTCGACCTCGACGATGTCTGCGTCAGCAACGCCAACCGCCAGTTGCACGCGTTGGACAGCACGGTCGGCAAACCCAAGGTCGAGGTGATGGCCGAGCGTCTGCGCGGGATCAACCCGGACTGCAAGGTGCACGCCGTGGCGGATTTCGTTACCCGCGACACCATGGCCGAATACATCACGCCGAACATCGACTGCGTGATCGACTGCATCGATGCGGTCAACGCCAAGGCCGCACTGATCGCCTGGTGCAAGCGCCGCAAGATCCAGATCATCACCACCGGCGGCGCCGGCGGGCAGATTGACCCGACGCTGATTCAGGTCTGCGACCTCAACCGCACCTTCAACGATCCGCTGGCTTCGAAAGTGCGCTCGACATTGCGCCGCGATTATGGCTTTTCGCGCACCGTGACCCGTCACTACAGCGTGCCGTGCGTGTTCTCCACCGAACAGCTGCGTTATCCGAAACCGGACGGCAGCATCTGCCTGCAGAAGAGTTTTGTCGGCGACGGCGTGAAGCTGGACTGCGCCGGCGGGTTTGGTGCGGTGATGATGGTGACGGCGACGTTCGGTATGGTCGCGGCGACCAAGGCGGTGGACAAGATTGTCGCGGGCGTCCGGCGCCCGGCGGATCGGGTCAAGCCTCAGGCCTGAAGCAGAGGGCTGCGCAGCAGCCCTTTTACTGCGCCAGCTCGTTCATTCGCTGCAACACGGCATTCAGGCCATTGCTGCGCGACGGTGACAACTGTCGCGACAGCCCCAGTTGATTGAACCAGTCCGGCAGATCCACCTTCTGCAATTCTTCAGCATTCAAGCCGTTGACCCGCAACAGCAACAACGCCACCAACCCGCGAATCATCCGCGCATCGCTGCTCGCTTCGAATTGCCAGTGGCCGTCGCGCAACTCGCCCACCAGCCACACCTGACTTTCGCAGCCATGCACCCGATTTGCATCGCACTTGTCCCCATCGCTCAACGGCGGCAGGCGATCACCAAACTGCATCAACAGCCGCGCCCGTTGTTCCCAACCGGCGGCGTTCTGAAAGGTTTGCAGCGCTTCGGCGGCTTCGACCGGCAGGCTCATCGCAACAACTCCAGCGCCTGATCCAGCGCTTCAAAGAAGCGCTCGAGATCTTCGGAGTCGTTGTACAGCGCCAGCGACACACGGATCGCTCCAGCCAGTTCGAAACGCTTGAGCAGCGGCATCGCGCAGTGGTGACCGGCGCGCACGGCGATGCCTTGTTCGGTCAGCAAGTGCGCCAGGTCAGCGTTGTGCACGCCTTCGACGACAAAACTGGCCAGCGCCAGTTGTGGCTTGCCCAGCAGGCGAATGCCGTTGCGAGCGGCGAGGCCACGCAACAGGTAATCGTGCAGCGCGGCTTCGTGGGCGGACACGGCGTCGAGATCCAGACCGGCGAGGTAGTCGAGGGTCGCGCCAAGGCCGATCACGCTGGCAATCGGCGGCGTTCCTGCTTCGAAACCCAGCGGAGCAGGGCGGAAACGGGATTCGTGATAATTGGCTTCCAGCACCATTTCGCCGCCGAACTGCCACGGGCGCAGTTGCTCGAGCGCTTCGTTGCGCCCGAACAGCACGCCGAGGCCATCGGGGCCGTACAGTTTGTGGCTGGAAAACACATAAAAGTCGCAACCCAGTGCCTGTAGGTCATGCCGGCCGTGGACCACGCCTTGGGCGCCATCGACCACGGTCAGTGCGTTCTGCGCCTTGGCCATCGCCAGCAGGGCCGGCAAGGGTTGCCAGGCGCCGAGCACATTGGACAATTGGCTGACTGCCAGCAAACGGGTGCGCGGACCGATCAGGTGAACGGCGGCGGCGAGGTCGATCACGCCGTCATCGTCCAGCGGCAGGATCACCAGTTTCAGGTCGCGACGTTGTGCCAGTTGCTGCCACGGCAGCAGGTTGGCGTGATGCTCCAGGGCGCTGATGACAATTTCATCGCCCGGATGGAAAAGATGTTCCAGGCCATAAGCCAGGAGATTCAGCGCGCTGGTGGCGCCGTGGGTGAAGATGATCTGCCCGCTGTCACCGGCATTCAGCCACTGGGCGACCTTCAGGCGACTGTCCTCGAACGCCTGCGTGGCGTGGGCGCCGGGCAGATGCTGCGCACGGTGCACGTTGGCCGCGCCGTTGGCGTAGTAATGCGCCAGCGCGTCGAGCAGGGCCTGGGGTTTTTGCGTGGTGGCGGCGTTGTCCAGGTAAGTCTGGTCTTGCCGTTGCAGGGCGGCGATGGCCGGGAAATCGGCGCGCCAGGGGGAGGGAATCATCATGCTTTCGAGCCCTGGTGAACTTGGGCGGGTGTACGCCAAGCCCTGTGGAAGCGAGCAAGCCCGCTCCCACAGAAGGATTACGCGGCGCTTAGTTGTGAGCGTGCAGCGCTTCGTTCAGTTCGATCGCCGATTTGTGGGTCTTGCATTCCACAGCGCCGGTTTCCGAATTACGACGGAACAGCAGGTCGGTCTGACCGGCCAGTTCACGGGCCTTGACCACTTTGACCAGGTTGTTGTGCTCGTCCAGCAGCGCCACCTTGGTGCCGGCGGTCACGTACAGACCCGACTCGACGGTGTTGCGGTCGCCCAACGGGATACCGATACCGGCGTTGGCGCCGATCAGGCAGCCTTCGCCGACCTTGATCACGATGTTGCCGCCGCCCGACAGGGTGCCCATGGTCGAGCAGCCGCCGCCCAGGTCCGAACCCTTGCCGACGAACACGCCAGCGGAGACGCGGCCTTCGATCATGCCCGGGCCTTCGGTGCCGGCGTTGAAGTTGATGAAACCTTCGTGCATCACGGTGGTGCCTTCGCCCACGTAGGCGCCCAGACGCAGACGTGCGGCGTCAGCGATACGCACGCCGGCCGGTACCACGTAGTCGGTCATTTTCGGGAACTTGTCCACCGAGAACACTTCCAGCAGCTCGCCGCGCAGGCGGGCTTCGAGTTGCAGCTCGGCCAGTTCGCTCAGGTCGATCGCGCCCTGGCTGGTCCAGGCAACGTTTGGCAGCAGCGGGAAGATCCCGGCCAGGCTCACGCCGTGCGGCTTGACCAGGCGATGGGACAGCAGGTGCAGCTTCAGGTACGCCTCTGGCGTGGAGGTCAGTTGAGCGTCTTCAGCCAGCAGGGTAGCGACCAGCGGCTTGTGGCTTTCGGCCAGACGGGTCAGCAGCTTGCCTTGTACCGCGTCGATGCCTTTCACGGCTTCAGCCAGTTGTGCGGCCTGTGCGGTGGTGAAGCTGATGGCCTGGTTGCCTTCGGTGTAACCGAGGATCGGTGCCACGGCAGCGACCAGTTCGGCCGAAGGATTGAGCAGCGGCTGGGCGTAGAACACTTCCAGCCACGCGCCTTGACGGTTCTGGGTGCCGACGCCGAAGGCGATACTGAACAGAGAGTTGGACATGTGAATACCTCTACAAAAAGTGACGGGCTGCTTACTTGAGCGCAGCCGCGTAGATATCTGGCTTGAAGCCAATCAGGGTTCGGTCACCGAGATCGAGCACCGGGCGCTTGATCATCGAGGGTTGAGCGAGCATCAGTTCGATGGCTTTCGACTGGTCGAGATCGGCTTTGCGTTCGTCGTCGAGCTTGCGAAAGGTCGTGCCTGCGCGGTTCAACACCGTTTGCCAGCCGTGTTCGTCACACCATTGGGTCAGGTGTTCACGGTCGATGCCGGCGGTTTTGTAGTCGTGGAAGTCGTAGCTGACAGCGTGTTCATCGAGCCAGGTGCGCGCCTTCTTCATGGTGTCGCAGGCTTTGATGCCGAAAAGGTGCAACGTTTTGCTTGAAACGGTCAAGGAATCGCCCCCTTTACAGGTTGCCGGAAAGAAAAGGTGACGGATTATGCCACGACCGGACGGTTTCGGCGTCGCCGCTGGCCGGGGTTTGTCCCATTGTCACTGGCCGCCGTCCACCGATGTGCGACATAGGTGCAACGGTCAGCCACAGCCTAAGCGGCTAATATGGCAGTTCAACGCTGTCGATTGTCCGGGATTTCCGCTTTATGCAAACCGCTTATACCGTCCTGATCCTGCTGATGCTGGTCAGCGTTTCGCGTCTGGTCGGACGGGTCATCCCGTTGCCGCTGCCGTTGGTTCAAATCGCTGCCGGGGCCTTGCTGGCCTGGCCGACTCTTGGCCTGCATGTGGCGCTCGATCCCGAACTGTTCCTGTTTCTGTTCCTGCCGCCGCTGTTGTTCTCCGATGGCTGGCGCATGCCCAAGCGCGAATTGTGGCGCCTGCGCGGGCCGGTGCTGACGCTGGCGGTCGGGTTGGTGCTGTTTACCGTGGTCGGTGCCGGCTACTTCATTCACTGGCTGTTGCCGACGATTCCATTGCCGGTGGCCTTCGCGCTGGCGGCGGTGCTGTCGCCCACCGACGCCGTGGCGGTGTCGGCGATTTCGCAGAACCGCTTGCCCACGCCGCTGATGCACATGCTGCAAGGCGAAGCGTTGATGAATGATGCTTCGGGTCTGGTGACCTTCAAGTTCGCGCTGGTGGCGGCGGTTACCGGTGCATTCTCGTTGGCCAATGCGAGCCTGACGTTTGTGCTGGTGGCGGTGGGCGGGCTGGCGGTCGGTATTGCGCTGAGCTGGCTGGTGGGCCGCTTGCGGGCATGGATGATCGCCCGGGGCTGGGACGATCCGGCGACCCACGTGGTGTTCATGTTGCTGCTGCCGTTTGCCGCTTACGTGCTGGCCGAACGGCTTGGCGCATCGGGCATTCTCTCGGCGGTGGCTGCGGGGATGATGCAGAGCTGGCTCGATCTGCTGCCGCGCCAGACCAGTACCCGCTTGCTCAATCGCAGTGTCTGGTCGTTGCTGGAGTTTGCTTTCAACGGTTTGATCTTCCTGCTGCTCGGTCTGCAACTGCCGGACATCATCAAAGCGGTGGTCAGCCACGAAACCTCATTGTGGCCAACCTTGTTCTATCGCTGCCTCGATGTAGTGGCGATATTCCTTGCCTTGGTACTGCTGCGCTTCATCTGGGTGCAAAGCATCTGGCGTCTGTCCGTGCTGCTGCGCCGTTTGCGCGGCAAGGGTGAATTGACTCAAGTGCCCACGGCCCGGTCCTGCTGGCTGCTGACGGTCGGCGGGGTGCGCGGTGCGGTGACCCTGGCGGGCGTGATGTCGGTGCCGATGTTGATGGGCAGCGAGGCCTTTCCCGAGCGTGATCTGCTGATCTTCATCGCCGCCGGTGTGATCCTGATGTCGCTGGTGGCAGCCTGCATCGCCTTGCCGTTGCTGCTGCGCGGGATCCAGAAAAGCCCCGACGACAAGCGTCGCCAGGAAGTCCGCGATGCCTGGCGCAAGACGGCCGAAGCGGCGATCCACGCGCTGGAGATCGAAGAGGTCAATCCGCAGGACGCTGCGCAAGCGGCGCTGTCGGCCGAGCTCAAGGCGCGGATCATGTCCGAGTATCGCCATCAACTGGAGGTGTTCAACGATTCGGCGGAAGCCCAGGCGCTGGCATTCCAGATGGACCTGCTCGAACGACGTTTGCGTCTCAAGGCGCTGCGGGCGCAACGCCTTGAGTTGTACAGCCTGAGCCGTCAGCACCAGATCGGCGATGACGTGTTGCGTGAAGTGTTGGGTGAGCTGGATCTGAGTGAGGCGAACCTGGGGCAGGTCAAGTAATTGCATTGACCTGCCCCGGGCTGATTAGGCCGTTTGTGCAGTGGGGAAGGGATAGGCCTTCGCCATGAACGCCTTGTCCTTTTCGCTGAGTACCAGATTCAGATCAGTCTTGAAGTCGCCGTGGGTCCAGTTCTGGCGCACGACATAATGCATGATCGACTTCGGATCGTAGGGCGAGTAATCGAACTCGCTGGCATCGAGCAGATTGAAGTAGCGTTCATCGACAGATCGGCGCGCGTAATCGTCCTCATCGGCGTCTTCGGCCACTCCGTGTGCAGCGTAAACCGCAGGCTTGTTCCAGGGAATGTTTGACTCCGGATGCAGGTGCTCATGTTCGGCACCCAGTGCATGTCCGAACTCGTGCATGACGTTGGCGGCGAAAAATGCCGGGGCGAGCTGATGATCTGGAGACAGCCTCATAGTGGGCTCTTCTGCCTCGACCAGCAGTGCGTTGGTACCGATCATCGACCAGTAAATGCCGGGTTCGCTGCTGATGCGGATATCCCCTGACTCACCTTCGACAAAATCGAACGTCAGGTTGATATGGGGCAGCCAGTTGTTCGCCGCGGATTTTACGGCGTCCTTGAATGCTTGATCACCACTCAGGAACGCGATGCGCAAGGTCCGGCCTGGCGCCCAGAAGTAACTGTGTTTCCCGACGGCTCGTTTTTTCCGAGTGGATGCCGAGGTTTTTTCATTGGCCGGGTTCTCGGCTACAGCGACTTCATAAGCGCGTTGAAGCGAAACTGCTTTTTCTGTGGGGCAAAGTGTTGCGGAGTTCATACTAAGTGTCCGTACTGATGTTGATCCAATAGGCTGTTGTTTATTCCGGGCACGTGGGTCGGATAACAGACGGGTGAAAGTTAAAGGAAAGTGCGGGCTGAGCGAAGTCGGGTTGTATTGCGTGATATTGAAAGTTCGCGAGGTTGTTGCACCAGGCGAACTTTTTGTGTCGGTATCGGTTGGTTATTTTGGATAAAGCAATCGCATCAGTCGTTTGTCTTTCCTGCTGATTCGGCGATTGATCGGCACCTCCCAGTTGCCCACCGTCAATGTGTTTGCCACCGGGTGGTGCATGATCGATTTCCGGTCGTAGGAGGTGTAGATCGCGTCCAGTGTGTCGAAAGATGCGAACAGGTTCCTGTCGACCTGCTCCTCGGTGAGCGGGTTCATTTCGCGGTTTTTGTAAAATTCATACACCTTCGGCTTGTCCCACGGAATATTGGCCCTGGGGTGCTGATGTTCGTGCATCGCGCCCAATGCGTGGCCGAATTCGTGAATCACGATTACCTCAAAGTCTTCGTGTTCCGGCTTCACTCCAAGATTCATGGTGGGGTGGTCGGGGTGAATCAATAAAGCGTCGGTGCCCAGCATCGAACTGTTGTTATTGTTTTTTGTTGCAATCCGGATGTCGCCTTTCAAGTCGTCGACAAATTCAAACTTCAGGTTGATGTACGGCAGCCATTGCCTGGCCGCGGTGATTATCTTGTTCTTGTGGTCAGCGTCGGGTGCGTCCATGAAAGCCACTTTCAAGGTTCGGCCATTAGCCCACAATTTTGAATAATTAAGGATTGAGCGTTTGCGTCGAGTGCCGGTAGTTTTACCGGCATTGGCGGGGTTTTCATTGATGGCCGCTGTGTACGCAGCTTGATCATCGGGCCATTGAATGAGTTGGCAATCCAGCAGGTTGTTCATTTGCACTTCTTCCTTGAAGTTTAAGTTTTGAGTTTGTTTGGGCGCAGAGACAGGCGCGGCTCAAGACTAACGTCTGGCCGGATGGCAAGTGAGATAAATAGTTGGAGGATCTGTAACCCGATGTATGAGGCGCCCGTGCCGGATTGCCCGGCGCGGGCGTTCAGGCGTTACTTGTGACGCAGTACGAAATCGCGGATACGCTCGGCCGCTTCCACGCATTCTGCCAACGGTGCGACCAGTGCCATGCGCACGCGGCCGGCACCCGGGTTGACCCCGTCGACATCCCGGGACAGGTACGAACCCGGCACCACGGTTACGTGCTCTTCGGCAAACAGATCACGGCAGAACGCGGCGTCGTCACCTTGCACGTTCGGCCACAGGTAGAAGCTGCCATCCGGACGCTGCACGTCCATCACCGGGCTGAGGATCGCCAGCACGGCATCGAACTTCTCGCGATACAGCGCACGGTTGGCGCGCACATGCACTTCATCGTTCCACGCGGCAATGCTGGCCAGTTGGGTCTGAACCGGCATCGCGCAACCGTGGTAGGTGCGATACAGCAGGAAGCCCTTGAGGATGTCGGCATCACCGGCAACGAAGCCGGAACGCAGGCCCGGCAGGTTCGAGCGCTTGGACAGGCTGTGGAACACCACGCAGCGTTTGAAGTCCTTGCGACCCAGTTCGGAGCAGGCGCTGAGCAGGCCCGGCGGCGGAGTCTGTTCGTCGAAGTACAGCTCGCTGTAGCATTCGTCGGCGGCGATCACGAAGTCGTATTCATCGGCCAGGGCGATCAGCTTTTTCAGCACGTCGACCGGAATCAGCGCGCCGGTCGGGTTACCCGGCGAGCACAGGAACAGGATCTGGCAGCGTTTCCAGATGTCCGGCGATACCGCGTCGAAGTCCGGGTTGAAGCCGTTTTCATCCAGGCATGGCAGGTAGTGCGGCTTGGCGCCGGCGAGGAACGCCGCGCCTTCGTAGATCTGATAGAACGGGTTCGGGCTGACTACCAACGCGTCGTCGCCACGGTTGACCACGGTCTGGGTAAACGCGAACAGCGCTTCACGGGTGCCGTTGACCGGCAGCACATTGCGCGCCGGGTCGATCCAGCCGCTCGGTACGTTGAAACGACGCTCGCACCAGGCGGCGATGGCTTCACGCAGGGCCGGGATGCCGAGAGTCGTCGGGTACACCGCCATTTGATCCAGGTTGTTGGCCAGGGCTTCGGCGACAAAGCTTGGCGAACGGTGTTTCGGCTCGCCGATGGACAGGGCGATCGGGCGCTTGTCCGGGTTTGGCGTGACGCTGCCGAGCAGGGCGCGGAGCTTTTCGAACGGGTAGGGCTGCAACTGGGTCAGAGCGTTGTTCATCGGTGCGGGGTCTCGTGCAAAGCGGTTGAATCCGGGCGCGCAATCAAATGCTGATGCGCGACAGTTTGATATCGGGTTCCTGATTGACGCTGAGCTGCTCGACGATGGCATCCTGCAAACGGCTGCACAGCAGCGGATCGGACAGCGGCTGATTGTGGGCGTCGGTTATGAAGAACACGTCTTCCACCCGCTCGCCCAGGGTGGCGATCTTGGCGTTCTGCAGCGACAGGTCGAACTCCAGGAAAATCCCGCCGATCCGTGCCAGTAGACCCGGGCGGTCGGGCGCTGTGAGTTCCAGCACCGTCACCGGACGCTGGGCGTCGTTGTGGATCGTGACCTGCGGGGCAAACGCAAAGTGTTTGAGCTGGCGCGGCACCCGACGCTGGATGATGGTCGGGTAATCATCAGGATTGCGCAGGGCTTCGGTGAGACCGTCGCGGATCTGTTTGACCCGGGCCGGATTGTCGCCGATGGATTCGCCTTCGGTGTCGAGCACGATGTAGGTGTCGAGGGTGAACTGGCTGCTGGACGTGATGACCCGGGCGTCGTGAATGTTCAGGTTGAGCTGGTCCATCGCCGCCACGGTCACGGCAAAGAAATCGTGCTGGTCCGGGGCATAGATGAAGATCTGCGTACCGCCCTCGAATTCGCGCTGGGTGGTTTCCTTGATCAGCACCAGCGGGCCGCCGTCGGCCGGCTGCTGGAGAATCGCATCACTGTGCCAGGCCACGTCGCCGGCGGTGTGGCGCAGGAAATAGTCGTCGCCCAGTTGCGCCCACAATTGCTCGACGTCGTCCGGATCGGTGCCGCCGCGCACCAGAATGTCCAGCGCTGCGCTCTGGGTCTGGCGGATCTGTTCTTCGCGATCCACCGGGTTTTCCAGGCCGCGACGCAGGGCGCGCTTGGTCTCGGTGTAGAGCTGGCGCAGCAGACTGGCGCGCCAGGAGTTCCACAGGGTCGGGTTGGTCGCATTGATGTCGGCCACGGTCAGCACGTACAGGTAGTCGAGGCGGGTTTCGTCGCCGACCGCCTGGGCGAAGTCATGGATGACCTGTGGGTCGGACAAGTCCTTGCGCTGGGCGGTGGTCGACATCACCAGATGATTCTGCACCAGCCACACGATCAGGCGGCTGTCCCACACCGGCAGCTGATGGCGCTGACAGAACGCCTCGGCATCCACCGCGCCGATATCCGAGTGGTCGCCGTGCCGGCCCTTGCCGATGTCGTGATACAGGCCCGCCATGTAGATCAGTTCGGGTTTCGGCAGCTTGGCCATGAGCTTGGCGGCCAGCGGGAATTTTTCCGACACCTGTGAGTACTGCAATTTGCGCAGGTGTTTGATCAGGTTCAGCGTGTGGGCATCGACCGTATAGATGTGGAACAGGTCGTGCTGCATCTGCCCGACAATGAAACCGAATTCCGGCAGATAGCGCCCGAGAATGCCGTAGCGGTTCATTCGTCGCAGGTTGCGGTGGATGCCGATCTTGCACTTGAACAGTTCGATGAACAGGCTGGTGTTGCGGATGTCGTTGCGGAAATTGTCGTCGATCAGGTGACGGTTTTCCCGCAGCAGGCGAATGGTGTCGGCGCGCACGCCCTTGATTTCCGGCTGCTGGGCCATCAGCACGAAGATCTCGAGCATGGCGAACGGCGTGCGGCGGAACACGTTGTCGTTGCGTGCTTCGATGTAACCGTCGTGCAGCTGGAATCGCGAATTGATCGGCTGCGGCGGCGCTTCGTCTTCCGGGGCGAGGATGACTTCCTCGAAGTGCTGGATGATCAGGTCGCTGAGCTGGGCGATGCTCATCACCACGCGGAAGTACTGCTGCATGAAGTTTTCGACGGCCTGCTTGGCGTCGTCACCTTCAAACCCCAGCAGCCCTGCGATTGTGCGTTGATGGTCGAACAGCAGGCGATCTTCGGAGCGGCCAGCCAGCATGTGCAGGGCGTAGCGTACTTTCCAGAGGAATTCCTGGGACGACGCCAGCAGGGCATTTTCACTCTCGACCAGGAAGCCTTCGCCGGCCAGGGCACGCAGGTTCAGGGTTCCGTACTGACGCCGGGCGACCCACAGAATCGTCTGAATATCCCGTAGTCCGCCGGGCGAGCCTTTGACGTTGGGTTCCAGGTTGTATTCGGTGTCGTTGTACTTGTGGTGGCGGGCCTTCTGCTCGGAGCGTTTTGCCAGGAAGAATTCCTTGCTCGGCCACATGTGGGCGGTGCTGGTGACATCGAGCATGCGCTGGCGCAGACGCTCGGGGCCGCAGATGGTGCGGCTTTCCATCAGGTTGGTGACCACCGTCAGGTCGGCACGGGCCTCTTCGGCGCATTCGTCCACCGAGCGAACGCTCTGACCGACTTCCAGGCCGATGTCCCACAACAGCGTCAGAAAGCGTTCGATGGAATCACGGAAAATTTCGTGGTCGGCGCTGTCCAGCAGGATCAGCAGGTCGATGTCGGAATAGGGGTGCAATTCACCGCGACCGTAGCCGCCGACCGCGACCAGCGCGATGTCGGCGTCTTCGCTCCAGTTGAACTGGTCCCAGGCCTTTTGCAGGATGTTGTCGACGAACCAGGCGCGATCCTCGATCAGTCGCCGGATGTCGCGGCCGCTGCGAAAGCGTGCATCGAGCACTTCGCGGGCCTGGCGGATCGCCTTCTTGAACGCCGCGATGGGACTCGCTTTCAGGGCCAGTTCAGCCTGGAACTGGCCGCGGTCGAAGAGTTCGGGATCCACCTGCGGCATCGATTGGCTTTCCTTCTAAAGGCTGGGAACGGTGTCTGTATCAGGCCGAGATGCGCGGGATGGTGTCGTCGCTGCGCAGGGTGAAGATCTCGTAGCCGGTGTCGGTGACAAGCAAAGTGTGTTCCCACTGTGCCGACAGCTTGCGATCCTTGGTGATCGCGGTCCAGCCGTCGCCCAGTACCTTGGTGTCGGCCTTGCCCTGGTTGATCATCGGCTCGATGGTGAAGGTCATGCCGGCCTTCAGTTCCATGCCGGTGCCGGCGCGGCCGTAGTGCAGGATCTGCGGCTCTTCGTGGAACACCTTGCCGATGCCGTGACCGCAGAATTCGCGCACCACGGAGAAGCCGTTCTTTTCCGCGTGCTTCTGGATGATTTCACCGATGTCGCCGAGGCGGCAGCCGGGTTTGACGATCTCGATCGCCTTGTACATGCATTCCTGGGTGACCTGGGACAGACGCTCGGCCCAGACCGGTACGGTGCCGACGTGGAACATGCGGCTGGTGTCGCCGTGGTAGCCGTCCTTGATGACGGTGACATCGATGTTCAGGGTGTCGCCGTTTTTCAGCGGTTTGTCGTTCGGGATGCCGTGGCAGACCACGTGGTTGATCGAAGTGCAGATCGACTTCGGGTAGCCCTTGTAGTTGAGCGGGGCAGGGATGGCCTTCTGCACGTCGACGATATAGTCGTGACAGATCTGGTTCAGCTCATCGGTGGTCACGCCCGGCTTGACGTGTTCGGCAATCATTTCCAGCACATCGGCGGCCAGTTTGCCGGCGACACGCATGCCAGCGATGTCCTCGGGAGTTTTGAGGGTGACGGTCATACAGGCTCTCTCTGCGCTCGACGGCGCTTGCTGATACGGACAGGGCGGCGGTTTTCGCCTGGCAGCCCTGAAAAACGCGATTCTAACAGACCAAAGGCGCAAATCCGCGCCTGCGTGCATCGCTTCTCTCTATACAATAGTGCGCGCAAGGCCGATTCCAAGGGGCCGGCATCCATGTCCCTGACGGGATTAAAGATTCCGGGTTCCGTTTGCAGCCTTGCTGTGGTATAAAATGCGCCGCTTTCCGGGGATAGCTCCGGGAGCATTAACCCACACACGTGTCGACACGATGGCCTGGGTGCCTTTGATCCTCGGATCAGGGGTTGGTCATTGGGATACGTGGAGGCCCAACCCGACTTATCAAGGAACTATCATGTCCCAAGTCAATATGCGCGATATGCTGAAGGCCGGTGTGCACTTCGGTCACCAAACCCGTTACTGGAATCCGAAAATGGGCAAGTACATTTTCGGCGCGCGTAACAAGATTCACATCATCAACCTTGAAAAAACCCTGCCAATGTTCAACGAAGCTCTGACTTTCGTAGAGCGTCTGGCCCAGGGCAAAAACAAGATTCTGTTCGTCGGCACCAAGCGTTCCGCTGGCAAGATCGTTGCTGAAGAAGCAGCACGTTGCGGTTCGCCGTACGTCGACCACCGCTGGTTGGGCGGCATGCTGACCAACTTCAAGACCATCCGTGCTTCCATCAAGCGTCTGCGTGACCTTGAAGTACAAGCCGAAGACGGTACTTTCGCCAAGCTGACCAAGAAAGAAGCGCTGATGCGCTCCCGTGATCTTGAGAAGCTGGATCGCTCCCTGGGCGGCATCAAGGACATGGGCGGTCTGCCAGACGCACTGTTCGTGATCGACGTTGACCACGAGCGCATCGCGATCACCGAAGCCAACAAGCTGGGCATCCCGGTCATCGGCGTTGTCGATACCAACAGCAGCCCGGAAGGCGTTGACTACATCATCCCAGGCAACGATGACGCAATCCGCGCTATCCAGCTGTACATGGGTTCGATGGCTGACGCAGTTATCCGTGGTCGCAACAATGTTGCTGGCGGTACTGTTGAATTCGCAGCTGAAGAAACTCAGGCTGCAGCTGAGTAATTGACGCCCTGGCGTTGACTCAGTAAGCAAAAAGGGGGCTTGGCCCCCTTTTTGCCACCTCGAAAACCATCTGTCGGCAGCGCAGCTACAGCATCTGTAACGTGCAGCGGCTACAAGGTGGTTCGGGAAGAATTGAACGCCCGTTCGATCGGGTGGAATGGTTGAAAACCTATCCAAGAGGAATTTGAAAATGGCAGCAATTACTGCAGCGTTGGTCAAAGAACTGCGCGAGCGTACCGGCGAAGGCATGATGGATTGCAAGAAAGCCCTGGAAAAGGCTGGCGGCGACATCGAAAAAGCCATTGATGACATGCGTGCTTCGGGCGCGATCAAGGCTGCCAAGAAAGCCGGCAACGTTGCCGCTGAAGGCGCTATCGCTGTCAAGGCTGACGGCAAGTCCGCCGTTCTGCTGGAAGTGAACTCGCAGACCGACTTCCTGGCCCTGCAGGACGACTTCAAGAACTTCGTCAGCGAAAGCCTCGAAGAAGCCTTCGCTCAGAAGCTGACCGACGCGGCTCCGCTGATCGCTTCGCGTGAAGCTGCTCGTGAAGCCCTGGTTGCCAAGTGTGGCGAAAACGTCAACATCCGTCGTCTGGCGCGTGTTGAGGGTGACGTTGTAGGCGCTTACCTGCACGGCAACAAGATTGGTGCAGTGGTTGTTCTGAAAGGCGGCGACGTCGACCTGGCCAAGAACATCGCCATGCACGTTGCAGCTTCGAACCCAGAGTTCCTGGACGCGTCGGAAATCTCCGCCGAGGCCATCGAGCGCGAGAAGAACGTATTCCTGCAGCTGAATGCCGACAAGATCGCCGGCAAGCCGGAAAACATCGTTGAGAACATGATCAACGGTCGTATCACCAAGTTCAAAGCCGAAGCCTCGCTGAAAGAGCAAGCCTTTGTCATGAACCCTGAAGTCAAGGTTGGCGAGCTGGCCAAGAAAGCCGGTGCCGAAATCGTTTCCTTCACCTACTTCAAAGTAGGCGAAGGCATCGAGAAGCCAGTTGATGACTTCGCTGCCGAAGTTGCCGCTCAAGTGGCTGCCGCCAAGCAGTAAGACGGTTTTTCAACTGTCGCCCGAAAGAGGCTGCCCGCTCACGCGCGCAGCCTCTTTTCAGATAGGGTTACCAATTTTTAATTGGTTTCCCCTTGGAACTGACTTACAAAGCCATGTTCCGATGGCGCTGAAGCAGCGCCACGCTAGAGTGAACGCAGCTGCAAACAGCTCGCAAAGAATTTTTAAATACGCCGCAGGAGAGATTCGCAATGGCTCAGCAGGGCAGTGGTTATCAGGCTCGCTATAAACGCATTCTACTCAAGCTTAGCGGCGAGGCCCTGATGGGCTCGGAAGAGTTCGGGATCGATCCGAAAGTGCTCGATCGCATGGCGCTGGAAGTCGGCCAGTTGGTCGGCATCGGCGTTCAGGTCGGTCTGGTGATCGGCGGCGGCAACCTGTTCCGCGGTGAAGCGCTGAGCAAGGCCGGCATGGATCGCGTCACCGGCGACCACATGGGCATGCTGGCCACTGTGATGAACGCCCTGGCCATGCGCGATGCGCTGGAACGTGCCAATATCTCGGCCATCGTGATGTCGGCCATTTCCATGGTCGGTGTGACCGATCACTATGATCGTCGCAAGGCCATGCGCCACCTGAACTCCAAGGACGTGGTGATTTTCGCGGCCGGTACCGGCAATCCGTTCTTTACCACGGATTCGGCAGCCTGCCTGCGTGCCATTGAGATCGACGCGGACGTCGTACTCAAGGCAACCAAGGTCGATGGCGTCTACACCGCCGACCCGTTCAAAGACCCGCATGCCGAGAAGTTCGATCATCTGACTTACGATGAAGTACTGGATCGCAAGCTGGGCGTAATGGATCTGACGGCCATCTGCCTGTGCCGCGACCACAAGATGCCATTGCGCGTATTCAACATGAACAAGCCCGGCGCCCTGCTGAACATTGTGCACGGCGGCGCTGAAGGAACCCTGATCGAGGAAGTTCAACAATGATCAACGAAATCAAGAAAGACGCCCAAGAGCGCATGAAGAAGTCGATCGAGTCGCTGAGTCATGCATTTGGCCAGATTCGTACCGGCAAGGCTCACCCGAGCATTCTGGGTAGCGTGATGGTGCCTTACTACGGTGCCGATACCCCTTTGAGCGGGGTAGCGAACGTTACGGTGAAAGACTCCCGTACCCTGCAGGTCGTGCCGTTCGAGCGCAACATGCTCACGGCGGTCGACAAGGCGATCATGAACGCCGGTCTGAACCTCAATCCGACCAACCTTGGCGAGCTGCTGCTGGTTTCCATGCCGGCGCTGACCGAAGAAACCCGTAAGGGCTTCACCAAGCAGGCGCGTGCAGCGGCTGAAGATGCACGCGTTGCCGTGCGCAACATTCGCCGCGATGCACTGGGCGACCTGAAGAAACTGGTCAAGGACAAGGAAATCAGCGAAGACGAAGAGCGCCGTGCGGCGGCTGATATCCAGAAGCTGACCGACAAGGCCGAAGCTGATATCGACGCGGCTACCAAGGAAAAAGAAGCGGATCTGATGGCCGTATAAGGGTCGAGCTTTAAATGGAAAAGACCAAGCAGACTGCGCCGTCCGCGGTGCCGCGCCATGTCGCGATCATCATGGATGGCAACAATCGCTGGGCGAAAAAACGCTTTATGCCGGGTGTCGCCGGGCATAAAGCGGGTGTAGATGCTGTGCGGGCGGTGATCGAGGTGTGTGCCGAGGCCGGGGTCGAGGTGCTGACGCTGTTCGCCTTTTCCAGCGAGAACTGGCAGCGCCCGGCCGATGAAGTCAGTGCCCTGATGGATCTGTTCTTCAAGGCGCTGCGTCGTGAGGCCAAGCGCCTCAATGACAACAACATCAGCCTGCGCATCATTGGTGACCGTTCGCGTTTCCATCCTGAGCTTCAGGCGGCCATGCGTGAAGCTGAAGCGATGACTGCGGGTGCCAATCGCTTCATCCTGCAAATTGCCGCCAACTACGGCGGTCAGTGGGATATCGCGCAAGCCGCGCAGCGCCTGGCTCGTGAAGTCCAGGCCGGTCACCTGCGGCCGGAAGACATCACCCCGGATCTGCTGCAAACCTGTCTTGCGACCGGCGACCTGCCATTGCCGGACCTGTGCATCCGTACGGGCGGCGAGCACCGCATCAGCAACTTTCTGCTGTGGCAGCTGGCCTACGCCGAGTTGTACTTCTCCGACCTGTTCTGGCCGGACTTCAAACACGATGCCATGCGTAATGCACTGGCCGATTTCGCTTCGCGTCAGCGTCGCTTCGGTAAAACGAGCGAGCAGATCGAAGCTGGAGCCCGGGTTTAATGCTTAAACAACGAATCATCACTGCGCTGATCCTGCTGCCGATCGCACTGGGCGGATTTTTCCTGCTCGAGGGTTCCGGTTTTGCGCTGTTCATCGGTCTGGTGGTCAGTCTGGGCGCCTGGGAATGGGCACGCCTGGCCGGTTTCACCGCGCAATCGTTTCGCGTTGGTTATGCGGCAGTCGTCGCGCTGATGCTGTTCGTCATGTACATCCTGCCGGGGCTGGCGCCCTGGGTGCTCGGTGCTTCGGTGATCTGGTGGGCAGTAGCGACCTGGCTGGTGCTGACCTATCCGCGCTCCAGCGAGCGCTGGGCCAGTGCCGCCAGCAAACTGGTGATCGGCCTGCTGATTCTCCTGCCGGCCTGGCAAGGGCTGGTTCAGATCAAGCAATACCCGCTGGGTAACTGGCTGATCATGGCGGTGATGGTGCTGGTCTGGGGCGCCGATATCGGTGCCTACTTTTCCGGTCGTGCATTCGGCAAGCGCAAGCTGGCCCCGCAAGTCAGCCCGGGCAAAAGCTGGGAAGGCGTGTATGGCGGTCTGGCGCTGAGCCTCGTCATCACCACGCTGGTCGCTCTGTTCCGTGACTGGACAGTGGCGCAACTGTTCAAAGGCCTGATTGGCGCTGCGCTGATCGTGTTCATCTCGGTGGTGGGCGATCTGACTGAAAGCATGTTCAAACGTCAGTCCGGTATCAAGGACAGCAGCAATCTGCTGCCGGGTCATGGCGGCATACTGGACCGCATTGATAGCCTGACTGCCGCGATCCCGGTATTCGCCGTGCTGTTGTGGATGGCTGCACCGTGAGCCGCCCACAACAGGTCACTGTTCTGGGGGCAACCGGCTCGATCGGTCTGAGCACTCTGGATGTCATTGCTCGTCACCCCGAGCGTTATCAGGTATTTGCACTCAGTGGCTTTACGCGTCTGAGCGAGCTGTTTGCCTTATGCGTACGCCATGTGCCGCAGTTCGCTGTGGTGCCGGAAGTCGCGGCAGCCCGTGGTTTGCAAGACGATTTGCGTGCTGCCGGCCTGTCGACCCGGGTGCTGGTAGGTGAGGAAGGTCTGTGTCAGGTCGCGGCAGCCCCTGAGGTGGATGCCGTGATGGCGGCCATCGTCGGCGCCGCGGGTCTGCGCCCGACCCTCGCCGCTGTCGAGGCGGGCAAGAAAATTCTCCTGGCCAACAAGGAGGCGCTGGTGATGTCCGGCGCCTTGTTCATGGAGGCTGTGCGCAAGAGCGGTTCCGTCCTGCTGCCCATCGACAGTGAGCACAACGCGATTTTCCAGTGCATGCCGCAGGATTTCGCTCGTGGATTGAGCAATGTCGGTGTGCGTCGGATTTTGCTGACGGCCTCTGGTGGTCCTTTCCGGCAGACGCCGATGGCCGAACTGGCGCATGTTTCTCCCGACCAGGCCTGTGCCCATCCTAACTGGTCCATGGGTCGCAAGATTTCCGTGGATTCGGCCAGCATGATGAACAAGGGGCTCGAGTTGATCGAAGCCTGCTGGCTGTTCGATGCCCGGCCGTCGCAAGTCGAAGTGGTGATCCATCCACAGAGCGTGATTCACTCTCTGGTCGACTACGTAGATGGCTCGGTACTGGCGCAGTTGGGTAATCCCGACATGCGTACGCCGATCGCCAATGCGCTGGCCTGGCCTGAGCGCATTGATTCCGGTGTGGCGCCATTGGACCTTTTTGCCATCGCGCGCCTGGACTTCGAAGCGCCCGATGAAGAGCGCTTCCCGTGCCTGCGACTTGCCCGTCAGGCAGCCGAGGCCGGCAACAGTGCACCTGCCATGCTCAATGCCGCGAATGAAGTCGCGGTGGCGGCGTTTCTCGACGGACGGGTTCGCTACCTCGAAATCGCGAGTATCATCGAGGAAGTGTTGAATCTCGAGCCGGTGGTTGCTCTGAATGATCTCGATGCGGTGTTCACGGCGGACGCGGCAGCACGTACGCTCGCCGGGCAATGGCTGACTCGTCACGGTCGATAGACCCTGCGGTACAAGGCTTCACGCGGCATAGAACAGGATTGCGGAGAAAGTAGATGAGCGCGCTCTATATGATTGCCGGCACCCTGATCGCCCTGGGTGTGCTGGTCACCTTTCACGAATTCGGCCACTTCTGGGTCGCGCGTCGCTGTGGCGTCAAGGTCCTGCGCTTTTCCGTGGGCTTCGGCATGCCGTTGCTGCGCTGGCATGACAAGCAGGGGACAGAGTTTGTCGTTGCTGCCATTCCGCTGGGCGGCTACGTCAAGATGCTCGATGAGCGTGAAGGTGAAGTGCCCGCTGATCAGCTTCATTTGTCTTTCAATCGCAAGTCAGTTCGCCAGCGTATTGCTATCGTGGCTGCCGGACCCGTCGCCAACTTCCTGCTGGCCATGGTGTTCTTCTGGGTGCTGGCCATGCTCGGCAGCGAACAGGTACGTCCGGTCATCGGCGCTGTCGAGTCCGGCAGTATCGCTGCGAAAGCCGGTTTGAATGCAGGTCAGGAAATCGTCGCCATCGACGGCGAGCCCACTTCGGGCTGGGCGGCGGTCAATCTGCAACTGGTGCGTCGCCTGGGGGAAAGCGGTTCCCTGCAGGTATTGGTGCGTGAGCAGGGCTCTTCGGCCGATTCGCCGCGTGAGCTTGCGCTGGATCACTGGCTCAAAGGTGCTGACGAGCCGGATCCGATTCGTTCTCTGGGTATCCGTCCATGGCGTCCTGCATTGCCGCCGATTCTCGCTGAGCTCGATCCGAAAGGCCCGGCCCAGGCTGCCGGGTTGAAGACCGGTGACCGTCTGCTGGCGCTGGACGGCAAGGCGCTGGATGACTGGCAGCAAGTGGTCGACACGGTTCGTACGCGTCCTGATACCAAAATCATGCTGCACGTCGAGCGCGACGGTGCTCAAATCGACGTCCCCGTGACGCTGGCGGCGCGTGGTGAAAGCAAGTCGCCAAGCGGTTATCTGGGGGCAGGAGTAAAAGCTGTCGACTGGCCACCGGAGATGATCCGCGAGGTCAGTTATGGTCCTTTGGCCGCGATTGGCGAGGGTGCCCGTCGTACCTGGACCATGAGCGTGCTGACGCTGGATTCACTGAAGAAAATGCTGTTCGGCGAGCTCTCGGTAAAAAACTTGAGTGGACCGATAACCATTGCTAAAGTGGCGGGCGCTTCTGCCCAGTCGGGCGTTGCTGATTTCCTGAATTTCCTTGCTTATCTGAGTATTAGCCTGGGGGTTCTGAATTTGCTGCCTATTCCTGTACTGGATGGGGGGCATTTGTTGTTTTATCTGATCGAGTGGGCGCGTGGTCGTCCCTTGTCGGATCGGGTGCAAGGTTGGGGGATACAGATCGGTATCAGTTTGGTGGTCGGGGTGATGTTGCTTGCTCTGGTCAACGATCTGGGTCGACTGTAACGCTTCGCTGAATTGCGAATCTGCCGCATTTTGCGGCAGTTTGTTTATTGCCAGTTGGAATAAGAAAGGACTTCATGAAACGTCTGCTGCTAACTGCGGTTCTCACCGTATTGATGATCGCCGAAGTTCACGCCGAGTCCTTCACTATCTCTGATATTCGCGTCAATGGCCTCCAGCGGGTCTCCGCGGGTAGCGTCTTTGGTGCCTTGCCGTTGAACGTCGGCGAGCAGGCGGATGATCGTCGCCTGGTGGAATCCACTCGTGCGTTGTTCAAAACCGGTTTCTTTCAAGATATCCAGCTGGGCCGCGAAGGCAACGTTCTGGTGATCACGGTCGTTGAACGTCCATCGGTCGCGAGCATCGAGATCGAAGGCAACAAGGCGATCTCCACCGAAGACCTGATGAAGGGCCTCAAGCAATCCGGTCTGGCCGAAGGCGAGATCTTCCAGCGTGCGACCCTCGAAGGCGTGCGTAACGAGCTGCAACGCCAGTACGTTGCGCAAGGTCGTTACTCGGCCACCGTCGATACCGAAGTGATATCGCAGCCGCGTAACCGTGTCGGCCTGAAAGTGAAGATCAACGAAGGCACCGTCGCTGCCATTCAGCACATCAACGTGGTGGGCAACACGGTTTTCCCTGAGGAAGACCTGACCGACCTGTTCGAACTGAAGACCACCAACTGGCTGTCGTTCTTCAAGAACGATGACAAGTACGCCCGTGAAAAACTTTCCGGTGACCTGGAGCGTCTGCGTTCCTATTACCTGGACCGCGGCTATATCAACATGGATATCGCTTCGACCCAGGTGTCCATCACCCCGGACAAGAAGCACGTCTATATCACTGTCAACGTCAACGAAGGCGAGAAGTACACCGTTCGTGACGTCAAGCTCAGCGGTGATCTGAAAGTCCCTGAAGACCAGGTCAAGTCGCTGCTGCTGGTGCAAAAGGGCCAGGTGTTCTCGCGCAAGCTGATGACCACCACCTCGGAACTGATCACCCGTCGTCTGGGTAACGAGGGCTACACCTTCGCCAACGTCAATGGCGTTCCGCAGCCGCACGATGACGACCACACCGTGGACATCCTGTTCGCTGTCGATCCGGGCAAGCGCGCCTATGTCAACCGCATCAACTTCCGTGGCAACACCAAGTCCGAAGACGAAGTGCTGCGCCGTGAAATGCGTCAGATGGAAGGTGGCTGGGCTTCGACTTACCTGATCGACCAGTCCAAGACCCGTCTTGAGCGTCTGGGCTTCTTCAAGGAAGTGAACGTCGAGACTCCGGCTGTTCCGGGCGTCGACGACCAGGTTGACGTGAACTATGCGGTTGAAGAACAGGCTTCCGGTTCGATCACTGCCAGCGTCGGTTTTGCCCAGAGTGCCGGTCTGATCCTTGGTGGCTCGATCACCCAGAACAACTTCCTCGGTACCGGTAACCGCGTCAGCGTCGGCCTGACCCGTAGCCAGTACCAGAGCCGTTACAACTTCGGCTACGTTGACCCCTACTGGACCGCCGATGGCGTGAGCCTGGGCTACAACGCGTTCTATCGCACCACCGACTACAAAGACCTCGACGTCGACGTAGCAAGCTATGCGGTAGACAGCCTGGGTGCTGGCGTGAACGTCGGTTACCCGATCAGCGAGACTTCGCGTCTGACCTTCGGTCTGTCCGCTCAACAGGACAAGATCAAGACCGGTACCTACACCGTTGACGAGATTTTCGACTTCGTTAAGCGCGAAGGCGACCAGTACCTGAACTTCAAGGCGTCGGCCGGCTGGTCCGAGTCCACTTTGAACAAGGGCGTGTTGCCAACCCGCGGCCGTTCGCAGAGCCTGACACTGGAATCCACCATTCCTGGCAGCGACCTGTCGTTCTACAAGCTTGATTACCGTGGTCAGCTGTTCCAGCCGATCACCGAGAACTACACACTGCGCCTGCACACTGAATTGGGTTATGGCGACGGTTATGGTTCAACCGACGGCTTGCCGTTCTATGAAAACTACTATGCTGGTGGTTTCAACTCGGTTCGTGGCTTCAAGGACAGCACTCTCGGTCCACGTAGTACGCCAAGCAAGGGTACAAACCCTGGCACCCTGGCAGACCCGGATCAGGATCCGCTTCCGTTCGGTGGTAACGTCCTGATTCAGGGCGGTGTCGAGGTTCTGTTCCCGCTGCCATTCGTCAAGGATCAGCGTTCCCTGCGTACCTCGGTATTCTGGGATGTGGGTAACGTGTTTGACTCGCAGTGCAAGGATACTGTGAACGCCGATGGCTCGAAGTCCAGCACCAAGTGCAACGACATCAGCCTGAGCAACATGGCCAGTTCCGTCGGTGTCGGCGTGACCTGGGTTACCGCACTGGGTCCTTTGAGCTTCGCGTTGGCCACACCGATCAAGAAACCGGATAACGCTGAAACTCAAGTGTTCCAATTCTCCCTCGGTCAGACGTTCTAAGCGTCTGACCCAAGATAACGACAATGGATTTTGTAGGAGTGCATCGTGCGTAAGTTGACTCAATTGGTTCTCCTGGCCTCCGTACTGGTGGCAGGCCCGGCATTTGCCGACATGAAAATCGCTGTTCTGAACTATCAGATGGCTCTGCTGGAGTCCGATGCGGCCAAGAAGTACGCCGTGGATGCCGAGAAAAAGTTCGGTCCTCAACTGACCAAACTGAAGACGCTGGAAAGCAGCGCCAAGGGTATCCAGGATCGTCTGATGGCTGGCGGCGACAAGATGCAGCAGGGCGAGCGTGAGCGTCTGGAGCTGGAATTCAAGCAAAAGGCCCGTGATTTCCAGTTCCAGTCCAAGGAGCTGAACGAAGCCAAGGCTGTTGCTGACCGTGAAATGCTCAAGCAGCTCAAGCCGAAACTGGATAGCGCAGTGGAAGAAGTCATCAAGAAAGGTGGTTTTGACCTGGTGTTCGAGCGTGGCGCAGTGATCGATGTCAAACCTCAGTACGACATCACGCGCCAGGTTATCGAGCGCATGAATCAGCTGAAGTAACCCATGACCGTGACTATCAAACTCGGCCAGTTGGCCGAGTTCCTCGGTGCCACCCTGAGTGGCGATCCCGAGAAGCAAATTACTGGGCTAGCCACCTTGCAGGAGGCTGGCCCAGCTCAGTTGAGCTTTCTGGCAAACCCTCAATACCGCAAATACCTGGCTGGCTCGCAAGCGGCAGCATTGCTGCTCAAGGCGGCTGATGCCGAAGGTTATGCCGGTAATGCGTTGGTGGTGCCGGATCCTTATCTGGCTTACGCACGTATTTCTCACCTGTTCGATCCGAAGCCGAAAGCTGCAGCCGGTATCCATCCGTCGGCAGTGATCGCTCCGGATGCCGTGGTCGATCCGACTGCCAGCATCGGTCCCTTTGTGGTGATCGAGGCGCAAGCACGGATCGGGGCGGGCGTGACGCTCGGCGCACATTGCGTTGTCGGTGCCCGCAGTGAAATCGGCGAGGGCGGCTGGCTGGCTCCGCGTGTCACGCTGTATCACGATGTACGCATCGGCAAGCGGGTGGTGATTCAGTCAGGTGCAGTGCTTGGCGGTGAGGGCTTCGGCTTTGCCAACGAGAAAGGCATCTGGCAGAAAATCGCCCAGATCGGTGGCGTCACCATCGGTGACGATGTGGAGATCGGCGTGAATACCGCCATCGATCGCGGTGCGTTGGCCGATACTGTGATCGGTAACGGCGTCAAGCTCGACAACCAGATTCAGATCGCCCACAACGTTCAGGTCGGTGATCACACCGCCATGGCCGCGTGCGTGGGGATTTCCGGCAGCACCAAAATCGGCAAGCACTGCATGCTCGCCGGTGGTGTCGGCCTGGTTGGGCACATCGATATTTGCGACAACGTATTCCTGACCGGGATGACCATGGTGACTCACTCGATTACCGAGCCGGGCGCCTATTCTTCCGGTACGGCCATGCAGCCGGCTGCCGAGTGGCGCAAAAGCGCGGCACGCATCCGTCAGCTCGATGACATCGCGCGACGCTTGCGACAGCTGGAAAAGCAGGCAGGGGAAGTGACCCCTGGCGGTAACGCTTCATCTGAAGGCTGATACCATTTCCATATCAAGTGTGCACAGCCTCTGGACTGCCTCCTTGATTTGCTAGAGGAGTGCGCGTCAGTCGCGCTCCCAATCTTTACATAGGCTTCCCCCCGAAATGATGGACATCAACGAGATTCGCGAATACCTGCCTCACCGTTACCCGTTCCTGCTGGTGGACCGGGTGGTGGAACTGGATACGGAAGGCAAGCGCATTCGCGCCTACAAGAATGTCAGCATCAACGAACCGTTCTTCAATGGCCACTTCCCTGCGCATCCGATCATGCCAGGCGTGCTGATCATCGAAGCGATGGCTCAGGCTGCCGGGATCCTCGGTTTCAAGATGCTCGATGTGAAACCGGCCGATGGCACCCTCTACTATTTCGTCGGTTCCGACAAACTGCGTTTCCGTCAGCCGGTGCTGCCGGGTGATCAGTTGATCCTCGAAGCCAAGTTCATCAGCTGCAAGCGTCAGATCTGGAAGTTCGAATGCCAGGCTTCGGTCGATGGCAAGCCGGTCTGCTCCGCTGAAATCATCTGTGCGGAACGCAAGCTATGAGTTTGATTGACCCTCGCGCAATCATCGATCCTTCGGCCGTACTGGCCGAGGGTGTCGAGGTCGGCCCGTGGTCGATCATCGGCGCAGGTGTGGAAATCGGCGAGGGAACAGTGATCGGGCCACACGTGATCCTCAAAGGTCCGACCCGAATCGGCAAGCACAACCGCATCTACCAGTTTTCCTCGGTAGGCGAAGACACGCCGGATCTCAAGTACAAGGGTGAAGAGACCCGTCTGGTGATCGGTGACCATAACGTTATCCGTGAAGGCGTGACGATTCACCGTGGTACCGTTCAGGATCGCTCGGAAACCACCCTGGGCGATCACAACCTGATCATGGCTTACGCCCACATCGGTCACGACAGCGTCATCGGCAACCACTGCATTCTGGTCAACAACACCGCGTTGGCTGGACATGTGCACGTCGAGGACTGGGCGATCCTGTCCGGCTTCACGCTGGTGCATCAGTATTGCCACATCGGCGCCCACAGCTTTTCCGGCATGGGAACGGCCATTGGCAAGGACGTCCCGGCGTTCGTCACGGTGTTCGGCAACCCGGCTGAAGCTCGCAGCATGAACTTCGAAGGCATGCGCCGTCGTGGTTTCAGCGAGGATGCCATTCACGCCCTGCGTCGCGCCTACAAAACCGTTTATCGTCAGGGGCTGACTGTCGAGCAAGCGCTGGCCGAACTGGCCGAGCCTGCCGCCCAGTTTCCGGAAGTTGCGGTATTCCGTGACTCCATCCAGTCGTCGTCTCGCGGCATCACTCGCTGATCATGGCCAATCTGCGTATTGCGCTGGTGGCGGGTGAGGCTTCCGGCGATATTCTGGGTGCCGGTCTGATGCGCGCCCTCAAGGCGCAGCATCCGGCGGTCGAGTTTATCGGCGTCGGCGGTCCCCTGATGCAGGCCGAGGGCCTGAATTCCTATTTCCCCATGGAGCGGTTGTCGGTCATGGGGCTGGTGGAAGTCCTCGGTCGGCTGCGTGAACTCCTCAAGCGCCGCAAGGATCTGATCGCCACCCTGATCGCTGAAAAGCCGGACGTGTTCATCGGCATCGATGCGCCGGATTTCAACCTCAATATCGAACTCAAGCTGCGTCAGGCCGGGATCAAGACCGTGCATTACGTCAGTCCGTCGGTATGGGCGTGGCGGCAGAAGCGGGTGCTGAAGATCCGCGAAGGCTGCGACCTGATGCTCACGCTGCTGCCGTTCGAAGCAAAGTTTTACGAAGAGAAGGGCGTACCGGTGCGGTTCGTCGGCCATACGCTGGCCGATACCATTCCACTGGAGGCTGATCGCGCCGCTGCGCGAGCGGAGCTGGGTCTGCCTGACGGTCCGCTGGTGGCTTTGATGCCCGGCAGCCGGGGCGGCGAAGTCAGTCGTCTGGGCGCGCTGTTCCTCGATACCGCCGAACGCCTTCGCGCCATGCGTCCGGGTTTGCGCTTCGTCATTCCATGTGCCAATCCAGAGCGTCGAGCCCAGCTTGAAGAGCTGCTGGCCGGTCGCGATTTGCCGGTGACCTTGCTCGATGGCAAGTCCCACTTGGCGCTGGCAGCGTGCAACGCGGTCCTGATCGCGTCGGGCACGGCGACCCTTGAGGCGCTGCTCTACAAGCGCCCGATGGTCGTGGCCTATCGTCTTGCGCCGCTGACGTTCTGGATCCTCAAACGCATGGTCAAGAGCCCGTACGTCTCCCTGCCGAACCTGCTGGCCCAGCGACTGCTGGTGCCTGAACTGTTGCAGGATGATGCGACGGTCGAGGCGCTGGCCCAGACCCTGTCCCCGCTGATCGACGGCGGTGAGGAACAGACTCGCGGCTTCGATGAAATCCACCGCACCCTGCGCCTGGACGCCTCCAATCAGGCGGCTGACGCCGTTCTGAACCTGATCGGTCAAACTCGATGAGCAAGACAAGCATGCAAATGGGCCTGGATTTCACCCTGGTCGCCGAAGTCGAAGAGCTGGTGGCCGGTGTTGATGAAGTCGGTCGCGGCCCTTTGTGCGGCGCGGTCGTCACGGCGGCGGTGATCCTCGATCCGAACCGGCCGATTCTTGGTCTCAACGACTCGAAAAAACTCACCGAAGCCAAGCGTGAAAAGCTCTACGACGAAATCTGCGAAAAGGCTTTGAGCTGGTGCATCGCCCGCGCCGAAGTCGAAGAAATCGACGAACTGAACATCCTTCACGCCACCATGCTGGCGATGCAGCGCGCCGTCGCGGGTCTGCATATCCAGCCGAAACTGGCGATGATCGATGGTAACCGTTGCCCGAAACTGCCGATGCGTTCCGAAGCGGTGGTCAAGGGCGACAGCAAGGTCCCGGCCATCGCCGCCGCGTCGATTCTGGCCAAGGTCAGCCGCGACCGCGAGATGGCGGCGTTCGAATTGATCTACCCGGGCTACGGCATCGGCGGCCATAAAGGCTATCCGACGCCCGTTCATCTGGAAGCGCTGGTGCGCCTCGGGCCAACGCCGATTCACCGGCGTTCGTTTGCCCCGGTGCGGCAGGCTTGCGAGGCGCTGGAAGGTCTCACGCAGGTTTAGCGGCGAGGCTGATGTTTTATTCGGGGCCCGGTACAATCCGGGCCTTGTTGTCTCTATGTAACTGGACAGGATCACTATGCCGGCTTCATTCGTTCATCTACGCCTGCACACTGAATACTCCCTGGTCGACGGGCTGGTGCGGATCAAGCCGCTGGTCAAGGCCCTGACCGGCATGGGCATGCCGGCCGTTGCGGTTACCGACCAGAACAACATGTGTTCGCTGGTCAAATTCTATAAAAACACCATGGGCGCGGGGATCAAGCCGATCTGCGGCGCCGACCTGTGGCTGTCGAACAAAGACCCGGATGGTCCGCTGAGCCGGATCAGCCTGCTGGTCATGAACGCCCTGGGCTATCGCAACCTGACCGAGCTGATTTCCCGTGGCTTCATCGACGGTCAGCGCAACGGCATGATCATCATCGAGCGCGAGTGGGTGGCCGAGGCCAACGAAGGCCTGATCATGCTGTCCGCCGCGAAAGAGGGCGAGATCGGCATGGCCATGATCGGCGGCAACCCTGCCGAGGCCGAGGTGCTGACCCGTGAGTGGATGACGGTGTTCCCGGATCGCTTCTATCTGGAGATCCAGCGCACCAATCGTCCGAATGACGAAGAACAATTGCACGGCGCCGTGGCCCTGGCCGAGAAACTCGGCGCGCCGCTGGTCGCCACCAACGATGTGCGCTTCATCAAGCAGGAAGACTTCGCCGCCCACGAAACCCGCGTCTGCATCGGTGAGGGCCGGGCCCTCGACGATCCGCGTCGTTCGAAGAATTACAGCGATCAGCAGTACCTGAAAAGCGCCGAGGAAATGGCCGAGCTGTTCAGCGACCTGCCGGATGCCGTGGAAAACTCCGTCGAGATCGCCAAGCGCTGCAATATCGACGTGAAGCTGGGCAAGCACTTCCTGCCGGACTATCCGATTCCCGATGGCATGACCATCGACGAGTATTTCCGCAAGGTGTCTTTCGATGGTCTGGACGAGCGCCTCAGCGTGCTGCTGCCCAAGGACACCACCGAAGATTACGAGGCCAAGCGTCAGGTCTATGTCGACCGGCTGAATTTCGAGCTGGATATCATCATCCAGATGGGATTCCCCGGTTACTTCCTGATCGTGATGGACTTTATCCAGTGGGCCAAGAACAACGGCGTGCCGGTGGGGCCGGGCCGGGGGTCGGGTGCTGGATCGCTGGTGGCCTATGTGCAGAAGATCACCGACCTCGACCCGCTGGAATATGACCTGCTGTTTGAACGTTTCCTCAACCCGGAACGGGTATCGATGCCCGACTTCGACGTCGACTTCTGCATGGACGGCCGCGACCGGGTGATCGACTACGTGGCCGAAAAGTACGGCCGCAACGCCGTAAGCCAGATCATCACCTTCGGTTCCATGGCGGCCAAGGCTGTGGTGCGGGACGTGGCGCGGGCCCAGGGCAAGTCGTTCGGCCTGGCGGATCGTCTGTCGAAGATGATTCCGTTCGAAGTCGGCATGACCCTGGAAAAAGCCTACGAGCAGGAAGAAATCCTGCGCGACTTCATCAAGGTCGATGAAGAAGCGGCGGAAATCTGGGAGATGGCGCGCAAGCTCGAAGGCGTGGTGCGTAACGTCGGTAAACACGCCGGTGGCGTGGTGATTGCGCCGACCAAACTGACCGACTTCTCGCCAATCTATTGCGACGAGGCCGGCGACGGTCTTGTAACCCAGTTCGACAAGGATGACGTGGAGGCGGCCGGTCTGGTGAAGTTCGACTTCCTCGGCCTGCGTACCCTGACGATCATCGACTGGGCGCTGAAGACCATCAACCGCGACCGCGCCAAGGTCAACGAGCCGCCCCTGGACATCGCGTTCATCCCGCTGGATGACAAGCCGACTTATCAGCTGCTGCAAAAAGCTGAAACCACCGCGGTGTTCCAGCTTGAATCCCGCGGCATGAAAGAGCTGATCAAAAAGCTCAAGCCCGACTGCCTCGAAGACCTTATCGCACTGGTGGCCCTGTTCCGTCCGGGGCCGCTGCAGTCCGGCATGGTGGATGACTTCATCAACCGCAAGCACGGTCGTGCCGAACTTGCTTATCCGCACCCGGATTACCAGTACGAAGGTTTGCAGCCGGTACTGGCACCGACGTACGGCATCATCCTGTATCAGGAACAGGTGATGCAGATCGCCCAGGTCATGGCCGGTTACACCCTTGGTGGTGCGGACATGCTGCGTCGGGCGATGGGTAAGAAAAAACCCGAGGAAATGGCCAAGCAGCGCGGCGGTTTCATTGAGGGTTGTGCGTCGAACAATATCGACGCGGATCTTGCCGGTAACATTTTCGACCTGGTGGAAAAATTCGCCGGTTATGGCTTCAACAAATCCCACTCCGCCGCCTACGGCCTGGTGTCGTACCAGACTGCCTGGCTGAAGGCTCACTACCCGGCGCCGTTCATGGCCGCGGTGCTGTCGGCGGATATGCACAACACCGACAAGGTCGTGACCTTGATCGAGGAAGTGCGCACGATGAAGCTGCGCCTCGACGCGCCGGACGTGAACACTTCGGAGTTCAAGTTCACGGTGAACGACGAGGGCCGCATCGTGTACGGTCTGGGCGCGATCAAAGGCGTCGGCGAAGGTCCGGTGGAAGCGATTACCGAAGCCCGTCAGGCCGGTCCGTTCAAGGATCTGTTCGACTTCTGCGCCCGGGTCGATCTCAAGCGCATCAACAAGCGTACGCTGGACGGCCTGATCCGCAGCGGTGCGCTGGATCGCCTCGGCCCGTACTTCCATGACGAGCAAAAGGCTTATCACGCCAACATCGACCGCAACCGCGCTGTGTTGCTGGCGGCGATGGAAGAGGCGATCAAGTCGGCCGAACAGACTGCACGCACCCGCGACAGTGGTCACGCCGACCTGTTCGGCGGGCTGTTCGTCGAGGAAGACGCAGACGTTTACGCGCTGCATCGCAAGGCCAAGGAGCTGACGCTCAAGGAGCGCCTCAAGGGTGAAAAAGACACCCTCGGCCTGTACCTGACCGGCCACCCGATCGACGAATACGAAGGCGAAATCCGCCGTTTCGCCCGCCAGCGCATCATTGACCTGAAACCGGCCCGGGACACCCAGACCGTGGCGGGGATGATCATTGCCCTGCGGGTGATGAAGAACAAAAAGGGCGACAAGATGGGTTTCATCACCCTTGACGACCGCTCCGGGCGGATCGAGGCGTCGCTGTTTGCCGACGCGTTCCACTCTGCGCAGTCGCTGTTGCAGACCGATGCGATGGTGGTGGTCGAAGGCGAGGTCAGCAACGATGACTTCTCCGGCGGCCTGCGCTTGCGGGTCAAGCGGGTGATGAGCATGGAAGATGCGCGCACCAATCTGGCCGAGAGTCTGCGCCTGAAGCTGCAGACCCAGGACCTGAAAGGCGATCAGCTACGCTGGTTGGGGGATTTGCTCAAGCGTCATCGCGGGGCGTGCCCGGTCACCATGGAATACACCAGCCCGGATGCGAAGACCTTGCTGCAGTTTGGCGAGACCTGGCGGATCGACCCGGCGGATGCCTTGATTCAAGCCCTGCGTGACCAGTTCGGGCGAGACAACGTCTTCCTCCAATACCGTTGACCGGCAGGCGGGACCGAACCGCCTGCCCACAACCTGAATTTTTAATCTCGACCTCAGCGCGCCTCTCCCTTAAGGTAGGGCGCGAATAGACAACCGGCCGGCCCCAAGCTCACTTGGGACACGACCCAAGACGGACGCCTATGAACCCGAATTTCCTGGATTTCGAACAGCCGATCGCCGACCTGCAAGCCAAGATCGAAGAGTTGCGCTTGGTCGGTAATGACAATTCGCTGAATATCGGCGATGAGATCTCCCGCCTGCAGGACAAGAGCAAGACGCTCACCGAAGACATCTTCGGCAAGCTGACCAGCTGGCAGATCGCACGTCTGGCACGTCACCCGAAACGTCCATACACCCTGGACTACATCGAACACATCTTCACCGAGTTCGACGAACTGCACGGTGACCGTCACTTCTCCGACGACGCGGCCATTGTAGGCGGCGTGGCACGTCTGGAAGACCAGCCAGTGATGGTGATCGGTCACCAGAAGGGCCGTGAAGTGCGTGAAAAGGTACGCCGCAACTTCGGCATGCCGCGTCCGGAAGGCTACCGCAAGGCGTGCCGCCTGATGGAAATGGCCGAGCGTTTCAAGATGCCGATCCTGACCTTCATCGACACCCCGGGCGCCTACCCTGGCATCGACGCCGAAGAGCGCAACCAGAGCGAAGCGATCGCCTGGAACCTGCGCGTCATGGCCCGCCTGAAAACCCCGATCATCGCCACCGTAATCGGTGAAGGTGGTTCCGGCGGCGCTCTGGCAATCGGTGTCTGCGACCAGCTGAACATGCTGCAGTACTCGACTTACGCGGTGATTTCGCCGGAAGGTTGCGCTTCGATTCTGTGGAAAACCGCAGAAAAGGCGCCGGATGCCGCTGAAGCGATGGGCATCACCGCCGAGCGTCTGAAAGGCCTGGGCATCGTCGACAAAGTGATCGGCGAGCCTCTGGGCGGCGCTCACCGCGATCCGGCGGCTGCAGCTGCCTCGATCCGTGCCGAGCTGAGCTCGCAACTGGCGATGCTGAAGAAGCTCGACAACGAAGCGCTGCTCAAGCGTCGTTACGATCGTCTGATGAGCTACGGTCTCTAAGTCGAGCCGTTTCGGCCATTGATGCAAAACACTGTGGGAGCGGGCTTGCCCGCGAATGCGATGTAACATTCAACAACTGTGTTGGCTGTTTCACCGCTTTCGCGAGCAAGCCCGCTCCCACATTTGGTTTGTGAAAAGGTAGAAAAATGGGTCAGCCCTCGATTGATTTGCCTTCCAGGCTTCTGCGTAATCTCAAGCCCTGGCTCGGTGCTTCCCATTGGCGCATCGCCTTCTCCGGTGGCCTCGATTCGACCGTCCTGCTGCACCTTCTGGCAACTATCGCCAAATCCGAATCCCTTCCGGCGCTAAGTGCCATCCATGTCCATCACGGCCTTCAGGCCGCGGCCGATGCGTGGCCGGCGCATTGCCAGGCTGTCTGTGACGCCTTGGGCATTCCATTGCAGATCGTTCACGTGACCGTGCAAAAGGGCGCCAGCCTTGAGCGTGTGGCGCGGGATGCGCGTTACGCGGCATTCACTTCAGCGACCCGGATCAATGATGTGTTGATGACGGGCCAGCACCGCGACGACCAGGCAGAAACCCTGTTGTTCCGGTTGCTGCGTGGCGCCGGGGTGCGCGGTCTGTCCGGCATGCCGGCGCAGCGAACGTTGGGGCAGGGCAGTCTGGTTCGGCCGTTGCTCGACATCTCGCGTGCCGAACTGGAAGCCTATGCGCGGGATCATGATCTGCGTTGGGTGGAGGATCCGTCGAATCAGGATCGACAGTTTTCGCGCAACTACCTTCGCCATCAAGTCATGCCGCTGCTGACCGGTCGCTGGCCGCAGGCACATGCCAGCATGGCCCGCAGTGCGGCGCATTTGCGGGAGGCGCAAGGTTTGCTCGATGAACTGGCGCAGATCGATCTGGCTCAAGCGAGCTTGCCCGGTGAGTTCGAATGGTCGGGATTGCCATCGCTGGAGTTCGCGGTCCTCGCCGGGTTGTCCGATGCGCGCCAGCGCAATGCACTCAGTCACTGGCTCGAACCGCTGACCCGACTGCCGGATACCGACCATTGGTCGGGTTGGATCGATCTGCGCGATGCCGGTAACGATGCCGCTCCGGTCTGGCGTCTGGCGGATGGCGAGTTGCACCGCAGCGCCGGTCGCCTGTGGTGGCTCAGCGGCCACTGGCTGCGCACGCCGGTGGTCAGCGGCGACTGGCGCGAGACGTCGCTGGCGCTACGCTTGCCCGATAACGGGCGTGTCATGTTCAGCGGTCAGACTCCCGCAGGGCCGCTGCAGATCCGCTATCGACGGGGCGGCGAGGTGATGCATCTGGCGGATCGCGGACATCGCGATCTCAAGCGCCTGCTCAATGAGCGCGCGGTGCCGGCCTTTGTGCGTGGCAGATTGCCGCTGCTGTTTCGTGGTGAAGAATTGCTCGCCGTGGCGAACCTGCCGGGGCTCGATGGCAATGCACCGGAGGGCTGGCGATTGCATTGGCAGCCTTCTGACGAAGATCAAGGTTTGAGATGAAGGGGGCATTCCGGTAGACTACGCTCCCTTCTTGATACAACTTCTGTGGATTCGCCTGAATTGCAGGAGTTGCCGATTACCAAGCAGTCTTTGCTGGGCGATTCCAAAAAATGTGTAGCGAGCAACGTACCGGTGTTTTCACTTCCGGTCTGTCCCAACGCGGCGGTTTTTTTGAAAGGTGCACTGTGATTAATGCAGGTGATCGGGGGCTTCGGCCTTCCTTCGCTTTCCCCGGCGGCTCGGACCGCTTTAACGCAGACTTCTAGGGTTTTTCATGACGCGCTACATATTCGTCACGGGCGGTGTTGTTTCTTCTTTGGGGAAAGGCATTGCATCGGCTTCATTGGCGGCCATCCTGGAGGCGCGGGGGCTTAAGGTCACCATGCTGAAGCTGGATCCGTACATCAACGTCGACCCGGGCACCATGAGCCCGTTCCAGCACGGTGAAGTGTTCGTCACCCACGACGGCGCCGAGACCGACCTGGACCTGGGCCACTACGAGCGGTTCATCCGCACGACCATGACCCAGAACAACAACTTCACCACCGGCCGTGTCTACGAGCACGTGCTGCGCAAAGAGCGCCGTGGTGACTACCTGGGTGCAACCATCCAGGTGATTCCGCACATCACCGACGAAATCAAGCGTCGCATCATCAAGGGTGCCGGCGATGCCGACGTGGCCCTGGTGGAAATCGGCGGTACCGTTGGCGACATCGAATCGCAACCGTTCCTCGAAGCCATCCGCCAGCTGCGTGTGGAAGTCGGTTCCAAGCGCGCGATGCTGATGCACCTGACCCTGGTTCCGTACATCGCCACCGCTGGCGAAACCAAGACCAAACCGACTCAGCACTCCGTAAAAGAGCTGCGTTCGATCGGCCTGCAGCCAGACGTGCTGATCTGCCGCTCCGACCATCCGGTGGATGTGTCGTCGCGTCGCAAGATCGCGCTGTTCACCAACGTTGAAGAGCGTGCGGTGATCTCCCTGGAAGACGTCGACACCATCTACAAGATCCCGGCCGTGCTGCACGCCCAGGGTCTGGACGATTTCGTCGTCGAGCGTTTCGGCCTGCAATGCAATGGCGCCGACCTGTCCGAGTGGGAAAAGGTCGTTGATGCCAAGCTCAATCCAGAGCACGAAGTCACCATCGCGATGGTCGGCAAGTACATGGAGCTGCTGGACGCCTACAAGTCGCTGATCGAAGCGATGAGTCACGCCGGCATCACCAACCGCACAAAGGTCAACCTGCGCTACATCGATTCCGAAGACATCGAGAACCAGGGCACCGCGCTGCTGGAAGGTGTTGACGCGATCCTCGTACCGGGCGGCTTCGGTCTGCGTGGCGTGGAAGGCAAGATCACTGCCGTTCAATACGCTCGCGAAAACAAGGTTCCTTACCTGGGTATCTGCCTGGGCATGCAAGTGGCGGTCATCGAGTTCGCCCGTAACGTGCTGGGCTGGAAAGACGCCAACTCCACCGAGTTCGATCGTGCCAGCGGCCATCCGGTTGTCGGTCTGATCACCGAGTGGGAAGACGCCACCGGCGCCGTTGAAGTACGTACCGAAGCGTCCGACCTGGGCGGCACCATGCGCCTCGGCGCTCAGGAATGCCTGCTCGAAGCCGGCTCCAAGGTGCACGACTGCTACGGCAAGGATGTGATTGTCGAGCGTCACCGTCACCGTTACGAAGTGAACAACAACCTGCTGCCGCAGATCATCGAAGCCGGCCTGAAGATTTCCGGTCGTTCTTCCGATGCAGCGCTGGTCGAAGTGGTCGAAGCACCGGATCATCCATGGTTCGTCGCTTGCCAGTTCCACCCGGAATTCACCTCGACTCCGCGTGACGGTCACCCGCTGTTCAGCGGTTTCGTGAAAGCAGCGTTGGCTCAACACCAGAAGAAGGCGTAACCCGATGGCACAGAAGATCATCCGCGTCGGCGACATCGAGATTGCCAACGACAAACCCATGGTGCTGTTCGGCGGCATGAACGTGCTGGAAAGCCGTGACATGGCCATGCAGGTTTGCGAAGAGTACGTGAAGGTCACCGAAAAACTCGGTATCCCTTACGTGTTCAAGGCCAGCTTCGACAAGGCCAACCGTTCTTCTGTGACCTCCTATCGCGGTCCTGGCCTGGAAGAGGGCATGCGCATCTTCCAGGACATCAAACAAGCCTTCGGCGTGCCGATCATCACCGACGTCCACGAGCCTGACCAGGCCGCGGTCGTCGCTGAGGTCTGCGACATCATCCAGCTGCCGGCCTTCCTGTCGCGCCAGACCGATCTGGTCGTCGCGATGGCCAAGACCAACGCTGTGATCAACATCAAGAAAGCCCAGTTCCTCGCGCCTCAGGAAATGAAACACATCCTGAACAAGTGCGTGGAAGCGGGTAACGATCAATTGATCCTCTGCGAGCGCGGTTCGAGCTTCGGCTACAACAACCTCGTGGTGGACATGCTCGGCTTCGGCATCATGAAGCAGTTCGAGTACCCGGTATTCTTCGACGTGACCCATTCGCTGCAAATGCCTGGCGGTCGTTCCGACTCCGCCGGCGGTCGCCGTGCCCAGGTCACCGACCTGGCCAAGGCTGGCATGAGCCAGTCGCTGGCGGGTCTGTTCCTCGAAGCGCATCCGGATCCGGACAACGCCAAATGCGACGGCCCTTGCGCCTTGCGTCTGGACAAACTGGAGCCATTCCTGGCCCAGCTCAAAGCCCTGGACGAACTGGTGAAGAGTTTTCCGACGGTAGAAACCGCGTAAACCTCAATTCTCCGGTAAAGTACCGCACGATTTGTCGCTCATGCCCTCGGGTATGAGCGTTGTCGTCTGCAAGCTGCCCGCTGTACACCACTTGCCGACGGTCAAAAGATTTCCTCTAGCTGCGTCGTTTTCGTCAACTTTGGAGTGTTTACAACAATGGCAAAAATCGTCGACATCAAAGGTCGTGAAGTTCTCGACTCCCGTGGCAATCCCACCGTGGAAGCGGACGTGCTTCTCGACAACGGCATCATCGGCAGCGCTTGCGCGCCGTCCGGTGCATCCACTGGCTCGCGTGAAGCGCTCGAGCTGCGTGATGGCGACAAGAGCCGTTACCTGGGCAAGGGCGTGCTCAAGGCGGTAGCCAACATCAACGGTCCGATCCGCGATCTGCTGCTGGGCACCGACCCGAGCGACCAGAAAGCCCTGGATCACGCGATGATCAAGCTCGACGGTACCGAAAACAAAGCGACCCTGGGCGCCAACGCCATCCTCGCCGTCTCCCTGGCTGCGGCCAAGGCGGCTGCACAGGATCAGGACCTGCCGCTGTACGCACACATCGCCAACCTGAACGGTACTCCGGGTGTGTACTCGATGCCGGTTCCGATGATGAACATCATCAACGGTGGCGAACACGCCGACAACAACGTCGACATCCAGGAATTCATGGTTCAGCCGGTTGGCGCCAAGTCTTTCTCGGAAGGTCTGCGCATGGGCACCGAGATTTTCCATCACCTGAAAGCTGTTCTGAAGGCCCGTGGCCTGAGCACTGCCGTCGGTGACGAAGGCGGTTTCGCGCCGAACCTCGCGTCCAACGAAGACGCACTGAAAGTGATCTCCGAAGCAGTCGCCAACGCCGGTTACAAACTGGGCACCGACGTGACCCTGGCTCTGGACTGCGCGGCCAGCGAATTCTTCGAAGACGGCAAGTACAACCTGTCCGGCGAAGGCCAGGTGTTCACCGCTGAAGGTTTCGCCGACTACCTGAAAGGCCTGACCGAGCGTTACCCGATCATCTCGATCGAAGACGGTCTGGACGAGTCCGACTGGGCTGGCTGGAAGATCCTCACCGACAAGATCGGCGAGAAGACCCAACTGGTAGGCGACGACCTGTTCGTGACCAACACCAAGATCCTGAAAGAAGGCATCGATAAAAAGATCGCCAACTCGATCCTGATCAAGTTCAACCAGATCGGCACCCTGACCGAAACCCTGGAAGCCATCCAGATGGCCAAGGCTGCCGGTTACACCGCCGTGATCTCGCACCGTTCGGGCGAAACCGAAGATTCGACCATTGCCGACCTGGCCGTAGGTACTTCGGCTGGCCAGATCAAGACCGGCTCGCTGTGCCGTTCCGATCGCGTTTCCAAGTACAACCAACTGCTGCGTATCGAAGAGCAGTTGAATGGCAAAGCCAAGTACAACGGTCGCTCCGAGTTTCGCGGTTAAGTTGTAGATGGTAAAAAGACACCGGATTGTGTCGGAAAAGTCGTGACAGCGATGGATTTGCCACTAATCTGATGCCTTATATGCACAAGCCTGGATATTCCAGGCTTCGTGCTATCAGATGCTTCAAAGTTTTTGCGTGGCTGTCTTTTTTCACTGGATACCTGATATTCGATGCGCAGTCCTTACTGGTTGTTTCTCGTCTTGCTCTTACTGCTGGCCGGTCTGCAGTACCGCCTGTGGGTGGGCAATGGCAGTCTGGCGCAAGTTGCCGAACTGAATCAGCAGATTGCTGATCAGCACGCCGAGAACGAAGCCTTGCTGGAGCGCAACCGGGTGATGGACGCTGAAGTCAGCGAGTTGAAGAAAGGCATGGAGACCGTTGAAGAGCGGGCTCGTCACGAACTGGGCATGGTCAAGGACGGCGAAACCCTTTACCAGTTGGCCCAATGATCGATTCCCTGCCGGCCTTCTGGGCCGTGATTCCTGCCGCGGGCGTTGGTGCCCGTATGGCCGCGGACCGTCCCAAGCAATATCTGCAACTGGGCGGGCGCACAATTCTTGAACACAGCCTCGGCTGTTTCCTCGATCATCCGAGCCTCAAGGGCCTGGTGGTCAGTCTTGCCTCTGATGATCCTTATTGGCCGACCCTGGCCAGCGCCAGTGATCCGCGAATTCAACGGGTCGAGGGTGGAGCCGAGCGTTCCGGTTCGGTGCTCAACGCCTTGCTGCATTTGCACGCGCAAGGTGCCGACGATGAGGATTGGGTGCTGGTGCACGATGCTGCACGGCCCAATCTGAGCCGTGACGATCTCGATAAATTACTTTCAGAACTTGCCGACGATTCAGTGGGCGGCCTGCTGGCCGTGCCGGCGCGCGACACACTCAAGCGGGTCGACAGGCACGGTCGTGTGGTCGAAACCGTGGATCGCAGCGTGATCTGGCAGGCCTACACACCGCAGATGTTCCGCCTCGGTGCACTGCACCGCGCGCTGGCGGACAGTCTGGTGGCCGACGCGCTGATCACCGATGAAGCCTCGGCGATGGAGTGGGCCGGCCTGGCGCCGCGTCTGATCGAAGGTCGCGCGGATAACCTGAAAGTCACTCGCCCGGAAGACCTCGAATGGTTGCGCCAGCGCTGGGCCAACCGTCGTTAAATCCGGTACTCCGGCCGTTCGGCCAGACCTTCCTTGAGAAAATCCACCAGTTTGCGCACCTTCGGCGAAAGGTGCCTTTGCTGTGGATACAGCGCCCACACCGCCGTATTTGGCGGTTGATGCGCTTCCAGCAAAGAGATCAACGCACCGCTGTGCAAATGCTCCAGCACGTAATAGTCCGGCAGCTGACACAAGCCGACCCCTTGCAGCGCCGCATCCAGCACCGCTTGCCCACTGTTGCAGCGCCAGTTTCCCTGTACCCGCTGGGAAAATTCCCGTCCGTTCTGTTCAAGCTGCCAGATATCCGAGCTGCCGATCAGGCAATTGTGCCGGCTCAGTTCCGACAAACTGTGTGGCCGACCGTACCGTTCGAGGTAGGACGGCGATGCGCAGAGGTACATGCGCCGTGGGGCCAGACGAGTCGCCACCAGCCGGGAATCCTGAAGACGCCCGAGGCGGATGGCCAGATCCAGGCCTTCATGCACCAGATCGAGTTGCCGGTTGGTCAGTTCGATATCGATGCGCAGTTGCGGGTAGTGCCCCATGAACCGGGTCACCAGCGGCACGATGAAGCGCTCGCCATAAGCCACGGCGCAGGTCATGCGCAGCATGCCTTTGGGCTCGCTGGTCAGATCGCCGACTGCACGCAACGCTTCTTCGCGACCATCCTGCAGACGCTGGCAATGTTGCAGGAAGGTCTGGCCGGCTTCTGTCAGCGTGACGCGCCGGGTGCTGCGGTAGAGCAGGCGCGTCTGCAAGCGCTCTTCCAGCCGTACGATTTGGCGGCTGATGTGCGAGGAGGAGACGCCCAGGCGTTCGGCAGCAGCCGTGAACTGGCTGCATTCGGCAACGGCAACGAACTCGTCGATGCCTTCCCAGCGGTTTTCGGACATAGGGATTATCCCTGTATGGCAATAATGTTTTGCTTTTGTCCGGATTATTCATCAATCGGCGCTGGACTACACTGCCAGTCTGTTTTTTTATTCAATGGATTCACTGGAGAGTCAGCATGATCAAGTCGCGCGCCGCCGTTGCCTTCGAGGCCAAGAAGCCGCTGGAAATCGTAGAAGTCGATGTCGCCATGCCCAAGGCCGGTGAAGTGTTGCTGCGCGTGGTGGCTTCCGGGGTTTGCCACACTGACGCCTACACCCTGTCCGGCGCTGACCCGGAAGGTATCTTCCCGTCGATCCTCGGTCACGAAGGCGGCGCGATCGTTGAAGCGATCGGCGAAGGCGTGACCTCGGTGGCCGTCGGCGATCACGTGATCCCGCTGTACACCCCGGAATGCGGCCAGTGCAAATTCTGCAAGTCGGGCAAGACCAACCTGTGCCAGGCGATTCGCGCCACTCAAGGCAAGGGCCTGATGCCGGACGGCACTTCGCGTTTTTCCTACAAGGGCCAAACGATTTTCCACTACATGGGTACCTCGACCTTCTCCGAGTACACCGTGCTGCCGGAAATCTCCGTGGCCAAGATCTCCAAGGATGCACCGCTGGAAAAGGTCTGCCTGCTCGGTTGCGGCGTGACCACCGGGATCGGTGCGGTGATCAACACCGCCAAGGTCAAGCCGGGTGACACCGTGGCCATCTTCGGTCTTGGCGGCATCGGTCTGTCGGCGGTGATTGGCGCGGTGAAGGCCAAGGCTTCGCGCATCATTGCTATCGACATCAACCCGGCCAAGTTCGAAATCGCCAAGCAACTGGGCGCCACCGACTGCGTGAACCCGAAAGACTTCGATCGTCCGATCCAGGAAGTGATCGTCGACATGACCGACGGCGGCGTCGATTTCTCCTTCGAATGCATCGGCAACGTGCAACTGATGCGCGCAGCCCTCGAGTGCTGCCATAAAGGCTGGGGCGAGTCGGTGATCATCGGCGTGGCCGGTGCCGGCCAGGAAATCGCCACCCGTCCGTTCCAGCTGGTGACCGGTCGCGTCTGGCGCGGTTCGGCGTTCGGTGGCGTGCGTGGTCGTACCGAATTGCCAAGCTATGTCGACATGGCTCAGAGCGGCGAAATCCCGCTGGACACCTTCATCACCCACACCATGGGCCTGGAAGACATCAACAAGGCCTTCGACCTGATGCACGAAGGCAAGAGCATCCGTACCGTCATTCATTTCTGATCAATCGCGATGCTACGGCTGCCAATGCGCAGCCGTGGTTGCGTAGGAGTCCTACATGAGTCTGGAAAATATCTCCTGTCAGAAGAGTTTTGGCGGTTGGCACAAGCGTTATCGCCATCGCTCCGAAGTGCTGGGCTGCGACATGGTGTTCGCCGTGTATCTGCCGCCACAGGCAGAGCAGGGCGGCAAGTTGCCGGTGCTGTACTGGCTGTCGGGCCTGACCTGCACGGACGAGAACTTCATGCAGAAGGCCGGCGCCATGCGCATGGCGGCTGAACTGGGGTTGATCATCGTGGCGCCGGACACTAGCCCCCGTGGTGCCGATGTACCGGGTGACCCTGATGGCGCGTGGGATTTCGGCCTCGGTGCCGGGTTCTACCTGAATGCCACCCAGGAACCGTGGTCGCGGCACTATCGGATGCATGACTACGTCGTGCAGGAATTGCCTTCACTGGTTGAAGCGCATTTCCCGGCGTCGGACAAGCGCAGCATCAGCGGCCACTCCATGGGCGGTCACGGTGCACTGGTCTGTGCGTTGCGCAATCCGGGGCGCTATCTGTCGGTGTCGGCGTTCTCGCCGATCAACAATCCGATGGATTGCCCATGGGGTCAGAAAGCGTTCAGCCGCTATCTGGGCGAAGACCGTTCGAAATGGCGCGAGTGGGATGCCTGTGCGCTGATCGCCGAGGCCGACGAGAAACTGCCATTGCTGGTCGATCAGGGTGACCGCGACGATTTCCTCGCCACGCAGCTCAAACCCGAAGCCCTGCAACAAGCGGCAAAACAGGCGGGTCATCCGCTGACGTTGCGTCTGCAACCGGGCTACGACCACAGCTATTTCTTCATCGCCAGCTTCATTGACGACCACTTGCAGCATCACGCACGCGCCCTCAAGGCCTAATGCAGGTAGAATCACGCCCTGACAAAATTCGGGGCGTTTTTTTATGCGTATTGGCCACGGCTATGATGTGCACCGTTTCGCTGAAGGCGATTTCATTACTCTGGGCGGCGTGCGAATCGCACACGGCTTCGGGCTGCTCGCTCACTCCGACGGTGACGTCCTGCTGCATGCCTTGAGCGATGCCTTGCTCGGCGCTGCGGCGCTGGGTGATATCGGCAAGCATTTCCCGGACACCGACCCACAATTCAAGGGCGCCGACAGCCGCGTGCTGTTGCGTCATGTGGTCAGCCTGATCCACGCCAAAGGCTGGAAAATCGGCAACGTTGACAACACCATCGTTGCCCAGGCCCCGAAAATGGCCCCCCATATCGAATCGATGCGCGCGCTGATTGCCGCGGATCTGCAAGTAGAACTGGATCAAGTGAACGTGAAAGCCACCACCACCGAGAAGCTCGGCTTCGTCGGTCGCGAAGAAGGCATTGCGGTGCATTCCGTTGCCTTGTTGCTGCGCGCATGAACGAACTGCAACTGCTCGGCCCGCGGGCCTATGGCGACGCCCTCGGCACCGCGGTACTGAAAGCCATCGCCGAAGATTTCCAGGTCGATGAAGTCCTCGACATTCCGTTCAGCGGTGATGGCGAGCACCTGTGGATCTGGGTGGAAAAGCGCGGTCTGAACACCGAAGAAGCGGCACGACGCATCGCCAAGGCGGCCGGTGTGCCATTGCGCACGGTCAGCTACGCCGGCCTGAAAGACCGTCAGGCGCTGACCCGCCAGTGGTTCAGCGTGCAATTGCCGGGCAAGGCCGATCCGGATCTGTCGGCGGCGGAAAACGACACGCTGAAGATCCTCAAGACCACCCGCCACAAGCGCAAGCTGCAACGCGGCGCGCATTCGGCCAACGGTTTCACCTTGCGCCTGACTCAATTCAATGGCGACAAAGCCGCCATCGACGAGCGCCTGCAACAGATTGCCAAACAAGGCATCCCGAACTACTTCGGTGCCCAGCGCTTCGGTCATGATGGTGGCAACGTCGTCGATGCCCGTTCATGGGCGGCGCGCAAGGCTCTGCCAGAACAACGCAATGTGCGTTCGCGGCTGCTGTCGACTGCACGCAGCTATCTATTCAATCAGGTGTTGGCGGCGCGTGTTGCCGATGGCACCTGGCAGCGCGCCCAGGTCGGCGATCTGCTGGCATTCACCGACAGCCGCAGCTTTTTCCCGGCGGGTGTTGCCGAGTGCAGCGACCCGCGCCTGGCAATTCTCGATCTGCATCCGACCGGCCCGCAGTGGGGCGAAGGTGACTCACCGGCCGCCGGCGCTGTCCATGATCTGGAGCAGGCAATCGCCGCACGCGAGGCGGATCTGCGCGATTGGTTGATTAATGCCGGTATGAGCCACGAACGTCGTATCCTGCGGCTGCCCATTGGCGGGTTGACGTGGCATTATCCCGAGCCTGACATTCTGCAACTGGAATTCGTCCTCCCGGCCGGATGCTTCGCCACCGTATTGGTGCGCGAACTCGTTGATCTGGTGCCGGTGGGGCAGACGGACAGCCCATGCGTATTCTGATTTCTAACGACGATGGGGTGACTGCGCCCGGTCTTGCCGCGCTTTATGCTGCGCTGGCGGATTACACCGAATGCGTGGTTATCGCCCCGGAACAGGACAAGAGCGGTGCCAGCAGTTCGCTGACACTGGATCGTCCGCTGCACCCGCAATACCTGGCCAACGGTTTCATCAGTCTCAACGGTACGCCGACCGACTGCGTGCACCTGGGGCTCAACGGTTTGCTGGAGCGCGAACCGGACATGGTGGTTTCGGGCATCAACCTCGGCGCCAATCTGGGCGACGATGTGTTGTATTCCGGAACAGTGGCGGCGGCCCTCGAAGGCCGTTTTCTCGAGCGCCCATCGTTTGCCTTCTCGCTGGCTTCCCGGCAGGTGGACAATCTGCCCACCGCTGCCTACTTTGCGCGCAAACTGGTCGAGGCCCACGCCGGGCTCGATCTGCCACCGCGCACGGTACTGAATGTGAACATCCCCAATCTGCCTCTCGATCACATTCGCGGCATTCAGCTGACGCGCCTGGGCCATCGTGCCCGTGCGGCAGCGCCGATGAAAGTGGTCGATCCCCGTGGCAAGGCCGGTTACTGGATTGCTGCCGCCGGCGATGCCGAGGACGGCGGGCCGGGCACTGATTTCCATGCGGTGATGCAGGGCTACGTTTCCATCACTCCGTTGCAGCTCGATCGCACCTTCAATGATGCTTTCAGAAGTCTCGACGGCTGGCTGGAGGGGCTCAACTGATGGCTCGTGAACAAGACGACCGGTTGCGCAGCGGCATCGGGATGACCTCCCAGCGCACCCGCGAACGCCTGATTCAGCGTCTGTATGAAGAAGGGCTGTCCAACGCGAACGTGCTGGAAGTGATCCGCCGCACCCCGCGCCATCTCTTCGTCGACGAAGCGCTGGCGCACCGTGCCTATGAAGACACCGCGCTGCCGATCGGCCACAACCAGACCATCTCCCAGCCTTATATGGTCGCGCGCATGAGCGAGTTGCTGCTCGAGGCGGGGCCGCTGGACAAGGTGCTGGAGATCGGCACCGGTTCCGGTTACCAGACGGCGGTGTTGTCGCAACTGGTCGAGCGGGTGTTCTCCGTCGAGCGGATCAAGGTGCTGCAGGACCGGGCCAAGGAACGCCTGGTCGAGCTCAACCTGCGCAACGTGGTGTTCCGCTGGGGCGATGGCTGGGAAGGCTGGCCGGCGCTGGCGCCGTACAACGGCATCATCGTCACGGCCGTGGCGACCGATGTTCCCCAGGCGCTGCTCGATCAGCTGGCACCGGGCGGGCGGATGGTCATCCCGGTCGGCTCAGGCGAAGTTCAGCAATTGATGTTGATCGTGCGCGAAGAAAACGGCTTCTCCCGACACGTTCTCGGGGCGGTGCGTTTCGTGCCATTGCTCAACGGGCCGTTGGCCTGAGCATTTGTTTTTCGGCGCTGAATTCCTTGCGTGTGCACCTGTCTTACAGCGGCACCGATTGTTTAAACAGAATTCATCGTCCATGAGCAAACGTGTGCGCCGAGCGATAACGCTTCATTAAAGGTAAAGCCGGATTCGCCCGTTATACTTGCGAAGCTACACGCCGAAATCGGCATTCCACATTTTTCAGCCACCACAAAGGGAGCGGCGGGTGAGTCTCACAGTCATTGCGCAGCGTATGGGTAACACGAGCTTTCAGCGCCTGGTGACTGGCCTTGTCTTGAGCACCTTGCTGGTCGGTTGCTCCAGCACCAAATCGAACAACGTTCGGGTGGTCGATCGCAACAATGCGGTCGCCCAGCGTCCTACAGTGACGACCGGACAGTATGTAGTCCGTCCGGGTGACACGATGTTTTCCATCGCGTTTCGCTACGGCTGGGACTACAAAGCCCTCGCTGCCCGGAACAATATTCCTACGCCGTACACGATCCACCCGGGTCAGACGATTCGCTTCGATGGACGCCCGGGTTCAACGTCGACAGCGGTGGTGAGCAACAGCGGTTCTGCGCCGTCCTCGTCGAGTAAAACCACGATAATCCGGCGCCAGGCGAATGGCACGACGACCACCACAACCACGGGTTCCGGGGCGGCTGCCACGACCGTTGTACCGTCCGTCGCCAACAAGCCGGCACCGGCTCCATTGCCTCCACCCGGCCCGGCCCCGACCAGCTGGGGATGGCCATCTAATGGCATTCTGATTGGAAAATTCTCTTCAAACGGTAGTTTGAATAAAGGAATTGATATCGCCGGGGATTTGGGACAGCCTGTTTTAGCTGCGTCTGATGGGACGGTGGTTTACGCCGGGAGTGGCTTAAGGGGCTACGGCGAATTGGTCATCATCAAACACAGCGAAACCTACGTCAGTGCTTACGGACACAACCGTCGGCTGTTGGTACGGGAGGGGCAGCAGGTCAAAGTCGGACAGACAATTGCCGAAATGGGGTCAACGGGTACAGACCGGGTGAAACTGCATTTTGAGATTCGCCGACAAGGTAAACCTGTAGATCCGCTGCAGTTCCTGCCAAGACGTTGATTTGCAGACCAGCCTGTTCCGTCGCGTAGAGGGGACAGGCTCCAGCGTTGCCAAGGATAAAGGCGTCGCTTGAGCTTGGGGTCGAACTCACCAAAGGACTATAACAATGGCTCTCAGTAAAGAAGTGCCGGAGTTTGACATCGACGATGAGGTTCTCCTGATGGAGACCGGCATCGATTCGGATTCGATGTCGAATGATGAAGGGGCTGCTCCACCTTCCGTTCGTGCCAAATCCAAACACTCCGCTTCACTTAAGCAACACAAGTACATCGACTACACCCGGGCACTCGATGCCACGCAGCTGTACCTCAACGAAATCGGCTTTTCCCCATTGCTCTCCCCGGAGGAAGAAGTTCATTTTGCGCGTCTGTCGCAAAGTGGCGACCCCGCCGGGCGCAAGCGCATGATTGAAAGTAACCTGCGGCTGGTGGTCAAAATCGCCCGGCGTTACGTCAATCGGGGGCTGTCGCTGCTGGATCTGATCGAAGAGGGCAACCTCGGGCTGATCCGCGCGGTGGAAAAGTTCGATCCCGAGCGCGGCTTCCGCTTCTCGACCTACGCGACCTGGTGGATCCGTCAGACCATCGAGCGCGCGATCATGAATCAGACCCGGACCATCCGTCTGCCGATCCATGTGGTCAAGGAGCTCAACGTGTACCTGCGGGCCGCACGGGAGCTGACGCAAAAGCTCGATCACGAACCTTCACCCGAAGAAATCGCCAACCTGCTGGAAAAACCGGTGGGCGAGGTCAAGCGCATGCTGGGCCTGAACGAGCGGGTTTCTTCGGTCGACGTCTCGCTGGGTCCGGATTCGGATAAAACCCTGCTGGACACCCTCACGGATGACCGTCCTACCGATCCATGCGAACTGCTGCAGGACGACGATCTGTCGCAGAGCATCGATCAATGGCTCTCGGAGCTGACCGACAAGCAACGCGAAGTGGTGGTCCGCCGCTTCGGCCTGCGCGGTCACGAGAGCAGCACGCTGGAAGATGTTGGCCTGGAGATCGGCCTGACCCGGGAGCGGGTGAGACAGATCCAGGTGGAAGGCCTCAAGCGCCTGCGTGAGATTCTCGAGAAAAACGGCCTGTCGAGCGAGTCGCTGTTTCAGTAAGCGTCCTGCATGACCGCCCGCAAAAAGCCCCGACTGGTTCGGGGCTTTTTGTTGTCCGGCGCTGGCAAGCTGTTCGGAACCCGACGGGCGGACATCATTTCCCGGGTTTGTAGTCTCGCGGTGTAAGCCCTGGCTTACTCTTTCGTAAGTGTTAGTTATTTTTACACTGCGGAAGACATCCATTGGGCTGTAGAGTCACTGGTAAGACTATGATTTATATGAATATTTATAAATATTAAATGCTTATGACAGGAGGTTTTACCGAAACGGGCCGGTTGCCCGAAACGGGGAACTCTTTAGTATCTGGGTTGTGTCGACGGATAGACACGCCCTTCAAGGAGGAAGGGAATGGACATCGCAGGACGCGATTCATCAGGACGATGAAAAGGAACACAGGGAATAGGGAAAAAATGTGGGCGGGTCAAACCGCCCCTTTTTTTGCCTGAAGAAAAGCAAAACCCCAAAAAACAAAAAGGCCCGCAAGGGGCCTTTTCTTCAAACGCGGGACAGATCAGCGTTCGAGGTCTTTGATCTTGCCTTTGACGCCATCCCACTCTTCGGCGTCCGGCAGCGATTCTTTCTTCTCGGTGATGTTTGGCCAGATCTCGGCCAGCTCAACGTTCAGCTGAATGAACTCCTGCATTTCTTCCGGGACTTCGTCCTCGGAGAAAATCGCGACGGCCGGGCATTCCGGTTCGCACAGGGCGCAGTCGATGCACTCATCCGGGTGAATCACCAGGAAGTTCGGGCCTTCGTAAAAGCAGTCCACCGGACAGACTTCTACGCAGTCGGTGTACTTGCACTTGATGCAGTTGTCGGTGACGACGAAGGTCATTTCTAATTTTCTCCTCAGGCGGCGGCAGCGTTGCCCCTTCACGGTTGGGGTCGCCAGGTTCGGGAGCGATGTCTGCCAGCCAGGCTAATAGCCAGCAGCATCCCGAACCGCGCGAGATTCTAACAGCTTGAAGCCGTTTGCGTTATATCCGGTTCTTCGGTGCTTAGATCCGGTTCTTAAGTGCATATAACATTTCGAGTGCCCGTCGCGGCGTCACGTCATCGAGATCCAGTTTGGCCAGTTCGTCCAGTACCGGGTGCGGCAGGCTGGCGAACATGTCGCTCTGTTGCGGGGCGGCCGACTTGCCTTTGACGGCCGGCTTTGGCGCCTCATGCGGCAGTGCGGTGTCTTCCAGTCGGCTCAAGTGCTCGCGGGCTCGCACGATCACTTCGCTCGGTACACCGGCCAGTTGCGCCACGGCCAGGCCATAGCTTTGGCTGGCCGGCCCCGGCAACACATGGTGCAGGAACACAATGCGTTCGTTGTGCTCGGTAGCGTTGAGGTGCACGTTGGCCACCAGAGGCTCGGCTTCCGGCAACACGGTCAGTTCGAAATAGTGCGTTGCAAATAGAGTATAGGCACGCAAATGTGCCAGTCGCTCAGCGGCCGCCCATGCCAGCGACAAACCGTCGAAGGTGCTGGTGCCGCGACCGACTTCGTCCATCAACACCAGGCTGCGCTCGGTGGCGTTGTGCAGGATGTTGGCGGTTTCGCTCATTTCCACCATGAAGGTCGAACGCCCGCCGGCCAGGTCGTCGCTGGAACCGATACGGGTGAAGATCCGGTCCACCAGCGACAGTTCACAACTGGCCGCCGGCACGAAGCTGCCGATGTGAGCCAGCAGCACGATCAATGCTGTCTGGCGCATATAGGTGGATTTACCGCCCATGTTCGGGCCGGTGATCACCAGCATCCGGGTGTTGTCGTCCAGGCTCAGGTCGTTGGCCACGAACGGTGTGGTCAATACTTGCTCGACCACCGGGTGACGACCCTGGGTAATGCGCATGCACGGTTCGCTGACGAAGGTCGGGCAATTCAGATCGAGATTCAGAGCACGCTCGGCGAGGTTGCTCAGCACATCCAGTTCAGCCAGTGCGCCAGCGGTATCCTGCAGCGGCGGCAACTGGCTGATCAGATCTTCCAGCAGCGCTTCGTAAAGCATCTTCTCGCGAGCCAGGGCACGGCTCTTGGCCGACAGCGCCTTGTCTTCGAACTCTTTCAGCTCAGGCGTGATGAAGCGCTCGGCACCCTTGAGGGTCTGACGGCGAATGTAGTCTGCCGGTGCCGATTCGGCCTGCTTGCTAGGCAGTTCGATGAAGTAGCCGTGGATACGGTTGTAGCCGACTTTCAGGTTGGCCAGGCCGGTGCGGGCCTTCTCCCGGGCTTCCAGATCGATCAGGAACTGGCCGGCGTTTTCGCTCAACGATTGCAGCTCGTCGAGCTCGCTGTCGTAACCGGTTTTCAGCACGCCGCCGTCACGGATCACTGCCGGCGGGTTGTCGATAATGGCTTTTTCCAGCAGCGCCGCCAGTTCCGGATAAGTGCTGGTGGTGGTCGCCAGACGTTGCAGATGCGGCGCTTCCAGGTCGGTCATCGCCACTTGCAGTGCAGGCAGGGCGCCGAGTGCGTCACGCAGGCGGGCGAGGTCCCGAGGACGGGCATTGCGCAGACCGATCCGCGCCAGAATCCGCTCGATGTCGCCGATTTCCTTGAGCTGTGGTTGCAGGCTTTCAAAGCGATAGCGGTCGAGCAGGCAAGTGATCGAGCTCTGGCGAGCCAGCAGCACGGTCAGGTCGCGCAACGGGCGATTGAGCCAGCGGGTCAGCAAACGGCTGCCCATGGCGGTCTGGCAACGGTCGACTACCGATTGCAGGGTGTTGTCGCGGCCGCCGGCCAGGTTGGTGTCGAGTTCCAGGTTGCGGCGGCTGGCGCCGTCCAGCACCACGGTATCGTCCAGCCGCTCGTGACGCAGGCTGCGCAGGTGGGGCAGGGCGGTACGCTGGGTTTCCTTGGCGTAGGCCAGCAGGCAACCGGCAGCGCCGATGGCCAGGGTCAACGTTTCGCAGCCGAAGCCTTTGAGGTCCTGGGTCGAAAACTGCTGGCAAAGACTTTTCAGCGCCGAGTCGCGCTCGAAATCCCACGGCGCACGGCGACGAACGCCACGGCGTTTTTCCGCCGGCAGGTCTTTTGGCCAGTCATCCGGGATCAGCAACTCGACCGGGTTGACCCGCTCCAGCTCCGCCAACAGGTTCTCCCAGCCCTTGATCTCGAGCACGGTGAAGTTGCCGCTGGTGATGTCCAGCACCGCCAGACCGAACAGACGCTCATCCCCCAGCACCGCCGCAATCAGGTTGTCGCGACGTTCATCGAGCAGTGCCTCATCGCTGACCGTGCCAGGGGTGATGATCCGCACCACCTGACGCTCGACCGGGCCCTTGCTGGTGGCCGGGTCACCGACCTGCTCGCAGATCACGACCGACTCGCCGAGCTTGACCAGTTTCGCCAGATAGCCTTCCGCCGCGTGATACGGAATCCCGCACATCGGAATCGCCTGCCCAGCCGACTGCCCGCGAGCGGTCAGGGTGATGTCCAGCAACTTGGCCGCCTTCTTCGCGTCTTCGTAGAAGATCTCGTAGAAGTCGCCCATGCGGTAGAACATCAGCTGGTCCGGGTGCTGATTCTTCAGGCGCCAGTACTGCTGCATCATCGGGGTGTGGGAGGACAGGTCTGAAATTGCTTTATTCATCAGTGGCTTAGCAGTATTCGTTTAAAGATGTGGGGCAAAAAAGGGGCAAATGCAAAAGCAATAAGCCGCCTTCTTGCGCGATGGAGCGAGGTTACCATAGGGGACGGACAGAAGATGCCAGCTAAGGACTACCGTCGGTAGCCTGGCTGGTTTTACTAGCGGAATAATCCAAGGATCATCGTGATTGGTTGTCGATCACCGAGGGCTTACCGCATTCCAGGTTGCCAATTTCTTCACGCTCGCTTTCATTAAAGAGGTCTCTCAAATCGCTTTCCTTATTATCTTTGATTTTGTTTTTTATCCGAAGCTGCTGCTGATTGAAAGCTTTGTCAGTCGTTTCGAGCGTGATAGCTTGGCGTATTAGCCCCTTGATCTGGTCAAGGTTGTCGTTGTTCTCTTTGCGCAGCATGTAAAGGTAGCAGGCTTTGTTGTAAAGGGTGATAGGGGTAACCCGTCCTGACTCTAGCTGCTCATTGATGATTTCTAGGGCTTCCTGAATTCTTCCAAGTCGTTTGAGTATATAACCCTTGAAAACTTTCGCCTTGGCATATTCTGCGGAGTCCTTGTTCTCGCTGTATATGTTTAACGCTTCGTTAATAGAGCGTAGTGCATCTTCTAGGAGGTTCTTTGAACCCGTTTTCTCTGCGGATTCGGTGTTCGTTACAGCCTCAAGATAAAGGACTTCCGCTCGTAACGTTTTGTTTTGAGTGAGAATGTTCTCGTCCTGCTTTTTTCGCTCTTCGGACTCTTTCTTTATTTCTTGATGTAAGACTTTATCCGCAATTCCGTCGAGAAGGGCATAGCCTAAGTAGGAGGCAATTCCTGAAACAGATACAAGTAGAAGAGCTTGTTGAACAAATATGGCGGTTTTGCCAGCTTCGATTGGAAGGATGATTGATTGGTAATCTATATGTATAACCGATGAAAAAAATGGCACGCACATGAAAGAGGCAGCCGCACCGAATAGAATATTTTTTATAGGAATGCTGTCCTTTTCCTCGGCAACCCGGGACCACTTTGCGTAGCCCCCAAGAAAAGAGCCAAAGAGTATTAGCCCCATTATAAAGATGAGATTTGCAATGGTAGGGGAAATGGCTACAAGAGATTGCACCATATGATCTTGGAGTGCGGCGCCGGCAATGCCGGAAACATTATTTGAACTTTCCATTTCTCATCACTTGCCGAAATTTAGGAAAAAAAAAGCAGGCAAAATGCCTGCTCTTTTACAGATGGATATAAATCAGATGTCAGGACGCTCGTCCATGTAAACATTAGCAGCGAAATCTTTCATATATAACCTCCATAAGAGAGCATGTTGTTTCGTTTGGTACCTCGCTATACCCAAGTGCTTACGCGAGGTGGTCTAAATATAGTGTATCCAAGCTCTGGTACAAGGCCTTTCGTCTGATCTGGCGTCGCTAGGGCAGGATCGAGGTCTGGTATCAGTCTTGCTGAGCGAATCTTGAAGCGAAATGGTGAGCTAGTAAAGGCGAAAATTGTGTCAAATCCATTGCTGTGCATAAAAAACCGTACATTCAATGTGTTAGGGCTTCTGATTTTTTTGAAAATGGCTTGAAAATCTCCTTGACGCGTGATCTTATAATGATTCTGGTATTAAGCGTAAAAACGGTTATAGCTCACCCCTCTACAGGCCCGGGCTTCTCGAAGAGAAGCCCGGGCCTGTAGAGGGGTGAGCTGAACCAAAATTTCTAAAATTTTTCGTTTGCTGTTATCCCAAGGAATGCTCGATATTTTGCCAGATGCGCTTCAACTCTCCTGACGATTCGTCGTCCATTCATTTAGCGTAGACCTCGACAAGCATCGTAAATCCTTGTGGCCCATCTGTTTGGTGATGAAAGCAAGGTTGCCATGCGCTGCTAAGCGCCAACACGCAAATGTGTGGCGTGTTTGGTATGGGCGTCGGGGGCGAGTGCTCGATCGTATTTGAATGGCAGCCCACATCGTGTTCCTGGACGTGGGGATAAACCAGTGGTTGATGACTTTCTTCCGTGCCTGCGTCATCGGTGATAGTAACGGGGTGACTGGTTCCGTGCGACTTTCGTAGCGGTTCATATACACCTCGACTTCACGAGGCGCGTGAACGGCTACCAGCGCCATCAATTTTTTGCAGGCTTTGATGGCTGGCGGCATCCATTACGGCCCGAGGCTTTCCGGTCTTAGGCTCTTTGATCGTACCGTTTGCCGGGGTGGCTCTGGTTATATTGAGCTGGCTCGCTGCCAGGTCGATATCTTCCACTGCCAATGCGCATAGTTCGCCGGGCCAAAGGCCGGTGAAACGACAAAGGTGATGGCCGCAGAGTCCTGAGGGGGAGGCATCTTTTGTTGATAAGCTGTTCGAACTCGGCCATTGGTCAATGGGTCAGGCTTTTGTCCGATCATTGCAAATCGTATGCAGGCAGCGGACAAGCCTTCGCGACAGTAGCGTATCCGTATTTTTCTTCGGTCATCGGTGTGAGATCGACGGCTTTCAATGGCTTGTAGCGGGCCAACAGATTGATAAGGCGTTCATCTTTTACGTTGCTGTAGTTGGTCGCGTTCTTAGAGTGGGGGAAATTTCCGCGATGGGCGCAAGGTTACCATGGGCAGTCTGTCGGACGCAGGCATCGCGTCCGGGTGACAGCTATATGGCGCAAAAAGCTCGACTATGCACGATTTATGCAAATCAGCATTTGTCTTCCCGAAAAACTTCAAGCACTATGCGCGTTATGCAAAAACGCAACGTATCCTCCGTCTTAAGAGCACTGCTCGATCAGCACGGGATCTCCCCCACGGAGCTCCACCGTCGCACCGGCGTGCCTCAATCCACTCTCTCGCGGATTCTCAGCGGGAAGATCGTCGATCCTTCGGATAAACACATCTCGAAGATTGCCGAGTACTTCGCCGTGAGTACCGATCAGTTGCGCGGGCGCGCGGATGTTGCGCCGGTCGCGGGCGGCGGGCGCGAGGAGTTGCATTCCGAACTCAAGGACATAAGCCTGTGGGACGATGACACGCCCGTCGATGACGACGAGGTGTCGGTGCCCTTCCTTCGCGAGGTTGAATTGGCTGCTGGATCAGGAAGATTCGTCATCGAAGAGAGCGAACGCTCTAGCCTGCGCTTCGGCAAGCGCAGCCTGCGCCATAACGGCGTGCAGTTCGACCAGGCCAAATGCGTGACCGTACGGGGCAACAGCATGTTGCCAGTGCTGCGTGACGGCGCCACCGTCGGTGTGAACGCGGGCAAGTGCGGTATCGGCGACATCATCGATGGCGACCTTTACGCGATCAACCACAACGGTCAGTTGCGGGTGAAACAGCTCTATCGCCTGCCCACCGGTATACGCTTGCGCAGCTTCAATCGCGACGAGCATCCGGACGAGGACTACAGCTTCCAGGACATGCAGGAAGAGCAGATCGTCATCCTCGGTCACGTCTTCTGGTGGGGCATGTACGCCCGGTAACGATCCCTCTCTCAGATAAAACCCGCCCACGGCGGGTTTTTTTTCGCCTGTAGAAAACCGGACAACCCTTGATTGGCAGGGCTTCCATGCATCCGCGCATTTCTCATACATAAATAAATGCATTTACGCATTGACTGGATATGCATACATGCATATTCTTGCCACCAAGCCGCTCGACAAAGCGGCTGGCAACAACAGCTCTTTAGTTCCACAAGAACAGGCAGCGATGAACCGGCCTCAACGGTTCAGAGGGTTGGCAACTGACCCGGGTGTGCAGCGTAAAGCACCAGAAGCAGTTATCCGGCGGGCAGGGACCGCGGTCGGAAAAACAATTTGAACGGACTCGTACCGCGCCAGTAGCGCCGAAAAGTCAGCTTCCTTCACGTACACAGGGATGGAAGGAAGGCAAAGGAGTGCATTACTGAAAAGCCCGGCGTTTTGCCGGGCTTTTTGGAATGCCTGTCTGGGCAGAAAGAGAAAGGCCGGAATGCCGGCAATCAAAAAGGATGATGACCATGAAGAAGTACGTACGTGTTGTGGATGGCAAGGTCGACAACATTTTCGAAACCAACAATCCGATCACCGACGATTTCCCGGCGACTCAGGTCTGGGTGGATGTCACCGCATTGCCCAAGATCGATTATTCCTGGAACGCAGTGAAAACCAACGGCGTCTGGACCTTCACCGACAGCGATATGTGGGGCCAGCCATCGCAATTGTCCAATCAACTGCGCGCCGAACGATCGCGCCGGTTTGATCGAGTCAACGCCACTCTGCTGGCTACCGCGCTGGAACAAAAGGTTGAACTGGGTCTGGCGACTCCAGCCGATATCGCGGGGCTGCAAGCCTACAAGCAGTTTTTCATTGATATGAGCAACGTCAACAAGCAGCCAGGCTACCCGCTGACAATCACTTGGCCTGAAGTTCCATAAACACCGATTCATGCCGCTGCACGCAGACCGCATCACTCAATGGCCCGGTGCACCGCCGGGCTTTCTGATTGCTGGTCTGGCGGGAACAGAAATGCCGGGAACCGGCAATCAAAAAGGATGATAAGCATGAATCGATACGTCTTCATCACGATGCCCAATTTCAAGGTTTATCGGGTGCTGGATACCGACGAAGGAAAGCCGGTCAGTCTTCCTGACGGATTGTGGGGGCAATGGGTGGATGTCACTGGAAACGCGGAAGTTGCGGTGGGGTGGAATGCCAGATTGGTCAACAATCAATGGGAGTTGCATGCACCCACCTACGAAGAGGTGGCCAGTGAAGTCAAGTTCCTCGCGACTGAGAAGCTGTCGAATGCCAAAGGCTGGCTGACGTTCAATCCGCTGGATTACAAGAAAGATCTGGGGATCGCAACACCAGAGGAAGAAGCGGCATTACGGGCATTCCAGCAATACGTCGTCGCCGTGTGCGAATACAAGAGTCAGCCGGGTTACCCGTACACCATGATCTGGCCGACGGAGCCTTTTTCGCTGGTTTGATTCGACGATCCGATTGTTCTGGTTTGTATTACTGAAAAGCCCGGCCTCAGTGCCGGGCTTTTTGGAATGCCTGCCGGATGCGCGCCGCTTCAACGAAGCGCCACGGCATAAACACAGTCAGGCGGAGAATCAAAAGGATTTGCAGATGTTGAAAGACTGCCGCTGCGGGCATTGCAAAAGACTGCTCGCCCGGGTGGGTGAGTACACCGAGCTCCAGATCAAGTGTTCCCGCTGCGGAACATTGAATCATGTGAAGGCCACGAGCCCCGAGCGATCGCCTGTGAGCGACATGAGCACGATCGCGTGCACAAGACTATCCGACGCTATAGGTAAAAAATGAAATCGATCAAAACTCATCTGGGTTCGATGCTGTTGTCCCTGACGCTGCTGGCTGCCAGCGGTTCTGCGTTCGCAGCCGAACTGGTCGTCAATGGAAGCTTTGAAACCCCTGGTTGCAGCAACGACTGCATTTTGAATACACCCGCTCAGGCCGACTTCATCAACGGCTGGACAACGTTCCTGTCCGGTGTGGAGTACATGAACGTCCGCGCGGCCATCGGCAGTTCGGTTGCCGCCGATGGCGCCATGGCCGTAGATCTTGCCAACTATGTATACGAAAACGGCGGCGGGATTCAGCAGAACATCAATACCGTCGTTGGCGCGAAGTATCGCCTGAGCTTCAGCGCCGGTAACTCGAAGTATGTGAATCGCACCGGCAACGGTGTCATCAACGTCAAGGTGGCCGGAAAAACCACCAGCTTCGACACCCCTGTGGCGACAGGTGATGCAACCGTATGGGAAACCAGAACCCTGGACTTCACCGCCACTACTTCGCAAACGACCCTGAGCTTCTGGAACGAGCAGAATCCGAACGCTCATTTCGCGTTCATCGACAAGGTCAGCGTAGTACCTCTTTAAGGCATTACCGGCGGGCACTCCTGCAGTGCCCGCTTTCAGAGACAGCGTTTGAAACTAAAACACATCACACATCAATCTTCCCTGGAGGCGTGACATGACAAACGAGCAACAAGCGTTGCTGGACATGCCAATCTGGCTGGTCATCCTCCTTGCTGTGGCGGGCGGGGTCTCCGGCGAAATGTGGCGCGCCGACAAGGAGGGCGCTCGCGGCTGGCCCTTGCTGCGACGCCTCGCCCTGCGCTCCGGCGCCTGCATGATCTGCGGCGTTTCGGCGATCATGCTGCTGTACGCCGCCGGCATGTCGATCTGGGCCGCCGGTGCCTTCGGTTGCCTGACCGCAATGGCCGGTGCCGACGTGGCCATCGGTCTGTACGAGCGCTGGGCCGCCAAGCGCATCGGCGTCAGCGAAGTTCCTCCGCGCGACCCGCAATAACCCTTTCACTTCCCTGTCTCGCTGCACACGTGCGGCGGGGCTGCGCGTGGATAATCGAAAAGGAGGTCATGCATGCCTGCACTGGTTTTACAGCCATCGCAGCTGTTCACGGCAATGGCGACAGCCTTGCGCAATAACGCCGGCCTGAATGTGCAGGTCGGCACTCACGATGACTTCACGGTCCCCGGCGACAAGGCCTGGGTGCTGATCGACATCGAACGTAATGCACCGGGAGAGCGCGCCGCCAACGGGCGTATTGCCCACGCATTGACGCTGTCTCTTCAAGTCATTCCGGCCATTTCTGCCACGGCGTTTGCCGCGTGCGATCTGATCGCCGCCCTGAAAAACCTGATCACCGACAACCGCTGGGGCTTGCCCGGCGATCAGTGTGATCTGCCTGTGAATATTGATGGTTTGCCGTCACTGGCGATTCGCGCCGATCAGCCCAACAAGGCCTGGACCCTGACATTCAACCAGACCCTCTACCTCGGCCCGACCTTGCTCGACGATCCGCTCGGCACCTCGAAATTCGCCCGCACTTGGGAAGTCAGCGACATCGACGACCCCGACCAATACACCTCGCTGGAGGCCTGACCGATGTTCGACGCATTACTGCGTATGCAACTGGGCCCGATCATCGAGCGCCTGGCCGAGATGGAAGCGGAGATCGAAGACCTGCACCGACGCTCGGAGAGTTTCTGCCGCATCGGCATATGCCAGGAGGTCGATGCTGCCAGCAACACCTGCCGTGTCAGTCACGGTGGACTGCTCACGCCGGCCATCAAATTCTTCAACCCGAGCGCCGGCGCCCAGAGCGAGTCGCGGATACCCAGCGTGGGCGAACAGTGTTTGTTGCTTAACTACGGCAGCGGAGAGAGTGGCGCACAAAGCGTGGCGTTGTTCGGTCTGAACAGCGATCAATTTCCACCCGTTGCGACCGTCCCCACGCTGACGCGACGGGTGCATGTCGATGGCAGCGAAAGCGGCTACGACGACGCCACGCACACCCTGCACTGGCAAAACGGCCCGGCCGCATTCACCGGCTCTCGCGAAGCGCTTGAGCTGAGCATCGGCCCGGCGCGGCTGGCGATGACGCCGCAAGCGATCAACCTGCAACTGGGAGCCACCGGCCTGACCATCGACGCCTCGGGCGTGCACTTCAGCGGCCCGCTGGTGGATCACCAGGGTCGCGTCATCAGTCCCTGAATCAAGAGCCTCCCATGATCGGAATCGATAGAGACACCGGGGCCACGGTCGACGACTGGCTGCAATTCGTGCAGCGCGCGACACGAGCCCTGACCACGCCGCTGGGCACCCGGCAAAAAAGGCCCCTTTATGGTTCGTTGATCCCCACGCTGCTGGGGCAAAACCTCGGCGATGACGTTCTGCTTCTGGCCCAGAGCCACGCCGCGCAGGCGTTCTACAACCCGCAGAACGGCATCGGCGATTTCCAGCCGGGCGTGATCGTCGCCACCCGACAGGGCGCCGGTCTGCTGCTGCGTTTTGCCGGCACCTGGAAAAACCGCCAACAGACTTTCGAGGTTGTGACATGAGCATGTTGATCCCTGGCCAGAACCAACTGGCCGAACCTTCACTGATCAAGGTCGAGGCCTTCGAGGATCTGCTCGCCGAGTTCAAGACCTTCGTCCTGGAATACGTCGGTACCCGTTCGCCGCAGAGTGCTGCGAAACTCAAGACCAGCCTGGACAACGAAAGCGAACTGCTGACGATGGCGCTCGAAGCGTTTTGCGTTCGCCTGCAGACCCACGAACGCAAATACAACGCCCGCATCAAGCAGATGCTGGCGTGGTGGGCGACCGGCAGCAATCTCGATGCACGGCTGGCGGACATGGGCCTGGAGCGGCAGCTGCTCGACCCGGGCGACCCGGCGGCATTTCCGCCGGTGCCGGCGATTTACGAAAGCGACGATGACGCCCGGTTGCGCTATTACCTGGCGCCCCATGCGCCGGCGGCCGGTTCGCGAATGCAGTATCGCCGCGAAGTCTTCACCCTCGGTGAACGGCCGGCGGTGAAAGTCGAATCCAGCGATGCCGGCGTCGTCGACGTCACCTACACCTTCGCCCCGGACGGCCTCGCCGCACAGGTCAAGGATGGCAATGGCCGTCGCACGGCCCCCGGAGAAGTGCAGGTGACTGTGCTGTCCCGCGATGCCGACGGCACACCGTCCGCCGCGCTGCTCGACGGCGTGCGCCAACACTTCGCCCGGCCCGATGTCTGCCCGGAAACCGACAAGGTCACGGTCAAGGGCGCCGAGATTCAGCGCTACAGGATCCGCGTCGTGGCGAAGATCAATTCCGGCCCGGATTCGGGCCTGACCAAAGTCGCTGCCGAGCAGCATCTGCAAGCCTACGCCGACAGTTGTCATCGCCTGGAAGGCCGGGTCGACCCGAGCTGGATCGACTACACGCTGCACAGCGCCGGCGCCGTGCAGTTGCAGATTCTTGAACCGCTGACACCCATCGTGTGCACCGCGTTTCAAGCGCCGTACTGCACGGCGGTCGAAGTCGAGGTGCAGACCCTATGACGGACCAGACACCGCGTCCGACCCTGCTGCCGGCCAACAGCTCGGCGCTGGAACGGGCGCTCGACATCGGCTTCGGCACCTTGCTTGACCGCATCGTGCCGCCGTTTCCCGAATTGATGAACCCGAGCGCAACACCGGTTGCGTTCCTGCCGTATCTCGCAGCGGATCGCGGCGTGGCCGAATGGAGCACCGACGCACCGGAAGCGGAAAAGCGCCTGACCGTCGAACTGGCCTGGCCCACGGCGCGCCAGGCCGGCACCCGCAAGGCGCTGGAGAACGCCGCCAAGGGGTTGCAACTGAGGCCGGAAATTCGCGCCTGGTACGAACAGACGCCGCCGGGTGTGCCATACAGCTTTTCCGTGCGGGCCTTCAGCGAACAACCCTACAGCGAACAAATCGACGCCCGTCTGGACCGACGCCTGGCCGATGCCAAGAGCGAACGGGACGTGCTGTCGGTGTCGGTCGGCCTCAGCGCCTTCGGCTCTCATGTGATTGGTGCCGCGACCTTCTGCGGCGAACTGACCACGGTTTATCCGGTGTTCCTCGAAGGCCTCGAAACCTCCGGCGAGGCCTTCATGGCGGCCGGTCTCTACACCGTCGAAACATCCACTATTTATCCTCAGGGGGCCTGAATGGCTGACTATTACACCCTGCTCACCAACGCAGGGATTGCCTACGAAACCGCCTGCAAGGCGGCGGGCGTACCGATCAAGCTGACGCAGATTTCCGTCGGCGACGGCGGCGGCGCGGTCTACAACCCGGCCGCGACAGCTACCGCGCTGAAACGCGAAGTCTGGCGCGGACCGCTCAATGCATTGTTCCAGGACGAGAAAAACCCGAGCTGGCTGCTCGCCGAAGTCACCATTCCGCCGGACGTCGGCGGCTGGTATGTGCGTGAAGCCGGCCTGTGGACCGACACCGGCATTCTCTACGCCATCGTCAAATACCCGGAGTCGTTCAAACCGGTGCTGGCCACGTCCGGCTCGGGCAAAGAGTTCTACATCCGCTCGATTTTCGAGACCAGCAATGCCTCGCTGGTGACGCTGCTGATCGACGACACGGTGGTCAAGGCCACTCGTGCGTGGGTGACTGGATACGTGGCGGATGAGCTTGCCAAACTTGATGCCAAGCAGTCCGTACGAGTGGCAACTACCGGCAATATTGCATTGAAGGCGGCACAAACCATTGATGGTGTTGCGGTCGTTGTAGGTGACCGGGTGCTGGTGAAGAACCAGACGTTATCGAAAGACAATGGGTTGTACGTTGTTGCGAACGATGTTTGGGTTCGTGCAAAAGATGCTGACTCAAACTTGAAAGTAACGTCTGGTCTTAACGTATCCGTTGAGCAAGGCACAACTCAGGCTGACACGATCTGGCAACTGGTTACCGATGGTCCGGTACTGCTCGGCACGACCGCTTTGGTGTTTCAAAACATCACCTTCGGTTTTGCCCCGCTCAGTTCACCTGCGTTTTCTGGCACCCCGACAGCACCAACGGCTAACGTTCTCAGTAATGACGACACTCTGGCAACGACCAGGTTTGTTCGGAGCGCGCTTGGCAGTTATGCCGGCCAGACGAACTATGCCACGAACACCCAGTTGACAGTTGCCGACGTCGGGAAACTGTCGATCTTCACTGAGCCCGGTTTGACGGCAACGCTTCCTGACTGGAACACCGTTCCGCCTGGTGGCTTGGTTCATCTGACAACCACGGCGGGATTGACAGTCCAGACCCGACCCTCGGAAAGCATAAGCGCTGTAAACACCACCAGTCTGACGAGCGTTGTGCTTCAACCCGGCAACTTTGCGGTTTTCCGACGCCTGTTGCTGGGGCCCGGCTGGAGTCTGGATTCCGGTGATGCTGCGCTGAAATATTCGCCGATGTTTTCCACTAATAGTGGAACAACCGGATATATGAAACACCCCAGTGGAATGATCGAACAATGGGGGCAAGGCATGACGGATGCGGCGGGTAAAGTCTATGTCAGCTATCCGATAGCATTCACATCCGGGATGCGCTCAATCACCTGTACTCATGCGGGTACCCTGGCACTGATGAATTGTCTGATTTTTACCTCCGATGAGAAAGCCGGATGTACTCTTCTTCTCCAAAGTGGAAGTAATGCGGCTTATCCCGGTTGGAAACTCTACTGGCGAGCGATAGGGATTTAAGCATGACTGACGTTATTTTTTTCAGCCCAAGTACGTGTGGTGCCTATCTCCCGAGTATCCATCAAACCGGGATTCCCGAGGATGTGGTGCCCATTCCACTTCGTGATTGGGAGCTACTGCTTGATGAACTTGCGAAAACCCCTAAAAAGATCGGGGCCGGAGTCGACGGAAAGCCAATGCTGGTTGACCCACCTCCTCTCGACACCGAGTTTTTGAAGTCGTTGGAACTCGGTTGGCGCAACGCCGAACTGTCCTCGACTGACGGTCTTGTTTCAAGGCATCGAGACGAGTTAGAAAGCAGTGCTGTGACTACGTTTACGGTGACTCAGTACGCTGAGTTGCAAGCTTATCGACAAGCGTTGCGTCACTGGCCTCAGGTTAGAAATTTCCCTCTGGTCGAGCATCGACCTCAGATGCCATCGTGGCTCATTGAAAGTAAGCAATAAAACGCCCCGCACCTCGGGGCGTTTTCTTATCCGCAAAAACACTCAACACCCGCCAAGCCCCTCCCTTTGAGGGGCTTTCCCGTTTATGGAGAAACGAAAAATGGCAACCCGCCAAACCTACACCGTGCTCGTTCCATTCCCCACCGGCGGTGGGCACTGGTCGAGCGTCGGCCAGGAACTCGATCTGCTCGATGTCGAGGCCAGTGCCCTGCACAGCGCCGGTCGACTGGAGCTGAAAACACCTACCACCAAGGCCGTGAAGGCCGCTGCCAAGAAGGCTGACTGAATATGGCTGAGGTTCTGAACTTCGAGCACAACGGCATTACCGTCAATGCCACCGAATCCCCCGAGGCCATGGGTGGCCTGGGTGACAACGTCATCGGTCTGGTCGGCACCGCGCCGAAAGCCGATCCGCTGATTCCGCGCAACGCACCGTTTCGCATCAACAGCTTCACCACCCACGCGCTGCTCGATCCGACCGGCGCGGAAGAGGGCACCCTGTACCACGCGGTTTACCAGATCCTCAAAGTGGTCAAGGTGCCGGTGTACGTGGTGATCGTCGAAGCGGGCGCGACCCCGGCCGACACCGTCAACGCAGTGATCGGCGGCATCGAGCCAGTGACCGGTCGCAAGCTTGGTCTGGCCGCACTGGGCAGCGTCCCGGAAGACCTGACCATCATCGGCGCGCCAGGCTTCACCGGCACTAAAGCAGTAGCCAGCGAGTTCGCCTCGTTCGGCAAGCGCATCAAGGCCCGTGTGGTGCTGGACGGCAAGGACGCCTCGGTCGCCGACCAGGTGACCTACAGCCAGGAACTGGGCGGCGCCGACCTTGGCTTCGACCGTTGCCTGGTGGTGCACAACATGCCTGCCGTGTATTCGAAAGCCGCGAAGAAAAACGTCTTCCTCGCACCATCCAGTCTGGCGATTGCCGCACTGGCCAAGGTCAAGCAATGGGAAAGCCCGGGCAACCAGGTGACCTACGCCGAAGACGTGTCCCGGGTTGTTGAGTACAACATCCTCGACACCTCCACCGAAGGCGATCTGCTCAACCGCTACGGCGTCAGCTACTACGCCCGCACCGTGCTGGGCGGCTTTTCGCTGCTGGGCAACCGCTCGATCACCGGCAAGTTCATCAGCTACGTCGGTCTTGAAGACGCCATCAGCCGCAAGCTGGTGAAGGCCGGCCAGAAAGCCATGGCCAAGAACCTGACCAAGTCGTTCATGGATCAGGAAGTCAAACGCATCAACGACTGGCTGCAGACCCTGGTCGCCGACGAAACCATTCCTGGTGGCAGCGTCTACCTGCACCCGGAACTCAACAGCGTCGAGAAGTACAAGAACGGCACCTGGTACGTGGTCATCGACTACGGCCGCTACGCGCCGAACGAACACATGGTTTATCAACTCAACGCCCGCGATGAAATCATCGAGCAGTTCCTGGAGGACGTTCTCTAATGTTTACCAACCGTAATCGCCAGGCCATCGCGGCCACCCTGCAAGGCCTGCCGCTGTCGGCGACCGTGGAAGAGTTCACTCCGCCGAAAATCGAATTCGATGTAGAAGAAATGCGTGGCGGCCGCTTCATCGTTGAAGAAATGGTCAAGGGCGGCAAAGCGCTCAACGCCAAGTTGACCCTGCAAGGCATGGGCGCCGAGGTCATGCTTGCACTGGGTGTGAAGCTGGGCGACGACATCCTGCTGAACGTGCGTGAAGCCGGTCAGGACCAGGACGGCAACACCTGGTTCACCTACCACACCGTCGGCGGCAAGCTGAAATCCCTGGAGGAAACCGCGGTGAAGATGGGTGAAAAACCCAAGACCAACCTGGAGCTCTCCTGCCGTACCTACAACCGTCTGGAAAATGGCGTGCCGGTGATCGACATCGACGTGCGCACCCAGAAGTTCGTGCTCAACGGCGTCGACATCCTCGGTGATGCCCGTCGTGCGGTGCTGATGCCGTAAGGCTCGGCCAGAAAGGCAACAACCCACCCTGTGGGAGCGAGCCTGCTCGCGATGAGGCCATCACATTCAAATTCAATGTTGACTGACCCGCCGCCATCGCCAGCAGGCTGGCTCCCACAGGTTGTACTCAAGAATCACCAAGGAATTCCTTTCATGTCGTGGATGCCACCCAAGCATGACCTGCTGTCGCCGATCACCGGTGACGACGGCTCGCAGATCGAATCGATCGAGCTCAAGCCCCTGTTCTACGCTGCCCAGAAAGAAGCGCTGGAGCGCGCCGGCGACGACGAAGACGATCAGTTCTTCGAACTGGCGTTGCTGGCCACCGGGATGTCGGTCAAGGAGCTCGACCAGCTCAAGCGTCCGGACTACGTGACGATCGCGCAATACGTGCACGAGATGTCGACCCGTCCGGCGTCGTACTTTCTCGACCAGGTCGAAGACGCGGAAAAGTCCGACGATCCCGACCAGGTGCAACTGCTGCAACCGCTCGCCGTCACCGGCCGCACCGTGACCTCGCTGAGCCTGGAAATGCCGGCGCTGCGGGCCACCAAAGTGATGAAGAAACTGAAAACGGCCAAGGAACGCGCCGAGTTCATCACCGCCCATTGCACCGGCCTGATGATCCCCGATCTGGCCCTGATGAGTGTCCCGGACTGGACGCAATTGCAGGTGCGCATCGACGATTTTTTAAACCAGCCGGCGGCCTTCTTTCAGAACGCGACATCGAAGTAATCCTCGATATCGTGCCGCTCATTTACCCGGTAAGTGAGGCGGAAATTCTGGAGTGGGACGCCGAAAAGGCGTTGCGCCGCTACGACATAGCGATCACTCGCCTTGGCGTGAAACAGGAGTAGAGCGGCATGGCAGAGAGCAAATTTGCGCTCACATACGCCAATGAGAGTGGCAACGCAGCAGCCGGGTCGGCGGTGGCCGATGGCTTTGGGCTGCAGGACTTGAATCTGACTATGGCGCTGGCCAGCGTGGATATTCGCTTGCTCACGCAGGAGCAGATCAAGCTGCGGGAACTGCTGGTCAGCCAGCAGTCGTTGTTCAAGGTCGTCACGGCACCGCCAGCCGCCAATAGTGAGCCGAAGTCAAAACTCAAGGCGGAAATCGAGCAGCGCCCGCCACCGAAAAGACTGCAATCGGCGATGGCCAACGAGACGGCGCTGGTTGAATTGAATCAGGTGCTGCACCTGAGCACGAAATCGCTTCAGGCTCTTTCGGAAAAGAACCTGGAAATCGCCAGTGATAAACGGGTTGCCCCCAGCGGGGCTACCGGCGCGGATCTGTTGCAAGTGCAACTCGCCGGGCTGCGGTCCGGCATCAGTGATGGTCTGAAGGGCGAGCAGAAAACGGAGGCGTTACAGGACTTCTCCCGTGATGCCGCCATCAATGCCTCGGCCTTCAAGATCGATGTCAAGGCGGCTGGAGAAATGTTGTCGGGCTGGCGCGCCACACTGAAGCTTGATCGGGTGCAGAGCCAGAATCTGGCAGACGCGACCAACTACCTTGGCAACAGTGGCCTGAACGTCAAAGCTGCGGACATCGGCTCCGTCGTTCAAAGCGCCGGTGAGGGCGCCAAGGCTGTCGGGATGACACCCGAGCAAGTGGCTGCGCTTGCGGCGGCGTTCCTCAACAGCGGCGCCAGCAAGACAGATGCCGCAGGGGCGCTGAAGAATTTCACGACGGTTCTGGGCAAGGGAGAGTCCGCATCGTCGGCGCAGCGTTCGGCCTGGGCCGACATAGGTCTGAACCCGGAGTCGCTCGCGCGCGGGATGAGTGACAATGCACCCGAAACGATCAAGCTGGTTCTGGAACAACTCAAGCAACAGCCTGAAGAGAAACAGGCTTCGCTGACTAAAACGCTGTTTGGCAACAACGATGCAATCCTCGAGTTGTTGAAGAAACCTGAGGATGTTCAAACGGCGTTCAAGCTGGTTGCTGACAAGTCCCTGTATGCAGACTCGGCGGGAAAAACCGCTGAGGCTTATGGCAATACATCGCAGGGACGCTGGAATGCGCTGGATGCGAGTCTCAACCGGCTGTCCACGGCAGTCGGCAATGCATTGGCCCCGGTGACGGACGGCTTCGCCATCGGGCTCACTGCGGTGGTCAATGGACTGAGCGCAGCCGCCGAAACTTTCCCGTTCGTCACCGCTGCACTGACATTGCTTGGTGTGGCTGCCACGCCGTTCGTGGCGGGCGCTCTGAAAACCGGCGTGTCTGCGGTGCTTGATGCGGTCTCCACGAGACTTCTGCGCCTGGCCGCGGCACGTTTACCGTCCGAAGTCGGCGATATGCTCACCGGTGACGATGACAACGGTGGCGGCCGCAAAAAGAAACGATCGGCTCGCAAGTCGGGTCAGGGCAAGCAGGCCAAAGCCTCTGCGAAAGGTGCCAAGCCCCGCACTCCCGCTGTTCGTCAAAGCCTGGGCAGTCGACTGCGCGGTGCAGCGATGAAGGTCATGCCTTCGATCAAACGTGCGTCTGCCAGGGTCTTGCCTGCAGTGCGGAGCGTCGGAGCCAGGATTATGCCGATGCTTTCTCGGGCGGCACCTTTGGCGGGTAAGGTCGCTGTCCCGTTGATGGTGGCGCACGCCGCTTACACAGGTCTCAAAGGCTTGCGTGACGGTGATGAAAAAGCGGTGGGAAGCGCAACGGGTGAGCTGGCGGGGACAGCCATTGGCGCTCTGGTCGGCTCGTTTATTCTTCCAGGTATCGGTACGGCCATCGGGAGTATTGCGGGTGGATATTTCGGCTCATTGGCGGGAGAAGCATTCGCCAGCCCGCCCGCCGACAAACTCGCTGCGCCGGGAGATGTCGCGAAAAACCTGGTCAACGCTCCCACCCAAAGTCAAAACCAGCAAGTCACCTTCTCCCCACTGATCCAGGTCACCTGTCCGGCACCGGACACTGCCGAGCAGATTCGCACGATCATCGGGCAACAACTGAGCGGGCAGTTCCACGGCCAGTTCCTGCCGCTGTTGACCAACAACCCGCTCGCCACCCGCCGCGACGCAGCCCTGACCGATGGAGGCGCCACATGAAACAACAAATGGCCCTGGGCAGTTTCATCTTCGGACTGTCCCGGGATTTTGCGTACAGCACGCTGTCGCGAAAATCCGAGGGTGGCTGGACCGAGCTGCAGATCCTCAACAGCAAACCCAGATCCCATCAGACAGGACAGAAGCCTGAAACCCTGACCATTTCCGGCACCTCGATGTACGCCGTGGCGATGGAGCGGCTCGATGAGCTGCGTGCGCTGCAAGCACTGAGAGCACCACTGCCGTTGATTGACGGCATTGGCCGCAACTGGGGTTTGTGGCGGATCAACAGCATCGACGAAAACCAGAGCGAGGTCATCGATGACGGCACCGCGATGGTGATCAAGTGGGTCATCGGATTGTCGGAGTTCAACAATGCGTAAGGTACGAAGCGTGGCCGGCGATTCGGTGAATCTGTTGCTCTACCGCGAAACCGGTCGCAGCGATGACAGCGCCGAAGAAGCCCTGTGGACACTCAACCCGACCCTGGCCGAACACGGCCCGATTCTGTCGGCGGGTGTCTGGGTGACACTCCCGGAACTCGATAGCAGACCGGCCGCGATCAAACCGGTTCTGGCCTGGGATTAAGGAGGCTGCATGGCACAGGGATTTACGCCGGCGATCGAAATCTACGGCGCCAACAAGGACCTGCTGAACCAGCGCCTGATCAGTTGGGAGCACATCGATGCCGCGGGGATGGAGTCCGATCAACTGACGCTGGTACTCGACCTGGAAGGCCTTGAAGGCTTGCCGACCCTGGGCGGGACCATCGGCCTGCGGGTGGGGTATCTGGAAACCGGACTGGTCGAAAAGGGCCAGTTCAAGGTCACTCGACTGACACCGACGCTGTTCCCTCTGCGCCTGACGCTGGTCGCGACAGCCGCGCCTTTCAGCGGCAAGGACGAAACCGGATTCAAGGAACGGCGCACGGCCAGTCATGGCCCCACGACGCTTGGCGGGCTGTTTCGCAAACTGGTCGAGCCGCACGGTTTCTCGCCGCGCGTCGATCCCGAACTGGCGCTGATCAGGATCGCTCATGTCGACCAGTCGAACGAAACCGACATGGGCTTCATCACACGACTGGCGAAAAAGTACGACGCGGTGGCCAAACCGTTCAACGACCTCTACGTACTGGCGAAACCGGCGCAGCTCAAAAACCTGTCGGGTCAGGTGATACCGGATGTGAGGCTGTCGGTGACCCACAACAATCGGCCGGGCGATCACGCCTTTATCAGCGCCACGCTGGAAGAGACCGCCCGCACCCAGAATCAGGGTTGCAAAGTCTGCTGTTGGGACGCCAATGCCGGCAAGCAGGTGGAGGTGAAAACCGGCTCGGCGCCCTACAAGGTCGTTCGTCAGAAACAGGCCAGTGTGGAAGAAGCCAAAGCCATCGGCGAAGCCGAAGTGCGCAAGATGCTGCGCGAGAAATACAAGCTGAAGGTCACCTGCCCGGGCGATCCGCTGCTGGTTGCCGAGGGCCTGCTGGTGCTCGATGACACCTGGCCGGACTTCATGCGCGGTCGCTGGTCGATTGAAAAGGTGACTGCCAGCGGCAAGCCCGAAGAAAGCTATCGCTGCCTGATCGAAGCAAACGGCCGGGATCCCGAGGCAAAAGCCAAGGACTGATCCACCCGATCTCACCACCACACCCCTCACGGTGGTCACTCACAAAACCTGGAACGCTCCCCATGAAGATCTCCCCGATCCTCACGCAGCTGCGTGCGCAATGCCCAAGCCTTGCCGGCCATATCGCGACAGGTGTCGACCTGGCGCTGCTGCAAGGCAACCCGAATCTGCCGACCCCGTCGGCCCACGTTTTACCGCTGGCCGATCTGGCCAGCGCCAGCACCGCACAAAACTCCGCCAGCCAGCCGATCCGCGACCGCTTCGAAATCATCCTGGTGCTCGACGCCACGGATGCCACAAAAGCGCTGGATCTGTTGCACGACCTGCGCGCCGAAATCTGGCGTGCGCTGGTGGGTTTCAAACCCGGTTCCGACTACAGCGCCATCGTTTATGACGGCGGCGAAACGGTCTCGATCAACAGCAGCCGCGCGTTCTACCGGCTGCGCTTTTTTGCCGAGTTCCAGCTGGGCCGCAATCTGCCAAGTCAGCCTGCGGAGAGTTGGCACGAACGTGAACTGGACGGTTTGTCGTCCTTTACCGGGGTCACCGTGCGGGTCGATGCGATCGACCCGGCCGACCCCAACCTGAAACACCCGGGCCCTGACGGGCGCGTGGAAATGACTTTCTCTGGAGACGTAACCCCATGAGCAACCGCATCACCGTAGTGCCGGCCGCCGGCCGTGCCGTGCCGGACCCGGAAGCAGGCGACCTGCTGCCACTGGAAGGCCGTGAAGTGCTGGACAGCGCCTGGTGGCGCCGGCGTCTGGCCGACGGCGATATCACCCTCAAAACCGCAACAGCTAAACAAAAGGGAGCCAAATAATGGCGATCGGATTCAGCAACATTCCTGCGGACATTCGTGTACCGCTGTTCTATGCCGAAATGGACAACTCGGCCGCCAATAGCGCGTCCTCGTCCATGCGCCGCCTGATCGTGGCGCAGGTCAACGACAATATCGCCCCGAGCGAAGTCGGCAAACTGGTGCTGGTTTCCAGCGTGGCACTGGCCAAGAGCATTGGCGGCCAGGGCTCGATGCTGGCCTCGATGTACGAGACCTTCCGCAAGGCCGACCCGATCGGTGAGATCTGGTGCCTGCCGCTGCACAACGCCACCGGCGCTATCGCCAAAGGCGTGTTGACCCTGACTGGCACCGCAACTCAGGCTGGCGTGCTCAACCTGTATGTCGGCGGCGTCCGTGTACAGGCCACCGTGGTCAACGGTGCCACCGCTGCCCAGGCGGCCACCGCCCTGGCACAGAAAATCAACGCCACCGCCGATCTGCCGGTGAGCGCTGCGGCCGCCGAAGGTGTGGTCACCCTGAACGCCAAATGGACTGGCGAGAGCGGCAACGACATCAGCCTGCAATTCAATCGCCTGGGCAAGAGCAACGGCGAAGAAACCCCGGCCGGCCTGACCACCGCCATCACCGCCATGACCGGCGGCGTCGGTGTTCCGGATCAAGTGGCTGCCGTTGCCGCACTGGGTGACGAGCCGTTCGAATTCATCGCGCTGCCATGGTCCGACCTGGCCACCCTGAACACCTGGCAAGCGGTGATGGACGACAGCACCGGTCGCTGGTCGTGGGCCAAGCAACTGTTCGGTCACGTCTACAGCGCCAAACGCGGCACCGTCGGCACTCTGGTGGCAGCCGGTCAGGCGCGCAATGACCAGCACATGACCATTCAGGCGCTGGAGCCGGGCGTTCCGCAACCGGTATGGGTACAAGCCGCTGCACTGGCTGCACGTACTTCGGTGTTCATCTCCGCCGACGCCAGCCGTCCGACCCAGAGCGGCAGCCTGCCAGGCGTCGATCCGGCTCCGGCCAGCGAGCGCTTCACCCTGACCGAGCGTCAGTCGCTGCTCAACTACGGCATCGCCACCGCGTACTACGAAGGCGGCTACGTGCGCATCCAGCGCTCGATCACCACCTACCAGAAGAACGCTTATGGCCAGGCCGACAACTCGTACCTGGACAGCGAAACCATGCACCAGTCGGCGTTCATCGTGCGTCGTCTGCAAAGCGTGATCACCAGCAAATACGGTCGCCACAAACTGGCCTCCGACGGCACCCGTTTCGGCGCCGGTCAGCCGATCGTCACTCCGGCGACCATTCGCGGTGAGCTGATCGCCCAGTACGCCAAGCTCGAACTGGAAGGCCACGTGGAAAACGCCGAGCTGTTCGCCGAGCACCTGATCGTCGAGCGCGACGTGCAGGACCCGAGCCGCGTGAATGTGCTGTTCCCGCCTGATTACATCAACGGTCTGCGCGTGTTCGCACTGCTCAACCAGTTCCGTCTGCAGTACGACGACGTCGCCTGATCGGCCCGTTTGAGACTGTGATTTCAGCCCACCTCGCGTGGGCTTTTTATTTGAAGGGAGTAACACCATGGGTCAACTGATTGCAGGCACCTGCTACGTCAAGGTCGACGGCGCACAACTGACCATCAATGGCGGCTGCGAAGCCCCGCTGATGGCCGTCAAACGCGAAACCGTCGTACCGGGCTTCTACAAGGAAACCGACATCGCGCCATCGTTCAAGGTGACCGCGCTGCACACCGCCGACTTCCCGCTGAAGAAGCTGATCGAAGGCACCGACATCACCGTCACTTGCGAATTCAGCAACGGCAAAGTCTACGTACTGGCCGGTGCCTACCTGGTCGAAGAGCCAGTCTCCAAGGGCGATGACGCCACCATCGAACTGAAATTCGAAGGCATCAAGGGGACCTGGCAATGAGCGGCGCCGTGAAGCTTCAAGTTGCGATCGAAGCTCACGGCGAGCCCCTGACCGAACTCTTCCTGCGCCGTCCGACGGTGCAGGAGGTGCGAGCGATCAAGGCGCTGCCGTACAAGATCGACAAGAGCGAAGAAGTCAGCCTCGACATGGACGTGGCGGCCAAATACATCGCCGTGTGCGCCGGCATTCCGCCGTCGTCGGTCAACCAGCTGGACCTGGCTGACCTGAATGCGCTGAGCTGGGCCGTTGCGAGTTTTTTCATGAGTGCGGCGTCGGAGCCATCACCGACCTGATTTCGGTCGCCTATGACCTGGCCTGGTTCTGGAAGGTAGACCCCGAACAGATGATGGCCAGGCCACTGGATGTGCTTCGCGAATCGCTGGAGCACGCGCAACGGATCAATGCGATGCAGCAGGTGCAGTGATGGCAGACGAAGAAAAGAAAGAGAAAACCTCGGTGCTGCTGACAGGCATCGATGAACTGTCGCCCAAACTCGGCGCCCTGCGAGTAAAGGTCGAGAGTTTCAAGAAAAACCTCGAACAGACCGGCCTCGGCAAACTGGACATCAGCGGTCTGTTCAAGGGCGGCAGCGTGATTACGCCGTTCGTGGACGGCATCAAATCCGCCGCTGCCTTTCAGGGCAAGCTGAGCGAAGTCAGCGAGACGGCGAAAACCGTGGATCTGCCCGCCGCACCGAAAGCCGCTGCGCAGAGCATGAACGTGTTCAGCGCGTCGATGGAGAAGGTTTCCACGGCGGTGAATGCCGCCCTGGTGCCGGCGGTGGGCGCGGTGGTCGTCGGACTTGAGCCGTTGATGACCGGGGTGGGCAACTTGCTCAATGACAATCCCGAGCTGGTGCAGGGCCTCGCGGCGGGAGCTATCGCGTTCTCGACGATGCAGACCGCCGTGGCCGGTGCGACTCAGGTCTTCGACGTGATGAGCATGGTGATGAAGGCCAATCCGGTCATGCTGATTGCCACCGGCATCGCCTTGGCCGCCGGTCTGATCGTGGCTTACTGGAAACCGGTCTCGACGTTTTTTATCGGGCTCTGGCAGAAAATCGCCCCGGTGGTTATGCCGATGGCCGAGTTTTTCAAGACGATGTTCAGTTACACGCCTTTGGGGATGTTGATCAGTAACTGGGGGCCGGTCACCGAGTTCTTCAGGGGATTCTGGCAAGGTCTCAAGGCCGTGGCAGTGCCCGTGATCGAGTTCTACAAATCGATGTTTGCCTGGACTCCTCTAGGGATGATCCTCAACAACTGGGGGACAATCAGCCCGATATTTGCGGCAATTTTCGGGCGCATCAAGGAAAACGTGGCCTCGACCTTCGCGGCCCTGAAGGAGGGGTTCGGCTGGACGCCACTGGGCCTGATAGTGAACAACTGGGGACCTGTCACCGGATTGTTCGCAGCCATCTGGGACTTGCTGGCAGCGCTGGTTGTGCCACTCAAGGAGACGTTGCGCGGGATCTTCAACGACTACATTCCGATGGACAGGATCAACGAACTCTGGGGCCAGGTGCCTGCGTTCTTTGCCGAGAAAACAGAATCCATTCGTGCGGTGATGATGGCGCTGGGCGCCATTTTCGGCCTGCCGTTCATGGGTTCACCGCTGGAAATGTTTGATTTGAAGTGGGCCCCGCTGACCGATCGTATCCGTGAGTTTGCGGACAAGATCGAGTCGTACATGGCGCCGATCAGGGAAATGCTTGGCGGCAGCTTCGGCGGGTTTATCACCAAGATTACCGGCAAGATCGAAGGCCTGTCCGAAGCTCAGAAAAAAACCAATGCCGAAGGCAAGGGTGAGCTGGCGCCGGCGTTCTTTGGCGGCAACAGCGAGTCAGCGTCGAATGGCTTGTCGGGCTCCGGCATTGCGCAGGATAAACCTGCTCTGCAGGGCGGCTCACTGTCGCAAACCTCCAACAGCCTGATCCAGCAAAGCGCCGCCAACAACCGCACGCAACTCGAAGGCGGCCTGACGGTGCGCTTCGAAAACGCGCCGGCGGGGCTGCGCACCGATCAACCGCAAACCAATCAACCGGGGCTGGCGCTCAGTTCGCGCATCGGCTATCGCTCGCTATCGGCAGGAGGTTCCAATGAACTGGCGTGACCGTTTGTTGCCGGCATCCTTTCGTGGTGTCGGCTTCTGGATCGACCAGGCGAAAACCCCGGTCGGTCGCAAGGGGCAGTTGCATGAATACCCGCAACGCGACCTGCCGTTTTTCGAGGATCTCGGCCAGCAAGCCAAGACCCACGACCTGACGGCGTTCATCATTGGTGCTGATTGCCTGGAGCAGCGCGACAAGCTGCTCCAGGCCCTGGAGCAGGGCAGCGGCGAACTGGTGCATCCGTGGCTGGGACGTTTGCAGGTCAAGGTCGGCGAGTGCGACATGACGCACACCCGTCAGGACGGCGGGATGGTGACCTTCAGCCTGAAGTTCTACCCGGACCGACCGCTGCCGTTTCCGACGGCGACGGTCAGCACGCAGAAAGTGCTGCTGGCCAAGGCTGACGGTTTGCTCGGCTCGGCGGTGGCGCGCTTCGAACAGGCGATGACCCTGATCAAGGCGGCGCGGATCGGCATCACCAATCTGCGCAACAGCCTCACTGGCGTGTATGACGTGATCAAGGAGCAACTCAAACCGCTGATCGCGCAATACAAGCAGATCACCGAACTGGTCAGGGCCGTCAAGGAACTGCCCAAGGAAGTGGCGGCGGAGTTCAAGGGCTTGCTCGGCGATATCAAGGAGCTGAAGGCATTCGCGAAGGAGGGCTACCGTGGCGTGATTGCCGACGTGTCCCAACAGATCGAAGCCATCCGCAAGGCCGATGCGCCGAAAATCACCACCGGCAAGGACACCAACGCCGCCGCGCAAGCGATGGCCAACCTGGTGCAGGACACCCTGATCGTGAAAGTGGCGCAGTGGGTGGCCTCGATGCCGGTGGCGTCGACACCGGTGAAACTGTCGTCGACACCTTCGCTGGACCAGCAGTCGAAACAGCCGGTCAGCCGTCAGGAAGTGCCGGTCACGGATGATCTGCAAACGCTGCAAAAAGCGTTGAACGAAGTGCTGCAAATGGCTCAGGACAAGGCCGATCCCGCGCACTACCAGGCCATCGGCGATCTGAAGGAGGCGCTGAATGGGCACTTCAAGGCTGTGGCGTCGTCCGGTGTGCGACTGGTCAGCAAGACTTTCCAGGAAACCTTTCCGGCGCTGGTCGTGGCCTACAAGCAGTTTGGCGACGCCACTCGGGTGACCGAGGTCATTCAGCGCAACGGGCTGTCTCACCCGAGCTTCCCACCCAACGAAGTCAAGGTTTCCAGGGAGTGAGCCATGAGCGAGACTGACAACCGCGTCACGCTCACCGTCGGCAACCTGGAATTCGGTGGCTGGAAAAGCGTGGAGATCACCGCGGACCTGGAGCGCCAGTTCCGCACCTTCAAACTCGATATCACCTGGCAATGGCCGGGGCAGACCGTGGATCAGCGGATCAAGGCCGGCGACCCGTGCGAAGTGCGGATCGGCCAGGATCTGGTGCTCACCGGTTATGTCTTCAAGGCCCCGATCAGTTATGACGGGCGGCAGATCAGCCTGAGCATCGAAGGCAGCTCCAAGACCCAGGATCTGGTGGATTGCGCAGCGCGAAACAACCCCGGCCAATGGCAGGATCAGTCGCTGCTGAGCATCGTCCAGGCCCTGGCCATGGAGTACGCGTTGATGGTGGTCAACGAAATTCCCGAGACCGCACGCCTGAGCAAACACACGATTGTGCCGGGTGAAACGGCGTTTCAGTCGATCGACCGTCTGCTCTCGCTGTACCGGGTGTTTTCCACCGATGACGCCGAAGGCCGGCTGGTACTCGCCAGACCGGGCAGCGGCGGCCGCGCCAGCGATGCACTGGAGCTGGGCAAGAACATTCTCTCGGCCAATGCGCCGATGGATTTCAGCCAGGTGTTTTCCGAATACCGGGTGATCGGCCAGCAGAAGGGCAACGACAAGAAGAGCGGGGCGGCGGCCAGCGAAGTGGAATCGACGGCGGCCGACCTGAGTTTCAAGCGCCGGCGTACCACGATCATCAACGAAGGCTCGCAACTGACGTTCGAACTGGCCCAGCAACGGGCGCAATGGGAGAGCGCCACACGCATGGGCCGGGCGCTGACCACGACTTATCAGGTACAGGGCTGGCGTCAGTCCAACGGTGACCTGTGGCGTCACAACACCCTGGTGCGGGTCAAGGATCCGGTGCTTGGCTTCGATGAAGACATGCTGATTTCCAAGGTGACGTACTCGCTGTCGGCGCAAGGTTCGGTGACCACCCTGCAAGTGGCGCCGCCGCATACCTTCGACGCGAACCCGACTCCCCCGAAAAAGACCTGAGCCCGACACCGCCCTCCAAGGAAAACCCTATGAGCCTACTGACACGCCTGCTGGCGCGCGGCACTGTCGTGCTCGCCAGTTCGGCCTCCAAGCTGCAATCGCTGCAAATGCGCCTTACCGCCGGTGAAGTGAACGACGACATGGAGCACTTCGAACCCTACGGCTTCACCAGCCATCCGCTGGCCGGCGCCGAGGGTGTCGTCACGTTCCTCGGCGGTGACCGTTCCCACGCCATCGCCCTGGTGGTCGCTGACCGCCGTTACCGCCTGCAATCGCTGGCGGCCGGCGAAGTGGCGATCTACACCGACGAAGGCGACAAGATCCACTTCAAGCGCGGGCGGATCATCGATATCGAAACCGCCACGCTCAACATCCGCGCCAGCACTGCCGTGAACTTCGAGACGCCGGTGATCAACCAGACCGGCAAGATCGTTTCCAAAGGCGATCAGGTGGCCGCTGGCATCAGCCAGATCAAGCACGTGCATGGCGGCGTGCAGGGCGGCAGCGGCCAGACCGGCGTGCCGGCGGGAGGTCAGTGATGCTTTTCAGTCAGAACCTTCACGCCGCGCTGACCCGTTCAGTGCTGATCAGCCTGTTCTCCTGGCGCCGTGCGGCCGACGACGATGCCCTCGACGACGAGGAGCGTTACGGCTGGTGGGGCGACACCTTTCCCACCGTGGCCGACGATCGCATCGGCTCGCGGCTGTGGCTGCTGCGTCGGGTCAAGCTGACCCGGCAGACCCAGATGGACGCCGAGTTCTATGCCCGCGAAGCCCTGCAATGGCTGATCGACGACGGCCATTGCAGCGCCATCGACATCATCAGCGAACGCCTCGACGCCCAGCGCCTGAACCTGCGTACGGTCCTGACCCTGGCCGACGGCGAACGCCTGGACATCAACCCCGATAACAGTTGGCAGGTGATCTATGCCGTTTGAAACCCCTTCGCTGCCGGTGCTGATCAAGCGCACCCAAAGCGACCTGGCCGGCGATTCGCTGCGCCAGTCCGATGCGCAAGTCCTGGCCCGCACCGTCGGTGGTGCCGCCTACGGTCTGTATGGCTACCTTGACTGGATTGCCGAGCAGATCCTGCCCGACACCGCCGACGAGTCGACTCTGGAGCGCATCGCCGCGCTGCGCCTTAACCAGCCGCGCAAACCGGCGCAAGTCGCCACCGGCAGCGTCAGTTTTACCGCAACCGCGGGCGCGGTGCTGGACGTTGATACGCTGCTGCAATCGAGCGATGGCCGTACCTACAAAGTCACCACCGCGCGCACCACCTTCAATGGCAGTAACACCACCACCATCGCGGCGCTGGATGCCGGCAGCCTCGGCAACGCCGATGCCGGACTGGCGCTGACTCCGGTGCAGCCGATTGCCGGCGTTGTCGGCAACAGCTTTGTGGTGCTGGCGCCGGGACTCAATGGCGGTGTGGCACGGGAAAGCCTGGAATCGTTACGCTCGCGAGTGATTCGTTCCTATCGCGTCATTCCCCATGGCGGCTCGGCCAGTGACTACGAAACCTGGGCGCTGGAAGTGCCGGGCGTAACCCGCGCCTGGTGCCGTGGCGGTTTTCTCGGACCGGGCACGGTCGGCGTCTACATCATGCGTGACGACGATCCGCAACCCGTGCCCACGGCCGACCAATTGGCCGAGGTGCAGGCCTACATCGAACCCTTGCGTCCGGTGACCGCCGAAGTGCATGTGCGGGCACCGGAACAGAAAGCGGTGACCTATCAGTTGAAGCTGACACCCGACACCACCGCCGTACGTGCCGCCGTCGAAACCCAGTTGCGCGATCTGCACAACCGCGAAGCCGACTTGGGTGAAGACCTGCTGATCAGCCATATCCGCGAAGCGATCAGCAGTGCGGCGGGTGAAACCGACCACGTCCTTTCGGCCCCTGTGGCGAACGTAGCCGCCGGTGACAGCGAACTGCTGACCTTCGGGGGTTGCGTATGGCTGCCATAAGAACCGCCGCGCAATACCAGGCGCAACTGCGCGCCTTGCTGCCCAGCGGCCCGGCATGGGACCCGGAGCGGGTGCCGGAGCTGGAAGAGGTGCTGCAAGGCGTCGCCGCCGAACTGGCGCGTCTCGATGCCCGCGCCGCCGACCTGCTCAACGAGATGGACCCGGCCGGCGTCAGCGAACTGGTGCCGGACTGGGAACAGGTGATGAACCTGCCCGATCCGTGCCTCGGCGCCACGCCGCTGTTCGACGACCGCCGCCTCGCCGTGCGCCGCCGCTTGCTGGCGGTCGGCAGCCAGGCCGTCGGCTACTACCTGGAAATCGCCAGAAGCCAGGGTTACCCGAACGCCACCATCACCGAATTCGAAGCCCCGCGCATGGGCCGTTCGCGTTTCGGTGCGGCGCATTGGGGCACCTGGGAAGCGCAGTTCATGTGGACGCTCAACACCGGTGGCCGCCTGCTGCTCGGACGGCGTTTCGGCGCGAGTTACTGGGGCGAACGCTTCGGCGTGAATCCGGGCTCGGCGCTTGAATGCCTGATTCACCGGGCGGCACCGGCGCACACCAGGGTGCACATCAATTATGACTAGGGAATAACGTAATGGATTATCCGAAGAGTGTGCCCAGCGCCGGTCTGGTGGATGGGAAATTTATCGATGAAAACCCGCTGACCGGGACACCGGGATCGTTGATCCCGGCGAACTGGGGCAACGGTGTCACGCAGGAAATTCTTAACGTGATCACGGCCGGGGACCTGACTCCGGACGAAAAGAAATACGATCAGTTGTTGCAGGCGATTCGCAGCGTTTCGAGCAAGGGCTGGACGCTGGATTCGGCACTGCCGATTGGCTCGTTGCCGTTGCCGACGATCGCCAGTGCAGAGGGTCGACTTTCCGTGACCGGCAGCGCGGCGGCTACCAGTGGCGGCAAGGTCACGGTTCCCCCCGGTGTGCCGGTCAGCCTGGGCCAGGAGGTTGTGGACGGTCAGTTGGGCAGGTCGCGTACTTTCACCACGCAAAGCTGGACCAGTGCAGATCTTTTACCTAACACGGGGTATTTTTTGCGTGCTCAGGTGATCGCCGGTGCACTGACGTTTTATGTGCAGCGTGGTACGCCGACTGACGCAGTGCCTGCCTCTCTCAAAGGCACCGCAGATGGGGTGGGAGGCGGCGGTTTTCCGTCTACCAGTCTGGATATGTGCGTTGCCTGGATTCTGACCGGAACCGTTGGAACCTTGCCTTCGGTTCTGACGATCTATAACCGGGCACGGCTCACCTGGAGCCAGACGGTCAATGGGACCGGCGTGATTTATCTGCCTCTGGATCCGCATGCACGAGCGGCACGACTGACGGTCGGCAATCCAACGCCGTCAGCCACGTTGGTAACGAACGTAGGGTTCTCGGAGGTCGGCTGGGTGGGGTCCAGTTACACCTTTCTTTCGCCTGGCACGCAGGCGATCTCGGGCAATCCGGCAGGATGGACCGGCAAATATCCAACCGTCATTACCACCAACAATGAGGTAGGGGATGTCACGGTATCGACATTGTCTGCCAGCTTTGATCATTCGCAACTCCGCTCGTTATGGCAGACGTTCCAGTCTCAGCATGGCCTTGGCTCCACGAGCGCATTGAAAGACGAGGCGTTGCATGGCATCGGCATCAAAAATCATCCTGTCACCGATTACACCTCGGGTATCGGGGTCAATTTCAGCAATGCCGTCAATGTTCATATTGTGTGGGAGTTGCTCCGATGAAAGTGATTCAGGACCTTCATCAGTTCGGTGACGAGTTGCGTACGCCACAACCTGCGCCCGACCACGAGTGGGACGGTCAACAGTGGGTGTCGAACCCTTTGAAACTGGCTGCACTCGAACAACAAGAGGCCGAGAGCCTTTGTTCCCGAGTCGATGCTGTCGCCGACAGTGCGCGCAGCGTGTTGGCAGGTGATCCGCTCAAGGCATTGGAGTACGCCCAGGCAGCTATTGACGCTCAGGTCTATCAGGATGCCGGCTACCCGAAAAAGGAAGTACCGCTGTCCGTTGCTGCCTGGGTCGCCAAAGGCCGGTCGGCGAAGCAGGCGGCCGAGCAGATCCTCGACAAGGCTGCCCAGCTGAGCGAAAACCTGCTGACCCTGCGAACCGTGCGCCTGAAAGCCAAGACCCAGATACGTGCGTACGCTAGCAAAAGCCAGATGGATCAGGCTCGCGCTGCCGCCGATGAGGCGCTGCAAGCCATTCGTGAACTAGTGGCGCCTCCAGCCCCGTAATCGCAGTCCGCCTTACCCAAGCCCACTTCATGTGGGCTTTTTATTTTCAGAAACTGAAATGTTTGCGCCGTTGCGAAAGTCTTCGCGCCGCCACGTTTCATTTGTCATTACAGAGGAACGAGTACCCATGGATTACCCAAAAAGTGTCCCCAGCATCGGCCTGGTCGATGGCCGCTTCGTCGATGAAAACCCGGTGGCGGGAACGCCGGGCTCGCTGATTCCGGCGGTGTGGGGCAACAGTGTCACCGAAGAGTTGCTGGGTGTGATCAAAGCGGCCGGCATGACGCCGGCCGAAGGCATCAACGATCAGTTGCTCTCGGCTTTCAAGAAGCTTCTGAGCCTGGCCAGTCCCATGACCTCGCGGGTGACGGAGGTGTCTGCCTCGAAAGCGTTGATCGCTGATGAGCTTGGGCTCGTACTGATCAGCGCCAATGCGGCTGATACCACCATTACCTTGCCGGCAGTGAGTGCGCTGGCGGGAGTACGGGATGTGATCGTCCGTCGTACCGACAACAGTGCCAACCGATTGGTGGTTCAGGCCGCCGGCAACGACCGCATAAGGTTTCACACGCATTTGTCCGCCAGCGGTTATCCGTTTCTGGTGCTGGTGGGGGCGGGTGACTGGTGGCATCTGCGCAGCGACGGTTCGGGCAACTGGTGGCCGGTCGGGCGCTTCGATACGACGCCTTTGGGGCGGATTGTGTTCGAAAGTTCGACCACCTTGAACCCCGGCGGTTATGGCGCGTTGAACGGTCGGGAATTCCTGCGCGCCGAATGGCCCTGGTTGTGGGATCACGCTGTTCAATCCGGAATGCTGCGTGCCGAAGCCAGTCGTGCTGGCGGCTGGAGCAGTGGTGACGGCATCAAGACATTCCGCGGGCCGGAGGTTCGGGGCGAATTCATCCGGGTGCTTGATGAACAACGCAACATTGATACCGGGCGAGTGGCCGGCTCCTGGCAAAACGGCACCAACATAACCGGTGATAACGGATACGCGCCGGCCGTTCACGGGATCGGCGACCTTTCGACGGTCGGAACCGATCCGACAACGTTCGCGGGTCTGGTTTATTGGACCGGTGCTACGACGGCGGAAAATCTGGTGAGTGGCTATTGGGGGATGACCCGTCCCAGAAACGTTGCGTACCCCGGTCGATTGAAACTTATTTGAGGTGCATATGGCTTATTACTATGTGAATGAAAGAACGCAGGAGTTGAACGGCCCGGTCGAGTTGCCGGTCATCCCGGGCATGGGTGTCGTTCTTCCGGGCAACGCTATCGAATTGCCCGAGGTGCTGCCACCGGCCGAGTCGGGTCATGTCTGGGTGTGGCGTGACGGAGCGGCGTTGCAACTGATCGATTTGCGCAACCGACCGGTCTATCGCAAAGACAACGGCAACTTTTTCTACTGGAACGAACTGGGCCCGTTGCCCGAGTACCTGACGCTCAAACCGCGCCCGAGCGAGTTTTATGTCTGGGGCACCGATGACTGGGTCCTGGATGTCGCGGCGGAGCGCGCGGGTAAAGTCGCCGAGGCTGACGTCGAGCGTGACAATCGCCTGCGTGAAGTGGTCATTCGTGTCGCACCGCTGCAATACGCCTATGAGTTGGGCGAGGCTTCCAACGAACAGTTGACCGCTCTGCAGGCGTGGAAACGCTACACCGTGAAGCTGGCGCAGATTGAGTTGCAAACGGATTATCCGTTGACCATCGACTGGCCTGTAGCACCGGCCAAAGCGACTGTTTCGCCTGCTGCCTGATTGAACCTATCCCTTATCAATCTCACAGGCGGACGATTGCTGCCGGCATCCGGCTGCCTGTAGAACCTCGGAAGTGCTGACGTGGACTATCCAAAAAGCATCCCCGGCGTCGGCCTGGTCGACGGTGGTTTTATCGATGAAAACCCCGTTGCCGGCACGCCCGGGTCGTTGATCCCCGCCGCCTGGGGCAACAGTGTCACGCAAGAAATTCTCAACGCCATCAAGGCGGCCGGGCTGACGCCGGACGAGAGCAAAACCAATCAACTGGCCACGGCCATCGGTGCGCTGGTCGACTTCACCAAACTGAAGAACACCCCGACCACCCTGGCCGGTTACGGCATCACCGATGCGGTCGGGCGACTGCTGGCGGTCCGGCAGATCGAGACGGTCGGGATCACGGTTTACAAGCCGAACCCGAGGGCCAAGCGGATACGCGTGCGGTTGGTCGGGGCGGGTGGTTCGGGTGGCGGCTGCGAACCTGTTCCGGCGGGTACCCAGATCCTCGGCGGTGGCGGCGGGTCTGGTGCGTATGCGGAAAGCCTGTATGACGTCACCGCACAAATGCTCGCCGGCGTACCGGTTTCGCTGGGCGCCGGAGGCGCCGTCAGCAACACCACGGGCCTTGCGGGCGGCGGAGCCTCCTTTGGTAGCTACATGAGTGTTTCGGGAGGCGGTGGCGGGCAGAAACTGGGGATCGTGGTCACAGGCACTTCGTCAGGATTCATTCAGGGCGGGGTAGGTGGGTTGCTGACTGGCGGCAATCTCTGCAGCGCTCGCGGTATCACCGGAGGTTTTGGAATGAGCAACGCCAATTGGGGGGTGCTGTCGGGTTGCGGAGCTCCGAGTCCGTTCGACGGCGGCGGCTCTTTCAGCGGGTCAAACACCGTTGGCAATGCAGGTGTTCGAGGCTCGGGCGGCAGTGGCTCCTGCTCGATTCACGCTACTGCGTCAATCGTAAGCGGCGCCGGCGGCAATGCCTTCTGTGAAATCTGGGAGTACGAGTGATGGCCCGTTATGCACGTATTGAAAACGGTGTCGCGGTCGAAGTGATCGACACCGGTGACTACGCGATCGAGCAACTGTTTGCGCCGGCGTTCGTCGCGGCGATGGTGCAGGTGCCCGAAGGTGCTGATGTTGAAATCGACGCGCCGATGTCTGAGTTGATGCCCGCTGTCGAGCCTCTGCGCGAACCGCCAGGTCCTGAAATCGCTCAGGCTGCAACGGTCGAGGACAACGAGTCTTTGACGGCTGCGCGCGCCTGGCGCCAATCCGCACTTGCGGCCACCGAATGGCGGGTCACCCGCCATCGCGATGAGCAGGAGCTGGGGCGTGGGACAACGCTCAAGGCCCAGCAATACCTGGAGCTGCTCGAGTACCGCCAGGCATTGCGCGACTGGCCCGATTCCGGCGCATTCCCGTCATCCGTTTCTCGGCCATCAGCGCCGCAGTGGCTGGCCAACCCAATTGGCTGAAGCCGTCACGCTACCCATGTTTTCAGATAAGGAGATAAGCCTTGGACTATCCCAAGAGTGTTCCCAGCGCAGGTCTGGTGAACGGACAGTTTGTCGATGAAGACCCGCTCAAAGGCTCGCCGGGTTCATTGATCCCGGCGAGCTGGGGCAATGGTGTCACGCAGGAAATTCTTGGTGTTGTGCGTGCGGGCGGCCTGACGCCGAGTGAGGCGTCAAATACTCAATTGTTGGGTGCTCTTCGCGGTTCTCAACTGTTCCAGACCGCTGCGCCATTCGATGTCAGTCGTTCGGCGGCGACGTCCGAGTTTGTTCAGCGAGCACTTGGCAACTATGCCAGCGCGCGCGGTGTGTCTGCGGCCACGCAACTGACGGCTGCGGATGTCGGATGTTCAATCGGCCTGGGTGGCAATTCGTCATACACCGTGACCTTGCCGGACATCCTCAGTGTGCCCAACGGCGCGACGATCGGCTTTCACTGTCGCAGCAACGCAGCGATCACCATTGCCTGCATGGGCAGTACGCAGATAAGCCCGCAAGGCGCTTATCTGAGTTCGATTGTGATGAACAGTGGCGAGAGTGCCAACGTTGTCAAAGAGAACGGTATCTGGACGGTACACGGTACGGCCAGTCTGAAATATGCCCCACTGTTTTCCGGCCTGGTGGCCAATCCCGGTTATCAAAAGCACCTCAGTGGGAATATCGATCAGTGGGGCTCAGGTATGTCGAATGCCAGCGGGAATGTCGTGGTGACGTTTCCGATCTCGTTTCCCAGGGGATTCTTTTCGCTCGTGGCCACTCACGCCGGAGGTGATGCAGCGATGCTCGCGTTGATTGCAGTCAACCAACAGGGCTGCACGCTGAGAATCCGTGATGCGGCCGGCAGCCTCGCCGCCAATTGTTCCGTGAGCTATTTTGCAAAGGGCTATTGAATGAACCCCTTCAACGTGTTGTTCAGCGCCAGTACCCGGGGCGCCTATGTACCGGGTATCAACTCGTCGGACATTCCCGACGATGTCATCGAAATTCCTCAGGCCTACTGGACTTCGCTCCTGCAAGAGTTGGCGGTCACTGCGAAGGTGATTGGCGTGCGGGCCGATAACGGTTTTCCGATCCTGGTTGATCCACCACCGCCGACGGCAGACGAAGCCGCTGACATCGAACGCCGCTGGCGCACCGCACAACTGGCAGCCACCGATGGTCTGGTGGCCCGCGACCGCGATGAGCTGGAGGATGGCGGCGGCACCACACTGACCACCGAGCAATATGCCGAACTGCAAACATTTCGGCGCGCGCTGCGGGACTGGCCACAGGCTTCGTTTTTCCCGTTCAGCGAGCATCGTCCGGTGGCGCCGCGCTGGTTGGCAACGGCACTCTAATGGATCAGGGAAACTGAAATGGACTATCCGAAAAGCGTTCCCGGCATCGGGCTGGTGAACGGCAAGTTCGTCAATGAAGACGTGGTCGGCGGGTTGCCGGGATCGCTGATCCCCGCGACCTGGGGCAATGGCATCACCGATGAGCTGCTGAATGTCGTCAAGTCTGCCGGACTCGAACCCAGCGAAAACGATGCGACGCAGTTGTTGCTGGCGATCAGGAAAATCAGCCAGAGCGGTGAAGATAAACACGCAGCGGATATTGGCGCTGCCAACCTTTACATGGCCAATTATGTGCCGGCCATCAGTGCGTTGAAGGACGGGCTGACGCTGCGCTTCACGGCAGGCAATGCCAATACCGGAGCGAGCACTTTTGCGCCGAATGGTCTTCTGCCCAAACCGCTATTGAGTCTGGCGTTGAGTGCGTTGCGACCTGCGGAGATTGTTGGTGGCAGCATGTGTTCGGTGATGTACAGCGCAGCGCGGGACAGCTGGTTGCTGGTATATGCCAGCGGTGGCAACGCAACCAGTGGCCGCTTGTTGAATGTAAAAACCTTCACTGCATCCGGTGTCTATGTACCGACGGCGGGAATGAAAAATGTGCTGGTCAAGGTCGTTGGCGGTGGCGGTGGAAGCGCGGGCGTCAGTCCGGCGACTTCCACTCAGTATGGTGTTTCCGGTGGCGGCGCTTCTGGAAGTTATGCCGAGGCATGGCTGGATGCGAAAACGATCGGCATCAGCCAAGTGATCACCGTAGGGATCTCTGGAGCGGCAGGTGCCATTGCGAGCAGTGGAGCAAGCGGCGGGACAAGTTCCTTCGGCTCGCTGGTCAGTGCTCCGGGAGGTGGTGCGTCGCCCTGGATCGATCTGGTTTCACCGGGGGGTAATGGCCTGTATTTCGGCGGTACACCAGGCGCCGTCGCTTCCGGAGGGAACATCGTCAACTGTGCCGGCACGTCTGGTGCGCCGGGCATCTCGGTTGCAGGCCCTACGCTCGCTGGACATGGTGCCAGTTCGCCGCTGGGCGCAGGAGGAACGGGCAACAGTTTCGGCGGCCCGACAAGCGTCGGAACCGGTTACGGTGCTGGCGGCGGCGGAGTTGCCAATGCCCCGAACCAGCCGGGACGATCCGGTTCAGCCGGCGCGCCCGGCGTCGTGATCATTTACGAGTACGCCTGATGAAAACCTACGCACGCATCGTCAACGACACGGTGGTCGAACTGTTCTCGACCGACGGAAACATGGTCGAGATGTTTCACCCGGATCTGCTCTGGGTCGATATCACCGAGATCACTCCAGCACCACAAATCGACTGGTCGGCGAACTTCGGCACCCTCGGCTGGGTGTTTTCGTCGCAAGAAGACAGTGCCCCTGATGGCGCCCTGAAAACCCTGGCAAAGAAATGGCTGACCGGATTCGGTCGCCAGCCGTGATTCAATCGGCGCAATCCAGGGAGGATCAAGCATTATGCAAATCACTGAAAACAACCTCAGCAACATCATGCCCAACGCCCGCTCCCAAGCGGGCGTTTTTGTTTCACCGCTCAACGACGCCATGGCGCGTCATCGCATCGATACGCCCAAGCGCGTTGCTGCGTTTCTCGCCCAGGTCGGCCATGAATCCGGGCAGTTGCGCTACGTGCGCGAACTGGGCGACAACCAGTATCTGAGCAAGTACGACACGGGGACGCTGGCCCTGCGCCTGGGCAACACGCCGGAAGCCGATGGCGACGGGCAGAAGTATCGCGGTCGCGGACTTATTCAAATCACCGGCTGCACCAACTATCGCCAGTGCAGTCTTGGGCTGTTTGGCGATGAGCGTCTGCTGTCGTTGCCTGAATTGCTCGAGCAACCGCAGTGGGCGGCGGAGTCCGCCGCGTGGTTCTGGGAACAGAACGGTTTGAACGAACTGGCGGACCGCGATCAGTTCAACACCATCACCCGTCGAATCAACGGCGGGTTGAACGGCTTGCAGGATCGCCTGGATCTCTGGGCTCGGGCGAGGGCGGTGCTATGTCCATCTCCTGGCGTGTAACCGGTGTTGTATTGCTGGTTCTGGGGGCTGCCGCGCTGGCATGGCAATTCCAGGACTGGCGCTACGGTCGCCAACTGGCCGAGCAGGCCCGACAGCATGCCGAAACCCTCAACCAACTGACTCAGGCTGCTGCCTCGGCGCAGCAGGCCGAGCAGGACAAGCGTCTGGCCCTGGAGCAACGGCTCGCGGCCAGTGAACAAACCCACTATCGAGCACTCAGTGATGCCCAACGTGATCAGGATCGCCTGCGCGATCGCCTTGCCACTGCTGATCTGCGCCTGTCAGTCCTCATCGACGCAGGCGACGCTGCCCAAGGCTGCGGTGTGCCAGCCGCCTCCGGCACCGGCGGCGTGGATCATGCAACCGTACGCGCCCGACTTGACCCGGCGCATGCTCAACGAATTATCGCCATCACCGGTGAAGGCGATCGCGGACTGATTGCCCTGCAGGCGTGTCAGGCCTATATCAGAGCGCTGGCGCCCGCACATTTTGAATGAGTCTGTGTATTGAAAGCGCAACCGGCTCGTGTACGGTGGTAGGCATTCCATCCGATCCGGAGAGTGCCGTGAAAGACCTCACCCAACTGGCGGCCGAACTTGGCCGACGCCTGCAGTTGCTCAATGCCCACGTCACCACTGCCGAGTCCTGCACCGGTGGCGGCATCGCTGAAGCGATTACCCGGATCCCGGGGAGCTCCGCCTGGTTCGAGGCCGGTTATGTGACCTACTCCAACCGCCAGAAAACCCAGCAACTGAACGTGCCCGCCGAACTGTTCGGGACGGTGGGCGCAGTCAGTCGCGAGGTGGTCGAGGCGATGGTGCGCGGTGCGCAGAAACACAGCCGTGCGCGGTTCGCCGTGGCGGTCAGCGGTATCGCCGGGCCGGACGGCGGCTCGCCGAACAAGCCGGTGGGCACGGTGTGGCTGGCCTGGGGTGTCGGCGACGCGGTTTCCAGCGAGGTGCAGCACTTCCCCGGCAACCGCGACGAAGTCCGCCGACAAACGGTGAAGGCCGCGCTAGAGGGGCTCCTGCGACTAGCGGCACGAGAAATCGAAAATCAGGGGTAGGCGATCCGCGAACGCTGTGGAATAATACTGGCTACTTATACAGGTGTTGGCCGTCAGGCCTTATTGATTACGTGAGGACTTTAATGGACGACAACAAGAAGAAAGCCTTGGCTGCGGCCCTGGGTCAGATCGAACGTCAATTCGGCAAGGGTGCCGTGATGCGTATGGGCGATCAGGACCGTCAGGCGATCCCGGCCATTTCCACCGGCTCTCTGGGTCTGGACATCGCGCTCGGCATCGGCGGCCTGCCAAAAGGCCGTATTGTTGAAATCTACGGTCCTGAATCTTCCGGTAAAACCACACTGACGCTGTCCGTGATCGCCCAGGCCCAGAAGGCCGGCGCGACCTGCGCATTCGTCGACGCCGAACACGCCCTCGACCCTGAGTACGCCGGCAAACTGGGCGTCAACGTCGACGACCTGCTGGTTTCCCAGCCGGACACCGGCGAGCAGGCCCTGGAAATCACCGACATGCTGGTGCGCTCCAACGCTGTTGACGTGATCATCGTCGACTCCGTGGCGGCACTGGTGCCGAAGGCTGAAATCGAAGGCGAAATGGGTGACATGCACGTGGGCCTGCAAGCCCGTCTGATGTCCCAGGCGCTGCGTAAGATCACCGGTAACATCAAGAACGCCAACTGCCTGGTGATCTTCATCAACCAGATCCGCATGAAGATCGGCGTGATGTTCGGCAGCCCGGAAACCACCACCGGTGGTAACGCGCTGAAGTTCTACGCTTCGGTCCGTCTCGACATCCGCCGTACCGGCGCGGTGAAGGAAGGCGACGAAGTGGTCGGCAGCGAAACCCGCGTCAAGGTTGTGAAGAACAAGGTGGCTTCGCCGTTCCGTCAGGCCGAGTTCCAGATTCTCTACGGCAAGGGTATCTACCTGAACGGCGAGATGATCGACCTGGGCGTGCTGCACGGTTTCGTCGAGAAGTCCGGCGCCTGGTACGCCTATGAAGGCACCAAGATCGGTCAGGGCAAGGCCAACTCGGCCAAGTTCCTGGCAGACAACCCGGAAGTCGCGGCGAAGCTCGAGAAGCAACTGCGTGACAAGCTGCTGTCGCCAGCCGTGATCGCTGACTCCAAGGCTTCTGCGGTCACAGAGACCGAAGACGACCTGGCTGACGCTGACATCTGATTGCACCGATGACAACCGCCGTACTCGATACCCTCGTCGCGGTGCGGCGAACCGCAATGGACCTGCTCGCACGCCGCGAGCATGGTCGAGTCGAGCTGACGCGTAAACTGCGTCAGCGCGGCGCTCCACCCGAAATGATCGAAACAGCCCTCGACCGATTGACGGAAGAAGGGCTGCTTTCCGAAGCCCGTTATCTGGAAAGCTTTGTTTCTTACCGAGCCCGCTCAGGTTATGGCCCGTTACGGATTCGTGAGGAACTCAGTCAGCGCGGATTGCAGCGTGCCGATATCGAACTTGCCTTGCGTGAGAGCGGTATCAACTGGCAGGAGCAACTGACAGACACGTGGCAACGGAAGTTCTCTGGACAGCTTCCCGCCGACGCCAAGGAACGAGCCAGACAAGGCCGGTTTCTGGCGTATCGGGGGTTCTCGATGGAGATGATCAACCGCTTGTTCAGCGGCAGAGGGATGGACGATTAAATCGGTTCCAGCTTCAATCAAAAAATAAAAAAGCGGCCCGCTATTTCGATAGCGGGCCGCTTTTTTTTTGCCTTCAGATTACCTTCGACGGTTCGCGGGAGGGTTGCGCCGTTTGTGGTCTGGATTGGGCCCAGTTCTCCGGCAAGTTGATGAAGTCCACCAGTTCCCGCAGGCGCCCATGGTCCCGGGCGTTGAAGGCGAAGGACAGTCGCGCCAGATGGCTGAATTGCGCCTCGTCGTGCTCCTCACCGCTATAGGCGTGTTGATGGAACCGGTCGCTCAGGCACAGATCGGCGAAGGCTTCCTGCATGTGGTCCAGTGCCCGGTCGCTGAGCCTGTGGTTCATGCGAATCACGAACTGCCGTTTGAGCCAGCGGCTGGAGTGGAAGTTGCCGTAGAACTGATTGATCTGTTCCACCGCCTCTTCAACGCTGTAGACCAGACGCATCAACTTCAGGTCGGTTGGCAGGATGTAACGGTTGTCCTCCAGTTGCTGGCGAATGAAATCCAGCGCCCCTTGCCAGAACGTGCCGCCCGGCGCGTCCAGCAGCACCACCGGCACCAGCGGGCTTTTGCCGGTCTGGATCAGGGTCAGCACTTCCAGCGCTTCGTCCAGCGTACCGAAACCACCGGGGCACAGCACCAGTGCGTCGGCCTCCTTGACGAAGAACAGTTTGCGCGTAAAGAAAAAATGGAATGGCAGCAGGTTCCCGGTGCCGTCCACGGTAGGGTTGGCGTGCTGTTCGAAGGGCAGGGTGATGTTGAACCCAAGGCTGTGATCGCGGCCGGCTCCTTCATGGGCGGCGGCCATGATTCCACCACCGGCACCAGTGATGACCATCATGTCTGACCGGGCCAGGGCTGCGCCCAGTTCACGGGCCATGGCGTACAGCGGATGCTCGACGGGCGTGCGCGCCGAGCCGAATACGGTAACCTTGCGCCGGCCCTTGAACTGTTCGAGCGTGCGAAACGCCTGTTCCAGTTCACGCAGGGCTTGCAGGGTGATCTTGGCATTCCAGCGGTTGTGATCTTCCTGGGCCATGCGCAGCACGGTCAGGATCATGTCGCGGTAGATGGGAATGTTCGGGCTGTTGGGGGAAACCAGGTTGAGTTGTTCTTCGACCTTGCCGGTGAGGTCGTGGCCGCTTTCCTGAAAATGACGGCTGAGCAGGTCATTCGGTTGGTAAGGCATGCAACTTCTCCTTCTGCACAGAGCCTTCGGCCCTGACGTGCGGCGTCAGTGCCGCGCTGCAAGAAAAACAAACGTCCGGCAGCTCCTTTCCTGCCGTTGATAAAATGATCGGGAATACTTTGAATCTAGACCCTCAAAGCATTTCTCGCTCATTGAGCATTGCGCCACAAAGTCTTGCCTGGCAACTGCTTATTGTCGTTTTGCGAAGTGCTTTCACCGCTCGTCCGATGGCGCACCGAGGGCAAAATGCTCTGATTTACTAAGTTAAAGGCGCCGTACGACAACTTTGCGTCAGCGAGCGTACGCAAGGTGCACGCGATTCAAGGATTTGCGGGTGGCAAGGAGGCGGGACACATGACCAGAGTCATTCTGGAGATCGATACGCAGCTGTATCGAATGTTGAAGGCATCGGCCGAGACCAATCATGTCAGTCTCGAAGAGGAGTGCTGCCGGCGTCTTTCGGGAGGAGAGCGCCGCTCGCGCTATCTGCAGGCGTTGCTGGCCGAACTGCGCGCCGAGGATGAACAGCGGCGCGCCAATTCTCGTTGATTACTTCTTCTTCGTCGGACCCGCTTTCGGGCAGTCCGATTCCTGATAGCTGGCCGAACCGATCGCCCGGTTGGTCTTCACTTCGCTGAAGTCATAACGCATCACGGCGCCCTTGGCCATCAGCTTGCGGTACGACGGGTTGTTGCAGACCGAAGCCCCCAGCTGGAAATACACGGCCTTGGGGTCGGCGCGCATCTTCTCGGCATGGCTTGCCTGGACGCTCAGGTGGTTGATCAGCGTGGTGCCTTCAACGGTGTAACCCTGATCGAGGATGTCTTCGTTGATCGCCCGTGGTGTACCGACGCTGCTTTGTGCTGCGACGTTTTGCAGCTCTTTGTTCAGGTTCTGCTCTTTCAGGGACGCAGCCTGTGCGCTGAAGGACAACGCCAGCGCAATGGCCGCAGTAGGAACGATAAGGCGCAGCATGAAACTCTCCTGATTCAGTGACTGGTGGTTCGACCAGCCCCGGGGCTGTGCGTTCAGTGGCGGCGAATTATAGGGGAGCCGGTCGGGAGGGTACAGGCTTGTGCCCGTTGCTCTGATAAACTGCCGGCCTTTATTGCCTTGCCGAGAGTTGTTCGTGTCGAGTTTTCCTGTCAGTCGGCGTCACCCGCAATGAACCATGCCCCCAACGCCGTGGCCCGCCTGCGCGATCAGCGCGAGGACGAGGGCATCAAGCCGATTCAGGCCCGTGGTTTCCGCTCCGAGCGTTGCCGCGACTGCCGGGTCATCATCAGTCATTGCCTGTGCGCCTGGCGCCCGACCGTTGAAACCCGCTCCGGTGTCTGTCTGATCATGACCGGCAAGGAAGTGTTCAAGCCAAGCAACACCGGCTGGTTGATCGCCGACATCGTGCGGGACAATCACGCCTTCATCTGGTCGCGGACCGAACCCGACGAGCAACTGCTGGCGCTGCTGAACGACCCGCAATGGCAGCCGTATCTGGTGTTTCCCGGCGAGTACGTCGAGCCTTCGCGAGTGACCAACACCGTGGATCTCGACAGCAGCAAGCGTCCGCTGTTCATTCTGCTGGACGCGACCTGGACCGAGGCGCGCAAGATCTTCCGCAAGAGCCCGTACTTCGATCGCCTGCCGATCCTCAGTCTGTTGCCCGACAAACTGTCGCGTTATCGCCTGCGCCGTTCGACCCGCAGCGAGCACCTGTGCACCGCCGAAGTCGCGGCGCTGTGCCTGGAACTGGCGGGTGATACGGATGCCGCCTCGGCGCTGGACGCCTATTTCGATGTGTTCAGCCAGCATTACCTGGGCGCCAAGCAGCAGCTTGAGGTGAATGTGTCGACACCGGCCCATGCCGAGTTGCTGCCTTTTATAGCCAACCCGCAGCCGGTGCCGGCCTGATCCTGGCCCATACTGCTAAAGCAGTGGCCGTGTTGCTTGACCACCCCGGCTTCGCTGGGCATGCTTGGCGCCGATTGGGGTGCGGCCAAGGTTTGAAACGCCGTTTTGTCCGTGATTGGCGTTGAACGTGCCCCTGTGGATGCCGCTGCACAAGCGCCGGCATCTTGATTTGCCTTGGTGAGCCCCGAATGCATCGGGTCTGCCATCAAAAACAGGATCATTTGAAAAATGGCCACATACGACATCCTGATTGCCGATGATCACCCTCTTTTTCGTAGCGCACTGCATCAAGCGGTGACGATGGGCCTTGGTCCGGATGTACGAATGGTGGAGGTGGCGAGCATCGCCGAGCTGGAGGCGCGCCTGACCGAGAAGGCCGACTGGGATCTGGTGCTGCTGGACCTGAACATGCCGGGCGCTTTCGGGTTCTCCGGGCTGGTGATGCTGCGCGGTCAGTACCCGCAGATTCCGGTGGTGATGGTTTCGGCGCAGGAAGAAGCTTCGGTGATGGTCAAGTCGCGGGAGTTCGGTGCCAGCGGATTCATTCCCAAGTCGAGCGACTTGAGCGTGATTCAGGAAGCGGTGCGCAAAGTGCTGGACGGCGACGTGTTCTGGCCGCCACAGGCGTTCGAAGCCGTCAGCGTTTCGGATGAAGCCAAAGCCGCAAGCGATGGCCTGGCGAGCCTGACGCCGCAGCAGTTCCGGGTGTTGACCATGGTCTGTGAAGGCCTGCTCAACAAGCAGATTGCCTATGAGTTGAGTGTGTCGGAAGCGACCATCAAGGCCCACGTCACGGCGATCTTTCGCAAGTTGAACGTGCGGACTCGCACCCAGGCGGCTTTACTCTTGCAACAACTTGAGTCAATTCCAAGCCAGTAAAGGCTGGCGTCTTCACGCTTTTTTGACTTTCGTTGAACTAGCTTCCCCACTTCTTTTTGGTCGGTTGTTTACTTTATGTCACCTTTCAAGGGCCAGACGGGCCTGAAACGCATCCTCAACGCTTCCGGTTACTCGCTGGACGGCCTGCGCGCAGCCTTCACCGGCGAAGCGGCGTTCCGTCAGCTGGTGCTGCTCAACGTGGTGCTGATTCCGCTGACGTTCTTCCTGAATGTCAGCCGTGTCGAGCAGGCGTTGCTGATTGCCGTGTGCCTGCTGGCGCTGATCGTCGAGCTGTTGAACTCTGCGGTGGAGGCGGCCATCGACCGCATTTCCCTGGAACTGCACCCGCTGTCCAAGAACGCCAAGGACATGGGCAGCGCCGCGCAATTCGTGGCACTGAGCATGATTGCCCTGGTGTGGGCGGTGATTCTGCTTTAAGCGATTGTCGGCAGGACGATCTCGTCGCTGCGCTGGACCCCGGCGGTGAAGGCGCGGCACAGATCGAGAAACTCGCGCATGGCGGAAGTCTGGTACTTCTGTTTATGCCAGATGAAGTAGAACTGCCGCGCCAGATCCAGATCCGGCGTTTCCACCGGTACCAGACTGCCGCGCCGGAAGGCATCACGCAGTGCCAGACGCGAGATGCAGCCAATCCCCAGACCAGATTCCACGGCGCGCTTGATCGCTTCCGTGTGTTCCAGTTCCAGACGAATATTCAGCGCACTGCGATGGTGACGCATGGCCTGATCGAAGGTCAGGCGGGTACCGGAGCCTTGTTCGCGCAGAATCCATGCTTCGTGGGTCAACTCCTCCATGGTCGCGCTGCCGCGTTTGGCCAGTGGATGCTGCGGGGCGCAGAACACCACCAGTTCATCCTCGACCCAGCTCTGCACTTCGATGTCCGGGTGGCTGCAATCGCCTTCGATTAGACCCAGATCAATTTCGTAATGCGCCACTTGTTGCACGATATTGGCAGTGTTCTGCACGTGCAGCTTCACCTGGCTTTCCGGGTGACGTTGCATGAAGCCGCCGATCAGCAACGTCGCCAGGTAATTGCCGATGGTCAGGGTCGCGCCCACCGACAGCGAGCCGAAACCGGATTTGCCGTTGAGCAGGTCTTCGATTTCCTTGGCCTGATCGAGCATGGCCACCGCTTGCGGCAACAATTGTTTGCCGAGGGCGTTGAGGCTCAGGCGTTTGCCGGCGCGATCGAACAGCTGGCAGCTGGACTGACGCTCCAGTTCGGTGATGGAAGTGCTGGCGGCCGATTGCGACAGGTTGAGCAGACCCGCAGCACGGGACACGCTCTCCTGCTGGGCGACAGCGACGAAGACTTGCAGTTGACGAAGAGTAAATCGCATATCGATATAACCGATAACCCTTATCTTAATAATCCAGTTAACAGATATTGTCGGCGCTATTAGAATGCGATGCAATTGCGCACCGTCGGCATCCTTCAACGCGAGCCGGGCAAGCGCAGATCAATCTCCAGGAGTCCCACGTACATGAGCAACATGAACCACGAGCGTGTCCTCAGTGTTCATCACTGGAACGACACTCTGTTCAGCTTCAAGTGCACCCGCGATCCGGGCCTGCGCTTCGAGAACGGTCAGTTCGTGATGATCGGCCTGCAACAGCCAAACGGCCGCCCGCTTATGCGCGCTTACTCGATCGCCAGCCCGAACTGGGAAGAGCATCTCGAGTTCTTCAGCATCAAGGTGCCTGATGGTCCGCTGACCTCCCAGTTGCAGCACCTGAAGGAAGGCGACGAGATCATCATCTCGAAGAAACCTACCGGCACCCTCGTTCTGGACGACCTGAACCCGGGCAAGCACCTGTACCTGCTGAGCACCGGCACCGGTCTGGCGCCGTTCATGAGCGTGATCCAGGACCCTGAAACCTACGAGCGCTTCGAGAAAGTGATCCTGGTTCACGGCGTTCGTTACGTCAACGAAGTCGCCTACCGCGAATTCATCACCGAGCACCTGCCGCAGAACGAATTCTTCGGCGAGGCGCTGCGTGACAAGCTGATCTACTACCCGACCGTGACCCGCGAACCGTTCGAGAATCAGGGCCGTCTGACCGACCTGATGCGCAGCGGCAAGCTGTTCAGCGACATCGGCCTGCCACCGATCAACCCGCAGGACGACCGCGCGATGATCTGCGGCAGCCCGAGCATGCTCGACGAGACCAGCGAAGTGCTCGACAGCTTCGGCCTGAAGATCTCGGCCCGTATGCGCGAGCCGGGTGATTACCTGATCGAGCGTGCATTCGTCGAGAAGTAATCCCGACGATGCCAACAGAAAAGCCCGCGTTGCCTGAGGAGGCAGCGCGGGCTTTTTCGTTTCCGGGGATCACGCTTCGGCGGGGATGACTTCCAGGACACGGATCTGCTCCGGTGTCGGGTAATGCCAACGCACGTCCAGATCCCAGAACTGCGCGCCGTATTCGCGTTCGGGCGCGGGCGTCTGATACGCCGGGCGCGGATCCTGGGCCAGGCATTGCTCGATCAGCTCGACCAGCGGCTCGGCAAGGCGCTGAGCGTGGGTGTGGGCCTGTTGCAGCGCCGCGTCCGTCCACTGCACGTCGATCAGTTGCGGCGCGGCACTGGCGATGCTGTTGGAGGCGTCAGCGATGATGTCGGCGTAGGGCACGTAGGGTTTGATATCGAGAATCGGCGTGCCGTCCAGCAGGTCGATGCCGGAGATGAACAGGCGATTGGCCTCGACCTTGTCCAGTTTCACCACCGACTGACCGATGCCGTTTGGCCGGTGAGTGGCGCGAGTGGCGAACACGCCCATGGACTTGTTGCCGCCCAGACGGGGAGGGCGGACTTTGAGTCGAGGCTTGTCTTCCAGCGCCTGATGGAACAGGAACAGCAGCCAGACGTGACTGACCTGCTCCAGTCCCTGCACCGCATCGCCCTGGTCGAACGGTGCCACCAGCTCCAGCACGCCACGGGCGGCGGGAGCCAGTTGCGGCTGGCGCGGGATGGCGAACTTCTCCTTGAAGCAGGAGCGGACGAAGCCGATGGGGGAGACGCTGTAAGTCATGGTTTGCATTCGAAACGGAGCAGGGCGGGCATGATAACCCGGCAGGCTTCAAGACTGCTGGTGTCAGACCTGGCCTCTTCGCGAGCAAGCTCGCTCCCACAGGGAAACGCATTCCAAGTGTGGGAGCGAGCTTGCTCGCGAAGGCCGGATCGCCGACCTAAAGACTGAACCCGCCATCCAGCGGAATCACATTACCGGTCATGTAGGCTCCGGCGGTACTCGCCAGGCTGATCGCCAGCGCCGCCATTTCTTCCTCGCGGCCCCAGCGTTTCATCGGGATCAGCGCGGTGTCTTCGGCCAGTGCCTGCTGGTCGTTGCCAATGTGCTGGGTCATCTTGCTCGGGAAGCGGCCCGGCGCGATGACGTTGACGTTGATGTGCTGGCTCACCAGTTCCCGGGCGAGAATCCGCGACAGTTGGTGCAGGGCCGCTTTGCTCGGCCCATAGGCGTAGGCCTGCTCGCCGAACGAAGAAATCCCCGCCACCGAGCCGATGTTGATGATCCGCGCCGGATTCGCTGCCGAGCCGGCCTTGCGTAGCAGCGGCAGGAATTGCTGGATGCAACTGAACACCGAAGTCACGTTGAGCTGCATGACCTTCTCCCAGCCTTTGACCGGGTAGCTCTCCAGCGGCGCGCCCCAGGTGGTGCCGGCGTTGTTTACCAGAATGTCCAGATGAGTGATCTGCTCGCCCAGTCGGGCAGCCAGCTCTTTTACGCCTTCTTCAGTCGCCAGATTCGCCGCCACGCCATGACAAATGCCCAAGGCACCGAGTTCTTCAGCGGTTTGATGGCAGGCTTCTGCGTCACGGGAGCAGACGTACACACGGGCGCCGGCCTCGACATAGGCCTTGGCGATCATTTTGCCGATACCACGGGTGCCGCCTGTCACCAGGGCGGTGCGGCCTTGCAGGGAGAAGTACGGGTGCATGGCGAATCCTGAGGGCTAGGGTTCAGTACACCCTAGTCGCCGGCTGCGAAAAGCGGAGCCACTATTTTTCGAGGGAATGGAGGGCCATGCATGAAAACGGCGACCGAAGTCGCCGTTTTTTCAAGGATCAGCCGCGAATGCGCAGCGTGAGGCCCTTGAGGAAGTTACGCAGCAACTGGTCGCCGCACGGGCGGTAGTTGGTGTGGCCGACCTTGCGGAACAGCGCGCTCAGCTCAGGCTTGGACACCGGGAAATCGGCAGCCTTGAGGATCGTGTGCATGTCGTCTTCTTTCAGTTCGAAGGCCACACGCAGCTTTTTCAGAATGATGTTGTTGGTCACCGGGACTTCGATCGGCTGCGGCGGACGGCTTTCGTCCTTGCCGCGCTTGAAGATCACCAGACCGTCGAGGAAGTGCGCGATGACTTCGTCCGGGCAGCGCACGAAACCTTCTTCGTCTTCTTCTTTCTTGTCGAGATACGTCACGACATCAGCCAACGTGACGTCCATGCCACCGAGTTTGATGATTTCGACGACTTTCTTGTCGCTGATGTCGAGCATGTAGCGCACGCTGCGCAATACGTCGTTATGAACCATGTTTGCAATCCTGATCGTTCGCTGTGGGCACCGCGCAGGCGCGATGCCGGAATGTGTGGTGGCAACGGAGGCCTTAGAACTTCTCTTTGCCGGACAAGTAGCGCCATTGGCCGGCCGGCACCTTGCCGATCGATACGCCGCCGATGCGGATACGGCGGATGCCGACCACCTTCAGGCCGACCGCTTCGCAGAACTGGGCGATGATCCCCGGCTGCGGGTTCTTCATGGCGAAGCGCAGGCGGTTTTCGTTCTGCCAGCTGGCCTTGACCGGCGGCAGCTCCTTGCCCTTGTGGGTGAGGCCATGCTGCAGGCGATTGAGGCCGTGGGCGACCATCTCGCCTTCGACTTCGACCACGTATTCCTGCTCGATCTTGGCCGCATCGGCGGTGAGCTTGCGCAACACCTTCCAGTCCTGGGTGAACACCAGCAGGCCGCTGGCCTTGGGTTGCAGGTCGGCGCTGGCGGTCAGGCGCAGGAAGTGCCCGCGCAGCGGTCGCTTGCCGTAGCGGTGTTCTTCGCTGAGGGTGTCGGCGCTCAGCGACTGCATCGCGGTGTCGACATCCATGCCCGCCGGCACGTTGAGCAGGATGGTCACCGGCTCCGGCGCGGTGGCCTTGGCGTCCTTGTCGAGCTCGACTTTCTGGTCGCCGACCTTGAACTGCGGCTCGTCGATGACCTCGCCGTCCACGGTGACCCAGCCGCCCTCGATGAACAGCTCGGCCTCCCGGCGGGAGCAACCGACCAGTTCGATGAGGCGTTTGGAGAGGCGAATCGGGTCAGTCATGACAGGGCCGTAACAAAAAAGGGGTGGGCATTGTACCTGCCTGGCGCCGGTTAATCGCGATTGCATTTGTACCGTGTGGCTTTTAACCGCGTACGGCGCGCTGTTCCGGCTGTTTCAGACGCATGTGCAGCAGCGGATAAGGCTGGCCCATGCCGTCGACTTCCGACCGACCGATCACCTCGAATCCCTGCTTGAAGTAAAAGCCCAGGGCTTGCGGGTTTTGCTCGTTGACGTCCAGTTCATCGGCGTTCAGGTGTTCCATGGCGTATCTCAGCAGCTTCTTGCCCAGACCCTGGCCACGATGTTCAGGTTCGATGAACAGCATTTCGATCTTGCCCGCCGCCACGCCGGCAAACCCGGTGATGCGCTGATGGCTGTCCCTGGTACAGATCAGCATCACCGCATCGAGGTAGCGGGTCAGCACCAGATTGCGCAGCAGCTCGATGTAGCTGTCCGGCAGAAAATCATGTGTGGCACGAACCGAGGCCTCCCAGACCCGGGTCAGTTCCTGATAATCGCTGAGTTTCGGCGTGTGGATGACCGAATGGTGGCGCATGCCCGATAGCCTCTTTGTCATTTATGAGGGAGTCCTTCCCCTCACAAACGATAGCCGTAAAAAAGCCCCGCATCTCGTAAAAGAGAGCGGGGCTTTTTGTATTTTTCGCGTTTAGATCTGTTCGGCCCAGAGGTCGTATTCGTCGGCGTCGGTCACCTTGCACCAGACCTTGTCGCCCGGCTTGAGGTTGCTGCCGTTGTCGATGAACACGTTGCCGTCGATTTCCGGGGCATCGAAGAAGCAGCGGCCGACCGCGCCTTGCTCGTCGACTTCGTCCACCAGCACTTCGATTTCACGGCCGACGCGCATTTGCAGGCGTGCCGAGCTGATTTCCTGCTGGTGCGCCATGAAGCGCTCCCAGCGATCCTGCTTGACGTCGTCCGGGACGATGTCGAGGTTCAGGTCATTGGCCGGTGCGCCTTCGACCGGCGAGTACTGGAAGCAGCCGACGCGGTCGAGCTGGGCTTCGGTCAGCCAGTCCAGCAGGTACTGGAAGTCTTCTTCGGTTTCGCCGGGGAAGCCGACGATGAAGGTCGAACGGATGATCAGGTCCGGGCAGATTTCGCGCCAGTTCTTGATCCGCGCCAGGGTCTTGTCTTCGAACGCCGGGCGTTTCATCGACTTCAGGACTTTCGGGCTGGCGTGCTGGAACGGGATGTCCAGGTACGGCAGGATCTTGCCGGCGGCCATCAGCGGGATCAGTTCGTCGACGTGCGGGTACGGGTAAACGTAGTGCAGGCGGACCCAGACGCCGAGGGTGCTCAGCGCTTCGCAGAGTTCGGTCATGCGGGTCTTCACCGGCGCGCCGTTCCAGAAACCGGTGCGGTACTTGACGTCAACGCCGTAGGCGCTGGTGTCCTGGGAGATCACCAGCAGCTCCTTCACGCCGGATTTGACCAGACGCTGGGCTTCGTCGAGCACGTCGCCGACCGGACGGCTGACCAGTTTGCCGCGCATCGACGGGATGATGCAGAAGCTGCAGCTGTGGTTGCAGCCTTCGGAAATCTTCAGGTACGCGTAGTGACGCGGCGTCAGCTTGATGCCTTGCGGCGGCACCAGGTCGATCAGCGGGTTGTGATCCTGTTTCGGCGGCACGACTTCGTGCACGGCGTTGACCACTTGCTCGTACTGCTGCGGACCGGTGACGGCCAGCACGCTCGGGTGCACGTCACGGATGTTGCCTTCTTCGACGCCCATGCAGCCGGTCACGATGACCTTGCCGTTTTCCTTGATCGCTTCACCGATGACTTCCAGGGATTCGGCCTTGGCCGAGTCGATGAAGCCACAGGTGTTGACCACGACCACGTCGGCGTCCTGATAGGTGGACACCACGTCATAGCCTTCCATGCGCAGCTGGGTCAGGATGCGCTCGGAGTCGACCAGTGCTTTCGGGCAACCCAGAGATACGAAGCCAACCTTTGGATTGGCCGGCGCAGGAGTGGTGGACATGTCTAACCTCGGTGTTTTGTGACGTCGCTTGCCTGATGGCGGAAACCGACGGACGGGCGCTTGAACTGCGCCTCTGATCAAAAAGTGCGCAATTCTAGCGGCGAGCAGCGCACTTGACCAGCTTTATGCAGGGAAATACGACGAGTGCTGCGCTATGCTTCGCGCCGTTGGGCTTTACCAATTTTTTACAGTCAACAAAACGACTGTAACAACAGGTAAAACAGCGCATGCTGCATCAAAAAGCATAGTGCTTCGTTCAAAGAAGCCGGTCTGGAAATCAGGAGTGTTGGATGGGTCAGGCAAGTAGTCAGGCGGCGGGCGCCGAGCATTCGGCTGCAAAACCGCTGAGCATGCTGGTCGCGGCAGTCGGGGTAGTTTACGGCGACATCGGCACGAGCCCGTTGTACACCCTCAAAGAGGTGTTTTCCGGCGGTTACGGCGTACCGGTCAATCACGACGGAGTGTTGGGCATTCTGTCGCTGATCTTCTGGTCGCTGATCTGGGTCGTGTCGATCAAGTACATGATGTTCGTCCTGCGTGCCGACAACCAGGGCGAAGGCGGGATCATGGCACTGACCGCGCTGGCGCGGCGGGCGGCGGGGGAGCGCAGGAAGTTGCGTTCGCTGCTGGTGGTCTGCGGCCTGATCGGCGCGGCGCTGTTCTACGGTGACAGCATGATCACCCCGGCGATCTCCGTACTCTCGGCCATTGAAGGCCTGGGTCTGGCGTTCGATGGCATCGACCACTGGGTCGTGCCGCTGTCGCTGGTGGTGCTGGTGGGCCTGTTCCTGATCCAGCGTCACGGTACGGCACGGATCGGCATTCTCTTCGGGCCGATCATGGTCACCTGGTTCCTGGTGCTCGGCGCCCTCGGCGTCTATGGCATCAGCCATTCCCCGGAAGTGCTGAAGGCACTGAACCCGATCTGGGCCATCCGTTTCTTTATGGTGCATGCCGGCATGGGCGTGGCGATCCTTGGTGCCGTGGTGCTGGCACTGACCGGTGCCGAAGCGCTGTACGCCGACATGGGCCACTTCGGTCGCAAGCCGATCGCCCGGGCGTGGTTCCTGCTGGTGCTGCCGGCGCTGGTGCTCAACTACTTCGGTCAGGGTGCCTTGCTGCTGGACAACCCGGAAGCGGCGCGCAACCCCTTCTATCTGCTGGCGCCGAGCTGGGCGCTGATTCCGCTGGTGGGTCTGTCGACCCTGGCCACGGTGATCGCCTCGCAAGCGGTGATTTCCGGCGCGTTCTCCCTGACCCGTCAGGCGATCCAGCTCGGTTACATCCCGCGCATGTACATCCAGCACACCTCCAGTGATGAGCAGGGCCAGATCTACATCGGTGCAGTGAACTGGACGCTGATGGTCGGTGTGGTGCTGCTGGTGCTGGGCTTCGAGTCCTCCGGCGCTCTGGCCTCGGCCTATGGCGTGGCGGTGACCGGGACCATGCTGATGACCACCATTCTGGTGTCGGCCGTCATGTTGCTGCTGTGGAAATGGCCACCGGTGCTGGCGGTGCCGGTGCTGATCGGCTTCCTGCTGGTGGACGGCCTGTACTTCGCCGCCAACGTGCCGAAGATCGTGCAGGGTGGTGCGTTCCCGGTGGTCGCCGGTATCGCCCTGTTCATCCTCATGACCACCTGGAAGCGCGGCAAGCAATTGCTGGTCGAGCGCCTGGACGAAGGAGCGCTACCGCTGCCGATCTTCATCAGTAGTATCCGCGTGCAGCCGCCACACCGGGTGCAGGGCACTGCCGTGTTCCTGACTGCGCGCTCCGACGCAGTACCGCACGCGCTGTTGCACAACCTGCTGCACAACCAGGTCTTGCACGAGCAGGTTGTGCTGCTGACCGTGGTCTACGAGGACATCCCGCGTGTGCCGCCATCCCGACGCTTCGAAGTCGAAGCCCACGGCGAAGGCTTCTTCCGGGTGATCCTGCACTTCGGCTTCACCGACGAGCCGGACGTGCCCCAGGCGTTGAAGCTGTGTCATCTGGACGACCTCGACTTCAGCCCGATGCGCACCACCTACTTCCTCAGCCGTGAAACGGTCATCGCCTCGAAACTCGAAGGCATGGCCCGTTGGCGTGAAGCGCTGTTTGCGTTCATGTTGAAGAATGCCAACGGCAACCTGCGGTTCTTCAATCTGCCATTGAACCGGGTGATTGAGTTGGGGACGCAGGTGGAGATGTAGGCTCCGCCTTAATTGAAAAGCCCCCGTCGGCCTTGTGGCTGGCGGGGGCTTTTTTGTGCGTGTCCGGTTTGAGTGTTTGGTCGGATAGTGGAAACAGCAAGTTGCACTATGTTTAATTCAGCACAATACTTTGTGCATTAACGTACGCATCAGCATGTGAGTGAGAGGTAATTATGACGGCATTATTAGAGCGTGCTGACCAGGCAATCTCCGTGACTGCCATGGTCAGGAGCTTCAGCGCGAAGCTCAAGGAGATTTCCAGTCGTGCCACCGAGCGTCTGGTTATCTTCAAGGACAATCAACCGGCAGCGGTCATCATCAACGTGCAGGCCTATCAGGAAATGCTGGATGAACTTGAGAACCTTCGCATCGAAGCGGCAGCCCGTGAGCGTTTGAGCAATTTTGATCAGACCCAGGCAGTCAGCCATGAAGATATGCGGGCAAGGTATGCGCGGAAGGATTAAAGGAGTGCTGGATGGTTTGGGGAGTGATTTATCATCCGGAGGTCCAAGGGGATCTGGATCAGCTTGGATCTACGGCAGCCAACCGGATACTTGATGTTATTGAGGAGCGGATCATCAATGGTGAGCCCGACAAAAGTGGCAAGCCTCTGAGGGCCAGTCTTGCTGGTTGTAGAAGAATTCGAGCGGGCGATACGAGAATCGTCTATCGAGTCGATGGCCGGGCCATCCAGGTGTTGATCGTTGCTGTCGGCGCGCGACGTGACGAAGAAGTGTATGACGCAGCGGAGCGGCGCCTTTAAATAGCCCCCGCCAGCCTTGCGGCTGTCGGGGGCTTTTTTGTTTCTATGTCTTTAGATGCTTTCTGGCAAATCTTCTTCAGACTCGGTTTTTGTCCGCGCTGCTCGTGGCATCAGGGATTTCGTCACATCATCCATCAAGGCCTTGCCCATGATTGTCAGGTAATGCGCAGCCCAGGCGTGGCGGTCGTTTTCCTTGTCGTAGGCGGCATCCTCGGCGAAGGATTTGGCGAGGAACAACAGATCTGAAGCCTGTGACAGGGCTTCGACGATGGGGACGCCAGAGCGGACATTGAAAAACGCTTGATCGGAGCCAGAGCCATAGAGAAAGGAGGTGAAGCCGATGGTTGTAAAGTCTGTGGGTGTAGACGATTTCGTTTCGGTCATGGTGTTACTCCTTGGTTCGAGGAGCTGCAACTTCCGTTACCACACGAAAGGGAGGCAGCTGTACGCAGGGTGGTAAACCGGGAACCAAGGAAACCGGCACGCCCGAAGGCGTCCCACGCACAGCTGCCATAAATCGAAATCACAGACATGAAAGTGCCTGTGATTGTGAATGGGGCGCTGTTGCGCTGGTTTATCCGGGTTACCACACCCGATCGCTGAAAGGGTCAGCGACCTCTGGAGAGTATCCCGTCAAAAAACAGTGCAATAGGGCGGCAAAGTGCCCAAACACGAGATTAGGAGTTTGCCTACAAGGTACTCGGACGTCATCTGATATTGCGACACCAGACGTAAACGAAACTAAACGTTGGTGGAGGTTTGGCGCTTCTTCGGTGCGGAAGATGAATGAGGAGTTGACTACTCGAAAAGGCCAGTGGAGCAGGTGTCCACGTTTTATGGAATGTGGACACCTGGCGTTTTCAGCTTCATGAAGAGTCAAGCAATGAATGAAAAAGCCCCCGCAACCCTAAGGTTGCGGGGGCTTTTCGTTGGAGCGCCTCAGATCACTCTGCCGGCTGATCCTTGCTCTGACGCTTCTCGATCAGATCAACCAACCGCTTGGCCAGCGCCGGGTAGTTCTCGTCGAAGTGGTGGCCGCCAGGCAGTTTCACCGCTTCGCCCACCGCGGTCTTGTCGGTGCAGCCGCTTTCATCCTTCTCTTCTTCGCCGTAGATGCACACGACCTTGGCCGGTGGCAGCTTGGCCATTTCCGGGCCGGTGGCGGCTTCTTTGCCGGCGTTGCCGAGCCAGCCTTCGACTTCGATTTCGAAGCTGCCGGTGCGGGCGAAGGCCAGCAGGATGATTGCGTCGACGCGCTGCTGCTCGGTTTCCGGCAGGCGGTTGTAGATGGCCGGCAGGACGTCGGCGCCGAACGAATAGCCGGTCAGGATGAAGCGTTTGGTGCCCCATTTCTGGCGGTAGTGCTGCATCAGTTCGGTCAGGTCCAGCGCGCTCTGTTCCGGGCTCTTGTGCTGCCAGTAGTAGCGCAGGGTGTCGATGCCAACGACCGGGTAGCCGATCTTGGCCATTTCACCGGCCACGTCGCGGTCGAGATCTCGCCAGCCACCATCACCGGACAGGAACAGGGTCACGGTGTCCTTGGCCTGGCCGGCCGGGACTTCCACTACCGGGATCTGCAGGCCGCCGTTGGCCTTGTCACCACCGACGAGGATCTTGCGCAGTTCGTTGTTCAGCACTTGCGGCAGGTTGATGTCGTAGTCGCTGATGCTGGTTTCGGCGTTCGGTTGATCGCGTACGAAACCGGCGCTGGTGTCATCCGGGTTGTCGTTCCAGGCCACCAGCCAGTGGCCGTGGGCGGCAGACTTTGGCAGCAGGTGAGTGCAGCCGCCTTTTTCCAGGGCCAGATCGACCGACACGGCCTGGGCCTTGTCGTCCTTCTGTTCCGAGAGCCAGCGCCAGGCCAGCACCGCGCCAGGGCCGATGCCACTGACCAGGGTTGCCGGGCCGTTCAGTTCGCGCAGACCGCTTTGCAGTGCGCGGCTTTGCAGCAGGCAGTCCTTGGGCAGAATCACCTGGACGATCTGCGCCGAGGCGCTGCGGCTCAGGGTGGTCAGCTGATTGTCGGTGATTTTTTTGTCGTCCTCGACCGCCACCAGCACCTGGGCCTTGGGCTTGGTGCCGGGAATGACCCGGGTCATGACCGTGCCGTCAGCCGGTTTTAGCTGTTCGAGGGTCGGTTCCGGTGCCGGGCGTTTGAGGTACCAGTAACCGCCGCCGGCAATCACGGCCAGCACGATCAGTGCGGCCAGGATGTACTTCAGGGAGCGTTGAATCATCAGCGTTTCACCAATCCAGTCAAGCCGCCCGCGATCAGGGCAGCAGTATCGGCCAGTGCCACCAGCGGATCGAGTCCGGCGGGCACTGCCATATAACGGGGTTCCCAGTCAGGCTGGAACTTGTCTTTGAAGCGGCGCAAGCCTTGGAAGTTGTACAGCTGCTCACCACGGCGGAAAACCATCGAGCCCAGACGCTGGGTCAGCGGTGCACCACGACGGGGTTGCAACCCCGACAACGGCACCATGCCCAGGCTGAAACGCGCGTATCCGTGACTCTTATAATGTTGAATCAGACCGACCATCAAAAACTCCATGGTCAGCTTGGGGGCGTCCGGGTGCGAGCGCATCAGGTCGAGGCTGGCCAGGTCATGGCTGTAGGTCTCGAGCAGGTTGGCGAACGCCACCGGGCGGCCCTCGAAGCGAATCACCGCGATGCGGAAATGCTTCAGGTAATCATCGCTGAAACGGCCGAGGGAGAAGCCTTTCTCGCGTACGTTCTTGCCGGTCAGCCAGGCATCGGAAATCACCTTGAGCTCGTCCATCGGCGCCTGGCCCGGCTCGAAGATCTCCAGTGACAGACCGTCGCGGGTACCACGGTTCCAGGTGTAGCGCAGGTCCTTCATCTCTTTGCCCTTGGCATCCAGGTCAAAGCGATGCAGATCGACCCGGGCTTCTTCGCCGAGCTTGATCGCGGTCAGGCCGATGTCCATGTAGTACGGCAGGTTCTCGGCGCGCACTTGATAGAACACGGGACGGGCGTGGTGGATGTCACACAGGTCACGGAACTGCCAGATCATTTCCGCCCGTTGTTGGCCGGGGCCGATCGGATCGTACAGCGCCACCAGACTGCGGCCGCGACGGGCGTACATCAGGAAGGCTTCGTCGTTGGGGTGGAACAGCAGCGCCTTGTCACCGGTCAGGGCCAGGCCGCCGTCCGGTTGCGAGGAGGCCATCAGGACCTTCGAGGCGCGCTCCAGCTCGTCCGGGGTCGGCAGATGAATCACCGGGCGGGCGGTACGCAGCAGCCAGGTCAGGGCGATCACCAGCAACAGCACCGCAGCGCCGAGCAGCGAACGCAGACCGCGCGGGGCATCGGCGTCGAGGGTGAACTGCCACCACAACTGATGGCTGTACGGCACGTCCTGGTAGGCGAACAGCAGCAGCCAGGTCGATGCGCCGAGTACGCACAGGCTCGCCACCAGATACAGCGGCGAGAACGGCACTTCGGTCAGACGGCTCGGGCGATAGAAAGAACGACGGAACACCCCCAGCAGCGCGGCGGTGAGGGTCATCAGCGTGGCTTCTTCCCAGTCGAAACCCTTGAGCAGCGAGAGCAGGGCACCCACCAGCAGCAGAATGGTGGTCAGCATCCACGCCGCCGACAGCCGGCGACGCAGGCCCTGGGCAAGCATCAGGCACAGCACGCCGATCAGGCTGGCGCCGAAGTGCGAGGCATCGACCAGACGATGGGGAATCAGGTAGGCGATGTGTTCCAGGCGCGTGTCGATTTCAGGTGTCGCGCCGGAGAACAGCAGCACCACGCCGGACAGGAACACCAGTACCGCGAGGATCGGTGCGGCCAGGCCGGAGGCGGCGCGCATGGTCTGGGTCTGGAACAGCCGCTGACCTTCGTTGATCAGCAGCAGTACGCAGGCCACCAGCAATGGCAGCACCACATAGATCATGCGATAGAGCAGCAGGGCGGCGGCCAGTGGCGCAGCGCCGAGCTTGTCAGCGAAGGCCGCCAGCAGAATCGCTTCGAATACCCCGACACCGCCCGGTACATGGCTGAGCACGCCGGCCGCCAGGGCCAGCAGGTACACCAGCAGGAATGCGCCGAATGGCGGTGCTTCCGGCAGCAGCATGTACAACACGGTAGCGGCAGCGGCGACGTCGAGGGCGGTGATGACCAGTTGCAGGAATGTCAGGCGGCGGCCCGGCAGGCGCAGGGTGCGGCGTCCGACCTTGACCAGCAGATTGTCGCGGTAAGGCTGTTCCGGCAGACGCCGACGATAAATGCCCATGGCCAGAATCGCGCCGAGCAGCAGCACGGCAGAGGCAATCGTGGCCAGCAGGCCTTCGGACAGGCCCAGCGCCTGGGAAGCGGCCGGCAGGTCACTCAGGGTGGCCAGTGCCGCCAGCGGTGGCAGGGCGCAACCCAGCGACAGGCTGGCAAACAGGGTCATGTGCGCGACTTCCGAAGCGCCCAGGCCAAGCCGTGCATATAAACGGTAACGCACCGAGCCGCCGGACAGCATCGACAGGCCGATGGCGTTGCCGATCGCAAAAGCCGTGAAGCCACCGAGCGCCAGCGTGCGCGGCGGGATGGTCACGCCGGCATAGCGGCTGGCCGACCATTCGTAGCCCAGCAGAATGATGAAGCCGACGACGGTCGCGCCGAAAGCACCCAGCAGGGCCGGCTTCGGCACGTCGAGAATCGAGTCGTGCAGGGCATAGAGGTCGAGTTCGCTGAGCAGATGGCGACAGGCAATCAGCGCGATAGCGAACAACAGCAAAGTGACCGCCAGACCAATCGGTTGCCGGTATTTGCTGATTCGATCCAGCAAGCGCATGCGCTCGGGCTTGATCGATGGATTCACGGTGAGGGTGTCTTGTGGATCAGACGAGTTGGCGCGCATCAATCACCTCTTGGATTGTGCGCGACAGGATGGGGGTATCCAGCCAAGTTACCAATCCCTGTAGAAAAAAATAATCACAAAATACTACGCCTCTCGTCGGGTATCGGCGAGGGCAGGTCTCGGATTGCAGACCTCTTGCCTGCGACTCAAGCATAGTCGCAACTCGGCGGGTCTGAAGATCCTGAGCGGTTCACTGCACAGTGACAGATCATTGTTGCGAAAGGACTTTTTCCACAGATACAAAAAAGGCCACTCTTTCGAGCAGCCTTTTTTGATGTTTGGTTGCGGGAGCCGGATTTGAACCGACGACCTTCGGGTTATGAGCCCGACGAGCTACCAGACTGCTCCATCCCGCGTCTGTGTGGCGGCATTCTACAGGCGAACGGCGGGGTGTCAACCGTTAATCCCGCGAAGGGTCAAATAAGCGTGAAATCGCGTCAATCCGTCGCAGGAGGGCGGTAAGTTTCGGAATTGCAAAGGATTCCTGTTTGGCCCGGATGATTGCCCAATGAAAAACAGACGCGCACAAAAAAGGCCAATCTTTCGATTGGCCTTTTTTGATGTTTGGTTGCGGGAGCCGGATTTGAACCGACGACCTTCGGGTTATGAGCCCGACGAGCTACCAGACTGCTCCATCCCGCGTCTGTGTGGCGGCATTCTACAGAGGATCGCCGGGGTGTCAACCTTGAATCCGGATAAAATCTGTTCTGGTTCAATTGGTTAGCTATTTTTAGAAGCCGCTGGCGGGGCCGCAGCTCAGGCAGGGCGCGGGTTTCAGCTCTATTGGTCAGCGATTTCCGATTGAGAAAATAAATTCAACGGACCTTTCCTACCGCTGGAAAAGAACCTTCATACCACTGGTGCTATATACAGGTGTCAGTGAGATACTGCCTATCCGGCTTGCCACGTTTCCTTTTCTGTCATGACCCAGCGAAAAATCATCCACATCGACTGTGACTGTTTCTACGCCGCCATCGAGATGCGTGACGACCCGCGTCTGGCCGGCAAACCGCTGGCGGTGGGTGGTTCGGCAGACCGGCGCGGGGTGATCGCCACCTGCAACTATGAGGCGAGGGCTTACGGCGTGCGTTCGGCGATGTCCTCGGGGCATGCCTTGAAACTGTGCCCGGATCTGACCATCGTCAAACCGCGAATGGATGCCTACCGTGAGGCATCGAAGGAAATTCACACGATCTTTCGCGATTACACCGATCTGATCGAGCCGCTGTCGCTGGACGAGGCCTACCTCGATGTCTCGGACAGCGCGCATTTCGGTGGCAGCGCCACGCGCATCGCCCAGGACATCCGGCGCCGGGTCTCCAATCAATTGCACATCACGGTCTCGGCCGGGGTGGCACCGAACAAGTTTCTGGCCAAGATCGCAAGTGACTGGAAAAAGCCCAACGGCCTGTTTGTCATCACCCCGGATCAGGTCGAAGATTTTGTCAGTGGCCTGCCGGTGAGCAAGCTGCACGGCGTCGGCAAGGTCACTGCGGACAAACTGGGCAAGCTTGGCATCAACGACTGCTCGCAACTGCGCGAGTGGGACAAGTTGGCGTTGGTGCGCGAATTCGGCAGTTTTGGCGAGCGACTCTGGAGCCTGGCCCGTGGGATAGATGAACGGCAGGTGCATAACGACAGTCGTCGTCAGTCGATCAGTGTGGAAAACACCTACGACGTGGATCTGCCGGATCTGCGCAGTTGCCTGGACAAGCTGCCTGAATTGCTGGAGACCCTGAAAACCCGCATGGCAAGGATCGACAGCAGCTACCGGCCGGGCAAGCCGTTCGTCAAAGTGAAATTCCATGACTTCACCCAGACCACACTGGAGCAGGCCGGGGCAGGGCGGGATCTGGGCAGTTATCAGTTGATGCTGACGCAGGCGTTCAATCGCGGTGGCAAACCGGTGCGGCTGTTGGGGGTGGGGGTTCGGCTTGAGGATTTGCGCGGCGGTTTTGAACAGATGGAGCTGTTCGAGCGGTAGCGCATACAAAAAAGCCCGAAACAGGTTCGGGCTCTTCTATAAGCGTTGTCAGTTCGGACCGGGGTCCGCCACCAGTCGCCCGGCATCCTTGGTCAGCGACTTGAGGAACTCGGCCTGCAACTCGGGATCGTTGCGTGTCAGCTCGATCAGGCTCTGTTCCAGTTCGCTGGCTTCTTCTTCCAGACCCAGTTCCGACAGGCGTTTGACCCGGTGCACCCACTGGCTCACTTCGTCGTCTTCCAGATCGTCGTAAATCAGGCCGTGGGCTTCCAGCAGCTTGCCACGCAGGTGACTGCTGATCGTCAGGGACGAGTCGGAATGCACGTCATCCTTGGCGTCCTCGACACTGATCTGCAGTTTGCCGACATGATTCAGATCGTTTTCGGCGAACGGACTGTCCAGCAGGTTCAGGCGCAGCACGCCGTTGCGGTCGGTGGTCATGTCGAAGGTCTGCTTGCCGGCCTTGACCTGCACCGGGCGCTCGCTCCACGGCAGGCTCGAATACTCCATGCGCTTGTCGCGCTGGACTTCATCGATACCGGCCAGGTTCTGCTGCGCACGACCGTGGGACTGCACGTTCATGAACGGGTTGAGCCCGGCGAACCCGTAGCTCAGCCAGTCCTTGGTCACGCTGTCCGGCAGGGTGCCGAAGGCGAACACGTTGACCACGTTGGCCCCGACACCGGCCACCACCGCCACGGCACCCAGCGGAATCTCGTAGATTTCGCGCCAGGGCTGATAAGGCGTGTAGCGGTCATAACGACGGGTCACTTCGTACTCAGTGACTTCGAAGGTTTTCTGCTCGTTGATCTTTACGCGTCTCTGCGGCAGCTCAAGCACCTTAGGCTCACCGACATCGATCTGCAGGCTGTGATCGAGCAGCTTTCGCTCGACCCGCTCTTCGTGCTCGCTGCGCTGTGACATGTGATTGGCACAGCCGCTGACCAGCAGGGTGCCGCACAGGGCGGCACCACCGAGGCCTAAGGTGTTTCGCTTGAACATGAGGACTCTATCTGGTTTCAGCGGCGGATACGGGCCTGCAGGAAGGACAGTACGTCGGCAACCGGCAGCGCTTGCGCCTGGCCTTCGGTACGGCTCTTGTATTCCAGGTTGCCTTCGGCGAGGCCGCGGTCGCTGACCACGATCCGGTGCGGAATGCCGATCAGCTCCATGTCCGCGAACTTGATGCCCGGGCTGGTTTTCTTGTCGCGATCGTCCAGCAGCACTTCGAAGCCGGCAGCGGTCAGTTCCGCGTACAGCTTGTCGGTGGCTTCGCGCACCTGCTCGGTTTCATAGCGCAGCGGTACCAGGGCGATCTGGAATGGCGCCAGGGCGTCGCTCCAGATGATGCCGTTCTCGTCGTTGTTCTGCTCGATGGCCGCAGCCACCACGCGGGACACGCCGATGCCGTAGCAACCCATTTCCAGGGTGACAGGCTTGCCGTTCTCGCCCAGCACTTCGCACTTCATCGCCTTGCTGTACTTGTTGCCCAGCTGGAAGATGTGTCCGACTTCGATGCCGCGCTTGATTTCCAGGGTGCCCTTGCCGTCCGGGCTCGGGTCGCCGGCCACGACGTTGCGCAGGTCAGCCACGGTCGGAACCGGCAGGTCACGCTCCCAGTTCACGCCGAAGTAGTGCTTGTCGTCGATGTTGGCACCGATGCCGAAGTCGCTCATCAGCTCGACCGAACGGTCGATGATGATCGGCAGTGGCAGGTTCAGCGGGCCGAGGGAGCCGGCGCCGGCGCCGATGGCGTCACGCAGCTCTGCATCGGACGCCATGACCAGCGGGCTGGCGACGCCAGGTTGCTGGGCAGCCTTGATTTCGTTCAGCTCGTGGTCGCCACGGATCACCAGGGCGATCAGCTTGCCTTCTTCCTCGGCGTGCACGATCAGGGTCTTGATGGTCTTTTCGATCGGCAGACCGAATTTTTCCACCAGGGCCGCGATGGTCTTGGTGTCCGGAGTGTCGACCAGACGCAGTTCTTCGGCCGGCGCAGCGCGAGAGGTTTCACGCGGTACGGCTTCGGCTTTCTCGATGTTCGCGGCGTAGTCGGAGCCGTTGCTGAAGACGATATCGTCTTCGCCGGACTCGGCCAGCACGTGGAATTCGTGGGAGCCGGCACCGCCGATGGAACCGTTGTCGGCTTCCACAGGACGGAACTTCAGGCCCAGGCGGGTGAAGATGTTGCAGTACGCTTCGTGCATGCGGTCATAGGTGATCTGCAGCGATGCCTGATCCGCATGGAATGAGTACGAGTCCTTCATGATGAATTCACGGCCGCGCATCAAGCCGAAGCGTGGGCGGATTTCGTCACGGAACTTGGTCTGGATCTGGTACAGGTTGATTGGCAGCTGCTTGTAGCTGCTCAATTCGTTGCGCATCAGATCGGTGATCACTTCTTCGTGGGTCGGGCCCGCGCAGAAGTCGCGACCGTGACGGTCTTTGATGCGCAGCAGCTCAGGGCCGTATTCGTCCCAGCGCCCCGATTCCTGCCACAGCTCGGCCGGTTGGGTGCTCGGCATCAACACTTCCAGAGAGCCGGCGGCGTTCATCTCTTCGCGAACGATGGCTTCCACCTTGCGCATTACCCGCAGGCCCATCGGCAGCCAGGTGTACAGGCCCGAGGCGAGTTTGCGGATCATGCCGGCGCGCAGCATCAGCTGATGGCTGATGACGACCGCGTCGGAAGGTGTTTCTTTCTGTGTGGCGAGCAAAAATTGACTGGTGCGCATGGTTGGCCGTTGTCGGTTGCTATGACTGGAAATGACGGAGCAGTGTACCGGCGAGAGTTGCCGACGTACAGAAGTGCAGGCCCGGCGGAAACCCTCCCGCCGGGTGCGAGATGTCTTACGACTCTTCGGCGACGGGCGTCGACACGGGTTCCGGTGTCGGTGTCGGGCCTTCGCGGCGACTCTCCTGGAACCAGTGCAGGGCGATCAGTACCAGGGTCGGCACGCCGAGCGCGGCCGTGATGATGAAGAAGTTGTGATAGCCGAACTTCTCCACCATGACCCCGGAGTAGCCGCCGATGAGGCGTGGCAGCAACAGCATGATCGAGCTGAGCAGGGCGTACTGGGTCGCGGAAAACTTCAGGTTGGTCAGGCTGGACAGGTAGGCGACGAACGCCGAAGTGGCCATGCCCGAGCTGAAGTTGTCGAGGGAAATGGTCACCACCAGCATCTGCAGGTTCGGGCCCATGTCCGCCAGCATCACGAACAGCAGGTTGGTGGCTGCCGACGCGGCACCGCCAATGAACAGGATCGGCAGAATCCCGAAGCGCACGATCAGCAGGCCGCCCATGCCGGCGCCCACCAGAGTCATGATCAGGCCGAAGATCTTGCTGACGCTGGCGATCTGGTCCTTGGTGAAGCCCTGATCGATGTAGAACACGTTGGCCATCACGCCCATCACCGTGTCCGACATGCGATAGGTGGCGATCAGGCCGAGCAGCAGCAGGGCCTGCCAGCGGTAGCGCAGGATGAAGTCGTTGACCGGGGTCAGCACCGGGGCCAGGCCACGGCGACCCATGGTCGACAGGCACAGGCCGGTCAGCAGGGTATAGAGAATGGCGCGCAGGAATGCCCGGTCTTCCAGCAGCAGGTCCAGCGGGCTCATGGTGCCGAACAGCACGCTGGCGAAGTCGGTGTTGTAGAGCTGGGTGAACATGGCCGGTACGGAAACCAGCAGGACGATCAGCACGAACACCGACATCAGCTGGTGCATGAAGGTGTAGCGCCCGGCCTGCAACTGGGTACGCAGCGGCACTGGCGGCTCGCGCATCAGCAGGGTGGTGATCAGGGCAGGCACCATCAAGGCGCCGAACAGCGCGTAAGTGCCGGTCCAGGCCGAATGCTGGTAGTTGAAACCGGTGGAACCGAAACCTTCGGCGAAGAACAGTGCGCCGGCAGTCGCCAGCAGGGCCGCGACCCGATAACCGGACATGTAACTGGCGGCCAGGGCAGCCTGTCGGTTGTCTTCGGCGATTTCCAGGCGATAGGCGTCGACGGCGATGTCCTGGGTGGCGGAAGCGAAAGCGACGATCACGGCAATGGCGATCAGCCAGGACAGGTGTTTCTGCGGGTCGCAGAAGCCCATGCCGATCAGGCCGAGGATCACCAGCGACTGCGCAAGCACCAGCCACGAACGGCGTCGGCCCAGTTTGCCGAGCAACGGCAGGCGCCATTGATCGAGCAACGGCGACCAGACCCATTTGAAGGCATAGGCCAGACCGATCAGGCTCGCATAGCCGATCGTCTCGCGGGCTACACCGGCTTCACGCAGCCAGACCGAAAGTGTCGAGAACACCAGCATGTACGGCAGGCCGGCGGCGAAACCCAGCAACAACAGCACGAGCGTCGAAGGACTGGCATAGGCGGCGAGCGCGGCGCGCCAGGTTTTACGGGGCATGGGCTGAAGTCTGCCTCAAGATTGCGAAAACAAAGCGCGCACTCTAACCGCTGTGCTCTACCGGACGCCAGCCATGGCGCCGAATATCCACACGATTGTTCAGGATCGTAACGCCCTCCATACGCAATCGTGCCCGCTGCTCATCACCCGAAAGGCTGCCTGCCGGCAGGCTGATCCGACCGCCGGCACCGAGTACGCGGTGCCACGGCAGCTTGGTGTCGCCCGGCAACTGGCTCAGGGTGCGGCCGACCCAGCGGGCGGCGCGCCCCAACCCGGCCAGTTCGGCCAACTGACCATAGCTGACCACCTTGCCCTCAGGTACCTGGGCAAGGGTCGAGTAGAGTGCCGTGCGTCGGATTTGCGGATCGTTTTCGCAGGCTTGTATCGGGTCTGTCACGTGCGCCGTTCCTGAACAGGGTCGATTCCTGGATGAAAGGGTAATCCGTGATCGGGCAATTGAGAAATGAACTCAACAGAAATAGCCGGGTCACTCCTTGTCAGAGGATTATTCCTACGGATAATGCCGACCCTTTTTTCGCAACCCCGAGTTTCCGATTCGCTTATGTTGTCCAGAACCCTGTTGTGCCTTGCTGTCTTCAGTGCGTCCACGCCCTTGCTTGCCGATACCGTCTGGTTGAAGAACGGAGACAAGCTGAGCGGCAAAATCACCCTGTTCGACGGCGGCAAGTTGCTGGTCCAGACCCAGTACGCCGGCGCGGTCACCATCGACTGGAAACAGGTCAAGACGCTGGAAAGCGATCAGGAACTGCTGGTCAAGCAGGACGCCTACAGCGGCGAGAAAGCCAAGTCGCTGACCGCCGCTGAGGATGGCAAGGTCACCCTGGCCAACGGCGAAGCGCCGAAAACCGTCGAGCTGGCGAGCATCCAGCAGATTCTCAAGCCCAAGCCGGTGGTCGAGGATCTGGTCTGGAAGGGCAATGTCGATCTGGCCCTGGATTATCAGCGTGCCGAAAAAGACACCAATGACTACGACATCGGCTTCAAGACCTCGGCGCGCCATGGCCGCTGGCGTCATACCGCCGAGGGCGAGTACAACCGCGAAGTCCAGGATGAGGTGGTGACCACCAACAACTGGCGTGCCGAATACGCTCTGGACCGCTTCCTGACCGACAAGTGGTTCTGGCAGGGGCGGTTGAACTACAAGCGCGATTACGTCGAAGAGCTGTCGCGCCAGCGGGTGGTCGGTACCGGTCCGGGCTATCAGTTCTGGGATGACGAGCTGGGCGCGTTCTCCCTCGGCTCGCTGCTCAACCGCACCGATTACGAGTACAGCGACGGCGGCACGGACAACTTCTACTCCGTCGCCATGAAATGGGACTACAACCGCTACCTGATCGGCAAGAAGGTGCAGTTCTTCACCACCGGCGAGATTGGCAAGCCGCTGTCGGACGTCGCCAACTATGCCCTGGATTCGGAAGTGGGCCTGCGCTACAAGGTGACGGACTGGGCCTCGCTCAATCTCAAGGCCGAGCGTGACATCATCAGTGGCACCAAGGATGCGGATCTGAACAAGACCCGCTACACCGCCGGGTTTGGCGTGGCCTGGTAACGCCGCACTCCGAGGTGGGAGAAAGCCCAGCAGCTTCAGAATTGCAGGGCTTCTTTGTTTTTATTCCTTCGATTTATCTTCGTTGGCGGAAATGTAGGCACATTTTTCCAGCTTTTTGCCCATCAGGTATTGGCATTCGTAGCTCAGACTGCCGTTGTCTCTCCAGAAGCGGATTGGGCCATGTTCTTTTCCGTCTACGTAGTCGGCAGACGATGCCATTTCACCATTTTCGTGCCATGTAACGGATGAGCCCTGAAGCTTATCGTCCTGATATTTTTGATGCTCCTTTAGTTGCCCTGACTCGTACCATCGCTTGAAATCCCCTTGCTTGCGATTTTGTGCGTCCCACTGCCATTGCAGCGTTTGCACGCCTTGCTGAGTCCATTGTTCGTAGCTGAGTCGATTTCCATCTTTATAGAACGCTTTTTCCTTCACCTTGCCGTCGATGAAATATTCGATTACCCAGCCAACCGGTTTGCCATTCACATCGTTTCGGGTGAACTGTGTTGTTCCATTTTCAAAGTAGTGGATGGTGGGGCCCTCGGATTTACCGTTCACGAAAAGGGTGCTGTAGCGCAGCTTTCCGTTCGGGAAGTAACCGAGGCTAGGGCCGTCCCACACGTTGTTCCGGTAGTGTGTGCGGCCTATCAAGGCTCCATCTTCGTCATACTCCAGGTACTCGCCATCCACACGTTTGCCTAGGTGCCACTTGTAGGATTCGGCAATCTTGCCATTGGCATGGTAGATGGTTTGCGTTCCGTCGAGTTCGTTGTTCAGGTAGCTCTCTCGCTGGTTGACTGTGCCATTTTCGTCGTATGTCAGCGCTTCGCCCTGACGCTGGCCGCTGGCGTCACTCTGTTGGCTTTTATGCAGCGTGCCGTTTGGATAGTAGGACTTGTACGCAAGGACGGGTGTCCCTGAAACAAAGTCTTCGTTATCTACAAAGTAGTCTCGGCTCAGGGTGTGGGTTTCTAGGTTGAAGATTTGCACTTTCCAGACCTTGAGACTGGCGTCATAGGGCATGGGCATTTTCAGGTAGTGGGAAGCCACGCCTTTGCCGGTCGGAGCAAAATGTTCATCGAGATAAAGCTTGCCGTCGACTAAATGGGTCATCAGCTCGCCACACTCTTCCACTGTGCAAGGGCGTACCTTCTCGAAGAAAGCGCGTTTTCGCTCGCAAGCCGAAAGAGTGAGCAAGAGAGGGACTTTTTGGTCGATCAAATCCTGGATCTCGCCAAGCGCGCGGCGAAACGACTCGGCGGGAATGCCCGCTGACTCTGGCGTGAGGTAGATTTCGTTGCTCCCGCAGGTGTGCGGCGTCGAGAGCGTGAGTAGCGCTGCGGCTCTTAGTTGTATGGGGGCATGTCCATTTACCTCGGGCCCCTTAGCCAGATAGGTTGCGCGAGGGTTCATGTCGATGATCACAGTGGCGTGATCAGGTTGTGGGTCTGCGTTGAGCGGCGGTGCGAATACCAGCAGCAGAGCGTTGAACGCCTTCCAGGAGATGAATTGCATCCTGCTTCTTCCGTGTGATTTCCAGGGCGCGGAGCATAAAGAGCTGAAGCACGGACAGGGGGAAACTAAATACGCGGACACAAAAAAGCCCCGCTTTTAAGGGCGGGGCTTCTTAGCTAGGAAGCTACAAGTTAGATAACTTGTACTTCTTCAGCTTGCATGCCTTTCTGACCGCGGGTAGCGATGAAAGAAACCTGTTGGCCTTCTTTCAGGCTTTTGAAGCCGTCGGACTGGATAGCTTTGAAGTGAACGAACAGGTCGTCACCGGATTGTGGAGTGATGAAGCCGAAGCCTTTTTCATCGTTGAACCACTTAACGGTACCGGTTTGGCGATTAGACATGGTGTAACTCCTTGAACAAAGATAACTGCGACTCAGGAAGAACCCTGGCCGAGACTGAGTGCAAAGAGCAGGAAAAATTCTTGTAGATGGTTGGATCGAAATTCAACATATCGTGTAGAGATTCTCAGTGACACAAGCAGCACAGTGGCGCCACCTTAACCCTTTTTCCGGAACGTGCCAATGCTTCTTGCGAAGGTTTCTCCGTTTTAAGGATCGGCGGTGTGACGGTTCGTCGCGAAGCCGCGTATTTCCTGCATGTTCGGCGAGATTTGCACCCTGGACTTTGAACCCGGCGGCGCGCCCGGTAAGATGCCGGACAGATTTTTTCCACCTCGCTATTCAGGACACCCCGCCATGAGCATCAAATCGGACAAGTGGATTCGCCGCATGGCGCAGGAACACGGCATGATCGAGCCGTTCGTCGAGCGCCAGGTACGTGGCAGCGACGACAGCCGGGTGATCTCCTACGGTGTGTCGAGCTACGGCTACGATGTGCGTTGCACCAACCATTTCAAGGTGTTCACCAACATCAATTCGGCCATTGTCGATCCGAAGAACTTCGATGCCGGCAGCTTCGTCGATGTCCACAGCGATGTCTGCATCATCCCGCCGAACTCCTTCGCCCTGGCCACGACCGTTGAATACTTCCGTATTCCGCGCAATGTCCTGACCATCTGCCTGGGCAAAAGCACCTACGCCCGTTGCGGCATCATCGTCAACGTCACGCCGCTCGAGCCTGAGTGGGAAGGCCAGGTGACCCTGGAGTTCTCCAACACCACCAACCTGCCGGCGAAGATCTACGCCAACGAAGGTGTGGCGCAGATGCTGTTCCTGGAGTCCGACGAGGAGTGTGAAGTTTCCTACAAGGACCGCGCCGGCAAGTACCAGGGCCAGCGTGGCGTGACCCTGCCACGGACCTGAGCCGTCCATCCGGCAGTTACCGGGAATTCTTCGGCGGGTAGACACTCTATGGGGTGTACTGCCCGTTTCGCGAACAGCGGGACGGGCCTTCGCCGAGGAGTGCTCCATGAAGATCGATCCGCAAATCACTGCCGAACTGGCAAGGCTCGAGCCCAATCAGGTTGGCGTATTGGCCTGGTCCTTGTTGGCACACCCGCCCGTCACCCTGGCTGGCGGAATTCCTCACCAGCCTGATCCCGACACCCCCAACGAAGAACCGACCGAGCCCGGCGAGCCTACGTTGCCGGACAAACCGCCACCCGCGCCCGTCGCTTGATTGAATGTATGGCCCGTTGGCTGAATCCTGAACAGGATTTCAGCCGACGGGCCATATTTCGTTGTCGCCAATGGCAAAGATCCGACAGCTGTCTTCCTTCTCCACCGGATAACCGCCAGTGAACGCACCGAAGGCCGGCAGCAGGCTGACGCGCTCTCCCAACCTGAAACACGCCAGCCGCAGACGCTGACGCCCCTTGCCGTTCAATCGATAGACCGGATGCACGTGCCCGGCGAGGACGTGGCGTTCAGGGTGCGGATCGGGTTCGTGCTGCAGCGCGAAGGGCCCGAGCAGCAAGGGCTCCGGCACCACCCGAATGTTCAGCGTCTGCGGTGGATCACCGGCACGTTTATCGTGATTGCCGCGAATCAGCGTGATCGGCAGATCGGCATGACGCGCCCGCCACTGCGCCAATGCCTGCAAGGTGCCGGTGGCGTGGGAGCCGGGGCCATGCAGAAAATCACCAAGGAATATCAGTTGCCGACACGGCAGTTTCGCCAGCAACTGTTCGATCACCGCAATGTTGCTCGCCGTGGTGCCCTGCGGCACCGGTTGCCCCAGGCGCCGGTAGGCGGCCGCCTTGCCGAAATGCACGTCGGCAATCAGCAGCGCCTGTTGCGCCGGCCAGTACAGTGCCTTTTCCGGCAACAGCCAGAGTTCTTCGCCCGCCAGACGCACAGGGTAGGGCGCGCCCATCAGGATTGACCCTTGTCGGCGGTTTTCTCCAGATCGCCGACCATGCGCCGGATGCGGTCGGCGAGTTTTTCCGAACTCATGCTTTCGCGCATGCGTTCCACCAGCAGCGGGAAGCCAAGCGGTGTAGGACGTTTGATCAGGTGCATGTCCAGTTTCATCTGGTTGATTCGCTCCAGCGTCTGTTCCAGTCGACGAATATCCAGTTCTTCCCGTAAGACTTCTTCCCCGGCCTGCGCCAGCAACAGATTGTCGGCGTCGTATTGTTTGAATACTTCGAAAAACAGTCCGCTGGAGGCCTGTACCTGTCGGGTGCTTTTTGGCGCGCCGGGGTAACCGGCGAACACCAGGCCCGCGATCCGGGCGATTTCCCGAAACCTGCGCAGCACCAGCTCACCCGCGTTGAGACTGGCGAGCACATCCTTCAACAAATCCTCGGGACTGAGCAAAGCGCCATCCAGTTGCACAGACCAGTCAACCGGCGTGGCGCTGAGCAATTCCAGCCCGTAATCATTGACCGCAATCGAGAAGGTCACAGGCAGGCGCTGGCTGACCCGCCACGCCAGCAGACTGGCCAGCCCCAGATGCACCTGACGTCCGGCAAACGGGTAAAGGAAAAGGTGCCAGCCTTCGCGGGATTTCAGCACTTCGGTCAGCAGGCTGTCGGCCGTCGGCAGACCCGACCAGCGCACCTGCGTTTCCAGCAGCGGTCGCAAGGCCTGCATTTCCGGGCCGGCAAACTCACCTTGTGCTGCAGCGCTGAATCGAGTGACCACCGCTTCAGCCAGTTCGCTGGACAGTGGCATGCGCCCGCCATTCCAGCGCGGCACGGCGGCTTTTTTCGCGGTGCTGCGTTTGACGTAGGCGGTCATGTTTTCCACCCGCACCAGTTCCAGCAAGCGTCCGGCGAACAGAAAACCGTCGCCGGGTTTGAGGCGGGCGATGAAGCCTTCTTCAACGCTGCCCAGTTGCTTGCCGCCTCCGCCCTTGCTCCAGAATTTCAGCTGAATGCTGGCGTCGCTGACGATGGTGCCGATGCTCATCCTGTGGCGGCGGGCCAACCGGGCATCGGGGACGCGCCAGATCCCGTGCTCATCCGGTTCGACCCGGCGGTAGTCGGGGTACGCCGTCAGCGACATCCCTCCATGGCGTACGAACGCCAGCGCCCAGGCCCATTCCGCCAGCGTCAGGTCGCGATAGGCCCAGGCTCCCCGGACTTCTTCGTACAAGTCCTCGGGTAAAAAGCCACCACCCAGGGCCATGCTGACCAGATGCTGCACCAGCACATCCAGCGGTTTGTGCGGCGACAGTCGCGGTTCGATCCGTCGCTGCGCCACCGCATCGCGGGCGGCAGCGGCTTCGATCAGTTCCAGACTGTGGGTTGGCACCAAGGTGACCCGCGACATTCGACCAGGCGCATGGCCTGAACGTCCGGCACGCTGCATCAGACGCGCCACGCCTTTGGCTGAACCGATCTGCAGTACCCGCTCGACGGGTAGAAAGTCCACTCCAAGATCCAGGCTCGAAGTGCAGACCACGGCTTTGAGTTGACCATTCTTCAACGCCTGCTCGACCCAGTCCCGGGTCTCGCGGGACAGCGAGCTGTGGTGCAAGGCAATCAGACCGGCCCAGTCCGGTCGTGCTTCCAGCAAGGCCTGATACCAGATTTCCGACTGCGCCCGAGTATTGGTGAACACCAGGCTGCTGGCGCAGACGTCCAGTTCGGCAACCACTTGGGGCAACATTTTCAGACCGATATGCCCGGCCCAGGGAAAACGCTCGATCTGCGGTGGGAGCAGGGTATCGACCCGCAGCGTTTTTTCGCTTTGCCCCTGAATACTCACGCCACCGCCCTGTGGGATCAGGACTTGTTCAGCGTGGGACTGATTGCCAAGCGTCGCGGAAACACCCCAGACAATCAGTCCCGGATGCCAGCGCCGCAGGCGGGCGAGGGCCAGTTGCAATTGCACGCCACGCTTGTTGCCGAGCAATTCGTGCCATTCATCGACCACGACCATGCGCAAGGTCGACAGCGCCGTTTGCGCGTCGGCGCGGGCGAGCATCAGGGTCAGGCTTTCCGGGGTGGTGATCAGCGTGGTCGGCAGGCGCCGGTTCTGCCGGGCGCGTTCGCTGCTGCCGGTGTCACCGGTGCGCAGGCCGACGCTCCAGGGGATGTGCAGATCATCCAGCGGCGTTTGCAGGGCACGCGCGGTGTCGGCGGCCAGCGCCCGCATCGGTGTGATCCACAAAACGGTCAGCGGCTCGGCAGGTGGCGGGCGTTTGCGGGTTGTCTCTGCGGCAGGCCCGGAGCGGGCAAATCGATCGAGCGCGGCAAACCACACCGCGTAGGTTTTACCGGCTCCGGTGCTGGCGTGCAGTAGCCCCGATTCCCCACGTTTGACTGCCGCCCACACCTGTTTCTGAAAGGCGAACGGCTTCCAGCCTCGGGCGCTGAACCAGTGTCTGGCGAAGTCGGTGGAAGTGCCCATGCCGGCGACGTGTGCTCTGAAGGTGTTCCTTCAGTGACCGCGCCGGCAGGGCAATAGTTTTACTTGAGATTGCCGCTGAGGAACTGCTTCAGGCGTTCACTTTTCGGATTGCCCAGAACGTCTTCAGGCGCGCCTTCTTCTTCCACCAACCCTTGGTGCAGGAACAGCACCTGGCTCGACACCTTGCGCGCAAAGCTCATCTCGTGGGTGACCATGATCATGGTCCGGCCTTCTTCGGCCAGGCCCTGAATCACCTTGAGCACTTCGCCGACCAGTTCCGGGTCGAGCGCCGAAGTCGGTTCGTCGAACAGCATGACTTCCGGCTCCATGGCCAGGGCCCGGGCGATGGCCACCCGCTGTTGCTGGCCGCCGGAGAGGAAGGCCGGGTACTGATCGGCGACCCGTGCCGGCAGGCCGACCTTGTCCAGATAACGCCGGGCGCGATCATCGGCCTCGGCCTTGCTGCAACCCAGCACCCGGCGCGGGGCCATGGTGATGTTTTCCAGCACGGTCATGTGGCTCCACAGGTTGAAATGCTGGAACACCATGGCGAGGCGGGTGCGCAGGCGTTGCAGTTCCTCGGCGTCGGCGACGTGCATGCCGTGGCGGTCGGTGACCATGCGGATCGCCTGGCCATCAAGGCTCATGGCGCCGTCGTTGGGTTGTTCGAGGAAGTTGATGCAGCGCAAAAAGGTGCTTTTGCCCGAGCCGCTGGCGCCGATCAGGCTGATCACGTCACCGGTTTTGGCTTTGAGCGAAACGCCTTTGAGCACCTGATGGTCGCCATAGCTTTTGTGCAGGCCTTCTACGGTCAGTTTGTACATGGGACAGGCATCCTCAAGGCGAAAGTAAGTAGCCGCTGCGATAGGCTTCGGCGCCCGCGACGTGGGCGATCACCATGCCGGCGGTGGCCATGCGCCGCAGCGAGCGGGCATAGAGCAGACCGGAAGCGGTGCAATGGACAGGCGTAACCCGATCGTTGACCGGGTCGATGATTTCGGCGATTTGCTGCCCGGCTTCCAGATGCTGGCCGGGCGTGGCGGTGTACACCAGCAGGCCGCCGACCGGCGTGGTGACAGGTTCGACGCCTGCCAGCGGCGTGGCCGGCAGCGGTAGCTCCGGCAGCGGTTTCGAGGCGCCTGCGATGGCACCGAAGTGAGTCAGGTAATCGAGCAGCGCCTGACAGTCACGACTGGCCACCGGATGGCTGACGTCGCCCTGGCCGCGCAGCTCGACCGTGACCGAGAAACTGCCGAGGGGGATTTCGAAGTGCTCGCCGAAGCGTTCCTTCAATTGCCACCACAACAGGGTGAAGCATTCGTCGAACGACTGACCGCCGGAGTCGGTGGCCAGCAGGCTCGCCTTCGATTCGATGTAGCGCGCCAGCGGCTCGACCTGCGGCCAGGCCTCGGGCGTGGTGTAGAGGTGAACCACGGATTCGAAATCGCAGTGCAGGTCCAGCACCATGTCCGCGTCACAGGCCAGGCGTTGCAGGGTCAGGCGCTGGGATTGCAGCTGAGTCGTGGCGGTATGGCGGGCGAGGGCGTTGCGCAGGCTGGTGCGGATCAGTTCGAGGTTGCGCTGCGGGTCGTCGCACAGTTGCGATTCGATTTCGTTGCCGATCTCTTCGCTGAGGTCGACGAACCAGCGGTTGAAATTCTGCCCGCTCTCCAGTTCGTAGCGGCCCAGCGGCACGTCCATCAGCACCTGTTCGAGGCCGACCGGGTTGGCCACCGGCACCAGCACGATTTCGCTGATCAGGCGGCCGGCGGCTTCCAGCTCCGCCAGGCGCTGCTTGAGGTGCCAGGCCACCAGCATGCCGGGCAGTTCGTCGGCATGCAGCGAGGACTGAATGTAGATTTTGCCTTTGGCCTTTTCCGGGCCGAAGTGAAAGCTGTGGATCTGTCGTGCGGTCCCCGGCAGCGGGGCCAGCAGGTCATGTATCTGGTGGCGCATTGCAGAGAGGTCCTAGTGAGTCGGCCCGAGGAAGGCCAGCCATCGGCGTTCGGCAAGACGGAACAGGCCGACCAGCGCAAAGGTGATGGTCAGGTAGATCAGCGCGGCGATGCCGAACGACTGGAAGGTCAGGTAGGTCGCCGAGTTGGCGTCCCGTGCGACTTTCAGGATATCCGGGATCGTTGCGGTGAACGCCACGGTGGTCGAGTGCAGCATCAGGATCACTTCGTTGCTGTAATACGGCAGCGAGCGACGCAGTGCCGACGGCATGATCACGTAGGCATACAGCTTCCAGCCGGTCAGGCCGTAGGCCTTGGCCGCTTCGACTTCGCCGTGGTTCATGCTGCGGATCGCCCCGGCGAAAATCTCCGTGGTGTAGGCGCAAGTGTTGAGGGCAAAGGCGAGGATCGTGCAGTTCATCGCATCGCGAAAGAATGCATCGAGCATCGGCTGGGCGCGCACGGCGGCCAGGCTGTAGATCCCGGTGTAGCAGATCAGCAGCTGGATATAGAGCGGCGTGCCCCGGAACAGGTAGGTGTAGAACTGCACCGGCCAGCGAATGTAGAAGTGCGGGGAAACCCGGGCAATCGACAGCGGGATCGACACGATGAAACCGATGAAGATCGAGGCGCTGAGCAACCACAGGGTCATGGCCAGCCCGGTGATGTTGTTGCCGTCGGTATAAAGGAAGGGTTTCCAGTATTCCTGCAGGAGTTCGATCATCGTACGGCCTCCCGGGCACCGGCGGCATAACGGCGTTCGAGCCAGCGCAGGATGACGTTCGAGGCACTGGTGATCAGCAGATAGATCAAGGCGGCGAGTACCAGGAAGTAGAACAGTTGATAGGAGCTTTTGCCGGCGTCCTGGGCGGCTTTGACCAGATCCGCCAGGCCGATGATCGACACCAGCGCGGTGGCCTTGAGCATCACCATCCAGTTGTTGCCGATGCCCGGCAGGGCGAAGCGCATCATTTGCGGAAACACCACGAAGCGAAAGCGCTGGCCGCGTTTGAGGCCGTAAGCCGTGGCGGCTTCAACCTGACCCCTTGGCACGGCGAGGATCGCGCCGCGGAAGGTTTCGGTGAAATACGCGCCATAAATGAAGCCCAGAGTGATCACGCCGGCCGTGAAGGAGTCGATTTCAATGTAATCCCACTCCATGACATCGGTCAGCGCAGTCAGCCAGGTTTGCAGGCTGTAGAAGATCAACAGCATCAGCACCAGGTCCGGCACCCCGCGAATCAGCGTGGTGTAGAGCTGGGCAGGCAGGCGCAGCAGTTTTGATTTGGACAGTTTGGCACTGGCGCCCAGCAGGCCGAGCAACACGGCCACCAGCAGCGACAACGCCGACAATTTGATGGTCATCCAGGTGCCTTCCAACAGCAGCGGACCGAAGCCCTTGAGGCTGAAGGCGGAGAGCCCCAGATTTTGTAAGAGGTTTTCGAACATAAATCAGCAACCTGAGCGGATGAAAAAGGCGCCCATCGAAGGATGGGCGCCGGTGCATTATTTGCCGCTGTACAGATTCAGATCGCCAAAGTGTTTCTTTTGAATCTCGGCGTATTTGCCGTCGTCGTGTAACGCTTTGATACCTTTATCTAAAAGCGCCTTCAGCTCTTTGTTACCTTTCTTAATACCGACAGCGGTTTTGGCTGGCAGCAATTCGCTGTCAACCGGCTTGCTGACTTCGTATGCGGCACCGTCCGGCGACTTCAAAAAGCCCAGTTCGGCTTGCAGCATGTCCTGGATCGAGGCGTCGAGACGGCCGTTTTTCAGGTCGGCGTAGACCTGATCCTGGTTGGCGTAAGCCTGGATTTTCACCCCGGCCTTCTCCAGCACGGCCTTGGCGTAGGCTTCCTGGATGGTGCCTTGCTCGTAACCGACGGATTTGCCTTTCAGCGAAGCGACGTCATCGGTCAGGCCGGAACCCTTCTTGAATACGTAGGCCGTCGGGCCGGAGAACAGCTCGCTGGAGAAGTCGATGGCCTTTTCACGGGCCGGTGTTACCGTCATCGACGAGATCACACCGTCAAATTTATTGGCGTTGAGGCCCGGAATCATGCCGTCGAAGTCGCTTTCGACCCACTTGCACTTGACCTTCAGCTCGGCGCAGATCGCGTTGCCCAGATCGATGTCAAAGCCCACCAGGCTGCCGTCGGCCGCTTTCGACTCGAACGGTGCGTAGGAAGGATCGACGCCAAAACGCAGCTCTTTGTATTCCTTGGCCAGCGCGGAGCCGGCGGCCATGCACAACGCCAGTGCAGAAAGGGTCAGCAATGCTTTTTTCATTATTCAATCCCTAAGAACCAATATGAGCGCTTGTGGCGCAGAATTATTGTTACTGGAACGCTTACGACTTATAGAAAGTAGCAATTTCCGAACCAGAGTCCCGAACAAGTGTTTTAAAAGGTGTAGGAAGGGCGGGCACAGCGGGAGGAATGCCCGAAAACGGGCATGGAAAATCGGATGCACCCTTTCAGCGCAGGAAGGGCTTTTCCGGGGCAGGAGTCAGACCAGCAGATTCTGCAACGTCGCCAGGTTGTCGGCTTCTTCCACGGTCTTGTCCTGGCGCCAGCGCAGCATGCGCGGGAAGCGCACGGCGATGCCGCTCTTGTGCCGGCGCGACAGGGCGATGCCTTCGAAACCCAGTTCGAACACCAGGCTCGGTGTCACGCTGCTGACCGGGCCGAACTTTTCCACGGTGGTCTTGCGCACGATGCTGTCGACTTCGCGCATTTCCTCGTCGGTCAGGCCGGAATAGGCCTTGGCGAACGGCACCAGTGCGCGGGCGCTGGAACCGGGTGGCCCGTCCCACACCGCAAACGTGTAATCGCTGTAGAGGCTGGCGCGCCGGCCATGGCCGCGCTGGGCGTAAATCAGCACGGCGTCGACACTGAACGGATCGACCTTCCATTTCCACCACACGCCCATGTCCTTGGTGCGGCCGACGCCGTACATCGCGTCGCGGGCCTTGAGCATCATGCCTTCGACCCCCAGTCGCCGGGAGGCCTCGCGCTGCCGGGCGAGGTCGAACCAGTCGCTGCCGGTCAGCACCGGGGAGGGCAGCAGCACCGGGTTGTTGCAGCGGGCGATGACCTGTTCCAGTTGCTCGCGTCGTTTGATCTGCGGCTGGTTGCGCCAGTCTTCGCCCTGCCACTCCAAAAGATCGTAGGCGAGGATCACCACCGGTACGTCTTCAAGGATCTTCCTGTCCAGAGTCTTGCGACCGATCCGTTGCTGGAGCAGGGCGAAAGGTTGCACCGCCGGTGGCGCCGTCGAATCCGGATCAAAGGCTTCGGCGTCAGGCCGGGTGTTTTTCCAGACCACGATTTCGCCGTCGATCACCGTGCCGTCAGGCAAGCCCTCAACCAGCGAGTCGAGTTCGGGAAAGCGTTCGGTCACCAGTTCCTCGCCCCGGGACCAGATCCACAACCGCCCGTCACGCTTGACCACCTGCGCGCGGATGCCATCCCATTTCCACTCCACCTGCCAGTTGCTGGCCGGGCCGAGCAAGTCTTCGAACTGCTCGACCGGTTGCGACAGGCCGTGGGCGAGAAAGAACGGATACGGCTGGCCGCCACGCTGGGCGTGTTCGTCGCTGGACTCGGGGGCGATCAGTTTCAGATAGCTGGCGGCGTCCGGCCGGTTGGACAAGTCGGTGTAACCCACCAGCCGTTGCGCCACGCGTTTGCTGTCCAGCCCGGCCATGGAGGCCAGGGCACGGGTCACCAGCAATTTGGACACGCCGACCCGGAAGCTGCCGGTGATCAGTTTGATGCACAGCATCAGGCTCGGCCGGTCCAGTTGCGCCCACAGCGCTGGCAACTGACGAGCAAGGTATTCCGGGGTTTCTCCGCGCAGCGGCAACAGCTTGTGCTCGATCCATTCGGCGAGGCCCGCCTCGGAGGTGTGCGGATTTTCCGGCAAGACCAGCGAAATGGTTTCCGCCAGATCGCCGACCGCTTGATAGCTCTCCTCGAACAGCCACGGCGTGAGTCCGGACACTTCGACGGCGAGTTCGCGCAGGATCCGTACCGGCACCAGTTGTCGTGGTCGCCCGCCGGACAGAAAGTAAACCGCCCACGCGGCATCTTGCGGTTCCGCCTGGGCGAAGTAGGCCTGCATGGCCGCGAGTTTCGCATTACTGGAAGTGGTAGCGTCGAGTTCGGCATACAACCCGGCGAAGTCTTTCATGGTTGTACCTCGGCGACGACTGGCTCGGTGGCGAGGTTGTCCTGTTCATCATCACCGTATTCGGTGTTGAAGCCTTGGGCATCCAGGCCTTTTTCGCGCAGGTGGCGGACCAGCACACCAATCGAGCCGTGGGTGACCATCACCCGTTCGGCACCGGTCTGTTCGATGGCCCACAACAGGCCGGGCCAGTCGGCGTGATCCGAGAGCACGAAGCCGCGATCCACGCCGCGCCGCCGACGGGTGCCACGCAAGCGCATCCAGCCGCTGGCGAAGCTGTCGCTGTAGTCGCCGAAACGCCGCATCCAGCTGCTGCCACCCGCCGAAGGCGGGGCGATGACCAGCGCCTGACGCATCAGCGGATCGTTTTTCTTCACGTCGCCGGCGTAGATCGTCGGCGGCAGATACACGCCGGCCTCGCGGTAGACCCGGTTCAGCGGTTCCACCGCGCCGTGGCTGAGGATCGGGCCGAGGGTTTCGTCGATGCCGTGGAGGATGCGCTGGGCCTTGCCGAAGGAATAGCAGAACAGCACGCTGGTTTTGCCCGACGCAATATTGGCCTGCCACCACTGATTGATCTCGCCAAACACCTGCGCCTGCGGCTGCCAGCGGTAGATCGGCAGGCCGAAGGTCGATTCGGTGATGAACGTGTGGCAGCGCACCGGTTCGAACGGCGCGCAGGTGCCGTCGGGTTCGATCTTGTAGTCGCCGGAGGCGACCCAGACTTCACCGCCGTATTCGAGTCGCACCTGAGCCGAGCCCAGAACGTGTCCGGCAGGGTGAAAACTCAAGGTGACACCGTGGTGGGTCAGGCGCCGGCCGTACTCAAGTGATTGCAGGTTGATGTCCTGACCCAGACGCGCACGCAGAATCCCTTCGCCGGCGCTGGCAGCCAGATAGTGTGCGTTGCCGGTGCGGGCGTGATCGCCGTGGGCATGGGTGATCACCGCGCGCTCGACCGGACGCCACGGATCGATATAGAAGTCCCCGGCGGGGCAGTACAGGCCTTCGGGGCGGGCGATAACAAGGTCCATGGCGTTACCGGAATGGAGGGACTTGTTAGCTATGAGGTTTGGGCGAAGTCAGAAGTTCGATTGATTTTGCGGGTCATTGCAAAACCCGTGTGGGAGCCGGGCTGGCTCCCACACGGGGATCGCATTTACTTGCCTGGAGTCAGCGTCAACCGCGTCTTCCCATACACTCGCTCAAAGTTCTGCGGCTGCATCGGCAGACCGATGTACTGGCCCTTGAGCCAGGGATCGATGCCGTTGAGGTAGTTCGGACTGGCCGGGTTACCCGATTGCCCCGTGCCGTTCTGGCCCATCAGCGGTTCGCTCTGGCTGAAGTCGACGATGAAACGCATCGACGGCGCCCGGGTGGTGTTGAAGTCCTGACCCCAGGCAAATGCCGCGGTGTTCAGGGTGGTGTGGTCGCCTCCCGCTGCGATCGGACCGCGAACGGTCTGGCCGTTGGCGTTTTTCCATTCGTAGCGATGCAGTTTGCCCCACTGCCAGGCTTTGCGGTCGCCACCCAGTTGACTGTCGCCGGCGCTGATCGCCGCTGCCAGGCTGCGGGCGAGAATCGTCGGTTTGTCTTCTTTCTGCGGCGTGCGGGCGTCGTCCCAGAACGGGCTGTCCTCGCGGCCCAGCAAATGATCGGCCTGCGCCGAGTAGGACAAGTCGCCGTTGGCGATAAACGCTTTCCACGCCGGGCTGTTCTGCGGGCCGAGTTCGTCGAGGAAGATCTGCTTCATGCTTTCCTGCAGAAACAACTCGTAGATCGCCGCATCGGCGGAGGTCGGGCTGAGCTTGCCGTCGAACGCCATCAAGCGGGTGTAAGCCTCGCGTGCCTTGCTGCGGTCGGCTTCCGGCAGGGCGTCGATCGCCTGTTTCAGCGGCTGCGCCATGCCCGGGGCTTCGAACATCTTCTTCAGCTTGGCGGCGAAGGTGGTGGTCTGGTCGTACTGCATGGCGATCATGCTGCGGCCGTCCTGTTTACCGCTGCCGGCCAGTTCCGCGAGGCGCTCGCCACGCTCCGGTGCGGCCCAGGAGTTGGACAACTGCATGCCGTAGCCGTGAGGGATGACCCGCTGGTTGGCTGTGCCGAGCCAGCCCTGCGCCGGATCCTGATCGTACGGGTGCAGCATCGGGTCGGCGTAACCGTCCCAGTCGTAGCGACCGTCCCAGCCCGGCGACGGCAGCAGGCCTTCGCCTTCGCGGCGGTTCGGGAAACGCCCGGTGACCTGCCAGCCAATATTGCTGGCGTCGGCAAACACCAGGTTCAGCGCGATGGCACGGATTTCCCGGCTGGCGTCCGAGGCGCGTTCAGCGGTTTGCGCGCGGCTCAGATCGAAAAACGCATCGAGGGATTTGTCGTCGGTGAAGCTCGGCGTCTGCAACGCCAGACCGAAGCCAGCACCCTGTACAGCGGCCTGAGCGCTGTTGAGCAATGCGCCGTGGCGGGTTTCGTACACCGCCTCGCGAATCGGCCGCTGGCCTTTGACGAAGTAGGTTTCGTTGCGCACGCCCAGCGGTTGCCATTTGCCGTTGACCTCGTAGGTCAGGCTGCTGCCCTGGCGTCGGATTTTTTCCAGGAACAGGTCCTGGTTGTCGCCGAAGACGCTGGTCGCGCTCCACGCCACTTTGCCGTTGAAACCACCTAGCACCATCGGCAGACCGGCCACGGTCACGCCGGCGGCCTGGTATTTCGGTGCGTGAATCTGCACGAAACTCCACAGCGACGGCGCGGCCAGCGGGCCATGGCTGTCGCTGGCCAGCAGGCTCTTGCCGCTGCGGCTGCGTTGCGGGGCAATCGCCCAGTTGTTCGAAGTGCTGGCGCCGAGCAGGTTCATCGCCGCCAGTTGTTCGCTGGCGTTGCTCAGTTCGCTCAAGCCGGGAATCTGCCCGTTGAGCTTGATGCCTTGCAACTTGTCGGCTTCGGCTACTGGCAGGTTTTCATCGGGGGCGGAGGGGGTCAGCCAGGCGAGCTTGTCGGTAGTGACGGTCTGCGCCAGCACCAGCGAGGCGATTTCTTCCGGCAGGTTGGCCGACTGGCTGAAGTTCAGCAGGCAGAAAATCAGCGCCGAATCTTCCGGTTTCCAGTATTCAGGCTTGTAGCCGCTGGAAGCCAGATCCCCCGGCAACTTGTCGGCGTAGCGGAACAGGTAGGCGTTGACGCCGCGCGCATAGACTTCGAAGAAGCGTTTGAGCCGTGGCGACGAGGCCTTGTACAGCTCGCCGGCGCTTTTCTTCAGGTTGACGGCGCGCATGTAGCGGTCGGCGTCGAGCATCGACGCGCCGGACATTTCCGCCAGACGGCCCTGGGCCAGCAGGCGCAGGGTGACCATCTGATTGATGCGGTCGCTGGCGTGCACATAACCGAGGGCGAACAGCGCGTCGTGGAAGCTGTTGCTTTCGATCAGCGGCATGCCCATGGCATTGCGGCGTACCGAAACGTTCTGCGCCAGGCCCTTGAGCGGCTGCACACCGGAGGTCGGCGGGAGGGAATCCTGAGCGTTCCAGGTCTGGCAACCGGAGAGGCTCAAGACACCGGTCACTGCTGCGGCAACGCCGAACCGGGGAAGAAAATGTGAAAGGGCTGGCGAGGCCATGGCAAAGCTCCTGCGGGGGTGTAGAGGCTGGGGGCGCAATAAAGCCGCTACGTTAGTGAGCAGGAGGGGGCCGCGCAAGCGGGGCAAGCGGTTATTTCTTCCCGTTGATCGTTCCCGCGTACGGGAACGATCAGGCCGGGTCACTCAAGCCTTCGGCGGATTGATCTTCTGCACCAGCGCGTAGGCCTTCACGGTCGCCGGACGATCCTTGATGTGGTTGAACCAGCGCAGCACATTCGGGAAGTCTTCCAGATTCTGGCTCTGCCATTTGTGCGAGACGATCCACGGGTAGATCGCCATGTCGGCGATGCTGTATTCGCTGCCGGCGACGAACTCATGGTTGGCCAGCTGCTTGTCCAGCACCCCGTACAAACGTGCGGTTTCATCGATGTAGCGCTTGATCGCGTAGGGGATTTTTTCCGGGGCGAACTGGCTGAAATGATGGTTCTGCCCGGCCATCGGCCCCAGCCCACCCATCTGCCAGAACAGCCATTGCAGCGCCACCTGACGGCTGCGCAGATCCTTGGGCAGGAACTTTCCGGTCTTTTCCGCGAGGTACAACAGAATCGCCCCGGACTCGAACAGCGAAAACGGCTCGCCGCCATCGGCCGGCTCATGATCGACGATGGCCGGGATGCGGTTGTTCGGCGCGATCTTCAGGAAGTGCGGCTGGAACTGCTCGCCCTGGCTGATGTTGATCGGGTGCACGTCGTAGCGCAGGCCGGCCTCTTCGAGGAACAGGGAAATCTTGTGGCCGTTGGGCGTGGTCCAGTAATACAGGTCGATCATGGAAAGCTCCAAATCAGGAAGGGTACGGACAGCAAACGCCGGCTTCAGGTTGTCCTGTGTGCGTTCGATAGCTTGCTTAGTGACAGGAGGTGATGCTCAAGTACGGGAAATTCAATGACCGCGCGTGAGAAAAATCGCCATGGAGCTTCAGGCCAACGCTGCACTGATCATCATCGACCAGCAAAAGGGGATTCTGGAGCCGCGTCTGGGGCGGCGGAACAATCCGTTGGCCGAAGAGCGGATCCTCGACCTGCTGAGCTTTTGGCGGCGCAGCGGGCGGATGGTGATTCACGTGCAGCACTTGTCGCGCTCGCCGGATTCAGTGTTCTGGCCAGAACAGTCCGGGGTGGAATTTCAGGATAGGTTTCTGCCGCAGGACGGCGAGTGGTTGATCCAGAAACAGGTGCCGGACGCGTTTTGTGCAACAAAGCTTGAAGTGAAGTTGCGTGAGGCCGGGATCGGGCAACTGGTCATTGTCGGCGTGGCGACGAACAATTCAGTGGAGTCCACGGCGCGCACGGCGGGCAATCTGGGGTTCGAGGCGTGGGTGGCGGAGGATGCGTGCTTTACCTTCGACAAGGCTGATTACTTCGGTACGTTGCGTACGGCTGAAGAGGTGCATGCCATGTCGCTGGGGAATCTGGATGGGGAGTATGCGACGGTGGTCGATACCGAGCAGGTTCTGGCAGCAGGCTGAAAGCTGCGGAGGAGAGTGCTATCGCGAGCTGGCCCGCGATAGCGATCTAACGGGCGAAACGAATGTCCGCCCGAAACATCAAGCGCCGTGGCACTTCTTGAATTTCTTGCCGTTGCCGCACGGGCAAGGGTCGTTGCGGCCGACGTCTTTCAGGGCGTTGCGCACCGGTTCCTGGTGGGCGTGGCCGCAGTTCGGGCCGTGGACATGGCCATGGTCGTGATCATGGTGGTGATGGTCATGATCGTGGTTGCAGTCAGGGCCATGGACATGAGGTTGCTGGGTCATCGGGGTCACTCCGTAATCAAATCGGCGGGGATTATCACGCCATTGCGTTCCAGGTGCACGTAGTGAGCGATGAATAAACCGGTTTCCATCTCGCCTTGCAGCCGGTAGGGAACCTGCTGGTGCGGATTCTTCAGCATTTTCACCACGTCCTTGACCTTCGGCCACAGGTTGGTGCGGATCGGCACCTTATAGAAAGCACTGCTTTTGGCGCCGACGGTGATCCAGTGTTCATGCTCGCCCTCGGCCAGCAGCATGTCCGCCAGATGTACGCGGTATTCGAGGCCGCGCACGGTCAGCTCGCTGTCATTGGGATTGTCGATGCGAAAGTGCAGGATGAATTTCTGTTCGAGCAATTTGGCGCGCACCACTTCGACTTTCACCAGGTGCACGGCGGGGTCGTGGGTGTCGTCGGCGAACCATGAGGCACAGCCGCCGAGCCCCAGAAACAACAGCAGCGTGAAGGCTTTGAATGTGTGCCATTGACCGACCATCGCAGAACTCCCTTTTGCGCCCAGTCTAGTCGCCACTCACCTCACGCGCCGAAATAGCCCGCGCAACACTTCTTGAACTTCTGCCCGCTGGCGCAAGGGCAGCTGTCGTTGCGCCCGAGCTTGAGCTGTACGGTCGGATCGATGAAGTACCAGCGCCCGCCGTTCTGTACGAACGAAGATCGCTCGCGGTGACTGTGCTCACCCTGACTGTCGTGCCAGCGCGCGGTGAAGGTGACGAAGGCGTGTTCCGGCTGGCCGCCGAAGACTTCCGAGCTCTCGACGTTGAGGCCGAGCCAGGTGCTCGATGCGCTCCAGTTGCTGATCGACTGCTGATCCAGCTCGGCCTGCTGGGCGGGCAGGGTGGTCGCCACCAGATAATCGATCAAGCCCAGCACATAGGCGCTGTAGCGCGAACGCATCAGGGCTTCGGCGCACGGAGCCGGATGGCCCGCATGATAATGGCCGCAGCAGGCATCCAGCAGGTTGCCGCTGCCGCAGGGGCAAATGGCTGTACTCATTGCATTACCACCAGTATTTCCCGAAGTTTTCCGGATTGGCCCAGAACCGCGAGTTGAGCCAGTCGGGGACTTGTTTGTAGTCAAGCAGATCATAGGTGAACAGGGTCAGCACCTGCTCATCCCGGGCGAAGCGTTCGCTGGCCTGCAGAGCCAGAGAATAGAAATCGGTTTCCTGCCAGCCACTGGCCGGCAGGTCGGCCAGCACGGCAATGCGGCTGGCGTTGAGGTTGCGGATCCCGCCGAGCAGATTCAGGCCATCACGCTTGGGCAAATGCTCCAGGCAATCGACCACCAGCGCGAGGTCGAAACGCTGTGCGGCGAGGTCTGCGGGCAAGGCGCCGGGCGCGGCGTGGGCGACGCAAGTGTCCGGATGTGCATCCTTGAAAGCGGCCAGCGCCGGAAATTCGCTGGCGCCGATCAGCAGCAGACGTGCCGGGGCGTAGCGGTCGAGCAGAGCGGCCAGTGCCTGCTGTGGCGTGCGGGAAGAAATCGCGACGTTCATCGAAGCTCCTCAATCAGATCGCCAAGACTAGCCTGCCCGAGCGTCAAGGCCTAGATCTCTGTTCTGCGGGTTTGCGGCAAATGCATTGAAGCCCTGTGAACACGCTCGCAAACAGCAGTGGCCTATTGCTGGCGGAGATTAAAACTCCGGTCTTTACTCCCTGAATCGGTTCTAAGCCGATCCCTCAGGAGAAAACTAGATGAGCATAGTTCGGACAGCATTACCCTTGGTTCTGCTAACCAGTGTGTTGACTGGTTGCGCAGGTTTGCAGAAAACCGACTGGCCGACCTGTGCGGCAGTCGGTGGTGTCGTCGGCGCGGGTCTCGGGGCGACGGAAAGCTCGTCCTGGGCCGGTTACGGCGCGTTGCTGGTCGGCGGTACGGCGGCAGCCTATTGCTGGGTGCACGGTGATGGCGATGAAGACGGCGACGGTGTGCCGGACAGTCGCGACAAGTGCCCGCACACGCCTCGCGGCACCAAGGTCGACGCAGACGGCTGCCCATTCCCGGCCCCTGCACCCGTGGTTGAAGAAGCTGTAGTGGTCAAGGAAGAAACCATCGTCATCCGCGATGTGCACTTCCAGTTCGACAAAGCCACCCTGACGCCTTCCGACAAGCTGGTGCTCGACAAGGTCGCCACGCGCCTGAAACAGGAATCGAGCACAGCGCGGCTGACCGTGACCGGTCATACCGACAGCGTGGGCAGTGATGCCTACAACAAGAAACTGTCGGATCGTCGGGCGCACTCGGTGGTGGAATACCTGATCCATGACGGTGTGCCACGTTCCAGCTTCGTTTCGGTGACCGGTGCCGGTGAAAGCCAGCCAGTGGCGGACAACAAAACCGCCGATGGCCGCGCGCTGAACCGTCGCACGGAAATCAAAATCGAGCGTTGATGCCCTCGCATCCGCGGCTTGTGCAGTCGAGGATGCGGGTCTTTACTCCTGTGTAACCGGTATGGGCCGGTGACACAGGAGCTTTCATATGAGTGTTCTCTCACGGTCCGTCTTACCGGTGCTGCTGGCAGGCAGCCTGTTGACCGGCTGCGCTACCCACAGCGATGGCACTGCCCCCCTCAATCAACGTACCTGGCCGATCTGCAGCGTCATTGGCGGACTGGTCGGCGGCGGTCTCGGCGCCATTGAAAACGGTGGCTGGGCCGCAGGCGGTGCGGCACTGGGTATCCTCACCGGCGGGCTGATCTGTTATGCCCAGGATGGCGACGAAGACGGCGATGGCGTGTTCGACCGCCGCGACCGTTGCCCTGACACTCCACCGAACACACCGGTCGATCATCGCGGCTGTCCGCTGCCGCAATACCCGGTCACCGAGAAACCGGCCGAACCGGCCCCGCAATCCGAAGTCATCACCCTGAGCGATGCCGGCAACGTGTTGTTCGCGTTCGACAAGTCCGACCTGACCCCGGCCGCGAAAAGCCAGCTGGATGCGCTGATGGACAAGTTGCGCAATGCCGACGTGGTGAGCATCAAGGTGATCGGCCACACCGACAGCAAGGGCACCGATGCCTACAACCAGGCTTTGTCGGAACGTCGCGCGAGCAGCGTGGCGGCCTATCTGTTGAGCCAGGGGCTGGCGCCGGAAAAACTCACCAGTGAAGGGCGCGGCGAGCGCGAACCGGTTGCCGACAACGAGACCGAAGAAGGGCGCGCGCAAAACCGTCGTGTGGAACTGCACATCAATCGCTAGGAATCTTCTGTAGTCCGCAGGCTAGAGCTGTCGGTCGACGATCAACGTCGAACCGGCAGCCATCCGACGAGTGCCCGGAACTTTTTTATTTGCCCCTCTGGCTTATCCCGTACGGAAGCCGTTACTGTGCGCCCAAAGAATAATTCGCAACACGGGGGAGCGTATGAAGGTGTTCTGTGGGCTGGGGCGATTGTTGACCCTGGTGTTCTGCTGCGTGGTACTGGCCAATCAGCTGGTACCGTTTGTTCATCCGTTGCATCTGCTGGTCAATCTGGCTGGCGTCCTGCTGCTGGCCATCCACCTCCTTGAAGTGCTGCTGTGCAACGCCAGCCTCAAGGCGCGGCCGCACCCATGGCGTGATCGTGGCCGTGTCCTGCTGTTCGGCGTTTTCCACCTGCAAACCATCCCGGCCCCGGCCGCTCCGGAGGCTTCCCATGCGTAAACTCTGCCTGCTCGCTGCATTCATCAGTCCCCTGGCCTGTGCCCAGGTGGTCAGTGTCGAAGCCAACTCCCTGATGCGTCTGCCCAACACGGCCAGCACGTTGCAGCTGGAAAAACTGGTGGTCGCCGATTACGGCACCTTGCTGGTGCCCTCGAACGTGACCGAGCTGAGCGTCGGCGAATTGCAGCTGGGCCACGAGGCGCGCATTGCGATCGTGCCAAGTGAACAGGCGCTGGACATGAAAGTCATCCGCGCCCGGTTTGCCGACGGGAGCCGCATCACGGCCCACGGCGCGCCGGGTACTTATGAAAAAGCGGCTCGCGCCGGGCGTAACCTGAACCTGCAATTCAAGACGCTGGAGGCTCCACGGCTGATCGTCGATGCCCGTGGCGGCACCGGTGCACCGGGCTTTGTCGGGCTCGACGGGGCCAACGGTCAGGAACCGGGCTGCACCTGGGGCCAGGCCGGGCACGGCTTCGACGGCAGTGATGGCAGCAACGGCCAGCCTGGTGCGCCGGGCGCGCTGGTGCGACTGGAAGTGCCGCGGGAGTTTCCGGCGGAGCTGATCAAGGTCGACGTGGCCGGTGGTGCCGGCGGGGCGGCAGGGCCGGGTGGCAAACCGGGCGCCGGTGGCAAGTCCAAGGGCTGCCTGGTGTATCGCGCCGATGGCGGCAAGAACGGCAAGCCGGGGGTTGACGGGCAGCCGGGGCCGGCCGGTGCGGCGGGTTCGGTTACGGTTCAGCGCCTGTAAGCGAATCGCTGTCTGATCGTTCCCGCGCTGCGGGAACGATCAGCAATACGTCAGAACGAAGGTCGCGCGGCCGCAATCGCCACCAGCAGCACGCCGACCAGCAAATTGATCCCCACCACCCGACGAATCCGTCCCAGCACCGCCGCACCCGCCGGCCAGTCCTTCGCTTCGACCGCCGTGCGCAATTCCGGCAGCATCAACCCCTGAACCCGGATGAACAGCGCGGTCATCACCACGTATAACCCCATCATTACCTGCACGTACTTCGGCGCAGTCTCGAAGCCGATGTGCTGCAGATGCAACATGCCGACCCCGGTCACCGGCAGCAGAATTACCGCACCCCACACCCAGCGGAAAAAACCTTGAAACACTTCCACCCACAGGGTCAGCCGTCCGGGGCCATCCAAAGCCTTTACAGCCGCGGGGCGCAGCACCATCCAGGCGAAAAACATGCCGCCGACCCACACCAGGGCGGCGAGGACATGAAGGGGGTAAACGAGGCTAAAAGGTGTCATTGGGGTACTCCGTTCTGCGCGGGACTGATTAGCGGGGTATGATAGCCGCCGAACCGAACCACTGAAAATTTATCCAGCGTTTTTGCGCCCGACACTCAATGATCAGCACTGAACTCAAAACCACGATCCAGGGCGCCTACTCGCGTTTTCTAGAGGCCAAGAGCCTCAAGCCGCGTTACGGCCAGCGTCTGATGATCGCTGAAGTCGCCAAGGTCCTCGGGGATATCGACACCGACGACGAAGGCCGGCGCAGTGGCGACCCCGCGATTGTCGCGGTGGAAGCCGGCACCGGTACCGGCAAGACCGTGGCCTACAGCCTGGCCGCGATCCCCACGGCGAAACTCGCCGGCAAGCGCCTGGTGATCGCCACCGCGACCGTCGCCCTGCAGGAGCAGATCGTCTACAAGGATTTGCCCGACCTGATGCGCAACAGCGGGCTGAACTTCAGCTTCGCCCTGGCCAAGGGCCGTGGCCGCTACATGTGCCTGTCCAAGCTCGACATGCTGTTGCAGGAAGGCCACGCGCAGACTGCCACGGCACAGTTGTTCGAAGAAGAAGGCTTCAAGATCGAGGTCGACGAGGCCAGTCAGAAACTGTTCACCAGCATGATCGAAAAGCTCGCCGGCAATAAATGGGACGGCGACCGCGACAGCTGGCCCAACGTGCTGGAAGACGCCGACTGGGCGCGCCTGACCACCGATCACAGTCAGTGCACCAACCGTCATTGCCCGAACTTCGGCCAGTGCGCCTTCTACAAGGCCCGCGAAGGCATGGGCAAGGTCGACGTGATCGTCACCAACCACGACATGGTGCTGGCCGACCTTGCGCTGGGTGGTGGGGCAGTACTGCCGGATCCGCGCGACACCATTTATGTATTCGACGAAGGCCATCACTTGCCGGACAAGGCCATCGGCCACTTCGCCCATTACACGCGCCTGCGCTCCACTGCCGACTGGCTGGAAACCACCGCCAAGAATCTCACCAAACTGCTGGCCCAGCATCCGCTGCCGGGGGACCTCGGCAAGCTGATCGAGCAAGTGCCGGAGCTGGCGCGGGAGATCAAGACCCAGCAGCAATTCATGTTCACCGCCTGTGAGCAGATCGCCGATTTCAAGCCCGGCGAAGATGTCGAAGGCCGCGAGCGCCCGCGCCATCGTTTCATCGGCGGGGTGATTCCCGAGCACATGCGCGAGATGGGCATCGAGCTGAAAAAAGGCTACGCCCGTCTCAATGACCTGTTCACCCGCCTGACCGACCTGCTCAAGGAAGGCATGGACGGTGAGGTCAACATCGGCATCGCCAGCAACCAGGCCGAAGAATGGTATCCACTGTTCGGCAGCCTGTTGTCCCGTGCCTCCGGCAACTGGGAGCTGTGGACCGCGTTCACCGCCGAAGACCCGGAAGAGAGCCCGCCGATGGCCCGCTGGCTGACCCTGGCCGAAAGCGGTTCGCTGTTCGACATCGAGGTCAACGCCAGCCCGATCCTCGCTGCCGAAACCTTGCGCCGCAGTCTGTGGAACGTGGCCTATGGCTGTCTGGTGACCTCGGCGACATTGACCGCCCTCGGCACGTTCGACCGTTTCCGCATGCGTGCCGGGCTGCCGAAAAAAGCCGTCACCGCCGTGGTGCCGAGCCCGTTCCATCACGCCGATGCCGGTGTGTTGCGGGTGCCGGACCTGAAAGCCGATCCGCGTGATGCCGCCGCCCACACCGCCGCGATCATCCGCGACCTGCCGGAGCTGGTCGAAGGCTCGCGAGGCAGTCTGGTGCTGTTCTCTTCGCGCAAACAGATGCAGGACGTGTTCGACGGTCTCGACCGCGACTGGCGCAAGCAAGTGTTCATTCAAGGCAACCTGTCGAAGCAGGAAACCCTGAACAAGCACAAGGCACGGGTCGATGGCGGTGATTCCAGCGTGCTGTTCGGTCTCGCCAGTTTCGCCGAAGGGGTGGACTTGCCGGGTGCCTATTGCGAGCACGTGGTGATCGCCAAGATTCCGTTCTCGGTGCCGGACGATCCGGTCGAAGCCGCGCTGTCGGAGTGGATCGAGGCCCGGGGTGGCAATCCGTTCATGGAAATCTCGGTGCCCGACGCCTCGCTGAAACTGGTTCAGGCCTGCGGCCGTCTGCTGCGCACCGAAGAAGACCGCGGCACCATCACCTTGCTGGACCGGCGACTGGTCACCCAGCGCTACGGCAAGGCGATCCTCAATGCGTTGCCTCCTTTCCGTCGTGAAATATCCTGAGACATCGGTGGGCAGTTTTGCCCGCCGCGTTGTCTATCTCTACGCCATCGCTTTTCCATTGGCCATTGCTGGTCGTTAGGGAGAAATCTGTTCTCATGATTCGTCGTTCGTTGCCTGCCCTTTTTGCCCTGGTTTTCGCTGCGCCTCTGCTGGCGGCATCTGCCGGGCAGCAGACCTTGTTCAACTTTGTCCGCCCCGCCGATGTGGTGAAAGTGGCGACCGAAAACGCCGACCTGCCACAAGCCAACGCCGAGCAGACCCCCGAGGGCGAAGTGCTGCGCCGGGTGACTTTCAACCCGGTGGCGCGTCCGACCCTGCGCCTGACCCCGCAGACCGGTGCCTGGGACTGGTCGCAGTCCGGGATGATGAGCCTGCGCATTCAGAGCGCGATGAACTGGGCGGTGACCGTTTACGTACAGATCCAGAGCAACGACGGCAAGACCCTGGTCAGCCGCGTCGATCTGCCGGCCGGCCCGGCGCAGACCTTGCTCGTGCCGTTGACCGCCACTTCGCCGCTGAGCCAGGGCATGAAGGCCGGGCCGTTGATGCCGATGACCATCGACGGGCAGCGCATCCTGCTGGCCAGCAGTTCCGGTGAGCTGGATCGTAGCCAGGTGGTATCCGTCAGTCTGTCGATGGACCAGCCGAAAGCCGCGCAAAGCCTGTTGCTGGAGCGCTTTGGCGTGCAGGACGAGGGCGAGGTGATCAAAGCCGCCTACGGCAATCTGGTGGACGCCTACGGTCAGTCGACCCGCAGCAAATGGCCGGAGAAAGTCGCCAACGACGAACAGCTGAAATCCGCCGCCGCCAGAGAACAGCAACAGCTGAAAACCTGGCTGGCCGAACGCGAGAAGTCGTCGCTGGACAAGTTCGGCGGCTTGAGCAAAGGCCCGACGTTCAAGGCCAGCGGCTTCTTCCGCACCGAAAAACTCGACGGTCGCTGGTACCTGGTGACGCCGGAGGGCCATCCGTTCTATTCCCTGGGCGTGAATACCGTCAGCCCCGAGGTCAACCAGACCTACGTGGCTGGCCGCGAATTCATGTTCGAGTCCCTGCCAAAACCCGACGAGCCACTGGCCGTTCACTTCGGTGAAGGCGACAACCGTGGTGGCAACGGGGCCGATCAGGGCCGTGGCTACGGCAATGGACGCTGGTACGACTTCTATGGCGCCAACCTGCAGCGCCTGTACGGCGAACCTTGCGCGACGCCGGCGGCCACCGAGAAAGCGCCTGCTGCGCCATGCAAGGCCGCCATCGACGAGCAGAAGTGGACCGGCCACACCCTCGACCGCCTGCAGGCGTGGGGCTTCAACACCGTCGGCAACTGGAGCGCACCGCAGCTGGGCGATGCCGAGCGCGTGCCGTACACCTTGCCGCTGTCGATCGTCGGCGATTACACCAGCATCAGCACCGGCAACGACTGGTGGGGTGGCATGCCTGATCCGTTCGATCCGCGTTTCGCCATGGCCACCGAACGCGCCGTGGCGATTGCCGCCCGCGATCACCGTGACGATCCGTGGCTGATCGGCTACTTCGCCGACAACGAACTGGCCTGGGCCGGTCCCGGTGACGATCCGAAGTCGCGTTACGCGCTGGCCTACGGCACCTTGAAAATGACCACCGACGTACCGGCCAAGCGTGCGTTCCTCAAGCAGTTGCGCGACAAGTACCGCAATCAGGCGGGGCTGTCGAAGGCCTGGGGTATCGATCTGCCGGCGTGGGAATTGATGGAAGACCCGGGTTTCGAGGCGCCGCTGCCGAATCCGGAGCACCCGGAAATCGAGGCGGACTTCAAATACTTCCAGAAGGTCTTCGCTGACACTTACTTCAAAACCATTTCCGATTCGCTGAAATGGCACGCGCCGAACCAGTTGCTGCTGGGCGGTCGCTTCGCGATCAGCACACCGGAAGCGGTGGCTTCCTGCGCGCAGTTTTGCGACGTGCTGAGCTTCAACATGTACACCCTGAAACCGCAGGACGGCTATGACTTCGCCGCGCTGCGCAGCCTCGACAAACCGGTGCTGATCACCGAATTCAACTTCGGCTCCACCGATCGCGGCCCGTTCTGGGGCGGCGTGACGCCGTTGAACAAGGAAGAGGATCGTGGCCCGGCCTACGCCAACTTCCTCAAGCAGGCGCTGAGCGAGCCGTCGATTGTCGGCGTGCACTGGTTCCAGTACCTCGATCAACCGGTGACCGGACGTCTGCTCGATGGCGAAAACGGTCACTTCGGTCTGGTTGGCGTGACTGACTTGCCGTATCAGGGCTTCGTCGAAACCGTGCGCAAGAGCAATCTGGCGACCCTCGATCAACTCGGCAAAGAAGCCGAGAAAGCCGCAGCGGCGGCGGACAAGGCCGGTCACGAGACCGAAGGCGGGCGCAAGGGCGAGGCCGGCAAAGGCCCGGGGCAGGGCGCCGGCCATACCGGCGGGCACTCCGGCAACGGTCATTAAGGCAGGACCGCCCGGCCCGCCGCTGTTCCCAAAACCCTCAAGGGCTGGAACAATGCGGGCCACTTTGTAGAGCGTTTTCGCGGGGGAGTTGCGGGTGCAGATTCAGGGACATTACGAGCTTCAATTCGAAGCGGTGCGCGAAGCCTTCGCGGCACTGTTCGACGATCCCCAGGAACGTGGCGCCGCGTTGTGCATCCGGGTCGGCGGGGAAACCGTCCTCGACCTCTGGGCCGGTACCGCCGACAAGGACGGCAGCGAAGCCTGGCACAGCGATACCATCGCCAACCTGTTCTCCTGCACCAAGACCTTCACCGCCGTCACCGCGTTGCAGCTGGTGGCCGAAGGCAAGTTGCAACTCGATGCGCCGGTCGCCCGTTACTGGCCGGAATTCGCCGCTGCCGGCAAGGAGTCCGTGACCCTGCGCCAACTGCTTTGCCATCAGGCCGGTCTGCCGGCCCTGCGCGAATTGCTGGCCCCCGAAGCCTTGTATGACTGGCAAACCATGGTCGACGCCCTCGCGGCGGAAGCACCGTGGTGGACGCCGGGCACCGGTCACGGTTATGCCGCGATCACTTACGGCTGGCTGATCGGCGAGTTGCTGCGCCGAGCCGACGGTCGCGGGCCGGGTGAATCCATCGTGGCCCGAGTCGCCAAACCGTTGGGGCTGGATTTCCATGTCGGCCTGGCCGACGAAGAGTTTTACCGCGTCGCGCATATCGCCCGTGGCAAAGGCAATGTCGGCGATGCCGCCGCCCAGCGCCTGCTGCAAGTGACCATGCGTGAACCCACCGCCATGACCACCCGAGCCTTCACCAATCCGCCGTCGGTGCTCACCAGCACCAACAAGCCGGAATGGCGGCGCATGCAGCAACCGGCGGCCAACGGCCACGGCAATGCGCGCAGCCTGGCCGGGTTCTACGCCGGTCTGCTCGACGGCAGCCTGCTGGAAAGCGAAATGCTCGACGAGCTGACCCGGGAACACAGCCTCGGCGAGGACAAGACTTTGCTGACCCGTACCCGTTTCGGTCTCGGTTGCATGCTTGATCAACCTGATGTGCCGAATGCCACCTATGGCCTCGGCCCAAGGGCGTTCGGGCATCCGGGGGCGGGCGGTTCCATCGGTTTTGCTGATCCGGAGCACGATGTGGCCTTCGGATTTGTGACAAATACCCTGGGGCCGTACGTCTTGATGGATCCGCGCGCGCAGAAGCTGGCGCGGGTACTTGCCACTTGTCTGTAAAGCGTTACACGAGGATCCAGGGCCGGAACCTCATGCGGTTTTTCGATTCAAAGCGTCTGTTTATCCGGGCGAAAGTCCTCTGATAGTCCATTACTAATTTTTGTGGGTTTCCAATGTCGTCCAAACAAACTCTCGCTCTGGCCCTGTGTTTCGCGATCACCGGTTGCGCTCAGACTCCCAAGAATGACGCCGATGGCGGCAGCTGGTGGCCGTTCGGTTCCTCCGACAAGGTCGCGGCCAAGGAGCCGGCTCCAGCGCCAGCACCGGTGAAACCCGCCGCTACCGCCCCTGTCGCCAAGACCGAGAGCAGCAGCCACTGGTACTGGCCGTTCGGCTCCGACGATTCGGCCGACAAGGCCAAGGCCGACGTGAAGCCCGAAGTCAAACCGCAAGCCGCGCCTGCCGTTGTCGCCAAGGCTGATGCCGATACCGGCAGCAAGTGGTGGTGGCCGTTCGGCGGCAAGTCTCAGGACACCGCCAAAGCCGTGCCGATGCCTGACCCGAAAGTCACCCAGGCCTGGCTCGACGACTACGAGCCGCGCCTGCGTGAGGCGATCAAGGGCAGCAACCTGCAATTCGAACGCCGTGAAAACGTCCTCGTGGTAACCGCGCCGGTTGAAGGTTCGTTCAACCCGAAACGCCCGGCCATGCTGTTGCCGGTGACCTTGAGCCCGTTCACCAATATCGCCAAGATCCTCGAAGCCGACCCGAAAACCGCGGTCCTGGTACTGGGCCACAGCGACAACGCCGGTGTCGCAGCCGACAACACCAAACTGAGCCAGGAACGTGCTCAGTCGGTGGCGGCAATCTTCCGTCTCAGCGGCTTGCAGCGTGATCGCCTGATGCTGCGCGGCATGGGCGCCGATGCCCCGCGTGCGGCCAACGACAGCGTTGAAGGCCGTGCTCTGAACCGTCGTGTCGAACTGCTGGTGACCCCGCAGAACACCATGGTTGCGCTGCTGAGCAAGTACAACATGCCGGCACCGAAGCCGGTGACCATGGTCGCTGCCCAGGACGTCAAGCCAGTCGCCAAGCCTGTGACTCCGGCACCTGCGGCGAAGAAAGCCGCTGTCCCGGCCACCAAAAAGGCACCGGCCAAGAAGGCCGCAGCCAAGGCTCCTGCGAAGAAGGCCCCGGCGAAGAAAACCGCTCCAGCCAAAGCGGCCGCCAGCGACAAGAAAGTCGCGGCGACCGACGCGGCAAAACAGTGATCCGCTAACGAAAAGGAATGCGCCATGACCCAGGCTCTGGCAGATATGCGTCGTGATTACACCCGGGACGGCCTGACCGAGGCGCAAGCCCCGGCCGAGCCTTTTGCGCTGTTCCACCAGTGGTTCGCCGACGCGGTGAAAACCGAGCAGGCGCCCGTGGAAGCCAACGCCATGACCCTGGCCACGGTCGATGCGGACGGGCGTCCGCACTGCCGCATTCTGCTGCTCAAGGGCCTGGACGAGCAGGGCTTCACCTTCTTCACCAACTACGAAAGTGCCAAGGGCCAGCATCTGGCCGCGAATCCGTTCGCGGCCATGACGTTCTTCTGGCCGACCCTGGAGCGCCAGGTGCGCATCGAAGGGCGGGTGGTGAAGGTCACGCCGCAGGAGTCCAACGCCTACTATCAGGTGCGTCCGTTGGGCAGCCGACTGGGTGCCTGGGCTTCCCCTCAGAGCCGGGTGATCAACGGCCGGGGTGAACTGGAAGACTTGCTCAAGGCTACCGAGCAACGCTTCACCGACACCCAGCCCGACTGCCCGGAACACTGGGGCGGTTACCGTTTGCTGCCGGAGCGCATCGAGTTCTGGCAGGGCCGCGCCAGCCGCTTGCACGATCGCCTCAACTACCGTTTGCAGGGCGCCGACTGGATTCTTGAACGTCTGGCACCTTAAGCAGTCTACCGAGCGGGATAGCCTGCCGCAGCGGCCTCAAGCCACTTCGGCAGGTCCCGACGCCTGATCTTCTGTGATCGGGCTTGCGCCAGCCGTTCGAGCATGTAGGCGCGTTTGCCTTCATCCTTGCCGGCCAGTGACAATGCCAGATCGCGGTCCATCCAGCGTTTGATCCGCACGTACAACCACCAGTGGAAGTACAAACCGGCAACGGTTGTGACGACAATGATGAAGTAATCCATGAAAATCCTTGGGGTCGGCGGCGCAAGCTCTGTATTTTGGCGCTACTGTTGGGTGAGTTCGTGGAGGCCCTGTACCGGGCCTGAATGAAACCAAATTTATCCGGGCGGCGCCGTGACAGGCGTCAAGCTGCGGAGTTTAATGAATACCTGTCCTTTGGAGTTGATCCTATGCGTAAGTCTGTTCTGCTGGTTGCTTCCTTTTCCACGATGGCGATGTTGCTTGCCGGCTGCCAATCGAGCCTGACCGGTGACTCCTACTCCCGTGACGAAGCGCGTCGCGTGCAGACGATTCGCATGGGCACCATCGAATCCCTGCGTCCGGTGAAAATCGAAGGCACCAAGACCCCGATCGGCGGCGCAGCCGGTGCAGTGGTCGGCGGTGTCGGCGGCAGCGCCATCGGCGGCGGTAAAGGCAGCATCGTTGCAGCCGTTATCGGTGCCGTGGCCGGCGGCCTGATCGGTTCCGCCACCGAAGAAGGCCTGACCCGTACCCAGGGTGTTGAAATCACCGTGCGCGAAGACGACGGCAGCATGCGCGCCTACGTGCAGCAAGTGCAGGAGAATGAAGTGTTCCGTGTCGGTGAGCGCGTACGGATTTCGACTGTCGGCGGGACCAGCCGCGTTTCGCACTAAGCGGGAACGAGCGGTAAAGGAAAACCCCGATCAGGTGACTGGTCGGGGTTTTTTGTTTGCCTTCGAATTGACGAGTCAATATTCGGCACGGGTGCCCACAAAATATTCCAAATCCTTTGGGAGCCTGACGTTTAAAAGGTTCTCTAGAGCGATTATCTGATCTTGATTCAACAACAACTCGCCTGGCTCAACCTCGCTAAGAGGCTTGGATTCTGAGAGTTGGGCAACTTTTTCATTCATCTCATTACCCGTGATATCCAGCTCGAATTGCAAAGAGTCGTCTTGAACTTCATCAGGGAAGAAGCCGGTGATCGAAAGGTAGCGCATTAAGGACAATCAGCCTGTCTGTCGGTATTAACTGTAGTCAAACGAAATTTGATAGTCGTTGATACTTAGAGCGATTTGATGTTGAAAGTACGGCTGAATAGTCGCAACCCACTTTTCGACGACGTTGAAGCTGCCATTATTGATGTTGCCCTCCACAGGAATGCCTAAGGCATTCAGTACTGATTCATCATCCCCCAGATCTTTCGACGACTCCTCGCCTTGGAATTGCTGGGTTGCTGTGTTGTACCACTCCAGTCTTAGTTCCAGTCCCATCTCTTCCTCACAGATATCTTTTTTTGATGCTTCTTTCTTTTATAGGCCCTTCGCGTTGCTCACCTGTGTAGGGATCGAAGGCTCCCAGGTGAGTTCCATCGCTTCGGTACATTTCTAACTCCCCATGTCTTGAGTCCCATTCGTAAATTTTCTTTCCTTTAGCATCAGTCCAGCGCTTGCGAAGTCCTCCTCCACCCTGAACCGGATTCATGTCTTTAACTTTTTTCAGGTCTGGAAGTGCGGTGATTTGGTCGGTCTTCGGCGGTTTATGGTAGCTATGGCCTGCGGGTGCCAAGCCTTTGCGGGATGTGTTCAGTACAACGTATAACGGTTTTACCCCCGAACTTGCCGGAAACACCAATATGAAATCCCGATACTCCGGCGGATAAACCGGGTTCACCAGAATCCCGTCCGCCGCTTTCGTCGGCGGATACACCCAGATATGCGGTGCCTGCGGAGCGGCTTCCAGCGCGGGGATGCCGAGGATGTCGGAGCCGTCCACGGCGGGCGTCCAGATCAGTTCGATGCCTTCGCCGAGGTCTGCGACAAACCGGTTACCGCGTGCGGTGAACTGCGCGACATCGACCATTTCCCAGTCGCGGTTCTTGCCGGTGTAGAAGCCGTAACCCTTGAGGCTGCCGTCGGCCTGCTGTTCGACGTGCAGGCGCACGCGGGTTCGAGCCTGTTTGAGGGCGCGCAACTGGTCTTCGGTGTAGAGGGCGCTGTCGCTCAGGTTCGATGGCATGAACAGCGCCACCAACCCGACCAGCGGGGCCACGACGGCGGCGGAGGCCATCGCGGGCAAAGCCTTGAACGCCTCACCGGCGAGAGCAAAGGTGCCCAGGCCAGCAGGAATGGCGGTGCCGCTGATTTTCTTGAGTGCAACGCCGCCGCTGTCATCGGCTTCACGTCCGCCGAGCAGGATCAGATCGCCGTAATCTTTCAGGCTGTCCGTCGGCACCATCCCCGAGGGATTCGAGTAATCGATGATCGCGTCCGGCAACTTGCAGGACTTGGCAAACACACATCCGGCGCGTACCGGCTCAGGCTTGTTCGACGCGACCTCACGGCCGCGTTCGAAGGCGTCCTGCCGCGCCAGCATGGCGTCGTACTTGTTTTGTCGCTCGTCCTGATCGGCCAGCTCGGTAGCCGTCAGGTAGCGGTAGGTGACGTGATGCCCGTCGCCTGCCGGTGGGTTGGGAACCCGGGGAATGTCCTTTTGACCAGCCACTGATTGTCCTTTCGTTCATGCATCGGCAGCCCCCTCGAAAGGGGCTGCACGACGTTAACGAAGCAGGAAAATCGTGGCTGTAGGACGCGTCTCTAAAGACGTGGGGATTGTTCGCTATGGCATCAGGAAGGCAGCGCGGTGTTCTTTTTGCTCGCCGCCAAGGTCACCGCATAACCGATCAATGCGGCGAACACCGAGCCGGTGAGAATGCCCATCCGGTCCATTCCGGCGTATTCACTGGCACCCGGCACGAAGGCGAGGGAGCCGACAAACAGGCTCATGGTGAAGCCGATCCCGCAGAGGATCGCCACGCCCAGCACCTGGCCCCAATTGGCGTTCTGGGGCAGGGCCGCGATGCCGGTTTTCACGGCAAGCCAGGTCAGGCCGAACACGCCGATGGTCTTGCCCAGCAGCAGGCCGACGGCGATGCCCATCGGTACGTGGTGGGTGAAGCTTTCGGCGGTCACACCGGCCAGCGACAAACCGGCGTTGGCGAAGGCGAACAGCGGCAGAATGCCGTAAGCCACCCACGGGTGCAGCGCATGCTCCAGAGTCAGCAGCGGCGAAGGTTCGGCGTTTTTCGTGCGCAGCGGAATGCAGAACGCCAGGGTCACGCCGGCCAGCGTCGCGTGGACACCGCTCTTGAGCACACAGACCCACAGGATCAACCCGATGATCATGTACGGCCCGAGCTTGACCACCCCGAGCCGGTTCATCGCCACCAGCGCCGCAATGCACGCCGCCGCGAGGCCCAGCGACAGGGTCGAGAGTTCGCCGGAATAGAAGATCGCGATGATCACGATGGCGCCAAGGTCGTCGATGATCGCCAGGGTCATCAGGAACAGCTTCAGCGACACCGGCACCCGCTTGCCGAGCAAGGCCAGCACGCCGAGGGCGAAGGCGATGTCGGTGGCGGTCGGAATCGCCCAGCCATCGAGGGCGGCCGGGTTGTCACGGTTGAGGAACCAGTAGATCAGCGCCGGCACCAGCATGCCGCCGATGGCCGCCGCACCGGGCAGCACGATCTGCGACGGCTTCGACAGCTGGCCGTCGAGCACTTCGCGCTTCACTTCCAGGCCGATCAGCAGGAAGAACAGCGCCATCAGGCCGTCGTTGATCCACAACAGCAGGGGTTTGGCGATTTTCAATGCGCCGATTTGCGCGACCACCGGGGTGTCGAGCAGGCCGGTGTACAGCCACGACAGCGGCGAGTTGTTGATGATTAGAGCCAGGATGGCCGCGGCGATCAGTAACAGACCGCTGGCAGCTTCCAACTGAAAGAAACGCGTGAAAGTGCTACGCAGAGGCAAGGTCGCTCTCCATCGATAAAGTCAAAAGGTGGGACACCCTAACCCGTACTGTTAGTTGTTAAAACAAAAGTTATATTCTTTTTTGTTATATATGGTTACAAGGCGCCTGCCAGACCTGCAGCAAAGCCTAGCAGTTGCCAAAGGTATTGAAGCTCAGCTGTATCTGTCGGTGCTGCAGGATTTTTCCTAAGCTTGGGGGCTAAGCCTGTGAAGGCACTTCTGCCCGATTCAACGAGAACAACAGCCATGAGCGACAACCGACAGTGGGCCCGCGAAGCCATCCGGATCATCGAAGCGGACTTCCAGCGCAGCGCCGACACGCACCTGATCCCCTTGCCGCTGCCGGGGTTTCCGGGCATCGAGTTGTACTTCAAGGACGAATCAAGCCACCCCACCGGCAGCCTCAAGCATCGGCTGGCCCGTTCGCTGTTTCTCTACGCCTTGTGTAACGGCTGGCTCAAGCCCGGCGCGCCGGTGATCGAGGCGTCCAGCGGTTCGACGGCGATTTCCGAAGCGTACTTTGCGCGGATGCTCGGGCTGCCGTTCATTGCGGTGATGCCGGCGACTACCTCCAAGGAGAAGATCGCGCAGATCGCCTTCTATGGCGGCAAAAGTCATCTGGTGGACGATCCGACCCAGATCTACGCCGAATCCGAACGTCTGGCCCGCGAACACGATGGGCACTTCATCGACCAGTTCACCTATGCCGAACGCGCCACCGACTGGCGGGCGAACAACAACATCGCCGAGTCGATCTTCCAGCAGATGCGCTACGAGCAGCACCCGTGCCCGGCGTGGCTGATTTCCAGCCCCGGCACCGGCGGCACCACCGCGACCCTCGGCCGTTACGTGCGCTTTCGCCAGCATTGCACCCGGGTGCTGTGTGCTGATGCCGAGCGTTCGGTGTTCTTCGACTTTTACCAGACCGGTGATGCCAGCCTGCGTCTGGACCACGGTTCGCGGATCGAAGGCATCGGCCGGCCACGGGTGGAAGCGTCGTTCCTGCCGAAGGTGATCGATGCGATGGTCAAGGTGCCGGATGCCTTGTCGCTGGCGGCCATGCATTACCTGGCGCAGCGTCTGGGCCGGCATGTGGGCGGGTCGAGCGGCACCAACCTGATCGGCGCGCTGATGGCGGCGCAGCAGATGAAAGCGGCGGGGGAGTCGGGGTCGATCGTGGCGATCCTGTGCGATGGCGGCGAGCGCTACGCGGACACCTATTACGATCCGGCGTGGCTCAAGGCGCAGGGCTATGAGCTGGAAGGATTGATGGCGGCCGTGGCGGCGAGTGCCGAGAAGGGTGAAGCGCTGCCGGCCTCGGTGCTGCGCGCCAATATCTGACGCCGAAAACGACTGTGGGAGCGAATTCGCTCCCACAGGTTTTTGCAGTGTTTCAGGTCGCGCGGATCAGTCTTTCAGACCGAGAATGTCACGCGCTACAGCTTCCGCAATCCGAATCCCGTCAACACCCGCCGACAGAATCCCGCCCGCATAACCCGCGCCTTCACCGGCCGGGAACAGACCTTTGACGTTCATGCTCTGCAGCGACTCGTTGCGCGTGATACGCAGCGGCGACGAAGTCCGCGTCTCGATCCCGGTCAGCACCGCATCGTGCAGCGAATAACCGCGAATCTGCTTCTCGAACGCAGGCAACGCCTCACGAATCGCTTCAATGGCGAAGTCCGGCAAGGCCAGGGCCAGATCCCCTAGCGCCACGCCTGGCTTGTACGAAGGCTCAACCTCGCCCAGCTCGGTGGACGGCGTGCCGTTGATGAAGTCGCCGACCAGTTGCGCCGGTGCCTTGTAATCGCTGCCGCCGAGGATGAAGGCGTGGGACTCCAGACGCTCCTGCAACTCGATCCCGGCCAGCGGACCGCCCGGATAATCGACTTCCGGGGTGATGCCGACGACGATGCCGGAGTTGGCGTTGCGCTCGTTACGCGAGTACTGGCTCATGCCGTTGGTGACCACGCGGTTCGGCTCGGAAGTCGCCGCCACCACGGTGCCGCCCGGGCACATGCAGAAGCTGTAGACCGAACGGCCGTTCTTGGCGTGGTGCACCAGTTTGTAGTCGGCGGCTCCCAACTTGGGGTGACCGGCGTACTTGCCCAGTCGTGCACGGTCGATCAGCGATTGCGGGTGCTCGATACGGAAACCCACCGAGAACGGCTTGGCTTCCATGAACACGCCACGGCTGTGGAGCATGCGGAAGGTGTCGCGGGCACTGTGGCCCAGCGCCAGAATCACATGTTTCGAATGCAGGGTTTCGCCGCTGGCCAGCTCGACGCCGACCAGTTGGCCGTCTTCGATCAGCACGTCGGTGACGCGCTCCTGGAAGCGTACTTCGCCACCCAGGGCACGGATCTCTTCACGCATGGTCTCGACCATGCCGGTCAGACGGAACGTACCGATGTGCGGCTTGCTGACGTAGAGGATTTCTTCCGGCGCGCCGGCCTTGACGAACTCGTGCAAGACTTTGCGGCCGAGGAACTTCGGATCCTTGATCTGGCTGTACAGCTTGCCGTCGGAGAACGTGCCCGCACCGCCTTCGCCGAACTGCACGTTGGACTCGGGGTTGAGCACGCTTTTGCGCCACAGGCCCCAGGTGTCCTTGGTGCGCTGACGCACTTCGGTGCCGCGTTCGAGGATGATCGGCTTGAAGCCCATCTGCGCCAGCAACAGGCCGGCGAAGATCCCGCAGGGGCCGAAACCGACCACGATCGGGCGCTGGCTCAGGTCGCTTGGTGCCTGGCCGACGAATTTGTAGCTGACATCCGGCGCCACGTTGACGTTGCGGTCATCGGCGAACTTGCCCAGCACCTTGGCCTCGTCGCGCACTTCGAGGTCGATGGTGTAGATGAAGCACAGTTCGGAAGACTTTTTGCGCGCATCGTAGCTGCGCTTGAACAAGGTGAAGTCGAGCAGGTCATCGCTGGCGATGCCCAGGCGTTGCACGATTGCAGCGCGCAGGTCTTCGTCGGGATGGTCGATCGGCAGCTTGAGTTCAGTGATTCGTAACATGACAGGATCCGGTTCGCGGGGCGCACAACTGCGCCAGGGCGTTTGAAGGCGGCGATTATAAGCCGCAACGGCCGGATCCCGTGAGGGTAAAACGATCAGTCGTTGCGCGAACCGCCGAAATACCCGCAACCGCGCTGCACCTTGCCGTCGATACGCAACTCGGCACTCATGTGCTGCACGCTGCCGGTGTTGCTGTCGACACAGCGTTGCGGCGCCACCCACAGCTCGATGCGCTGGTTGTTGGCTTCACTGCTGAGGTTGAAACGGCCGTCGCCCAGTTGCTCTTCGACATAGGGCACAGCGAGCGGTGGCTGGCCTTCGCGGTCGATGACCATGCCTTTGCCGCTGACCTTGACGTTCCATTCCGGGCCATGGCCGGCGGCGCGCAGGATCAGTTGCTTGAAGTTCGGATCATCGCAAGCGGTGCCGGAGCGTTCGACGCGGTACAACTGGGTCAGGTCGAGACGGTCACCGGCGATCTTCCCGCGCACGTCGGCGAACAGCTTGCCCTGTTGATCGGCCAGGGTGGCGGCCTCTTGCAGAATGCTGGTGCCGCCAATGTCGTTGACCACGTACTGACGCTGTTCGCCGCACGACTGGAACACCAGTTTGCCGTCGGCAGCGGTCAGTTGCCCCTGCATCCGCGTCTGGCCGACGTGGGAGGCGCTTTCCCGCGCGCCATCGAACAACTGGCACGCGGCAAACAGAGGGAGCAGGGCAACAACGATCAAGGAACGGGCAACACGCATCTTCGGCTCTCCAGACAAGTGCCGCCACGTTACGCAGGCTGACCGTTCATCACAAGGGTTTAGCCCACGTGAAATGTCTGACCTGTCTGCAAGCCTTCGACACTTTTGGCGTAGGCCAACGCCACATCCGCCGCAGGAACCGGCTTGTAGCCGCGGAAGTACGGGGCGTAGCTGCCCATGGCTTCCACCAGCACGGTCGGGCTGATCGAGTTCACGCGCAAGCCCCGTGGCAGTTCGATGGCTGCGGCACGGACGAAGCTGTCCAGCGCGCCGTTGACCAGGGCCGCCGAAGCACCGCTGCGGATCGGGTCGTGACTGAGTACGCCGGTGGTGAAGGTGAACGATGCGCCGTCGTTGGCGAATTCGCGGCCGATCAGCAGCAGATTGACCTGGCCCATCAGCTTGTCTTTCAGGCCGAGGGCGAAGCTGTCTTCGTTCATGTCGCCCAGCGGGGCGAAGGTCACGTTGCCGGCGGCGCAGACCAGTGCGTCGAACTTGCCGGTCTTTTCGAACAGTTTGCGAATCGACGCGCTGTCGCTGATGTCCACCTGGAAATCGCCGCTGCTGCGGCCGATGCGAATGACTTCGTGACGCTGCGACAGCTCTTTGTCCACGGCCGAACCGATGGTGCCGCCGGCGCCGATCAACAGAATTTTCATCGTGCTTGCCTCAAGTGATTGAACGAGCTTTCAGTCTAGAGTGGTTTTTTCCGCTGATAAGCGCGCTAATGGGCAACCTTTGGTTTTCAAATGGAAACAATCCATGAGCGAGATGGATGATCTGGCGGCGTTCGCGGTATTGATCGAGGCCGGCAGTTTTACCCTGGCGGCGCAGCAACTGGGGTGCAGCAAGGGACAGCTGTCCAAGCGCATCAGTCAGCTGGAGGCGCAGTTTTCCGTGGTGCTGCTGCAACGCACCACACGTCGGCTCAGCCTGACGGCGGCCGGTGCGGCGCTGCTGCCCCAGGCCCAGGCGCTTGTCGTTCAGGTGGAAAGAGCGCGTCAGGCATTGGCGCGTTTGAAGGACGACATGGCAGGCCCGGTGCGTATGACGGTGCCGGTGTCGCTGGGGGAAACCTTCTTCGACGGCCTGGTGCTGGAGTTTTCGCAGAAATACCCCGAAGTGCAGATCGAGCTGGAGCTGAACAACAGCTATCGCGATCTCTCCCGCGATGGCTTTGATCTGGCGATCCGCACCGACGTCGCCAACGACGAGCGTCTGGTGGCCAAGCCTTTGCTGGCCTGGCAGGAAATGACCTGCGCCAGTCCGGCGTATCTGGAACGTTTTGGCGAGCCGCAGACTCCGCAGGCACTGGCCGAACATCGTTGCTTACTCAACAGTCACTACGGTGGTCGCGAAGAATGGCTCTATCACCAGCAGCACGAGCTGTTGCGGGTGCGGGTATCGGGGCCGTTCGCCAGCAATCACTACAGCCTGCTGAAAAAAGCCGCACTTGCTGGCGCCGGCATCGCCCGCCTGCCGTCCTATCTGTTGCAGACGGAATTGGCTGACGGCCGATTGCGCTGGCTCCTGCGCGATTTTCAGACCCGGCGCATGCCGATGTACCTGGTGCATCCGTATCAGGGCGGGCTGCCGAAGCGCACCCAAGTGCTGGCGGATTACCTGATCGACTGGTTCAAGCGCAGCGGCGAGGCCCTGGACCGGCTTCAGCGGTAACGTCGGGCGATGAGATGATCGATCGACAGCTTTCCCGGACCGGTGGTCATCAGGTACAGCAACACTGCTGCCCAGGTTCCGTGGGTCGGGTAGGCGTCGGGGTAGACGAACAGCTCGATGACCAGCGTCATGCCCAGCAGTGCCAGCGCTGAAAACCTTGTGGCGAAGCCGATGAGGATCAGGATCGGGAAAAAGTGTTCGGCGAACGCCGCCATGTGCGCGGCGATTTCCGGTGACAGCAGCGGCACGTGGTATTCGCTCTGGAACAGCGGAATCGTCGAGTCCGCCAGGTGCGGCCAGCCGATCTGGAACGTGCCGTCGATCAGGTCGATGGCCAGTCCCTCGACCTTGGTCTGCCCGGATTTCCAGAACACCGCCGCGATGGAAAAACGCGCAATGAAGGCGATCAGGCTGTGCGGGATTTTTTCCAGCAGCGCGATGGCGCGGGCAATGAGACTGTTCATGGCGAAACCTTGTGATGTAAGTGAGTGATGGCGTGGCGGCTGATCAACAGGGCCAAGGTCTGGCCGAGATCGAAGGCTTCTGCGGACTCCAGCGCCTCGGTCAGTGACAGGCCGGCCTTTAGCTGGCCGATGAACTGGCTGGCGCCGGGATCCACGGCGAACACCTCGACCTCCAGGCCGTTGCGCAGGATCAGCGCGTGCTGGGCCTGATTCAGAACGATGCCGGCCAACGTGGCGTCTTGCTGATGCGCAGCCCAGATATCCACCACGGCAAAGACTGAGTCGAGCAAGTGCAATGAAGGGTGCAGGCCAATTTGCAAGCGACTCAGGCCCTCCTGATCCGCGAAGGCCGCAGCAATCCGGTCCTGGCTGAGCGGCGCGATATCGGCGGAGTGGTAGGCCTGCGTGCGCAAGCGTTCCAGCCGCGCGACATCGGCTAGGTAAGGCACGCTCGACGCCGGTTCGAATCCGCTGATGAAGTCCGCCAGATCACTGCCGTAGTCGCTCATCAACGGGCTTCGTGGTGGGTGGTTTTGAATAAAGACTCCGGCCATGGCGCGGAAGAATTCCTCTCCCACCAACTGCATCACTACGGGATAACTGTCGGCCAGTGCATTGCTCAACGAGCCCTGCACGTTGTTGCGGTACACGGCGAACCGACTGGCCGGATCGGCCCCGTTGGCGCTGCACAATCCGTCGGGGCAGGGCAGGCCGACATCGAGCAGTGCGGCGCTGAACACGGCTTGGGTACTCATGGCCGACCTCCCGCGCAAAGCAGAAGCTCGTCGGCCTGTTGCGCCTCGGCCATCAGTACGTCGAAGGCTGGCACCTGATTGTCCCGTTCGATCAGCGTCGCCACCGGGCCGACGCGTTCCAGTGCCTGCCGGTACAGCGACCAGACGGCCTGATCGACCGGTGCGCCGTGATCGTCGATCAGCAAGCGATCACCGAGGCTATCGGAATCTTCGGCAAACCCCGCCAGATGAATCTCGCCAACCGCGTGCAGCGGCAGTGCGTCGAGGTAGGCCAGGGGATCGCGCTGATGGTTGATGCACGAGACATAAATGTTGTTCACGTCCAGCAACAGACCGCAGCCGCTGCGCCGGATGACTTCACGGATGAAATCCGCTTCGTCGATCGTCGAGCGCTCGAACGCCAGATAGGTCGCCGGGTTTTCCAGCAGCATCGGACGCTTGAGGGTGTTCTGCACCTGGTCGATGTGATCGCAGACGCGATTCAGCGTCGGCGTGTCGTAGGCCAGGGGCAATAGATCATTGAGAAACACCGGGCCGTGAGTCGACCAGGCCAGGTGTTCGGAAAAGGAGTGGGGTTGATAACGCTCGATCAGCGCGCTCAGACGTTTGAGGTGTTGCACATCCAGCGGGCCTTCGGCGCCGATGGACAGGCCGACGCCATGCAGCGACAGCGGATACGCCTCGCGGACCAAACCCAGAAAATGATGAAACGGGCCGCCGGCCACCATGTAGTTTTCGGCGTGGACTTCGAAGAAGCCGATGTCCGGTAGAGAGCCGAGCACTTCACGAAAGTGCCCGGTCTTGAGCCCCAGCCCGGCACGGGGCGGGAGCCCGGTGAGGGCTGCCCGAGTGCGGGGGAAGGCATGGTCGCGGGAGGTGATCATGTTCGTCACTCGGGCAGGCCGTGGATCAGGACTTGGCCTTGAAGGCTTCCATCTGACCGAAACCGGTCGGCGAAGTCTTGCTTTCGGTGGTGGTGCAGGTGCCTTTCGGAACGAACTTCCAGGAATTGGCCTGGTAATCCATTTTCGCCGTGCCTGCACAGGTGGTGCCGGCGCCGGCGGCGCAGTCGTTATGACCTTTCATGGCCACGCCGAAGCATTTTTCCATGTTGGTGTTATCGGCCGCCTGGACGGTCGAAACGGCGGCCATGCTCAGTGCAGAACCAAGGGCCAGAACCAGGGCGGCGGCGGACAGGGTGCGGGTGGTAGCAGTCATGATGTTTCTCCGGTTTCAACTTGGGTTGGAACAAGCGATGTGCGCTTGCTTACCCCACTAGAGAAACGACCTGGTGATGCGTTACAGCGATCGCGAAAATAATTTTCAAAGCGCAAAAAAAAACGGCCCGAAGGCCGTTTTTTTGTTTGAAGCGATCGATCAACCGCCGAGGTACGCCTCGCGCACTTTCGGGTCGGTCAGCAGCGCTTCACCGGTGCCTTGCATCACCACCCGGCCGTTCTCCAGCACGTAGGCGCGGTCAGCGATTTTCAGCGCCTGGTTGGCGTTCTGCTCGACCAGGAACACCGTTACACCGTCCTTGCGCAGCTGTTCGATGATGTCGAAGATCTGCTGGATGATGATCGGTGCCAGGCCCAGCGACGGCTCGTCGAGCAGCAGCAGTTTCGGCTTGCTCATCAGCGCCCGGCCGATGGCGAGCATTTGCTGTTCGCCGCCGGACATGGTGCCGCCGCGCTGGTTGAAGCGTTCTTTCAGGCGCGGGAAAAGTCCGAGAACCTTATCCATCTGTTCCTGATAGTCGCCCTTGTCGGTGAAGAATCCGCCCATGGACAGGTTCTCTTCGACAGTCAGTCGGGCAAACACCCGGCGGCCTTCCGGCACCACGGCGATGCTCTTGCGCATGATCTGCGACGAATCCTGGCCGACCAGTTCCTCACCCATATAGCGGATGCTGCCGCTGTGGGCTTGCGGCGAACCGCAGAGCGTCATCAGCAGCGTGGACTTGCCGGCACCGTTGGCGCCGATCAGCGTCACGATCTCGCCCTGGCGGACTTCGACGTTGACGCTGTGCAGAGCCTGGATCTTGCCGTAGAAGGTGGAAACGTTTTCGAACTGCAGCATTTACGCTTCCCCCAGGTAGGCTTTGATCACTTCAGGATTGTCGCGGATCTGTTCCGGCGTGCCGTCGGCCAGAGGCGTGCCCTGGTTGATCACGACGATGTGGTCGGAAATGCTCATGACCAGTTTCATGTCGTGTTCGATCAGCAGCACGGTCACGTTGTGCTCTTCACGCAGCACGCTGATCAGCGCCTTCAGGTCTTCGGTTTCCTTCGGGTTCAGACCGGCGGCCGGTTCGTCGAGCATGAGGATCCGCGGACGGGTCATCATGCAGCGGGCGATTTCCAGGCGACGCTGCTGACCGTAGGCCAGGGTCCCGGCCGGGCGGTTGGCGAATTCCTTGAGGTTGACCTTGTCCAGCCAGTACTCGGCGTACTCCATGGCCTCGCGCTCGCTTTTGCGGAACGCCGGGGTCTTGAACAGACCGGCCAGGAAATTGGTGTTCAGGTGACGGTGTTGGGCGATCAACAGATTCTCGACCGCCGTCATGTCCTTGAACAACCGCACGTTCTGAAAGGTACGCACCACGCCCTTGAGGGCGATCTTGTGGCCAGGCAGGTCTTCGATCGGCTCGCCATCGAGCTTGATGCTGCCGCCGCTCGGCTTGTAGAAACCGGTCAGGCAGTTGAACACGGTGGTCTTGCCCGCGCCGTTAGGCCCGATCAGCGCCACCACTTGTTTCTCTTTCACGGTCAGGGCCACGCCGTTGACCGCCAGCAGGCCGCCGAAGCGCATGCTCAGATTTTCGACTTTCAGGATCTCGCGGCTCATTTGCGCAGCTCCATGTGAGGACGTTGCATGGGCAGCAGACCTTGAGGTCGCCAGATCATCATCAGCACCATCAGGGCGCCGAACATCAGCATGCGGTACTCACTGAACTCACGCATCATTTCCGGCAACAGGATCATCACGACCGCGGCCAGTACCACGCCCAGCTGCGAACCCATGCCGCCCAGCACCACGATGGCGAGAATGGTCGCCGACTCGATGAAGGTGAAGGACTCCGGTGTCACCAGACCCTGACGGGCGGCGAAGAAGCTGCCGGCGAAACCGGCGAAGCAGGCACCCAGGGTGAACGCCGAGAGCTTGATGAGCGTCGGGTTCAGGCCCAAAGCGCGGCAAGCGATCTCGTCTTCGCGCAACGCTTCCCAGGCACGGCCCAGAGGCATGCGCAGCAAGCGGTTGATGACGAACAGCGCGAACAGCGCCAGGAACAACGCCACCAGATAAAGGAAGATCACCTTGTTGATCGAGTTGTATTCCAGGCCGAAGTATTCGTGGAACGTCTGCAAACCCTCGGCGGCTTTACGTTCGAAGGTCAGACCGAAGAACGTTGGCTTCTCGATGTTGCTGATACCGTTCGGGCCGCCGGTGATGTCGGTGAGGTTACGCAGGAACAGACGGATGATTTCACCGAAGCCCAGCGTCACGATCGCCAGATAGTCACCGCGCAGACGCAGGACCGGGAAACCGAGCAGGAAGCCGAAGGTGGCCGCCATCAGTCCGGCGATCGGCAGGCAGATCCAGAAGCTCAGGCCGTAGTAGTGCGACAGCAGCGCATAACTGTAGGCGCCGACGGCATAGAAACCGACGTAACCGAGGTCGAGCAGGCCTGCCAGGCCGACCACGATGTTCAGGCCCAGGCCGAGCATCACGTAGATCAGCACCAGCGTGGCGATATCCACCGCGCCGCGAGAACCGAAGAACGGCCAGACCAGCGCACCGATGATCAACGCAATGATGATCCAGCGCTGGGTGGTCGGCAGGGTCAGGAAACTGCTGGCCTTGGCCGGCATCTTCGGCAGGCTCGGCGAGGATTTCCACGCCGCGCCGATCTGCTGGTCGAACAGCACGCGCAGGAACATCAATACCGAGCAGACGGCGATGGTGATCAGTGTCGAGGTACTGGTGCCATGCACTTCGAGGTTGATGCCGACGATGGTCAGCTTCAGACCGAGTACCGGGTAGGCCACCGCCCACACCAGCAAGGCGCTGAACAGCGCCTGTTTAAGATTCCTAGTCATACTTTCTCAACCTCCGGACGACCCAACAGGCCGGTTGGCCGGAACAACAGCACCAGAACCAGCAGGCCGAACGCCACGACGTCCTTGTACTGGTCGCCGAAGATATCGGCACCAAAGGCTTCCGCCACACCGAGCACAAGCCCGCCGAGCATGGCGCCGGGGATGCTGCCGATGCCGCCCAGTACCGCAGCGGTGAAGGCCTTGAGGCCGACGAGGAAGCCGGCGTTCGGGTTGATCACGCCGTATTGCATGCTCAGCAGCACGGCCGCGATGGCCGCCAGCGCAGCACCGATGACGAAGGTCAGGGCGATGATGTTGTTGGTGTTGATGCCCAGCAGGTTGGCCATCTTGATGTCTTCGGCACAGGCGCGGCAGGCGCGGCCCAGGCGAGAGCGGGAGATGAACAGCGTCAGGCCGAGCATGGCGACCAGGGTCACCACGAACACCACGATTTGCATGTAGGAAATCAGCACTTCATGTGCGCCACCTGGCCCGATGGAGAAGTTGCCGGGGATCAGGTTGGGGATGGATTTGTCCTTGGAGTCTTGCGCCAGCAGAACCGTGTTCTGCAGGAAGATCGACATACCGATGGCGGAAATCAGCGGGATCAGACGGTTGCTGCCGCGCAAGGGGCGGTAGGCGACCCGTTCGATGCTGTAACCGTAGGCACTGGTCACGACGATGGTTGCGAGAAAAGCGGCGGTCATCAACAGCGGAACGCTGTCGAGTCCCATCATGGACAGCCCGGCGATGGCGATGAATGCCACGTAGGAGCCGATCATGTACACCTCGCCATGGGCGAAGTTGATCATTCCAATGATGCCGTAGACCATCGTATAGCCGATGGCGATCAGGGCATACGTGCTGCCAATGGTCATGCCATTAACCAGCTGTTGGAAGAAGTGATAGATGTCAGGCATTACAGCGCTCCTAAAAACCTGATACGCATTTCACTGGTGGAGTCATTTTCCCGCCCGGCCCCGTGGATCTTTATCCACTTCGAATCCGGGTTTTGCCAGCGAACCGCTGATGACGGTTTTGAGATTTTCAGGTGGGGAGACTGGCGGATCACGCCAGCGCGGCCCAATACATTCGTAAAACAAAGCCCACGGCACGCCGTGGGCTTTATTGGCAGTCAGTCAGGCAGCGCCTTACTGAGGCGAAACTTCGGTTTTAGGTTTGCCGAAGTGCCACTCGTAGACCACGAATTTGAAGTCCTTCAGGTCGCCCTTGGCGTCGAAGCTCAGGTCGCCGGTAGGGGTCTTGAAGGTGCCGGCGTGAATGGCGGCCGCCACTTTCGCAGGGTCTTCGGATTTGGCAGCAGTGATACCTTGGGCAATCACTTCAACCGCCGAGTAGGACGGGAACACGAACGGGCCGCTCGGGTCTTCTTTCTTCGCCTTGAAGTCTTCAGCCAGTTTCTGGTTGGCCGGATCCTGGTCGAAGGACTTCGGCAGGGTCACCAGCAGGCCTTCGGACGCGTCCTTGGCGATCTGCGAGATGGAGTCGTTACCCACGCCTTCCGGACCCATGAACTTGGCTTTCAGGCCTTTTTCCTGGGACTGACGCAGGATCAGGCCCAGCTCAGGGTGGTAGCCGCCGTAGTAGACGAAGTCGACGTTGGCTTGCTTGAGCTTGGAGATCATCGAGGAGAAGTCTTTGTCGCCGGCGTTCACGCCTTCGAACACGGCAACCTTGACGCCTTTGCCTTCCAGGGTTTTCTTCACGGCGGTGGCGATGCCTTCACCGTATTGCTGTTTGTCGTGCAGGACAGCAACGATTTTCGGTTTCACGTGATCGGCAATGTAGTTACCGGCGGCAGGGCCCTGGGCGCTGTCCAGACCGATGGTGCGGAACACCATTTTGTAACCGCGGCTGGTGATGTCCGGGCTGGTGGCAGCCGGGGTGATCATGATCACGCCTTCGTCTTCGTAAACGTCCGAAGCAGGCTGAGTGGAGCTGGAGCACAGGTGACCGACCACGAACTTGACGCCGTCGTTGACGACCTTGTTCGCAACGGCTACCGCTTGTTTCGGGTCGCAAGCGTCATCGTATTCAACGGCTTCGAGCTTCTTGCCGTCGACGCCGCCCTTGGCGTTGATCTGTTCGATGGCCATTTTGGCGCCACTGAACTGCATGTCGCCGTACTGGGCTACCGGGCCGGTTTTAGGGCCGGCGATACCGATCTTGATGGTGTCAGCTGCGAACGAATGGCTGGCAACCCCGGCCAGTACCATAGCGGCAAACAGTTTGGAAATCTGCTTAGTAGCCTTAGTCATAGTGCTCCACTCTTACTGTTGTATTTTTTTAGAGTCCTGACGCCGTAGCAGCAGAACCGGGCTGGATATCTTCGCGATACCTTCCGGAAATGCCCCCGGCAACTGTACCGGTACAGTGTAGAGCGCCGGTTGTTGGCCTGGGAAGCTGGCGCCCAGGGGCAAATTCTGGAGATGTCGCTTTAATGAAAGAAAAAGACAGAATTGCGGCGGGGCTTTCAGAGGGCTTATGCCCCAATCATCAGCATTCCTTGGCTTTCCTGCGCTTTTCGTTCGGTACAGCCTTTTGCTACCGGGTTTTTCTGCCGGACCACCGACGTTATCATTCGCGCCGATTTCTTTTCCGGACAGTCCCATGAATCAAGAACCTAGCACCCTCTATGCCAAGCTGCTTGGTGAAACCGCATCTATTACCTGGAAAGAGCTGGAGCGCTTCTACGCCCAGGGTGCCCTATTGTGGGTCGACGCTGACCTGGATTTGATCGCCGTGGCCGAGGCCGTGGCATCGGATCAAGGCGAGAAAGTCGCTGCCTGGCTGGCCGAAGACAAGGTCGCCAAGCTGTCTGAAACGCGGGCGCTGGATATTTTCGAACGTGATCCCGAGATGTGGGCGGTGGTGGTCCGGCCGTGGATTCTGGTCCAGGAAAGGGCGTCGGCCTGAGGGGTTGCACCTCGTTGGTGCACATGATGGCCGAGGAAAAGTGTGTAGCCGAGTAGCGTGATGGCACGTTGCCGTAGAGAAATGCCACAAGCGCGGGTGGCATAACGGTGACGTAAACGTAACGGGCACAGTTTAGTAAGCAGCCTAACGGCTGCTTAATTGTTTCGGGATGTTGGAAAGGCTGAAATTTTCATCGAATTTAAAGGCCTCTTCGCGAGCAAGCCCGCTCCCACATTCAACCGCGTTGTGTCAGTAGACATACGGTCAAATGTGGGAGCGGGCTTGCTCGCGAATGGCGGCGACGCGGTCTTGGATCAGACCGAGTAAGTCTTGCCGGTGTGATTATTGAGCGAAATGACCTTGGTCTTGCCGATCCGGTGGCGGTAAATCTCGCGCAAGTACTTGATCGACTTCTTCACGCAATCGCGCGACAAGCGAATGTCGTTGATCGAGACAAATTTCTCTTTGTCGTTGATCAGCTCGCGGTATTTCTTCTCGTACATCGGCTTGATCGCGTACCAGTTGGTATCGAGGATCTTCGCCGGGTTCTCGAATTCGTTGAGCAGGTCATCGATACGTTCTTCGTCGAATTCTTCATTGATGATGAAGTCGAGGATCGAGTTGTCGAGGGTCTCGTCGAAACGGTACGGGTTCTTCGCGAAGCAACGCTTGATGAACGCCACGATCAGGGTCAGGAAGTCGTCCGACAGGCACGGGCTCTTGGCGATCAGGGTGGTCAGCGACAGGTTGGCCGAAGCACCGATCACCAGTGCGTAGCGCTTGAGCGTGGTGTTGGGGAACAGGCTGTTGAGGTGGGTCTTCAACCGGTTCAGGTCCATGTACGACAGTTTGTAGTCTTTCGGCAGCGAAACGATCGAGACCACCGACGAGCAGTTCTTGAAGAAGTGCAGGTCATGCAGCGCGGCGGCGTCGTAGCCGGAATTCTTGTACTGCTCCAGCGACGCGCGATAACGCTTGGATTCGATCGGCAGCAGGCTGATGCCTTCGATGGCCTGGGTCACCTTGTTGAAGTGCGGCAGGTCGATCGAGCGGAAGAACAGGTCGTCGATGTTCAGGCGCTGTGGCTCTTTGTCGAACACCTTGAACTTGTCGCTGCTTGGTGGCGGCGTTTCCGGCACCACCGATTCTGCGTAGGCAATCGCCACCGGACCGGCCAGGCTCATGAACAGGTCGTTGGCGTCCAGGCGAATAGTCTCGCCGATGTCGATGCCGGCGCGACGGAAATAGTTCTGGTCGTAGTCGGTCGTGACGGCTTGGGCCGTCAGAATGTTGAAGATCTGCTGCGAGATGTATTGGTTGGCGTGCTTCTCCATCGCATTGACATCAATGTTCTGGATGTTGCCGTCATCGCTCTCTTCGGCGTAACGCATGATGTCGTTGGAGATCAGCATCATCGCGTTCCATGGGCGGATACGGCCCATGACGCTGGCTTCGCTGCTGTCTTCGTTGGCGAAGTTGTACGAGAAATCCCATTCTTCCGACAGGTATTTGCACAGCAGGCGACCGGCGTTGATGTGCAGCGCCTCGGACATTTCGCTGCGGTGGTCGGAAATGTTCGGCAGCACGCAGATGCCGCTGGTGAAGATCGGCTCGAACACGAACGAATGACCGCTCTTGCCGTCATGTTCGTCCATCGGCTTGGTGTCGAACGTCTTGTTCATGTACGAGTGCTGCTGGGCCAGGCCGAATTCCGAGGCCATGCCCGAACCGGTACCGCCGCCGGCACTGAAGATCGAGAAATACAGGCGCGACTGGTTGGCCTTGATGCCGCAGCTGTCGATCAGGTACGAGTGAATCATTTTCCAGTCGGGGCTGGAGAAGCGCTGGGTGTCCTTGTTGAGGATGATCTTCGCCAGGTACTGGCCGAGGATCGGCGCGTTACCGGCACCACCGGCGTGGACTTCGGACAAGTCCATGATCTTCATTTTGCTGTAGTCGCGCAGGAAGCCGCTTTTTTCGCCCTTGCGCGAGAAGCGGATACGACCGGCAATGTCCTTGTCCAGGTCGCCGAGCATGACCAGCGGCTCGACCAGGAATACCGGTTTGGTCGACTTGTTCGGGCCGATCCGCAGGTTCTGCTTGATCCACTGGGCCGGGCTGTAGCCTTTGTCGGAGGCCAGGCGACGATCAGCCACGCGGTCTTCGTTGTTGAATTCGTTGAGGTAGAACTTGCGCGCGTTGTACACCAGCTCCGCCACGTCGAGGGCGATGTTGGAGCCGCAGCGACCGAGGCCGATCAGGCACACCGACGGGAATTCCTGGTCGTTGTGCTGCTCGTTGTCGCCTTCCAGGTGCGGCGGGCGCGGGAACACCAGGTCACGCAGGCCGTCGAGGTTGTCGAGGATGCGGTCAGTGTTGGTTTCGGTGAAGTACAGGTATTGCTGGGTGCCCAGAGGGCGCGAAGGAGGCAATGGCTTCATCGGGGCAGGGCTGTTCGCCGCAGGGCTCAGGGTCAGATCGGATACCGCGGTGGCCGGATTGTTTTTAGAAGTCATTGTGCGCCATTTACCTGGACTGGTTGGCTCGGCGACCACTGTCGTCGAGCCTCACGGAATGGGAATCTCGCGTCTTTTTGCTGCGCGTATTTGGCCCGTGCGTCAGGTGCTTTGCCTGTGTGTCGCACGGGGGAATCCTTTCCTGATTGATGATGGATCGGCCATTATTCGGCGATCTTTAATCAAAAGGAGGCTAAATGATGTCAACGCTACCTTCGTTGGGGTTTGCCGGAATCGGACTGATGGGGCTGCCGATGTGCCGGCGTCTGCTGGCGGCGGGTTATCCGCTGACGGTGTGGAACCGCAACCCGGACAAGTGCGCGCCGCTGGTCGAGGCGGGTGCCCGGCAAGTCGCGACCCCGGCCGAATTGTGCGGGCAGGCCGACGTGGTGATGCTCTGCCTGGCCGATACGGCGGTAGTGCGTGAGGTGGTGTTTGGCCCGGCCGGTGTTGCTGAAGGCGCAAGAAACGGTCAGTTGCTGGTGGACTTTTCCAGCCTTGAGCCGACGGCGACTCGCGAGATGGCAGCAGAACTGGCGCAAAAGACCGGCATGACGTGGCTCGACTCACCGGTGTCCGGCGGCGTCGTCGGCGCGGAGGCCGGCAGCCTGGCGATCATGGTCGGTGGTGATGCCGCAGATCTTGATCGGGTTCGCCCGGTGTTGCTCACCCTCGGTCAGCGCGTCACGCACATGGGCGGCATCGGCGCCGGCCAGGTGACCAAGGCCTGCAACCAGATGATCGTTGCCTGCAATGCGCTGGTGATCGCCGAAGTGGTCGCGCTGGCCGAGCAGTCCGGGGTCGACGCCAGCCTGATTGCCGAGGCGCTGGCCGGTGGTTTTGCCGATTCAAAGCCGCTGCAGATCCTCGCCCCGCAAATGGCCGAAAGCCGTTTCGAACCGGTGAAATGGCATGTGCGCACGCTGCTCAAGGATCTCGATACGGCAGTGAAGTTTTCCCGTGAAGTCGGCTCGGCCACGCCGATCAGCGGATTGGCCGCACAACTGATGCGCCTGCATGGGGCCCAGGGCTTTTTGGAGAAAGATCCATCGACACTGGTGAAAATGTACCGCGAGCCAGCGTCAGCGGATTGACCGAGTGGGCGTGTTTGCGCTGATTGATCTCTTCGAGGACCGGGCGCAGTTCGTGCAGCGGCACCGGACGGCTGAGCAGGTAACCCTGAATGAAGTCACAGCCGGAACGCTCGAGGAATTCGTATTGCTCCAGGCTTTCCACGCCTTCGGTGACCACCTGCAAGTGCAGGGTGTGGGCCATGACGATGATCGCCTGGACGATTTCCATGTCGGCGGTGGCCTTGGGAATATCGAGAATGAACGAGCGGTCGACCTTCAAGGTGTTGAGCGGCAGACGCTTGAGATAGGCCAGGGACGAATAACCGGTGCCGAAGTCATCGATTGACAGCGACACACCCAGGGCGCGGATCTGCCGCAACAGCACCAGCGTATTGGCGATGTTGCCCATCAGGGCGTTTTCGGTCACCTCCAGTTCAAGGCGTTCGGGGGCGACGCCGGCGCTGCGCAAGGCGCGTTCGATTTCATTGGCCAGTTCTTCCCGGGCCAGATTCAGCGGTGAACAGTTCCAGGCGATCTTCAATTCGTCACAGCCATGGCGCGACAGTTCGCCAAGGTCTTCACAGGCCTTGCGCAGCACCCAGTTGTCGAGTTCGGCAATCAGGCCGTTGTTTTCGGCGATCGCAATAAAACGATCCGGAGTCAGCAGGCCATGTACCGGATGCTGCCAGCGAATCAGCGCTTCGAGCTTGGTGACCTTGCCGGTCTTCAGTTCGAAGATCGGCTGGTAATACAGCATCAACCCGTTCTCTTCGCGCAGGGCATGACGCAGTTCTTCCTCCAGTTGCAGTTCCAGGCTGGCGCGGTTTTTCAGGTTGGAATCGAAAAAGTGCACGCCGTTGCGCCCGGCGCCCTTGGATTGATACAGCGCCAGGTCCGCGTGCTTGAGCAGTTCTTCGCAGGTGGTGCCGTCTTCGGGAAACAGGCTGATACCGATGCTGGTGGTCATCACCATGCGCCGCCCGGCCAGTTCGATCGGCTCCTTCATCTTGAGCATGATGCGCTGGGCCAGGTTGCGTGCTTCTTCGCGGTCACGCAGGCCGATGAGGATGCAGAATTCATCGCCGCCGAAACGCGCAACCACGTCTTCGTGACCACGTACCGAGCCTTTGATGTGCTGGGCGATGACTTTCAGCAACTGGTCGCCGGCGTCATGACCGAGGCTGTCATTGATGCGTTTGAAGTGGTCGATGTCGAGAAACATCACCGCGAGCATGCCGCCCTCGGTGGATTTCTGGCTGAGTTTTTCGGCAAAGATCTGGTTGAAACCGCGACGGTTGATCAAGTTGGTCAGGGCGTCGTAATTGGCCGCCTGTTGCAGCGACATCCGCGCCTGATCGAGCTGGCTGAGCAACATGTTGACCCGGCGCAGGTCTTGCTCCTTGTTCTGCAGTTTCTTGTCGGCGAGTGCGGCGCTGATGGCGCTGCCGAGGATCAGCAGGGTGATGAAGGCGACGGTGAGCCCCAGCTGCAGGTGGCTGGTTTCGGCCCTCAGTGTGGGAATGCTTCCCTCCGGCAGGACCAGATGCAACGCCGCCATGCCAGTGAAGTGCATGCTGATGATGCCGGCCCCGAGAATCAGGGTGGCCACGTATTTGAGCATCTGGTTGTGCAGGCCGCTGCCTTCACGCAAATTCCCGGCCACCCACAGCGCGGCGAAACTGGCACCGATGGCAATCAGGATCGACAGGCCGAACAGGGTCGGTTCGTAGTAAGCGGTGGCGGCGGACTGCATGGCGGCCATGCCGACGTAATGCATGCCGGCAATGCCCAGGCCGATGACGATGGCGGTCTTGAAGTATTGCAGCAGACTGGGCTGCGGTTCGCTGAGGGTGTGCATCGCCAGCCAGGAGGCCAGCAGGGCGATCACCAGGGAGAACAGGGTAATGGCCAGGTCGTACTGGATGTCGATCGGCGTCTGGAACGCCAGCATGCTGATGAAATGCATGGCCCAGATGCCGCCGGCCAGGCAAGTGGCGCCGATCCAGCGCCAGAGCCTGCGCGATCCGGGGTCTTCGGCATGGCCGACGCGTTCCGCCATGTCGAGGGTGGCGAAACTCGCGGCGCACGCCACCAGATAGGCGACCAGCACCAGCAAGGGATTGTGTGTGCAATTGAGAATGACCTGCCCGCTCTCCGGCAGCTCGGCAACAAACTGCAAACCAAGCCACTCCATAGCATGCCCCGTCTCTGAGTGCTTCCTTACTGCGTCATCAACGCAGGCGAATGAATGCAGTATAGAGGCCGATTTCGGGGCGCAAGCCGTGGTGGCACATTGGTTCTAATGATTTTGGCATGAGCGCCATAGCGATTGGCGCTAAGGCTCAGGCGACCTCGTTCCAGTGCGGTTGCAACGGTGGCAGGCCGAAGCGGGCACGGGCCTTGTCACAGTCAACGTTCTGTTCACCGTTTTCCCACGACGCCTCGAACTCGCGGCAGGGGCTGGAGCGCTTGTCATAGATCGTGCAACTCACGGCCTTTCCGACCTCGCCTTCCAGCGCGGTGCAGCGCGGCGCCTTGCGGTCGGTACCGATCATGGCGACCCGGCTGGGCGTGATCTGGGTGACCAGTTCATCAGGCACGGTCCCGCCGGAGGATGCGCATTCACCCCAGAAAAATGACACACGAAAATGGGAACAGCAGGCACCGCAATTCAGACACGGACTGACATCGGACATGGGAGGGGCATCAAAGGGATTGATCGGCTGGATCCGGACGGATCCGGCGGCCATTCTAGGCTTTGCCACGGCGTTGGGAAGGGGGGCGCGAAAGTATTTTTTCATTGCCGGATTTTTCCGCAAAACCCCCGGTTTTCGGGGGATTCGAGCCTTTTCAAGGGCTTACGTTTCGTTACAGTGCGATGGCTCCCTATCAGGCTGGCGAATGATCACAGACAGCTTCGAAGGCCGTGACTAGATTGCAGGTTCCGGGCTCGGATGCGTCGGCAGTGAAGCCCTATAACAATAAAAGAGACGGACCCATGCAGAACTCGACCCAAGCGGCGAATGCCTGGCGCATTCTGTTCCTGTTGTTCCTCGCCAACCTGTTCAATTTCTTCGATCGCACCATCCCGGCGATCATCATCGAGCCGATCCGCATGGAATGGCACCTCAGCGACTTTCAGCTGGGGATTGTCGGCACCGCGTTCACTATCGTCTATGCCATTGCCGGCCTGCCATTGGGGCGCATGGCCGACACCGGCTCGCGCAGCAAACTGATGGGCTGGGGCCTGGCGACCTGGAGCGCGCTGACAGCGGTCAACGGCCTGGTCGGCAGTTTCTGGAGTTTCCTGCTGGTGCGCATGGGCATCGGCATCGGTGAGGCCAGTTACGCGCCGGCCGCCAACTCTCTGATCGGCGATCTGTTCCCGGCCCACCGTCGGGCGCGGGCCATGGGGATTTTCATGCTGGGCTTGCCGTTGGGGCTGCTGCTGGCGTTTTTCACCATCGGCGCGATGGTCAAGGCGTTCGACAGCTGGCGTGCGCCGTTCTTCATCGCTGCCGTGCCGGGGTTGCTGCTGGCGGTGTTCATGTTCTTCATCAAGGAACCCAAGCGTGGCGCGGCGGAAACCGTGCAAGTGTCGCAGGAGAAAGTCGACAAGCCGATCCGCCGGGTGCTGGCGGTGCCGACGTTCCTGTGGCTGGTGCTGGCGGGGTTGTGCTTCAACTTTGCGACCTACGCCTGCAACTCGTTTCTGGTGCCGATGCTGCAGCGCTATTTCCTGATGCCGTTGCAGGAGGCGGCGGTGGCCACGGGTTTGATCGTCGGGGTGACCGGCTTGATCGGCCTGACCCTGGGCGGCTGGATCGCCGACAAGATTCACCAGCGGGTGGCCAGCGGCCGACTGTTGTTTGCGGCGTTCAGTCTGATCATCTCGACGGTGTGCACAGCTTGGGCACTGCATGCCGGGCGGATCGAGATCGGTGTGTTCGTCGCGGTGTTCAGTGTCGGTTGGCTGTTTGCCTATAACTTCTACACCTGCGTCTACACGGCGATTCAGGACGTGGTCGAACCGCGCCTGCGGGCCACGGCGATGGCGCTTTTTTTTGCCGGGCTGTATCTGCTCGGTGGCGGTCTGGGGCCGGTGGTGGTCGGTGGTTTGTCCGATCACTTCGCCAAGTCGGCCATGATTTCGGCGGGGGCCGAGCAGATGACCGAGGCGTTCAAGGCTGTCGGCCTGCATGACGCGATGTACCTGATCCCGGTGGCGCTGTTCTTTACGATGGTGTTTCTGTTTCTGGCGTCGCGGTGTTTTGTGCGGGATGCCAAGCGGATGAAGGAGGGGTTGTCGGCAGTGGTGGAGACGGATGGCGCAGCGGTGACTGCGTAACCTCAGACAAACAAAAAGGCCCGCATCGCTGCGGGCCTTTTCGTTTTTGGCGATGGAGCAGGGCGGTTTAGCCTGCGACCAGCACCCGGATCGCTTCCAGTCGCAGCGCAGCCTTGTCGAGCATGGCCAGACCTTGTTCGCGCTGTTTGCGCAGGGCCACCAGTTCGCTGTCGCGTACGGTCGGGTTGACCGCCTGCAACGCGGTCAGGCGTGCCAGTTCTTCGTCGGTATCGGCTGCCAGACGACGGCGGGCCTCGGCCACGCGCTCGGCGTGACGCGGGGTGACCTTGTCTTCACCGGCGTTGATCCGTGGCGTCAGCTGATCGCGCTGGGCCTGGATGAACTTGTTGGCGCTGGCGCGAGGTACGCTTTCCAGCTGATCGTTCAGGGTTTCAAACGCCACACGGGCCGACAGGTCGTTGCCGTTGGCATCGAGCAGGCAGCGCAGGGCGGCCGGCGGCAGGTAACGGCCCAGTTGCAGCGAGCGCGGCGCAACCACTTCGCTGACGTACAGCAGTTCCAGCAGTACGGTGCCTGGCTTCAACGCCTTGTTCTTGATCAGCGCGACGGCGGTGTTGCCCATCGAACCGGACAGCACCAGGTCCATGCCGCCCTGCACCATCGGGTGTTCCCAGGTGATGAACTGCATGTCTTCGCGCGACAGCGCCTGGTTGCGGTCGTAGGTGATGGTCACACCTTCGTCGTCGCCCAGCGGGAAACTGGCGTCGAGCATCTTCTCGCTCGGCTTGAGGATCAGGGCGTTTTCCGAATGGTCTTCGCTGTCGATGCCGAACGCGTCGAACAGGGTTTCCATGTAGATCGGCAGGGCGAACTGATCGTCCTGTTCCAGAATCGCCTCGACCAGTGCTTCACCTTCGCCGGCGCCGCCGGAGTTCAGCTCCAGCAGGCGGTCGCGACCGGTGTGCAGCTCGGCTTCCAGACGCTCGCGCTCGGTGCGCGCTTCGTCGATCAGCGTCTGCCACTCGCCGTCGTCAGCCTCTTCCAGCAGCGGCAGCAGGCGCGGGCCGAACTGATGCTGCAAGGCGTTGCCGGTCGGGCAGGTATTGAGGAATGCGTTCAGCGCTTCGTGATACCACTGGAACAGGCGCTCTTGCGGGCTGGTTTCCAGGTACGGCACGTGCAGTTCGATGATGTGTTTCTGGCCGATCCGGTCCAGACGACCGATCCGCTGCTCCAGCAGGTCCGGGTGCGACGGCAGATCGAACAGCACCAGGTGGTGAGCGAACTGGAAGTTGCGACCTTCACTGCCGATTTCCGAGCAGATCAGCACCTGTGCGCCGAACTCTTCGTCGGCGAAGTAGGCGGCGGCGCGGTCACGCTCGAGGATGTTCATGCCTTCATGGAACACCGTGGCCGGGATGCCGGAACGTACGCGCAGGGCGTCTTCCAGGTCCATCGCGGTTTCGGCGTGGGCGCAGATCACCAGCACTTTGGTGCGCTTGAGCATTTTCAGCTGATCGATCAGCCATTCGACGCGCGGGTCGAATTTCCACCAGCGTTCTTCTTCGCTGGCGTCCGGCTGGGCCTGGAAGCTGACTTCCGGATACAGCTCGGCGTGATCGTCCAGTGGCAGTTCGAGGTATTCGTCCGGGCACGGCAGCGGGTACGGATGCAGTTTGCGCTCCGGGAAACCCTGCACGGCGGCGCGGGTGTTGCGGAACAGCACGCGGCCGGTGCCGTGGCGATCGAGCAGTTCGCGAACGAGGCGGGCGCTGGCTTCGGTGTCGCCATCGTTGACGGCGGTCAGCAGGGCTTCGCCTTCGTTGCCGAGGAAGCCGTGAATGGTCTTGTGCGCTTCGGCCGAGAGACGGCCCTTGTCCAGCAGCTCCTGAACGGCTTCGGCCACCGGGCGATAGTTCTCGCTTTCGGCGCGGAAGGCGGCCAGGTCGTGGAAACGGTTCGGGTCGAGCAGGCGCAGACGGGCGAAGTGGCTGTCCTGACCCAGTTGTTCCGGAGTCGCGGTGAGCAGCAGCACGCCCGGGATCGTCTCGGCAAGCTGCTCGACCAAGGAGTATTCCGGGCTGACCTTGTCTTCGTGCCACACCAGGTGGTGCGCTTCGTCGACCACCATCAGGTCCCAGCCGGCGGCGAACAGCGCGTCCTGGGCCTTTTCGTCTTCGACCAGCCACTCCAGGGCCACCAGGGCCAGCTGGGTGTCTTCGAACGGGTTGCTGGCATCGCTTTCGATGAAGCGTTCTTCGTCGAACAGCGCAACCTGCAGGTTGAAGCGCCGGCGCATTTCCACCAGCCATTGGTGCTGGAGGTTTTCCGGCACCAGGATCAGCACGCGATTGGCGCGGCCGGAGAGCAACTGGCGATGGATCACCAGGCCGGCTTCGATGGTCTTGCCCAGGCCCACTTCGTCCGCCAGCAATACCCGTGGCGCGATGCGGTCGGCGACTTCACGGGCAATGTGCAACTGGTGCGCGATCGGCTGCGCACGCACGCCGCCCAGGCCCCACAGGGAGGACTGCAACTGGCGGCTGGTGTGTTCCAGGGTGTGGTAGCGCAGGGAGAACCACGACAGCGGGTCGATCTGCCCGGCGAACAGACGGTCACTGGCCAGACGGAACTGGATGAAGTTCGACAGCTGGGTTTCCGGCAGGGTGACGGCTTCGTTCTCGGCGTTCAGACCGTGGTAGACGAGCAGGCCATCGGCATCCTCGACTTCGCGCACGGTCATCTTCCAGCCTTCGAAGTGAGTGATGGAGTCGCCCGGCGAGAATCGCACGCGGGTCAAAGGCGCATTCCTTAGCGCGTACTGGCGGGTTTCGCCAGTGGCCGGGTAAAGCACGGTCAACAAGCGGCCGTCCTGTGCCAGAACGGTGCCTAAACCAAGCTCTGCTTCGCTGTCACTGATCCAGCGTTGCCCCGGTTGATACTGCTGCGCCATGCTGCCTGACTCCCACCTTGAAAAAGCGGGCTATCTTAACGGAATGAGGCCCTGAGGCCAAAGGATTAGGCGTCGCGTACGGCTATTAAATGCCGACGGCCAACTGAGGGAAGATTAGGTCATGCGTCGGTTTCAGGAGCGCTGGCGGCACGATTGAGTGCCAACCCGGTCACAAGTTTTCGACCGATGGCTCAAGGCCCCGATGCCGCAGCCGATAGCCTGCTGACAGGAGACCCTTCATATGCTGCCACCGATGCTCCCCCTGAGCGCCGTGCCGATCACATCCCAGCAGGACCCGATCCGCCAGCGGCCGGACATTCCCCCGGTGGTGCCGGTGCAGGAAAGCTCCAACGAAAGCACGATCGACCTGCAAAAGCGCGATCCGGAAGAGGATGGTTATCTGCTGCGCGAAGAGCAACGCCGCCAGCAGGAGCGTGAGCGTCGCAAGCGCGAAGCCGACGAAGATCCGGAAGAACACCTCGCCGTGCCGGGCACAGAACTCAATGCCGACAACACCGTGCCGGTGGTGCCGCTGATGGAAGATCAGCCGCGTCAGGGCCTGTGGGTCGACATCGAGATCTGAGGCCGCCTGACCACCGCGTCTTGCATACACGATTTGTTGTACGTCGATGACTGGTCAGCGCCGGCCCGAGGCCGCATTATTGGCGCAGTCCTGTCGGTGGTCCGGCAGTTGTGATTCAGTCCAAGCGATGCATCGAACGCCATGAGCCAAGACGACAAACTGATCGACCTCAGCACCGAACGCGCCAAGCGGGTTCACGACCTCAACGAAAAACGCCTGAATGAAGTGCGCAAGGCCTTCGAACAGGCCATGCCGTTGGGAAAACCGAAGAAAAAGTCGAAAAACAAACCGAAAAAGCGTTGATCTCCCCCCTGTATCCGTTGATGCAGGTCAGTTATTTCCCTTCCTTTGCTCCGCACCTTGACCGGTATTGATCCCGGTCAATTCCTGCGCCTGCCTGATTGGTTAACTTAGCTCCATCGCAGCAAAGCAGGGGCCAGGAGGCCAGTCATGTTTTTCGATAACGTGGTGTTTGCCGGGGTTCTGACGGTGGGGCTCATGGTTCTGTTTTTTGCAGGGTTTGGATTTTTTATCTGGAAGGATGCGAATAAGCGCAAGAAGCCTTAGTTCTTCCGGGTTTGATGAGCACGCAAGGCATTTTGGGCAACTTCGGTTGCCCTTTTTTTTTGTGTTTTGGCGGCCTTTGGGCCGACCATGCTTTGGGTGTTCTTTGTGAATATCCGTTTTTTCGGGTGTTGCGACTGGCGGTTCCGCTCTTACAGCGGGTCACTTTTTCAAACGCCAAAAAGTAACCAAAAGGCTTGGCCCCGGCGTTCGGCACCTCGCTGAGGCTCGGCGTTCCTTCGTTCCGGGATTCATCCGGGGGCATCGCCTCCGGTTTGCTTCGCTGCACCTCCTCTCGATGTGTTCGACTTCGTCGAACGGCGCTGCGCGCCCACCCCCGGATAAATCCCTCCACTCAGCCTGCCGAAGGGGCCGACACGTCAAAAGCTTTACTCGAGCTAACGCTCATCGTGTTGAGTGGTGGGAAGCCAAAGCAGGTGCGGGATGTGGGCTTTTGAGGTCCGGAGTTCACCTCGGTATCTCACGTCGGCGTATTTCTCCAAAACACCTCGGTCAGTCCCCTCTTCCTACGGGCGGTCCGACGTTTCGGGAGGGCTAGGGTGAGGGCGCTCTTGATCTTCCGCACCTCTTTACCGCGGCCAACAAAAAAGGCGTGATTCTCTCGAATCACGCCTTTTTCATTACCACGATCTATCAGCTACCCAGCGCCTTCGACGCCAGCCAGAACAAGCCGGCCGACAGGGCCACGGTGGCCGGCAGGGTCAGGACCCAGGCCAGCAGGATGGTTTTCACCGTGCCGCCTTGCAGGCCGCTTTTGTTGGCGACCATGGTGCCGGCCACGCCCGAGGACAGGACGTGGGTGGTGGACACCGGCAGGCTGAAGATGTTGGCCAGGCCGATCATGCTCGCTGCGGTGATCTGTGCCGACATGCCCTGGGCATAGGTCATGCCTTGCTTGCCGATTTTCTCGCCGATGGTCAGGACCACGCGTTTCCAGCCGATCATGGTGCCGAGGCCCAGGGCCAGGGCGACCGCCAGAATCACCCAGAACGGGGCGTATTCGGTGGTGGTGGTCAGGTCTTTGCGCAGCTTGTCCAGGTCGGCCTTTTCACGAGCCTCAAGGCCCGGGAGTTTGGCGACTTTCTTCGCGGTGTCGTCCAGGCAGAGCAGGTAGCGGCGCACTTCGATGCGGCTTTCCGCCGGCAGCGAGTGGTAGTCCGATACACCTTTGAGGGTGTGGAGCAGGGCGGAAATGGTCGGTTCGGTCTGCTGCGGGTTGCAGCGGAATTTCTCCGGCAGGTCGCCTTCTACGCTTTTGCCCAGGGCCAGGAATTCGCCAAGGGTGGCGGCGTTGCGCTGGTAGAACTGGCTCAGGTGCAGGGTTGCGTCGCGAGTACGTTCGATCTGGTAGGTGGTGCTGTTCAGGTCGAGCACGAACTGCGCTGGCACGATACCGATCAGGACCAGCATGATCAGGCCGATGCCTTTCTGACCATCGTTGGAGCCGTGCACGAAGCTCATGGCCATGGCGGACATCACCAGAACCAGGCGATTCCAGAACGGTGGATGCTTCTTGTCGTCGATCTTGCGGCGTTGTTCCGGGGTCTTGTGCATTTTCGACAGCGGGCGCCACCACTTGAGGCCGATCAGCACCAGGGCGGCCACCAGGAAGCCAGCCATCGGCGAGAACACCAGCGAAGCGCCGATATCGATCGCTTTCTGCCAGTTCACGCCATCACCCAGCGGAATGTCGTTGATCAGGGCGTTGGCCAGGCCGACACCGAGGATCGAACCGATCAGGGTGTGGGAACTGGAGGCCGGGATACCGAAGTACCAGGTGCCCAGGTTCCAGGCGATGGCGGCGGCGAGCAGCGAGAACACCATTGCCAGACCATGGCCGGTGTTCACGTTGATCAACAGTTCTACCGGCAGCAGGTGGACGATGGCATACGCCACGCCGACGCCGCCCAGCAATACGCCGAGGAAGTTGAACACGCCCGAGAAGAACACCGCCAGGTGAGGCGGCATCGCTTTGGTGTAGATAACAGTGGCTACCGCGTTAGCGGTGTCATGAAATCCATTGATGAACTCGAAGGCGAGGACAAATGTCAGGGCGAGCAGGAGGCTCACAAGCACCCAGGCATCCAGTCCGCTGAATAAATCGATCATGAAGGTTTTCTGACCCGGTCATAAGGGGGCGCGATTATGCCAGAAAAGACTGGAAATCGATCCCCTACCTGCTCATCGGTAACCTTCTTCGCCAAATTAATTTGTATCAAGGTGCATTACCCAAGCTTTTTACAGGGTTTTGCAAGGCATTGATTCGATTGATAAAAATGCGAATAGCCGGCGGATCGACCGGGGGGCGGGAGGGGGCAGAAGCGTGTATGAAATATCTGAGAAACGTGTCTGACATGCTCCAGACCTGTGCAATACAGGGGAGTTGGCCGCTGCCCGCGGGTAGCGGGCGCGCAAGGCATCGTCAGTCCACCGTGCTTGTAACCCGGTGAGTACGTTTACCCTCGAAAGTCTCAAAGGAAGGCATCAAGGCTCTTCGGCTTTGAGTTCCTCTTCCATTTTTTTCAGTTCTTGCTGGAAGACCTGATCCTGAACGGTGGGGCGTTTACGCCATGCTTTGCGTTCCGGTTCCGGCTGAGCGGCGTAGGTGGTGACTTCCCCGCCGTAAACTTCCTTGTAACGTTGTTCCTGGCGCTCAAGTTCCGCGCGCAGTTCGTCTTTCGTCACAGTGCTACCTGTATGAGTTGAGATAAATGTCTGGTGAAACGCACTGCAACGAATCGATTGAACCGGTTCGCCAACAAGACGCGGCCTTAACAGGCAGCGGTGTTATCGGCAGGGCGGTCAAGACTTCCATGTTACAGGCGGCTACGGCACCAGATTAAAACTGACGCAGCATCAGTTTCCTGTTTCAGCGAGCGCGCTGGCGGTGCATGGGTGATGATCATCAGGCGCTGGCCGGGGCTGAAGGCAATGGACATTACCTCAGCGAATGACGTCGACGGCCAATAAAAGTGCGACGCCATTGAGGTGCATTATAGCGGCCGATTCGGGATTGACTATCTTTGCCAAGTTAAAAACGGTACCGGATGTGTGATTGTTTTGTGACTCGCAACTTTTTCCGGTAGTTGCGTCGTTGTTGCCGGGTGTTGCGTTTCTGGCGTCATTTAGTCGATCAACTAAGGGGCCGGGCGCATGAGTGATATCGCGTTGGAAACTTTACAGAGTCGCTTCATTCGGGTCGGTAGGAGCGTTTGCGATTATCGGTCGACGGTTCGATAATCGCCCGGTGTTGGCGATCTGGCGCTTGTGCATCTGTCTGCGAGCCGCTTGTATAGCCGTTGATCCGAACAAGAAAAAAGGACCTGACATGAACGATCAAATGCGCAATTCCTTCACCTCGGTAGCGCCGCCGATCGTCGCCTCGCCGGCCAAACGCATCCAGGCCCTGACCGGCGATCCGGACTTCATGACTTCCCTGGCCCGAGGCCTGGCCGTGGTCCAGGCGTTTCAGGAGCGCAAGCGCCACCTGACCATCGCCCAGATCAGCCACCGTACGGAAATCCCCCGCGCCGCCGTGCGACGTTGCCTGCATACGCTGATCAAACTCGGTTACGCCACCACCGATGGGCGTACTTACTCTCTGTTGCCCAAAGTGCTGACCCTCGGTCACGCCTATCTGTCTTCGACGCCGCTGGCGGTCTCCGCCCAGCCGTACCTCGACCGCATGAGCGAACAACTGCACGAAGCCTGCAACATGGCTACCCTGGAAGGCGACGACATTCTTTACATCGCTCGCTCGGCCACCACCCAGCGCCTGATTTCGGTGGACCTGTCGGTGGGCGGGCGCCTGCCGGCGTATTGCACGTCCATGGGGCGGATCCTGCTGGCGGCACTGGACGACACGTCGCTGCGCGAATACCTCGACCACGCTGAACTGGTGGCCAAGACCAGCCGCACGCTTCACACCCCCGACACCTTGCTCGAGTGTTTGCAGGAAGTGCGGCAGCAGGGCTGGTGCATCGTCGATCAGGAACTGGAACAAGGCCTGCGTTCGATTGCGGTGCCGGTGTATGACGCTTCCGGCCAGGTGGTGGCCGCGCTCAACGTCAGCACCCATGCCGGTCGCGTCAGCCGTACCGAACTGGAACAACGCTTTCTGCCGGGTCTGCTGAGCGCCAGCCGCGACCTCAGCGCGCAGTTGTTCGCCTGATGAAGCTGTTCGATAAACGCACAGAGTTGCGTTTATCGAATTGACGCTAAAACCCCCGGATCATTAATGTCGCGGCAGCGTCATCCGGCGCTGTTGTGAATAAGCTCGCCGGATCGTCGACTCCCATAATAATGACAAGAGGCAACTTCCCATGCGCACGTTCCCCGACTGTCGCCGCTCCCGTTCCTGTTGCCGGTTTTAGCGCAACGCCCGATTCCCTCCTTATATGCTTGTGTCCGTGCCAGTCTTTGGCCGGTCGCCGTTCGACTGCGTTTTTTGCGTGGAATAAAAATAATGAACCAGCCTCAGTCCGCTGTAGGTCACTGCCTCGACGTGCAGTCCTTCATCAACGCTCAACCCATCTCGCGCTATCAGTGGCGGGTGGTGATTCTGTGTTTCCTGATTGTCTTTCTCGATGGCCTCGACACGGCGGCCATGGGTTTTATCGCGCCGGCCCTGTCCCAGGACTGGGGCATTGATCGCGCCAGTCTCGGCCCGGTGATGAGCGCCGCGCTGATCGGCATGGTCTTCGGCGCCCTCGGCTCCGGGCCGTTGGCTGACCGCTTCGGGCGAAAAGTCGTACTGGTCGGCGCGGTATTTCTGTTCGGCGCTTTCAGCCTGGCGTCGGCCTACGCCACCAACGTCGAGCAATTGCTGGTGCTGCGTTTCCTCACCGGTCTGGGGTTGGGCGCCGGCATGCCGAACGCCACCACGCTGCTGTCGGAATACACCCCTGAGCGCAAGAAGTCGCTGCTGGTGACCAGCATGTTCTGTGGCTTCAACCTCGGCATGGCCGGTGGCGGATTTATCTCGGCCAAGCTGATTCCGGCGTTCGGCTGGCACAGCCTGTTGCTGATTGGCGGGATTCTGCCGCTGATCCTCGCCGTGGTGTTGCTGCTCTGGCTGCCGGAATCGGCGCGTTATCTGGTGGTGCGTAACCGTGGCACCGACAAAGTGCGCAAGACCCTCGCGCCGATCGACCCGGCCACCGTCGCCCAGGCAGCAAGTTTCAGCGTGCCGGAGCAGAAAACCGTCAAGGCACGCAACGTGTTCGCAGTGATTTTCTCCGGCACCTACAGCGTCGGCACGTTGCTGCTGTGGCTGACCTACTTCATGGGCCTGGTGATCGTGTACCTGCTGACCAGCTGGCTGCCGACCCTGATGCGTGACAGCGGCGCGAGCATGGAGCAGGCGGCCTTCATCGGCGCGTTGTTCCAGTTCGGCGGGGTATTGAGCGCGGTCGGCGTAGGCTGGGCGATGGACCGGTTCAATCCGCACAAGGTCATCGGCATTTTCTACCTGCTGGCCGGGGTGTTTGCCTACGCGGTCGGGCAGAGCCTGGGCAACATCACGCTGCTGGCGACGCTGGTGCTGGTGGCGGGCATGTGCGTCAACGGTGCGCAATCGGCGATGCCGTCACTGGCGGCGCGGTTTTATCCGACCCAGGGCCGGGCGACCGGTGTGTCGTGGATGCTCGGGATCGGCCGCTTCGGCGCCATCCTCGGCGCATGGATGGGCGCGACCCTGCTGGGCTTGGGGTGGAATTTCGAACAGGTGCTGACAGCGCTGGTGATCCCGGCCGGGCTGGCCACGGCTGCGGTGGTGATCAAAGGCTTGGTCAGTCACGCGGACGCGACCTGATACCGGGGTTGATCGCCCCGCACTCGGGGCGATCATTAGGTTGGTAACAATCTGTTCGATAAACGAACACTCAGTCGATTATCGGATTGTTTGGCGAAAATCAGCGGCTTAATCTTCAGTGACTCCGGCGCACAACCTCGCGCCTTTTTATCACTGGCGATCCACTACAAAAACGGGAGCCCGCTCCATGGCTGAGATCCTTTCGCTGCACGACGCGGTGAAGCAATTCGTCAATGACGGCGACACCGTCGCGCTCGAAGGCTTCACTCACCTGATCCCTACGGCGGCGGGTCATGAAATCATTCGTCAGGGCAAGAAAGATCTGACCCTGGTGCGGATGACGCCTGACCTGATCTACGACCAACTGATCGGCGCCGGCTGTGCACGCAAGCTGATCTTCTCCTGGGGCGGCAACCCTGGCGTGGGTTCGCTGCACCGTCTGCGCGATGCGGTCGAGAAGCAATGGCCGCATGCGCTGGAAATCGAAGAACACAGCCACGCCGACCTGGCCAATGCCTACGTCGCCGGCGCCTCCGGCCTGCCGTTCGCGGTGCTGCGGGCCTACGCCGGTTCCGACCTGCCGAAGGTCAACCCGCTGATCAAATCCGTGACGTGCCCGTTCACCGGTGAAGTGCTGGCGGCGGTGCCGTCGGTGCGCCCGGACGTGACCGTGATCCACGCCCAGAAAGCCGACCGTCAGGGCAACGTGTTGCTGTGGGGCATTCTCGGTGTGCAGAAAGAAGCCGCGCTGGCCGCCAAGCGTTGCATCGTCACCGTCGAAGAAATCGTCGACAACCTCAACGCCCCGATGAACGCCTGCGTGCTGCCGACCTGGGCCCTGAGCGCGGTCTGCCATGTACCCGGTGGCGCGCATCCGTCCTACGCCCATGGTTACACTGAGCGTGACAACCGCTTCTATCAGGCGTGGGACCCGATCGCCCGCGACCGTGAGACGTTTACCGCGTGGATCAACGAATACATCCATGGCTGCGCTGACTTCAGCGAGTTTCAGGCCAAATTGGCCGCTGCTTCGGAGGCCAAGTAATGACTTACACCACCAATGAAATGATGACCGTCGCTGCGGCTCGTCGCCTGAAAAACGGCTCGGTGTGCTTCGTCGGCATCGGCCTGCCGTCGAAAGCCGCCAACCTGGCGCGGCTGACCTCTTCGCCGGACGTCGTGCTGATCTACGAGTCGGGCCCGATCGGCGCCAAACCCAGCGTATTGCCACTGTCCATCGGTGACGGCGAACTGGCGGAAACCGCCGACACCGTCGTCCCGACCGGTGAGATTTTTCGCTACTGGCTGCAGGGCGGGCGTATCGACGTCGGTTTCCTCGGCGCAGCCCAGGTCGACCGTTTCGGCAACATCAACACCACCGTGGTCGGCGACTATCACCAGCCGAAAGTCCGTCTGCCGGGTGCCGGTGGCGCGCCGGAGATCGCCGGCTCCGCCAAAAGCGTGCTGATCATCCTTAAACAGTCGGCGCGTTCGTTTGTCGACAAGCTCGATTTCATCACCTCGGTCGGCCATGGCGAGGGCGGCGATTCGCGCAAACGTCTGGGCCTGCCGGGCGCAGGTCCCGTCGGCATCATCACTGACCTGTGCATCATGGAACCGGAAGAGGACACCAATGAGTTCGTGGTCACCGCACTGCACCCGGGCGTGACCCGCGAGCAAGTGATCGCCGCCACCGGCTGGGCCATCCGTTTTGCCGACAGTGTAGCCACCACCGCCGAACCGACCGAGGTCGAGCTGAGCGCTTTGCGCGATCTCGAAGCCCGTACCGCAGCGGCCCACGGCCAGGCACCGGGAGAAGCATGATGCGCGACGTTTATATCTGCGATGCGATTCGTACCCCCATCGGCCGATTCGGTGGTGGTCTGGCGGCGGTTCGCGCCGACGACCTGGCCGCCGTGCCGATCAAGGCCCTGATGGAGCGCAACCCCTCGGTGGACTGGAGCGCGATCGACGAAGTGTTCCTCGGCTGCGCCAACCAGGCCGGCGAAGACAACCGCAACGTGGCGCGCATGGCGCTGTTGCTGGCCGGTCTGCCGGAGAGCGTTCCTGGCGTCACCCTCAATCGCCTTTGCGCGTCGGGCATGGATGCCATCGGCACGGCGTTCCGCGCCATTGCCAGCGGCGAAATGGAGCTGGCGATTGCCGGCGGCGTCGAGTCGATGTCCCGCGCGCCGTTCGTGATGGGCAAGGCCGATGCGGCGTTTTCGCGCAACATGAAACTGGAAGACACCACCATCGGCTGGCGTTTCATCAACCCGTTGATGAAGGCGCAGTACGGCGTCGACGCAATGCCACAGACCGCCGACAACGTCGCCGACGATTACGAAATTTCCCGCGAGGATCAGGACGCTTTCGCCCTGCGCAGTCAGCAACGGACGGCCGCCGCCCAGGCTGCCGGCTACTTCGCCGAAGAAATCGTCGAAGTGCGGATCGCCCACAAGAAAGGCGAAACCGTGGTCAGCCAGGACGAACATCCTCGGGCCGACACCACCCTTGAAGCCCTGACCAGACTGAAACCGGTCAATGGCCCGGACAAGACTGTCACCGCCGGCAACGCGTCGGGTGTGAATGACGGTGCGGCGGCGCTGATTCTGGCCTCGGCCGACGCGGTGAAAAAACACGGTCTGACCGCCCGCGCCAAAGTGCTGGGTATGGCCAGCGCCGGGGTGGCGCCACGGGTGATGGGCATCGGCCCGGTGCCGGCGGTGCGCAAACTCACCGAGCGCCTCGGCGTGGCGGTCAGCGATTTCGATGTGATCGAACTCAACGAAGCGTTTGCCAGCCAGGGTCTGGCGGTGCTGCGCGAACTGGGGCTGGCGGATGACGCGGCCCAGGTCAACCCGAACGGCGGCGCGATTGCCCTCGGCCATCCGTTGGGCATGAGCGGCGCACGTCTGGTGCTGACTGCCCTGCATCAACTGGAAAAGACCGGTGGCAAGAAAGGTCTGGCGACCATGTGCGTCGGTGTCGGCCAGGGTCTGGCATTGGCCATCGAACGCGTCTGACGCAAGCCGTGACGAACAAGAACAGAGGAAAGCGAAATGACTGACAAGCCTGGTTACCGCCGCCCACAGGAAGGCACCCAGCCGCCGTACCTGCACCCGAATTATCAATCCACCAATCTGCGCTCACCGTCCAAGCCGTTGGTGTTTCTGCCTCACTCGCTGTCGGAAATCACCGGCCCGACCATCGGCGCCGAACGAGTGGCCGACACCGATAACGATCTGACCGCCCAGCATCAGGGTGAGCCGCTCGGCGAGCGGATCATCATTCACGGGCGTGTGCTCGATGAAGACGGTCTGCCGGTGCCGGGAATTCTGGTGGAGATTTGGCAGGCCAACGCCGCCGGCCGCTACAACCACGCCCGCGACCTGCACGACGCGCCGCTGGACCCGAATTTCACCGGCACCGGCCGCACCGTGACCGACACCGACGGCTGGTATCAGTTCCAGACCATCAAGCCCGGCGCCTATCCATGGGGCAACCACCACAACGCCTGGCGCCCGGCCCACGTGCATTTTTCGCTGTTCGGGCCGAGCATCCTGACGCGTCTGGTCACGCAGATGTATTTCCCGGGCGACCCGCTGCTGCCCTACGACCCGATCTACAACTGCGTGCCGGACACCTCGGCCAAGGAACGCCTGATCGCCGCTTTCGATCTGGAAAAAACCATTCCGTCCTACGCCCTCGCTTATCGCTGGGACATCGTGCTGCGCGGCCGCGAAGCCACGCCGATGGAGAAATGAGATGACCCTGACTGCGACCACGTCCCACACCGTCGGGCCGTATTACCACATCGGCCTGACCTGGCTGAACCGCGAAAACCTCGCCAATGAACTGACCCTCGGCCAGCGCGTGGCGATCAGCGGGCAAGTGGTGGACGGCAACGGCGATGTCGTCAACGACGCCATGCTTGAAGTCTGGCAGGCCAACGCCGCCGGCAAATACGATCACCCGGAAGACGAGCAGGCCAAACCGCTGGACCCGAATTTCGAAGGTTTCGGCCGGGTGCCGGTGGATGCCGAAGGGCGCTTCCGTTTCACCACGATCAAACCGGGCACGGTCGAAGGCCTGAAGGGCTCGACGCAGGCGCCGCACCTGGTGGTGCTGGTGTTTGCGCGCGGTCTGGTGAAGCACTTGCTGACGCGGATTTATTTCGAGGGCGATCCGGCGAACGTCAATGATCCGCTGCTCGAATGCGTACCGGCCGAGCGCCGTAGCACGTTGCTGGCGAAGCCGGATGCAGAGGGTGTCTATCAGTGGAATGTGATCCTGCAGGGCACTGACGCGGAAACCGTGTTCTTCGATTACTAGAACACCACTTAACCCTGTGGGAGCGAGCTTGCTCGCGATGGCGGTAGATCAGTGACCTATGTGCTGAATGATACACCGCATCGCGGGCAAGCCCGCTCCCACAGGGATTTGCAGCGCTTGAGTATCTGTGGAACGGGACTGTTGCGAAGTGTGTCTAGACTCTCACTGTCCCTATCGAGTGAAAAACAATGACAACCACCACCACCCATTACACCGGCGAAGAGCGCAGCAAGCGCATCTTCGCGATTGTCGGCGCCTCGTCCGGCAACCTCGTCGAATGGTTCGACTTCTATGTCTACGCCTTCTGCGCGATCTATTTCGCCCCGGCGTTCTTCCCCTCCGACAACCCCACGGTGCAGCTGGTCAACACCGCTGGCGTGTTCGCGGCCGGGTTCCTGATGCGACCGATCGGCGGCTGGATCTTCGGCCGGGTGGCGGACAAGCACGGGCGCAAGAATTCGATGCTGATCTCGATCCTGATGATGTGCTTCGGCTCGTTGCTCATCGCCTGTCTGCCGACCTACAACAGCATCGGCGTCTGGGCGCCGGTGCTGTTGCTGTTCGCGCGTCTGCTGCAAGGCTTGTCGGTGGGCGGCGAATACGGCGCCACGGCGACGTACATGAGCGAAGTCGCGCTCAAGGGCCAGCGCGGATTCTTTGCCTCGTTCCAGTACGTGACGCTGATCGGCGGGCAACTGCTGGCGGTGCTGGTGGTGGTGATCCTGCAACAGTTTCTTTCTGAAGACGAACTGCGGGCCTACGGCTGGCGGATTCCATTCGTGGTCGGGGCGGTGGCGGCGCTGATTTCGTTGTTCCTGCGTCGCACCCTGAAAGAAACCACCAACAAGGAAACCCGTGAGCACAAGGACGCCGGCAGCATCGCTGCGCTGTTCCGCGATCATAAAGCCGCGTTTATCACCGTGCTGGGTTACACCGCCGGTGGCTCGCTGATTTTCTACACCTTCACCACGTACATGCAGAAGTACCTGGTGAACACCGCCGGCATGCACGCCAAGACCGCCAGTTTCATCATGACCGGCGCGCTCTTCTTATATATGTGCATGCAGCCGCTGTTCGGCATGCTCGCCGACAAGATCGGCCGGCGTAATTCGATGCTCTGGTTCGGCGCTCTCGGTACGCTGTTCACCGTGCCGATCCTGCTGAGCCTGAAAAGCGTCAGCAGCCCGTTCCTGGCTTTTGTGCTGATCACCGTGGCGCTGGCGATCGTCAGTTTCTACACCTCGATCAGCGGCCTGGTGAAAGCCGAAATGTTCCCGCCGGAAGTGCGCGCCCTTGGCGTCGGCCTGGCCTATGCGGTGGCCAACGCGATCTTCGGCGGTTCGGCGGAATATGTGGCTCTGAGCCTCAAGGCCGGAGGCATGGAAAACGCCTTCTACTGGTACGTCACGGTGATGATGGCGGTGGCGTTCCTGTTCAGCCTGCGCCTGCCGAAACAGGCCGCGTATTTGCACCACGATCTCTAAACCGAAGTGCGCGGGCCGCGATGGCCCGCGCCGGCAAGGACTGTTTATGACTCAGCGACCGGGCAATCAATTGTTCGATGCCTACTTCACTGCCCGCGAAATGCGCGAGGTGTTCTGCGATCAGGGCCGGGTGCAGGCGATGCTCGACTTCGAAGCGGCGCTGGCCCGGGCCGAAGCACGGGTCGGGGTGATTCCGGCCAGTGCTGTGGCAGCCATCGAAAACGCCTGCCGCGCCGAGTCGTTTGATTTCGCAGCGTTGGGCGAAGCCATCGCCACGGCGGGCAACTCGGCGATCCCGCTGGTCAAGGCGTTGGGCAAACGGATCGCGGCATCCGATGCTGAAGCCGAACGTTATGTGCATCTGGGCGCCACCAGCCAGGACGTGATGGATTCCGGGCTGGTGCTGCAATTGCGTCAGGCGCTGGAATTGATTGAAGGGGAGCTGGCGCAACTGGCCGGCTCCCTCGCCACTCAGGCTCAGCGCCACGCCGCGACGCCGCTGGCCGGGCGCACCTGGCTGCAACACGCAACGCCGGTGACCCTCGGCATGAAGATCGCCGGCTGGCTCGGCGCCGTGACCCGCAGCCGTCAGCGTCTGCGCGAACTCAAACCACGGCTGCTGGTGCTGCAATTCGGCGGTGCGTCCGGCACCCTCGCGGCGCTGGGTGAACAGGCGTTGCCGATTGCCCGTGCGCTGGCCGAAGAACTGAATCTGACCCTGCCGGAACAACCCTGGCACACCCAGCGCGATCGCATTGTCGAGTTCGGCGCGGTGCTCGGTCTGATCGCCGGCAGCCTCGGCAAACTCGGCCGCGACATCAGCCTGTTGATGCAGACCGAAGCGGCGGAAGTGTTCGAGCCTTCGGCGCCGGGCAAGGGCGGTTCCTCGACCATGCCGCACAAGCGCAATCCGGTGGGCGCGGCCGTGCTGATTGGTGCGGCGACCCGTGTGCCGGGTCTGGTCTCGACGCTGTTCAGCGCCATGCCTCAGGAACACGAACGCAGCCTCGGTCTGTGGCACGCCGAGTGGGAAACCTTGCCGGAAATCTGCTGCCTGGTGTCGGGCGCGCTGCAACAGGCGCGATTGCTGGCTGATGGTCTGGAAGTCGATGCCGCGCGCATGGGCCGCAACCTGGAACTGACCCAAGGTCTGGTGCTGGCCGAAGCGGTGAGCATCGTGCTCGCGCAACGGGTCGGACGCGACACCGCGCATCATCTGCTCGAACAATGCTGCAAACGGGCAGTGGCCGAACAACGCCATCTGCGTGCGGTGCTCGGCGACGAGCCGCAAGTGACCGCCGAGCTCAGCGCAACCGAACTGGATCACCTGCTCGATCCCGCCCGTTACCTCGGTCAGGCGCAGGTCTGGGTCGAGCGGGCGCTGGCCGAACACAACGCATTGTCTGATTGAAAGGAGAGGGCTGTGGCTTTCGTTCAACTCGCCGATGGCGAACTGCATTACTCATTGGAAGGCCCGGTCGATGCGCCGGTGCTGGTGCTGTCCAATTCGCTGGGCACCGACCTGCATATGTGGGACGTCCAGATGCCGGCGTTCACCGAGCACTTTCGGGTGCTGCGTTTCGATACTCGCGGTCACGGCCAGTCGCTGGTGACATCGGGCCCCTACAGCATCGAGCAACTGGGCCGCGACGTGCTGGCGCTGCTGGATGCGCTGCACATCGAACGTGCGCATTTCTGCGGTCTGTCCATGGGCGGCCTGATCGGGCAGTGGCTGGGGATCAATGCCGGCCAGCGTCTGAACAAACTGATCGTCTGCAACACGGCGGCGAAAATCGGCGATCCGTCGATATGGAATCCGCGCATCGAAACCGTGCTGCGCGACGGCCCGGCGGCGATGGTCGCGTTGCGCGATGCGTCGATTGCCCGCTGGTTTACGCCCGATTTTTCGGCGGCCAATCCGGCAGCGGCCAAGCAGATCACCGACATGCTCGCGGCCACTAATCCTGAAGGTTACGCCGCCAACTGCGCGGCGGTGCGCGATGCGGATTTCCGCGATCAACTGGCGTCGATCACGGCTCCGTTGCTGGTGATCGCCGGTACCGAAGATGCGGTGACGCCACCGTCCGGCGGGCACTTCATTCAGGAGCATGTGCGCGGCGCCGAGTACGCCGAGTTCCATGCGGCGCACCTTTCCAACGTTCAGGCCGGCAACGCGTTCAGCGACCGCGTGCTGACATTCCTGCTGGCCGCTTGAGGGGACTTTTGTGGACGAGAAACAACGTTATGACGACGGCATGCAAGTGCGCCGTGCGGTACTCGGCGATGCCCACGTCGATCGCAGCCTGACCACGCTGACCGAGTTCAACTCGGAGTTCCAGGAGATGATCACCCGGCACGCCTGGGGCGACATCTGGACCCGTCCGGGCCTGCCGCGCCACACGCGCAGCCTGATCACCATCGCCATGCTGATCGGCATGAACCGCGAGGGTGAACTCAAGTTGCACCTGCGCGCAGCGGCCAACAATGGCGTGAGCCGTGGCGAGATCAAGGAAGTGATCATGCAGAGCGCGATCTACTGCGGGATTCCGGCGGCGAATGCGACCTTCCATCTGGCCGAATCGGTGTGGGACGAACTGGGTACCGAATCACGCGAGTAATCGTTGAATTCGAGGGATCGCAGCCTGTGGAAGGCTGCGATCCTGTGAGTTTCACACCTTGGCCACAATGAAAATCCGCTTGAACGGAAACAACGTATGCCCGTCGTCCTCCTGCGGATAATGCGCATGCACCCGCATAAGGTAGTGATAGATGAAGCGCGCCTGTTCCTCCGGCGTCAGCCCCTGCATCACCGGCCGCAGCGCCGACACCTTCACCCAGTCATAAACCGGTGAGTTGCCATCGACCACCTGCAATTGCTCGGTTTCCCAGATATCCAGCGACCGGGTCAGCGGCGCGAGCAAACGATAGTAATCCTCCAGTGACAACAACGGCCGCGCCGCCATGCGCTGGCGCAGTTGCGGGCTGCCCAGCGGTTGGCCACCGGGGCCGGCATCCTCGAGGGTATCGAGCATCAGGCGATACCACAGCGCATCGCGCCAGTCCGGCATATGCGCGGCCAGGCAGCCGCCGGGGTTGAGGTGGCGGAGCAATCCCGGCAACAGCGTTTGATGGTCATCGATGAAATGCAGCACGGCAGCGGCGAACAGCAGGTCAGCTGGTTTGCGGGGTTTCCAGTGTTGCAGCTCGGCGTGTTGCCAGCGCGCCTTGATCGGCAGACAGCGGGCGACCTGCAGCATGTCTTGCGAACTGTCGATGCCCTTGAGATCTGCCCGGGGCCAGCGATCGGCCAGAACCTTCGTGGCGATCCCGGTGCCGCAACCGAGGTCATAAATGCGTTGAGGATTGTGCAGATCGACGCGGCCGAGCAATTCATCGACCGGTTGTTGTCTGAGACGGGAAAACTGCTGATACGCCCTGGCATCCCAATCGGGAGCCGGTTTGACTCGAGTGATCATGAGGTGGTCCTCCGATGATCGGCAGTGTCTTCCGGTGACAGCCTGGCTCAAGTCCCGGGGGACCAACATCAACAGATAACGGAAGCGGGAAGGGTGGAGCGCCTGAGTCCTTCAGGTGCATCCACTCTACTCAACGATTCGTGACGATCCATGAATCCTGACGGATGGCACAGCGACCTATAGCAGATTGATCGGGTAGCTGACGATCACCCGGTTTTCGTCGAACTCGTTATTGCTGTAGTCACGGCGCATGGTCGAGTTGCGCCATCTGACGTTCAGGTTCTTCAGCGTGCCGCTCTGCACGGTGTAGCCCAGTTCCGATTCGCGGCCCCATTCCTTGCCGTCGGTGATGGTGCCGGTGTGCACGTTGTCGCCGCTGAGGTAGCGGTTCATCAGGGTCAGGCCGGGGACGCCGAGGGCAGCGAAATTGTAGTCGTGGCGGATTTGCCAGGAGCGTTCCTGAGCGTTGTCATAGCTTGAGTTGTAGCTGTCGTTGGCCAGGGTCCCGCCGCTGGTGCCATTGACCCGCATCCAGTTGCTGTCGCCGGTGAGTTTTTGCAGGCCGACGTAAAAGGTGTTGCCGCCGTAGCGCGCGGAGAACAGCCCCGACCAGGTCTTGTTGTCGAGCTTGCCGGCCCGGGCGCTGCCGTCGTCCTTGCCGTAGAAGAAACCGAGGTTGGCGCCCAGGGTCCAGTCGCCGAGCGGCTGGCTGTGGATCAGGTTGACGTATTGCTGGCTGTAGATGTCCTTGAGTTCGGCGTTCCACAGGCCGATCTGCGTGCGCTTGCCGTTGAACGCGTATTCACCGCCCTGGAAGTTGAAGCGATCCGAGGTGAACGCCGGTTTGCCGAACATCGACATGTCGCTCATGCTGCTGTCGTCGCGCGGGCTGTTGGCGCGGAACTGGCCGCCGTAGAGGGTCAGGCCGTCGATTTCCTTCGAGGTGATCTGCCCGCCGCGAAAGGTCTGCGGCAGCGAGCGACCGTCGTCCGAGCGCAGGATCGGCAGCACCGGCATCCACTCGCCGACCTTGATTTCGGTCTGCGACAGTTTGGCCTTGAAGGCCACGTTGGTGCGGCCGAAATTGTCCGCCGGGCGACCGTCATGATCCAACGGTAACAGTTGCGTGCCCCCCGTGCCTTTGCCGCCATCGAGCTTCACCGAGTACAACCCCAATACGTCCATGCCGAAACCGACGGTGCCCTGGGTGAAACCGGATCTGGCGTCGAGGATGAAACTCTGCGTCCATTCCTGCGCCATGCCCTGGGTTTTGGTCGGGTTGGTGAAGTTGCGGTTGATGTAGAAGTTGCGCAGGTTGAGGTCGGCCTTGGCACCGTCGATAAAGCCCGTCTCTTCGGCGGCCGCGGGCAGGGCGGTGCCGACCAGAGCCAGGGCAAACAGGCCGGGGAGTGCGTAGGGCGCAGTGGGATGGGTCATCGCAGGGTCTCTTTTTTATTTTTTTGAAGACGAACGGGATCCGTTGCAGCCGTTTCAGGGGCTGACACGAGGTTGCAACATCGGGAGATTTCGGCTGGTGTCAGCCGGACGGGGCAGGGCGCGGATACATGGTGTCGAACCTGTTGTTATTGGTTTTGTGGCTCGAATGGTGCGGGGCGTGAGTGGCGCGGTTCAATCGCTGAAAGCGGGTTCCGGGCGATTATCGAACGCAAGATGAGCGGGCAACAAAAAGCCCACCGGATGGTGGGCTTTTTGTTTATCGCGAGACGATCAGAACAACTTCATCTTCGGCGCTTCTTCTTTCAACGGCTCGTTCTGCGCGGTTTGCGCATTCCAGCCGCCACCCAGTGCCTTGTACAGGTTGACCGCACTGGTCAGCTGCGCGAGGCGGTCGGTGATCAGGGCCTGTTGGGCGCTGAACAGCTGACGCTGGGCATCGAGGAAGGTCAGGTTGCTGTCGACGCCGATGCGGTAGCGACGCTCGGCCAGACGGTAGTAGTCCTGGTTCGCGGCGACGAAATCACGCTGGGCCTGCAGCTGCTCGGTGTAGGTCTGGCGCGCGGCCAGGCCATCGGCGACTTCCTGGAAGGCCGTTTGAATGGACTTCTCGTAGTTCGCCACGCCGATGTCCTTCTGGATCTTGGCGTAGTCGAGACTGGCGCGCAGGCTGCCGGCGTTGAAGATCGGCAGGTTGATCTGCGGCTGGAACAGCCACGTGCCCGAACCGCCCTTGAACAGGCCGGACAGGTCCGGGCTCAGGCTGCCCGCATTGGCGGTCAGGCTGATGCTCGGGAAGAACGCTGCGCGGGCAGCGCCGATGTTGGCGTTGGCGGCCTTCAGGTTGTACTCGGCCTGAAGGATGTCCGGACGGCGTTGCAACAGATCCGACGGCAGACCGGCCGGCACATCGCTGAGCAGGTCATCCGACAGCGGTTTGGCCGCTTGCAGGTTGGCCGGCACGCCGGTGCCGAGCAGCAGGGTCAGGCTGTTTTCGTCCTGGGCCACCTGGCGGGTGTAGCGCGCCAGTTGTGCACGGGCGTTCTCGACCGAGGTACGCGACTGCGCCAGATCCAGCGCCGAGGCCACACCGACTTCGTTGCTGCGGCTGGTCAGCTTGTAGCTTTCCTCGAAGGCACCGAGGGTGTCTTGAGTCAGCTTCAGCAGTTCCTTGTCGGCCTGCCAGGTCAGGTAGGCGTTGGCCACGCTGGCCACCAGGCTGATCTGGGTGCTGCGGCGCGCTTCTTCGGTGGCGAAGTATTGTTGCAGCGCTTGCTCGCTCAGGCTGCGAACCCGACCAAACAGGTCGAGCTCGTAGGCGCTGATGCCGACGGTGGCGGTGTACGAACTGGTGATGTTCGCTTCACCGGTCTGCGACGCACGGGCCGGAACCCGCTGACGGCTGCCGCTGGCATTGGCCGAAACCGCCGGGAACAGGTCGGCACGCTGGATGCGGTATTGAGCCGCGTAGGCGTCGATGTTCAGCGCCGCGACACGCAGGTCGCGGTTGTTTTCCAGGGCAACCTGGATCAGCTGTTGCAGGGCAGGGTCATGGAAAAACTGCTTCCAGCCCTGTTCGGCAGCGGCCTGCGCCGGTGCCTGGGCCGGCGAGTACGCAGGCCCCTGCGGGAATTGCGCGGCCACCGGTGCTTCAGGCTGCTGATAATCCGGTATCAGCGAGCAACCGCTCAGCACGAAGGCGGCGACTGCGATGGAGAGTAGCGACTTGCTCATTGGCCAGCCTCTTTAGGAGTTTCTTTGGTGTCATCCTCGCCAGCGATTTTGCGCTGACCCATGGACGACACAGTGACGAAGAACAGTGGGACCCAGAAGATCGCCAGGATCGTGGCCGTGAGCATACCGCCAATCACGCCCGTACCGATCGCGTGTTGACTGCCCGAGCCGGCGCCGGTGGAGATGGCCAACGGTACTACACCGAGGACAAACGCCAGCGAGGTCATGATGATCGGTCGCAGACGCATGCGGCAGGCTTCGATCGCCGCATCGCGCAGACTGCGCCCTTGCTCGTGCAGCTCCTTGGCGAATTCGACGATCAGAATGGCGTTTTTAGCCGCCAGACCGATGGTCGTCAACAGACCCACCTGGAAGTACACGTCGTTCGACAGACCGCGCAGGCTGGTAGCCATCAGCGCACCGATGATCCCCAGCGGCACCACGAGCATGACCGCGATCGGAATCGACCAGCTTTCATACAGCGCCGCCAGACACAGGAACACCATCAGCAGCGACAGGGCGTACAGCGCTGGCGCTTGCGAGCCGGACAGACGTTCCTCGTAGGACAGACCGGTCCAGGAAATACCGACACCCGGCGGCAGCTTGGCAGCAATCGCTTCGACTTCGGCCATCGCTTCACCGGTGGAGTAACCCGGCGCCGGAGAACCGAGGATCTCCATCGCTTCTACACCGTTGTAACGTGCCAGTTTCGGCGAACCGTAGATCCACTCGCCCTTGGCGAACGCGGAGAACGGAACCATGGTGCCGGCGCTGTTGCGCACGTACCACTTCTTCAGGTCTTCAGGGCTCATGCGAGCGCCGGCCTGGCCTTGCACGTAAACCTTCTTCACACGACCACGGTCGATGAAGTCGTTGACGTAGCTACTACCGAAGGAGATCGACAGGGTGCTGTTGATGTCGGACAGGCTCAAGCCCAGGGCACGGGCCTTCTCGTCGTCGATTTCCAGGTGGTATTGCGGCTCGTCGTTCAGACCGTTCGGACGCACCTGGTAGAGCACCTTGCTCTGCGCGGCCATGCCGAGGAACTGGTTACGGGCTTCCATCAGCTTGTCGTGACCGATACCGGCGCGGTCCTGCAGGAACACGTCGAAACCGGTGGCGTTACCCAACTCCAGTACGGCTGGCGGGGCGAAAGCAAACACCATCGCATCGCGGAAGCTGAAGAAGTGCTGCTGGGCACGCTGGGCCAGGGCGAACACGCTGTTGCTCGCGTCACGCTCGTGCCAAGGCTTGAGCATGATGAACGCCAGACCGGAACTCTGGCCGCGACCGGCGAAGTTGAAGCCGTTCACGGTGAACACCGAGGCTACCGAGCTGGATTCTTTATCCAGCAGGTAGGTACGCATTTCATCGATCACCACCTGGGTACGCTCGGCACTGGAGCCGGCCGGAGTCTGCACCTGGGCGAACAGTACGCCCTGGTCTTCTTCCGGCAGGAACGCCGTCGGAATGCGGGTGAACAGCCAGATCATGCCGACCACGATCAGGATGTAGGCCAACAGGTACGGCGCCTTGCGCTGCAGAATGTTGCCGACACCGCGCTCGTAGCTGCGCACGCTGCGGTCGAAGTTGCGGTTGAACCAGCCGAAGAAACCTTTTTTCGGCGTGCCGTGCTCGCCTTTCGGAATCGCCTTGAGCATGGTGGCGCAAAGCGCCGGGGTGAAGATCAGCGCAACCATTACCGACAGGGCCATGGCCGAGACGATGGTGATCGAGAACTGACGGTAGATCACACCAGTGGAGCCGCTGAAGAACGCCATCGGCAGCAGTACCGCCGACAGTACGAGGGCGATACCGACCAGGGCGCCCTGGATCTGGCCCATGGACTTCTTGGTCGCTTCCTTCGGTGACAGGCCTTCTTCGGCCATCACCCGCTCGACGTTTTCCACCACGACGATGGCATCGTCCACCAGCAAGCCGATGGCCAATACCATACCGAACATGGTCAGGGTGTTGATGCTGAAACCGGCGGCCGCGAGGATGCCGAACGTACCGAGCAGTACCACCGGCACGGTCATCGTGGTGATGACGGTGGCGCGGAAGTTCTGCAGGAACAGGAACATCACCAGGAACACCAGCGCGATCGCTTCGACCAGGGTTTCAACCACACCCTTGATCGACTCGGTCACCACCGGCGTGGTGTCGTACGGGAACACTACTTCCATGCCTTGCGGGAAGAACGGCTTGAGGTCGTCAATCGTCTTGCGCAGGGCTTTTGCGGTGTCGAGGGCGTTGGCGCCGTTGGCCAGTTTCACCGCCAGACCGGAAGCCGGCTTGCCGTTGAACTGCGCCGCGATGCTGGAGTTTTCACCGCCCAGACCGACGTCGGCGACATCGCCGACACGTACTTGCGAGCCATCCTGGTTGACCTTCAGCAGAATCGCCTTGAACTGCTCGGCGGTCTGCAGACGGGTCTTGCCGATGATCGTGGCGTTCAGTTGCTGGCCTGGCAGCGCCGGCAGACCGCCGAGCTGACCGGAGGAAATCTGCACGTTCTGCGCCGAGATCGCGGCGCTGACATCGGCCGGGGTCAGGTTGTACTTGTTCAGCTTGGCCGGGTCGAGCCAGATGCGCATCGCGTACTGGGCACCGAAGACCTGGAAGTCACCGACACCGGCGGTCCGCGAGATCGGGTCCTGCATGTTCGACACGATGTAGTTGGACAGGTCGTCCTTGGACATGCTGCCGTCACGCGATACCACGCCGATCACCAGCAGGAAGTTCTTCACTGCCTTGGTCACGCGGATACCCTGTTGCTGCACTTCCTGCGGCAACAGCGGGGTGGCCAGGTTCAGCTTGTTCTGCACCTGGACCTGCGCGGTGTCGGAGTTGGTGCCTTGCTCGAAGGTCGCGGTGATGGTCATGCTGCCGTCGGAGTTACTTTCCGAAGACACATAACGCAGGTTGTCGATACCGTTGAGCTGTTGCTCGATCACCTGCACCACGGTGTCCTGGACCGTCTGTGCCGAAGCACCCGGGTAGGTCACGGAAATCGCAATGGCCGGAGGCGCAATGCTCGGGTACTGGTTGATCGGCAACTTGAGGATCGATAGAGCCCCGACCAGCATGATCACCAGGGCAATTACCCAGGCGAAAATCGGACGGTCGATAAAAAATTTCGACATGAGTTACTCCCCTTTGCCGCCGTAGGCCTTGTCAGCTGCCTTGGCGGGTGCCGGGTTCTTGGCTACGTTGGTCGCTTCGGTCGGATTGACCTGAACACCCGGACGCACGAACTGCAGCCCTTCGGTGATCAGGCGATCGCCGGCTTTCAGGCCGTCTTCGATCAGCCACTGGCTGCCGACGGTGCGGCTGGCCTTGAGTTGACGCAGTTCGACCTTGTTGTCCGCACCGACGACCAGAGCGGTCGGGGTGCCCTTGAGGTCACGGGTCACGCCTTGTTGCGGCGCCAGGATAGCGGCGGCGTTGACACCGGCCTGCAGTTGGGCGCGGACGAACATGCCGGGCAACAGGGTGTGATCCGGGTTCGGGAACACGGCGCGCAGGGTCACGGAGCCGGTGGTCGGGTCGACCGACACTTCGGAGAATTCCAGCTTACCGTCGAGCTTGTACTGGCTGCCGTCTTCCAGGGTCAGCTTGACCGCAGCGGCGTTGTCACCAGCCTTCTGCAGGCGACCGCTTTCCAGTTCACGGCGCAGCTCCAGCAGTTCGACCGAGGACTGCGTCACGTCGACATAGATCGGGTCCAGTTGCTGGATGGTCGCCATCGCATCGGCCTGACCGCTGCTGACCAGCGCGCCTTCGGTGACCGAAGAACGGCCGATACGACCGGAGATCGGCGCGTAGACCTTGGTGTAACGCACGTTGATCTGCGCGCTCTGCAGCGAAGCTTCCGATTGCAGGCGGTTGGACACGGCCGTGTCGTATTCCTGACGGCTCACGGCCTGCTCGTCGACCAGCTGCTTGTAGCGATCGGAGATCGACTTGGTCGAACGCAGGTTGGCTTCGGCGCTTTTCAGGGTCGCTTCATAGACCGACGGATCGATCTGATACAGCTGCTGGCCGGCTTTGACATCGCCGCCTTCCTTGAAGAGACGCTTGAGAATGATGCCGTTGACCTGCGGACGGACTTCAGCGATGCGGAACGCACTGGTGCGGCCCGGAAGTTCCGATGTCAGGGTAAAGGCTTGTGGTTGCAGGGTGACGACGCCGACCTGAGGAGGTGGTGCGGCGGGAGCCGCCTCTTCCTTTTTACATCCGCTGAGCAGCGATGCCAGGGCGACGGCAGTGACCAGAGCGGTAACAGCTGGCTTGAATTGCATGAAGATCCTCGGGTCAGGCGCGCGAAAAGCGCACAAGAAGTGTGGAAGGGTAAAAAAAGGTTACCGGGTGGATAAGTAGCTTGCTAAGGAATATACTTACGTTCATGGTTGTTTGTAAACACCTTGGCTGCGTACCCAACCGGTTACAAAGGTCGTGGCAAGGTCTGAAATTGTAGGCCGGGGGAGTCGATCCGCGAGAGATCCACCCCTTTTTATTCAGCGGATATTCAGCCATCCCTGAAACATCCTGTTTGAGGTTTTACTGCCATGGTTCGTCGTACCAAAGAGGAAGCTCAGGAAACGCGAAGCCAGATTCTGGAAGCCGCCGAAAAAGCTTTCTTCGAGAGGGGAGTGGCCCGCACCACGCTCTCCGATATCGCGAGCCTGGCCGGCGTGACGCGGGGTGCCATCTACTGGCACTTCAGCAACAAGGCCGATTTGCTGCAGGCGATGCTCGATACGCTGCACGAGCCGCTGGATGAACTGGCCAAGGCCAGCGAAAGCGAGGACGAACCCCACCCGCTGGGCTGCATGCGCAAGCTGCTGATTCATTTGTTTCATCAAGTTGCGCTGGACCCGAAGACCCGGCGTATCAACGAAATTCTGTTTCATAAGTGCGAGTTCACCGATGAAATGTGCGACCTGCGCCAACAGCGCCGGACCGCCAGCCTCGATTGCAATGTGCGGATCGCGCTGACATTGAGTAATGCGGTCAATCGTGGGCAACTGCCGGCGGACCTCGACACCGCCCGCGCTGCCATCAGCATTCACGCCTTTATCGATGGCATCCTGTATCAGTGGCTGCTGGCCCCGGACAGCTTCGAGCTGTACGCCGAAGCCGAGCGCTGGGTCGATACAGGGCTGGATATGCTGCGCCTGAGCCCAAGCCTGCGCAAATGAAACAAAATGCGTAATTGGATCTGGTTGTGTCAATGAAGGAGGCGGATGAAGATCCCTGTTCGTTCGCCTCGCCGCAGTGGATTGCTTTTATATACCTCAACCCATCGAGTTGATACGTAGCGAACTACGTATTTTGTAGGGATTTTGTGTCAAACCTGTGAGCGATTCGCGAACCCCGCGCCCAATAAAAAGCCCCCGATTCTCACGAGTCGGGGGCTTTTTGCGTTTCTGCGGTGCGATTTACAGCGTCGGGTAGTCGAGGTAACCGACTGCGCCTTTGCCGTAGAAGGTTTCCGGGTGCGGCTGGTTCAGCGGCGCGTCGGACTTCAGACGGGCCGGCAGGTCCGGGTTGGCGATGAACGGGATGCCGAACGCCACGGCGTCAGCCTTGCCTTCGGCCAGCCACGCGTTGGCGCTGTCCTTGGTGAAGCGCTCGTTGGCGATGTACGCGCCGCCGAAGGCTTCTTTCAGTTGCGGGCCGAGGCTGTCGGCACCTTCTTTTTCGCGGGAGCAGATGAAGGCGATGCCACGCTTGCCCAGTTCGCGAGCGACGTAGGTGAAGGTTTCGGCCAGGTTGTCGTCGCCCATGTCATGGGAGTCGGCACGCGGAGCCAGGTGTACGCCGACACGGCCGGCGCCCCAGACTTCGATGGCCGCGTCGGTCACTTCCAGCAGCAGGCGGGCACGGTTTTCCAGGGAACCGCCGTAGTTGTCGGTGCGCTGGTTGGTGCTGCTTTGCAGGAACTGGTCGAGCAGGTAGCCGTTGGCGCCGTGGATTTCCACGCCGTCGAAACCGGCGGCCTTGGCGTTTTCCGCACCGACGCGGTAGGCGTCGACAATGTCGGCGATTTCAGCGGTTTCCAGCGCGCGTGGCGTCGGGAAGTCGGCCAGAGGGCGAACCAGGCTGACATGGCCTTTAGGCTGGATGGCGCTCGGGGCGACCGGGGTTTCGCCGTTCAGGTACGACGGGTGGGAAATCCGCCCGACGTGCCACAGTTGCAGGACGATCTTGCCACCGGCGGCGTGGACAGCCTTGGTCACGTTGGTCCAGCCACGCACCTGATCGTTGGACCAGATGCCCGGGGTGTCCGGGTAGCCGACGCCCATCGGGGTCACCGAAGTGGCTTCGCTGAGGATCAGGCCGGCCGAGGCGCGTTGTACGTAGTACTCGGCCATCAGCGCGTTCGGTACGCGGCCTTCGTCGGCGCGGCAGCGGGTCAGCGGCGCCATGATGATGCGGTTGGACAGCTCGAGGTCGCCCAGTTTGATCGGATCGAAAATTGTTGCCATGAGATACAACCCTCGTGAAGTAAGTGAGTGAATCAGTTAGCGGTGGCCAGTTCGGGATTACCGTTCCGGCGGAATGTGATCAGGGTGACCAGCAGGGCCAGGATCGCGAGTACTGCGGCAGCCAGAGGCACGCTGGTCAGGCCGTAGCCGTGGGCGATGACGCTGCCGCCGACCCAGGCGCCCAGAGCGTTGCCGACGTTGAAGGCGCCGATGTTCAAGGTCGACACCAGGTTCGGTGCGGCCTGGCCGTAGGTCACGACGTTCACTTGCAGGGCAGGCACGGCGGCGAAACATGCGGTGGCCCAGAGGAACAGGGTGATTTCGGTCGGGATCAGCGCAATGCTGGTCCAGGTCAGGACGGTGGAGGTCACGGCCATGGCGATAAACACGCCGATCAGCGTCGCGGCCAGGCCTTTGTCGGCCATCTTGCCGCCGATGATGTTGCCGACGGTCAGGCCCAGGCCGATCAGCATCAGGGTCCAGGTCACGCCACGGGGCGAGACGCCGGTGACATCGCCCAGCAGCGGCGCGACGTAAGTGAACAGGGTGAACACCGAGGCGGCGAACAGTGCAGTCATGCTCAAGGACAGCCAGATCCCGGCGCCCTTGAGTGCGGCCAGTTCGGCGCGCATGTCGAGTTTCTCTTCGTCGCGCTTGGCCGGCAGGAAGCGGATCAGGCCGATCAGCGCGATCACACCGATCACGGTCACTGCCCAGAAGGTCGAGCGCCAGCCGGCTTCCTGACCGAGCGCGGTGCCCAGCGGTACGCCCAACACGTTGGCCAGGGTCAGGCCGGTGAACATCAGGGCCACGGCCGAAGCACGTTTGTTCGGTGCCACCAGGTTGGCCGCGACCACCGAACCGATGCCGAAGAACGCACCGTGGCACAGGGCGGTGACCACTCGGGCGAACATCAGCACCTCATAGTCAGTGGCGATGGCGCAGAGCAGGTTGCCGATAATGAAGATGCCCATCAACGCCACCAATGCAGCCTTGCGCGGCAGTTTGGCGGTGGCCATCGCCATGAACGGTGCACCGATGGCCACGCCCAGAGCGTAACCGGTCACCAGCCAGCCGGCGCCGGGGATCGACACGCCGAGATCCGCCGCCACATCGGGCAACAGGCCCATGATGACGAATTCCGTGGTGCCGATGGCGAAGGCGCTCAGGGCGAGTATGAGGAGCGAGAGGGGCATCATTTAGTCCTTTTCGGCTGGCTGACGTTAAGGGTCAGAGCTCTTTACTGAGGGTGCTGAGGAACGCCTGGATCACGTCCTCGTTGCGTTTGAAAAAATGCCACTGGCCGGCTTTCTGGCTACTGATCAGTCCTGCCCGTTGCAGGGTGGCCAGGTGGGCGGAAACGGTCGATTGCGACAGGCCGCAGCGTTGGTCGATCTGCCCGGCGCAGATGCCGTACTCGTGGTTGTGGATCTGTTCCGGAAACTGGGCTTTCGGGTCTTTCAGCCAGTTGAGGATGTCTCGCCGTACTGGGTGTGCCAGGGCTTTTATTATTTCGTCGAGGTCAATGTTCATGGCTGGTTGCTCGTGATGTGTGTAGCGCTATATCGCGATGAGGCGAACTTTAAATCGGTATTTCGCGATATACCAATATGAATTCGATCTGACGACCGCATAAATCGGTATATCGGGTTATAACGATATGTGAGGTGTAAACAAACGCGGGCGCGGTGCTAAGCTGCGCCCATGAACTATCTCGCACATTTGCACCTCGGTGGCCAGCGCCCCGGTCAACTGCTCGGCAGTCTGTATGGCGATTTCGTCAAGGGACGGCTGCAAGGGCAGTTCGATCCGGAGATCGAAGCGGCGATTGCCCTGCATCGTCAGATTGACGTGTTCACCGATCGCCACCCGTTGGTGGACGCTTCACTGGCGCGTTTTTCCACGACCCGCCGCCGTTACGCCGGCATCGTTCTCGACGTGTTTTTTGACCATTGCCTGGCCCGAGACTGGACGCTCTATGCCGACCGGCCGCTGGGGCAATTCACCACCGACGTTTACCGCGTGCTCTCCAGCGAGCGGCAATTGCCCGAGCGCCTGGCGAAGATCGCCCCGCACATGGTGGCCAATGACTGGTTGGGTTCGTATCAGGAATTCGAAGTGCTGGAACAGGTGCTGCGCGGGATTTCCCGGCGCCTGAGCAAACCTGAAGAACTGGCGGGAGCGATGCAGGAATTGCGGCGGTTGTATGAACCGCTCAGTGACGACTTTCGCTTGTTCTACCCACAACTGCAGGACTTCGCAGGCCGGCAGTTGTAGGCAGAGGATGACGATCAGGCAGCGATCAGCTCGCCTGCACGACGCGGTTCGGCCGGTTTGGCCACCTCGCCGAACAACGCTTTCTGCACCGCCTGCTGGGCTTCGTACGCCAGTGCAGCGCGCTCCCGACCCTGACAGGCAATCGGCTTGAGCAGGTGAACTTCCACATCGCCGCAATCGTTGCTGAACAGACGCATCAGGTGCGACAGCAGATCATCGTCACCAATGAACGGTGCCAGCGAATCGATCTCGCCATCGCGCAGATAACGGATCGCCACCGGTTGCAGCATCACTTCGGAATCAATCGCCGCCGACAGCAGACGACCATGAAAGGTACGCAGCGAGCGACCGTCGGTGGTGGTGCCTTCCGGGAACATCAGCAGCGGATGATCGGTTTGCAGGTGACGGGTCATCTGCTTGCGGATCAACTGGCTGTCGCCCGAACCGCGACGGATGAACAGGCTGCCGGCCTTCGCCGCCAGCCAGCCGGCCACCGGCCAGGTGCGCACTTCGGCCTTGGACAGAAACGACAGCGGCGTGAGCATGCCGAGCAGCGGAATGTCAGTCCACGACACATGGTTGCTCACCCATAGCATCGGCTGCTTCGGCAGCTCACCGTGGACGGTCACGCGAAAGGGCAGGGCATTGCTCAGGCGCGCCATGAAAAACCGCGACCAGCGCTGCCGGCGTTGCATCGAGTGGGCCAGCCCCAGACGTTCGAAAACCCCGAAGACACTGGCCATGCTCAAGCCCAGCGTCACCACCAGCAGCACCCGCGCAATCCGCGCGTACACCCGCAGCCGGCACATCACACGGCCGCCTTGAAGTGCTTGGCGTAGCGCGGGCAGAGTTCGTCGCGCTTGAGCAGGATGAACACGTCGGCGACCTGGAAGTCTTCGTCCCAGCACGGCTCGCCGCAGATCTTTGCGCCCAGGCGCATGTAGGCCTTGAGCAGCGGTGGCATTTCGGCGATCACGTTCGAAGGAAGATCCAGCGTTGGCAGCGGATTCTTCGGCTCGGCGCGCAGGTGTTCGGTGCACAGGTAACGTTCGCGCAGGCGCTGCATGATCGCGTGGGCCTGCACGCCGCCGTCCTGCATCGGAATGCTCGCGCAACCCATCAGATAGCTATAGCCGCCCTGATTGAGGACTTCGGCCAGTTCACCCCAAAGCACGGCGATGGTGCCGCCGTTGCGGTAGGCCGGGTCGACGCAGGTGCGACCGATTTCCAGGATCGGGCCTTGCAGACCGGCGAGGCCGTGCAGGCTGAATTCTTCTTCACTGTAGAACTTGCCCAGGCTGCTGGCGGCGGTGTGATCGAGCAAGCGGGTGGTCGCCACCAGGCGGCCGGTGTTCAGGTCACGCACGCCGATGTGGCTGCAGTGAACATCATAGTCATCCATGTCCAGACCCAGTTCCGCGCCTTTCAGCTTGGCGTTGAACTCGCCGCTGAACACGTTGAAACGCAAGGCCTGGGCTTGCTGCAAGGCCTCGGCGCCGATCAGGCGTTCGGCTTGCAGGCGGCGTTCATTGCCGGTGTCGCTGATGCGGGCGATCTGAGTCATTTGAATCTCCGTACGGGCCTTTAACCCGTCGTGGGTTACAGCCGATCGACTTTCTTTATGCAGCTGTGTTGTGCAAAGTCAGGCTATGTAGCCCCGGTGTCATCGCCATGAATGTTTGGTGATGCTTATATGACAGCCCACGAGGAGCCTCTGATGACCTGGTCGACCCTGCTTGAATGTCGCGAACGCCTGCCCGCCGTTGCCGATCTGGCGGAGGGTTTCGCCACGCTGCTGCATCAACTGGGCAGCGTTACGCCGTTCGAACTGGCGGTGGCGGGAGGGCGGCGGATGGCGACGCCGGGGCTGGCGTTTCTGGTGGGGTATCAGGCGGCGTTGCGCATGCTCTGGCCGAGCGCGCCGCCGAGCCTCGGCGCGTTGTGCGCGACCGAACAGCGCAGTCTGCGACCGGCGGACATGCAGACCCGGCTCACGGATTTGCGCCTCAACGGGCAAAAGGATTTCGTCACCGCCGGCGACGCGGCGGACTGGCTGCTGATCGCCGCCCGCAGTGAGCAACCCGGTGAATCACCGCGCCTGAGCCTGGCGGTGGTGTACCCCGGCGAATCCGGCGTGCGCGTGGAAAAACTCCCGGCGCTGCCGTTGATGCCGGACATCAGCCATGGCCGCTTGTACCTCGACGACGCTCTGTGCGAACTTCTCGCCGGGGACGGTTGGGACGCTTACGTCAAACCGTTCCGCACCCTTGAAGACGTTTACGTGTTGAGCGCAATGACCGCATGGCTGTACGGCGTCGGTCAGGACAGCGGCTGGCCGCAGCCGCTGCAATTGCGCTTGCTGGCGCTGTTGGCCGGGTGCGCGGAAGTCAGTCGCCAGCCGCCGAACAATCCGGCGGGGCATGTGTTGCTCGGTGGCTTGTTTGCCCAGTTCGACGGACTTAAACCGGAGGTCGATCAGGCATTGCGCGACAGTCATCCGGAGTGGGCGGCGATGTGGCAGCGCGACCAGGCACTGATGCAACTGGCAGCGGGCGCACGGGCCAAACGGCTGGCCAAGGCGCTGGCAGCAAGCCAAAACACATCTGTCATGAACGCCGGCTAGTCTTGGCAGGTTCATCCCCAGAGCCCTCACCATGTTCAAAGGCCTGTCCCTGTTTCTGCTGCTGATCAGCTTCACGGTTCAGGCCGAACAATGGCCGGGCGAGCAGTGGCCGACCGGCCCGAAACTCACCGGCCCGGCCGTCGAGGCATTGGAGGCCTATGCCTTCCCGACCCGCGATGACAACACCCGTAAAGGCATCCGCACCGATGCCTTGCTGGTGATCCGCGACGGTCAGCTCATCTACGAACGCTACGCCGCCTCGACCACCGCCGACACCCCACACCTGACCTGGTCGATCAGCAAAAGCCTGATGGCCACGGTGTTCGGCGTGGCCTATGGCGAAGGCTTGTTCAAACTCGATGACCCGGCCGCAAAATATTATCCGGTGCTGGAAAAACACCCGGCCATCACGATCAAGGATCTGCTGCACTGGGCCTCGGGCATCGACTGGCAGGAAGACTACGAATACGCCCCACTGAAATCTTCGGTGGTGGCGATGCTCTACACCCGTGGCCACCGTGACATGGCCGCTTTCACCGCCTATCACGACAGCTACGCGCCAGCGGGGCAGGCGTTCCGCTATTCCAGCGGCGACAGCAATCTGTTGGCCGCCGCGCTGAAAACCATCGTCGGCCCGCAGCGCTATCCGGACTATCCGTGGACAGCGCTTTTCGATCCGTTGGGCATCCGCCACGCCACCTGGGAAACCGATGCCACGGGCACTTTCGTCGCGTCTTCCTATGCCTATCTGACGGCCCGGGATCTGGCGCGAATCGGCCTGCTGATGGAACGGGACGGACGCTGGAACGACCGGCAGTTGTTGCCCAAGGACTGGGTCGCGTTCAACCGCCAGTCCTTCACCGGCTACAAGGCTCACCAGGACGAAGCCGTGCCCGGCGGCCACTGGTGGCTCAATCGCCCGGCGGATGGCGCCGCCTCGCCGTGGCCCGACGCACCGCCCGACACCTTCGCCGCCCTCGGCCATTGGGGCCAGGCGTTGTACGTGATCCCGAGTGAAAAACTGGTGATCGTGCGCTACGGCGATGATCGCGACGGCAGCTATCGCCACAACGAATTGCTCAAGCGCGTGCTCGCGGCGGTGCGGCCATGAAACTGTTCAGACGCATCCTGTTGGTGTTGCTGGTCGTGCTGCTGGGCTGGTGCTGGCACGAGCGCGAGAACCTGTGGGCCTTCCCCGACATCATCAGTGCCTACACCGCCAAGGAATACTGTTCGTGCCGCTACGTGATGAACAATGACGCGGAGTATTGCCGAGGCTACGTGAAGCAGTGGTTGCCCGGTGAACTGACCGATGACAGCGCACAAAAACTCGTCAGCGCCAGTGGCATGGGCCGTACCAACAGCGCCCAATGGCAGGGCGAGCGTCAGGGCTGTCGCCTCAAGCCCTGATCCGCAAAATCAACTACCGGTTTGCATCCCGGCTTCAGGCAGTTAAGGTTCGTGCAGGTTTATCGGCCCCACGAGTCTTCAATGTTCAACCGTTCTCTGTGCAACGCCTTCGCCGGCCTGCTGCTGGGCGCCGCTGCGCTGCCGGCCCAGGCCAACTGGTATCTGGACGGTGAGTCATCGCGGCTGTCGTTCGTCAGCACGAAAAACGCCAATATTTCTGAAGTGCAGCGCTTTCTGGTGCTGCACGGCAAGGTCGATCCCGATGGCCGCGCCGAAGTCGAGGTCGAGCTGGATTCGATCAACAGCGGCATCCCGCTGCGCGACGAGCGCATGCGCAAGGAACTGTTCCAGATCGAGCAATTCCCCGAAGCGACCATCACCACGCAAATCGACCTGCGCCCGATCAACGATCTGGCCCCCGGCGCGCAGCTTGAATTGCGCCTGCCGCTGACCGTCAACCTGCACGGCAAACAGCACGAATACCCCGCCGAACTGCTCGCCACGCGCCTCGATGACCGACGCTTTCAAGTGGTGACCCTGGAGCCGCTGGTGATCAGCGCCGAGGATTTCGATCTGCTGCCGGGCCTGGAAAACCTGCGCAAAATGGCCGGCTTGTCGGCCATCAGTCTGTCGGTGCCGGTGGGTGCGGTGCTGATCTTCACGGCGCGCTGACATGCGCGGCGCAGTGTTCCCGTGGCGGGATGGCAATCGCTTCGAACTGTTGATCGACGGTCCGCAATTCTTCCCGCGCATATTGGAGGAAATCGCCAGCGCTCGTGAGCAGATCGAACTTGAGCTGTATCTGGTGGAGGCCGGCGCCTGCGCCGAAACCGTGATTCAGGCGCTGGTGCTGGCTGCCGAGCGGGGCGTGCGGGTGCGTTGCCTGTTCGATGATTACGGCAGTCTCGCGCTCACTCTGACCCTGCGTCAGCGCCTGACCCTCGCCGGGGTCGAGCTGCGTTTCTACAATCGCTTGAGCTGGCGGCGCTGGGTCGGCAATTTCTATCGCGATCACCGCAAACTGTTGCTGGTCGACCAGCGTCTGGCGGTGGTCGGCGGCACCGGGCTCACCGACGAATTCTGGCAGCCGGGCCACGACACCAGCGAATGGCACGAAGTGATGGTGCACATCACCGGCCCCCTGGTGCTCGACTGGCAGTTGCTGTTTGACCGCCAATGGATTGCCAACCGCCATCGCCGGGCCTGGAAACCCCATGCGAATTTCGGCCTGCCACGACTGCCGCGCGTACCCGACACGGGCGAGGGCATGGGCCGCGTGGCCTATGCCGATGCGCGCCAGCATCGCGACATTCTGCAATCACTGTTCCGTGCTCTGAACAGTGGCCAGAAGCGCATCTGGCTGGCCACGCCGTACTTTCTGCCAACCTGGAAAATCCGCCGCTCCCTGCGCAAGGCCGCCGCCCGTGGCCTCGACGTGCGGCTGCTGCTGACCGGGCCGCGCACCGATCACCCGTCGGTGCGTTACGCCGGGCATCGCTACTACCCGCGCCTGCTCAAGGCCGGGGTGAAGATCTTCGAATACCAGCCGTGTTTCCTGCACCTGAAAATGGTGCTGGTGGACGATTGGGTGAGCATCGGTTCGTGCAACTTCGACCACTGGAATTTGCGCTTCAATCTTGAGGCGAATCTGGAGGCACTGGATCCGTCACTGACGGCAGCGGTGGTGGCGAGTTTCGAGAAGGACTTCGGCCTGAGTCAGCAGGTGAGTCTGGAGGAATGGCAGCGCCGGCCGTTGTGGCGGCGGGTGAAGCAGCGGATCTGGGGCTGGGTGGATCGGGTGGTGGTCAATATCCTGGATAGACGCGGTTAGCAGCCGTCCCCAAAAAACAATGTGGGAGCGAGCCTGCTCGCGAAAGCGGTGTACCAGTCAGCGTTGATGTGACTGATGAACAGCATTCGCGAGCAGGCTCGCTCCCACAAAGGGTATGTGCGTTGCCTGATAGTTACAGCAACTCAAAACTCTGCTGCGTCACGTCCTGGGAGTCCAGGCCGATCTGCACGTTGAACTTGCCAGGCTCGGCCGCGTACTTGAGCTGGGCGTTGTAGAACTTCAGGTCATCTTCGCTGATGGTGAAGTGCACGACTTTCTGCTCGCCGGCCTTGAGCATGATTTTCTGGAAGTTCTTCAGTTCCTTGACCGGACGGATCATCGAACCGGTGACGTCCTGGATATACAGCTGCACCACGGTTTCGCCGTCACGCTTGCCGGTGTTTTTCACCGTGACACTGGCGTCGAGCTTGCCGGTGGCGTTCAGGGTGGTCGACGACAGCGCCATGTCGCTCAGGGCGAAATCGGTGTAGCTCAGACCGAAACCGAACGGGAACAGCGGCCCGGTGGTGTCATCGAAATACTGCGAGGTGTAGTTGCCTGGTTTGCCTGGCGTGAACGGCCGGCCAATGCTCAGGTGATTGTAGTAGGTCGGGATCTGGCCCACGGAACGCGGGAAGGTCACCGGCAGTTTGCCCGACGGGTTGTAGTCGCCGAACAGCACATCAGCGATGGCGTTGCCGCCTTCGGTGCCGCTGAACCAGGTTTCCAGGATCGCGTCAGCCTGTTCTTTCTCCTGAAGGATCGTCAGCGGACGGCCGTTCATCAGCACCAGCACCAGCGGCTTGCCGGTGGCTTTCAGGGCGCGGATCAGCTCACGCTGGTTTTCCGGGATGTTCAGGTCGGTACGGCTCGACGATTCGTGGGACATGCCACGGGATTCGCCCACGGCTGCGACCACTACGTCTGCATCCTTGGCGGCTTTCACCGCTTCGTCGATCAACACGTTGGCCGGACGCGGGTCATCGACCACTTCCGGCGCATCGAAGTTGAGGAAGTTCAGGTAGTCGAGGACTTTCTTGTCGCTGGTGATGTTGGCACCACGGGCGTAGATCAGGTTCGCCTTGTCGCCGATCACGTTGCTCATGCCGTCGAACAGGGTCACCGATTGCGCCGGACGGCCGGCAGCGGCCCAGCTGCCCATCATGTCGATCGGGGCCTTGGCCAGCGGGCCGACCAGCGCGACTTTCGCGGTTTTCTTCAGCGGCAGGGTTTCGTTCTGATTCTTCAGCAGCACCAGGCTGCGACGCGCCACTTCGCGGGCGTCGGCGCGGTGCAGTCGGCTGTCGGCGTAGGTGTCCGCCGGATCGTCTTCAGCCTTGCCGATGCGCAGGTACGGATCCTTGAACAGGCCCATGTCGTACTTGGCGGCGAGGACTTCACGTACGGCGTTGTCGATGTCTTTCTGTTCGATTTCGCCGGACTTGAGCAGCCCCGGCAGCTCTTTGCCGTACAGGGTGTCGTTCATGCTCATGTCGATGCCGGCCTTGATCGCCAGCTTCGCCGCTTCGCGACCGTCGGCGGCGACGCCGTGCTTGATCAGTTCGAAGATCGCGCCGTGGTCGCTGACCGCCAGGCCCTTGAAGCCCCATTCCTTGCGCAACAGGTCGTTCATCAGCCAGGTGTTGGCGGTGGCCGGGATGCCGTTGATCGAGTTCAGCGCGACCATCACGCCGCCGGCGCCGGCATCGATGGCGGCACGGTACGGCGGCAGGTAATCCTGGTACATCTTCACCGGGCTCATGTCCACGGTGTTGTAGTCGCGACCACCCTCGACCGCGCCGTACAGGGCGAAGTGCTTGACGCTGGCCATGATGCTGTCGGCCGCGCTCGGCGTGTCGCCCTGATAGGCCTTGACCATGACTTTGGCGATGCGCGAGGTCAGGTAGGTGTCTTCACCGAAACCTTCGGAGCTGCGGCCCCAGCGCGGGTCGCGGGAGATGTCGACCATCGGCGCGAAGGTGATGTCGAGGCTGTCGGACGCCGCCTCTTTGGCGGCGATGCGCCCGGACTGGCCGATGGCGTCCATGTCCCAGCTCGATGCGAGGGCCAATGGAATCGGGAAAATCGTACGGTGACCGTGGATCACGTCGTACGCGAAAAACATCGGGATCTTCAGGCGGCTGCGCATGGCAGCGTCCTGCATCGGACGGTTTTCCGGGCGGGTGATCGAGTTGAACGTGCCACCGATGTTGCCGGCGGCGATCTCTTTGCGGATCAGCTCGCGGGGCATTTCCGGGCCGATGCTGATCAGGCGCAACTGGCCGATCTTCTCGTCGAGGGTCATTTGTTTCATCAGGTTACTGATGAACGCGTCCTTGTTTTCCAGGGGTACCGGGGTCGTGGCGGCCAGTACCTGATGACTGGCCAGGCTGACGAACAGGCCCAGCAAACACAGCTTCTTCATGAATAGTTTTCTCAAGGGCCTAAACGGCGTTACAACGCCGGCCAGCCAAAATTTAGGGAGCGACTATTGTTGTTCGGGTGCTGATTCAAAAACGACAGCCGAATGTACGTCGACAGTTTCGGCGACGTGATCGCGCAGGGCCTCTTTTTAGCCCATCGGCCCGCTGCAATCCAGTAGCGCGGGCGATTATGCCCCAAGAGCCGGTCCAGAAGGTTTCACGCTTGATCTTTCATGTCATGTGCAAGGGAGCACCCGTCCGATGAATGTCAGTCCCGTCTACCGCTCGCGTTTGCAGGTCGCCACTTTGCTGGTGCTGGCTGCGTTGTTGACCGCCTGCGGCATCAACAACATTCCCACCCTGGATGAGCAGGCCAAGGCCGCCTGGGGCCAGGTGCAGAACCAGTACCAGCGCCGCGCCGACCTGATCCCCAACCTGGTGGAAACCGTGAAGGGCTATGCCAAGCATGAAGAGGCCACGCTGACGGCGGTGGTCGAGGCCCGGGCCAAGGCGACGTCGATCCAGGTCGATGCCAGCACCCTCGACAACCCGGAAAAACTCAAGCAGTTCCAGCAGGCCCAGGATCAGCTGACCGGTGCCTTGAGTCGGTTGATGGTGGTGTCCGAACGATATCCGGACCTCAAGGCCAACCAGAACTTCCTCGCCTTGCAATCGCAACTTGAGGGCACCGAAAACCGTATCGCCGTGGCCCGCCGGGATTTCATTCTGGCGGTGCAGAAGTACAACACCGAAATCCGCACCTTCCCCGGTCGCCTGTGGCACAGCGTGATGTACAGCGACCTGCCGATCCGCGAGACCTTCGAAGCCACCAGCCCCGGCGCGGACAAGGCGCCGGAAGTGAAGTTCTGAGCCGGGGATGCCCATGCGCGTGTTGAAGATGGGCCTGGTGCTGATGCTGTGGCTGTTCGCCGTCAGCGCCCGGGCCGAGTTGACCTTCCCTGCACTGACCGGGCGGGTGGTGGACGATGCGCAGATGATTGAGCCGGCGGTGCGCGCGCAATTGAGCCAGCAGCTGCAGGCCCATGAGCAGGCGACTGGCGAGCAGCTGGTGGTCGTGACCTTGCCGAATCTGCAAGGCGCCACCATCGAGGACTACGGCGTTGAACTCGGCCGGCACTGGGGCATCGGCCAGAAGGACAAGAACAATGGTGCCTTGCTGATCGTCGCCCGTGACGAGCGCAAGTTGCGCATTGAAGTCGGCTATGGGCTGGAGGATCGCCTGACCGACGCCCAGAGTTCAGTGATCATCCATCAGGTGATCACGCCGGCGTTCAAGGCCGGCAATTACAGCAAGGGCATCAGTGACGGCGTGGCGGCGATGCTGGTGGTACTGGGCGGCAATCCGCTGGACGAGCCGTCCACGGTGTACGAATCGTCCGGCGATCCTTCGGACGACTTTGTCTCGCGGCATCCGGGAATTTTCGTATTTCTGGTGATGTTGTTCATCCTGACTGTTTTTGTCTGCCAGATGCTCGGTATCCTTCCCGTCGGCCGGGGCGGCTCCGGAGGAGGTGGCGGCTTCGGTGGCGGTGGTTTTGGCGGCGGCGGTGGAGGCGGGGGCTTCAGCGGCGGCGGTGGCAGTTTCGGCGGGGGCGGTTCCTCCGGCGGCTGGTGATAACAATAATGAGCAGGCACTTCACGACATGGCATTACTGACTGAACACGAACAACGCAAGGTCGCCGAGGCCATCGCCCGGGTCGAGCGCGACACCGACGCCGAACTGGTGACGGTGCTCGCGGCCCGCGCCGATGACTACGCGTACATTCCGTTGCTGTGGGCCAGCCTGCTGGCGCTGGTGGTGCCGGGAGTCCTGCACTACCTGACCGGCTGGCTGACCATGCACAGCCTGTTGCTGGTGCAATGGATCAGTTTTGTCGTGCTGTGCCTGGTGTTTCGTCTGCCCAGGGTCACCACTCATCTTATTCCGCGCCATGTCCGCCACTGGCGCGCTTCGAACCTGGCGCGGCGGCAGTTTCTCGAACAGAACCTGCACCACACGGTCGGTAGCACCGGCATGCTGATTTTTGTCTGCGAGGCCGAGCGCTATGTGGAGATTCTGGTGGACGAAGGGATTTCCAGACGGCTGGACGACAAGAGCTGGGACGCGATTGTCGCGGCGTTTACCGAGCAGGTGCGCCAGGGCCAGACGTTACAGGGGTTCGTGACCTGCATCGAGGCGTGCGGCGAGTTGCTCAAGGTGCATGTGCCGGTGACGCAGGTGAGGAATGAGTTGCCCAATCGCCTGGTGGTGCTGGGATAAGCCGTTCGGGAAATTAGCCGTGCCCTCGAACGCCATCCCCCCTAAACTAGCGGCCATTCCCGATTTGCCCGTCCGAGGCCGTTTCCTGCATGTCTGCCACCGCCGTTTCCACCCCCGATCACCACGCCCGGTTCATCGAGCTGCTGCAAACCAGCCTCGAGCAGAACGGTTTCATCAAACTGGTGCTGGCCAAGTACGTTGGCGAAGAAGCGGACTTGCAACGTGTCATCATCAAACCGGTGACGGTCAAGGCGCAGCCGAACCTGTCGTTCGTTTATCGCTACAAGACCCGTGACATCACCAAGAACCTGCCGTTGGATGAAGCTGTAGCGACGATCGCCGGGCTGCTTCCGGCAGCGTTCAAAAATGCGCATTTGCTCACGTTGACCGACGAAGCCCAGCTCGAATACAGCAAAAAGGGCAAGAGCTCGCTGTTCATGAGCAAACCCCAGCAATTGCGTGAAGTGCCGTCCGCCGAGCATAACCGAGAGAAAAACCGCTTCCTCGAGTTGAGCCGCCCGTTCCTCAAGGATCTGGGCGTGACCAATGCGCAACACGAGCTGATCCCGGCGATGTCGCGCAAGTGGAAGCAGATCAACAAGTTCATCGAAGTCTTCAGCCATGCCCTGACGTCGTCGCCGCTGGCTCTGGACAAACCGGTACGGGTGGCGGATTTCGGTTCGGGCAAGGGTTACCTGACGTTCGCCATCCATGACTACTTGCGCAACACCCTGAAGGCTGAGGGCGAAGTCACCGGCGTCGAACTGCGCGAAGAGATGGTCAACCTGTGCAACACCGCCGCGCAGAAACTCGAACACCCGGGGCTGGTGTTCAAATGCGGTGATGTGCGCAGCGTGGCGCCTAGCGAGCTGGAAGTGATGATCGCCCTGCATGCCTGCGATATCGCCACCGACTACGCGATCCACACCGGCATCCGTTCTGGCGCAGCGATCATCATGTGCTCGCCGTGCTGCCACAAACAGATTCGCCTGCAGATCCAGAGCCCGGCGCTGCTCAAGCCGATGCTGCAATACGGTCTGCATCTGGGCCAGCAGGCGGAAATGGTCACCGACAGCCTGCGTGCGCTGTTCCTCGAAGCCTGCGGTTACGAGACCAAAGTGTTCGAGTTCATCTCGCTGGAACACACCAACAAGAACAAGATGATCCTCGCCGTGAAGCGCGCCGAGCCGGTGGACCCGGCCCAGTTGCTGGTGAAGATTCAGGAGTTGAAAGCGTTCTACCAGATCAGCGAACACTGCCTCGAAACGCTGCTGCTCGCCGATGGCCTGCTGCCGCTCAAGGCTTGAGCTGAACCCCTGCCGGTAACGTGCCCGGTTGAGCCGGGCGCACCGCGGTCTTGCGTCCGAGCATCACCGTCGCGATCACCCCGCAGGCGAACAGCCAGGTGATCGGTTCCACGTGTTCGCCGAAGAACAGTGCGGAAAACGCGATGGTGAAGAAGATCTGCAACAGCTGGATCTGACTGACCCGGGCAATGCCGCCCATGGCCAGCCCGGCGTACCAGGCGAAAAATCCCAGAAACTGCGAAAACAGCGCGACGTAACCAAAGGCCCACCAGGTTTTCGTCGACACCGTGCCCTGATGCTGGAACGCCAGATACAGCACCGGGCCGATCAGCAACGGCGTCGACAGCACCAGCGCCCAGCAGATCACCTGCCAACCGCCCATTTCCCGTGCCAGGCGTCCGCCCTCGGCATAACCCAGACCACCCACCGCAATCGCACCCAGCATCAGCAAATCACCGGCCTGAATGCTGCCGGCGCCGGTGTACAACGCGTAACCCAGAACAAGCGCACTGCCCAACGCGGCGCAGGCCCAGAAGGCTTTCGACGGCCGTTCATGGGACAGCCACGCGGCGTACAGCGCCACGCACAGCGGCTGCAAACCGTTGACCAGCGCGCCGTGGGACGCCGGCAAGGTCTGCATGGCCCACGCCGACAGCACCGGGAAACCGAGAATCACCCCGGCGATTACCAGGCTCAGGCCTTTGATCTGTTTCCAGGTCGGCCACTTTTCCCGTCGCCACAACAGCAGCAATGCCGCCGGAATTGCCGCGAACAACGCCCGGCCCAGGCCATTGAGCAGCGGATGCAGTTCCTGCACCACGATGCGGGTGAAGGGCAAGGTAAGGCTGAAAATCACCACGCCGAGCAGGCCGAGGGCCATGCCGGTGTTTTCGCGCGAAGACATGATGGCAACCAGATTCGAAGGTGGCAGGGAGGTGCATTCATCTAGCCACAAACCACGGCAACCGGGCTGTTACAGCTGGGCGCAGAGTTATCCATACAGTTTGCGAACGCCATCGCGGTCCTTGGACTACTTTGAATACTCCTGTGCATTCACCAGAGGAGTCCTGTCCATGGCCGCGAAAAAGATTCTGATGCTGGTCGGCGATTACGTCGAAGACTACGAAGTGATGGTGCCGTTCCAGGCCCTGCAAATGGTCGGGCACACCGTGCACGCCGTGTGTCCCGATAAGGCCGCCGGCAAGACCGTGCGCACCGCGATCCATGATTTTGAAGGCGATCAGACTTACAGCGAAAAGCCCGGTCACCAGTTCGCCCTGAACTTCGATTTCGCCAAGGTCGATGCCAAGGATTACGACGCACTGCTGGTGCCCGGCGGTCGTGCGCCGGAATACCTGCGGCTGAACGAAAAAGTCCTGGAACTGGTGCGAGCCTTCGACAAGGCCGGCAAGCCGATTGCTGCCGTCTGTCACGGTGCGCAACTGCTGGCGGCGGCGGGGATTCTCGAGGGGCGCGAGTGCAGCGCCTATCCGGCCTGCGCCCCGGAAGTGCGGCTGGCCGGCGGCACTTACATCGATATCCCGGTCACGGACGGTCATGTCCAGGGCAATCTGGCCACCGCGCCTGCCTGGCCGGCGCATCCGAAATGGCTGGCCGGGTTCCTGGGGTTGCTCGGGACTAAAATCACCCTGTGACCCATTGATAAGGAGACGCAGCATGTCCGGATGGTATGAGTTGAGCAAAAGCAGCAATGGCCAGTTCAGGTTCGTGCTGAAAGCGGCGAATGCCGAAACCATTCTGACCAGCGAGTTGTACACCTCTCACAGTGCCGCCGAAAACGGTATCGCGGCGGTGCAGGGCAACAGTCCGCTGGATGAGCGCTACGAGAAGAAAACGACGAAGGACGGCCATCCTTACTTCAACCTGAAAGCTGCCAATCACCAGATCATTGGCAGCAGCGAATCCTATTCTTCGGAAGCGGCGTGTGCCAAAGGCATCGCTGCCGTGAAGAGCAACGGGCCGACGAAGGTGATCAAGGACAAAACCCTGCCGGTACTTTGAATCCAGCACAAAAACCTGTGGGAGCGAGTTTGGTCCCACAGGTTTTTTTTGTGCTGCGTGAAATCAGCGCAGGGTTTTGAGAATGGCCTGCAACTGAGTGCGACCCGCCTCGCTCAACGGGAACACCGGCAAGCGTGGATCGCCGACTTCCAGCCCGGTGTCACGCAACCCGGCCTTGATCGTCGCCGGCAAACCGCCCTTGAGGATGAAGTCCAGCAGCGGCAACTGGCGATAGAACAGTTCCCGCGCCTTGCCCAGATCCCCCGCCAGCGTGGCTTCGTACAGATCCAGGTTGAGCTGCGGAATCAGGTTCGGCGCCGCCGTGCACCAGCCTTTGGCGCCGGCCGCGAAGGCTTCCAGCGCCAGCGGGTTGCAGCCGTTGTAGAACGGCACCCGGCCTTCGCCGAGCAGTTGCAGCTTGTGCATGCGCTGGATGTCGCCGGTGCTCTCCTTGACCATGGTCACGTTTTCCACGCCGTCGACGATGCGCAGAATCAGTTCCACCGACATGTCGGTGCCGCTGGTGGCCGGGTTGTTGTAGAGCATGATCGGTACGCCGATGCTGTCGCCGATGGCGCGGTAATGGGCGAGGATTTCTGCTTCGGTGAGCTTCCAGTAGGACGCCGGCAGCACCATCACCACGTCGGCGCCGTGTGCTTCGGCGAAACGTGCGCGGCGCACGGCGTTGGCGGTGGTCAGGTCGGATACGCTGACCACGGTCGGCACCCGTTTGGCCACGTGCTTGATGCTGAATTCGGCGACCTGGTCCCACTCCGCGTCGCTCAGGTAGGCGCCTTCGCCGGTGCTGCCCAGTGGCGCGATGGCATGGACGCCGCCGGCGATCAGGCGGTCGATCGAACGGCCGAGGGCCGGCAGATCAAGACCTTCGCCGTTGGCGCCGAACGGGGTGATGGTGTAGCCGATGATGCCGTGAATGTTGGACATGAGAGTGCTCCGCAAGGATGAGATATTCAGTTCAGGCAATCGGCGTGCTGGCGCAGGTTCTGCCGGGCGTAGTAGTTGAATGCGGCGGCGTGGCGTTTGGGTTTCGACACCCAGTCATGGGCCTCGCGACCCAGTTCGGGAATGATCGGTTTGATCGTCCCGGCGGCCATCGCCAGCAATTGCAGTTTGGCGGCGCGCTCGATCAGTTGCGCGATGACACAGGCTTCCTCGATGGTCGTGCCGGTGGACAGCTGACCGTGGTGGGAAAGCAGGATCGCCCGTTTATCGCCCAACGCCCCGGCAATCAGTTCGCCTTCTTCGTTACCCACCGGAACGCCCGGCCAGCCTTCAAGGAACGCGCAGTCGTCGTACAGCGGGCACAGGTCCATGTGGGAAATCTGCAACGGTACTTCCAGCATCGACAGCGCGGCAATGTGCGTCGGGTGAGTGTGGATGATGCAGTTCACGTCCGGGCGGGCGCGGTACACCCAACTGTGGAAACGGTTGGCCGGGTTGGCCATGCCGTGACCTTCGAGCACTTCCAGGTCTTCGTTGACCAGCAGCAGATTGCTCGCGGTGATTTCATCGAACCCCAGCCCCAGTTGCTGCGTGTAGTAAGTGCCCGGCTGCGGGCCACGGGCGGTAATCTGCCCGGCAAGGCCCGAATCGTGGCCGTTTTCGAAGAGGATCCGGCAGGTCAGGGCCAGCTTTTGCCGGTCCGTCCACGTATTATCCGCCAGGCTTTTTTGCATCTGGGTCAGCGCTTGCTTGACCAGTTCGTCTTTGGGTAGTGCTAATGTCTTCGCCATATCCGTGTCCTGTGGTGGTTGCCATGGATGACACTTAAGAGGCTATATGACACTTTGTGTCATTGGCAAGGACAAATCGTCTTTCCTTTGCTGGAATAATCGCTTCGCATGTCTATCCGTTTGAAATTATTGAGAAAAAAACTTGGCGTAACCCTTGAGGCGCTGGCCGAGAAATCCGGCATGACCAAGAGTTATCTGTCGAAAGTCGAGCGTGGATTGAATACGCCGTCGATTGCCGCTGCGTTGAAACTGGCGAAAGCGCTGAACGTGAAGGTCGAGGAATTGTTCTCCGAAGACAACGTCAGCCTCGACAGCTACAGCCTGGTGCGCAGCCACGAACGCCAGTCACTGGCGGCCAACGATCACAGCCCCGGTTACGCGGTGCTGGCCCATCAGGTCAGCGAGCGCAGCCTGCTGCCGTTCATCATCTATCCGCCGACTGAATTCACCGACAAGACCTTCAAGGAACATCTGGGCGAGGAGTTTCTGTTCGTCCATGAAGGCCGGGTCGAAGTGGACTTCATGAACGAACGGGTACTGCTGGAGCGGGGTGACGCGCTGCACTTCAATGCGCAGAAACCGCACCGGATCCGCTCGGTGGGCGAGGAGCAGGCACAACTGCTGGTGGTCGTGCACAGTAGCGAAGAGTGATCAGACTTCGACGGGGACCGACAGCTTCGGATTCCCCAGCGCATGGCTCTTGGAATCAAAGAACCGCAACTCGGCGCCCGTGCCCTCGAACACCTTCGCGTAATGCCGCTTCTGGTGCTGGATGAACGCCGCGCTGCGCGGGTAGATCGAGATCGCCACGGTTTTCGGTTTCGCCAGCCGGAGGGCACGCACGATGTGGCTGTCCTGCTCGCCCAGGGCGTGGCCGAAGATGCACAGGCTGTCGCCGTGCGCGAGTAACTGGTCGTAGCAGAACGACAGATAGTCGGAGCTGCGGATGGTCTTGAGCTTGTCCGCGCTCGGCCCTTCGTTGACGAACAGCGGCACGTCGTCGAGGGTCTTGAGCGTGTTGTTGATCGCGAAACTGCCGAGCAGCGTGCCTTCGGTGGCGGTCAGTTTGCGGGCGCTGCCGTCCTGGTTGCGTACCAGATGCAGGCCGCCGTGCAGGTACAGCAGACGCGGTTTGTCAGTGCTGCTTTCGCACAGATCGAAGCTGGCGTCGGGGCCGTTGAACAGGTCGTCGATGGCCTCGCCCCGGTGTTGCAGGGCCCAGTAGTTGAGCAGGTCGTAATTGGTGGTGAACACCGTGCGATAACTGGCCAGTTCGCGGTTCAGGATCGTCAGGGTCGACGCTTCGACCAGTCGCCACGGAATGTGCAAATCGTGGACGGCGTTGATCAGCGCCTCCTTGATCGCATAGTAGCGATTGCGCGGTGCGGCCGAGCTGACGGCCAGTGCCTTGTTGACCCGACTGGTGGTTTTCAGCGCGCCAAGCACCTGCTCGAAACTGCGCGTCTGCATCGCATCGAACACGCTCAGTTCCGACGGGCTCAGCGGCTTTTCTTCCACCGTGCGGGCGTTTTCGAACAGCGAGTCGTAGCCGAAATCGTCCCACACCGCACGGCTGGCGCCGTTGCCCACCAGCAAGCCGCTGAAGTCGGTGGTGGCGCGTAACGCGTTCCAGTCTTCGAGGGTGGCGTCGACATCCAGAAAATCGGTCATTGCAGGGCACGTCTCAAAACAAGGGGCAGATGGGCGGCGACTTTATCACGAGCGGGCATTGAGCCAGATCAACATCCGCCGTGACCGATCGGTCGATCCTGTATGCATCCGCCGAATCGCAGGAGTCGATCCGGCCCCTGTCAGGAGACGCGCCATGAGCAGCACCTTTTTCATTCCCGCCGTAAACATCATGGGCAGCGGCTGCCTCGACGACGCCATGAATGCCATCCGCAACTACGGTTTTCGCAAGGCGCTGATCGTTACCGACGCGGGCCTGGCCAAGGCCGGCGTGGCGACTATGATTGCCGAAAAACTGGCGATGCAGGACATCGACTCGGTGATCTTCGACGGCGCCAAACCCAATCCGAGCATCGCCAATGTCGAGGCCGGGCTGGCGCTGCTCAAGGACAGCCGCTGTGATTTCGTCGTGTCACTCGGCGGCGGCTCGCCCCACGACTGTGCCAAGGGCATCGCCCTGTGCGCGACCAACGGCGGACAGATCCGTGATTACGAAGGCGTCGATCAATCGGCCAGGCCGCAATTGCCATTGATCGCCATCAACACCACGGCCGGCACCGCCAGCGAGATGACCCGCTTCTGCATCATCACCGACGAAACCCGCCACGTGAAAATGGCCATCGTCGACCGTAATGTCACGCCGCTGCTGTCGGTCAACGACCCGGCGCTGATGGTCGCCATGCCGAAAAGCCTGACCGCCGCCACCGGCATGGATGCGCTGACCCATGCCATCGAAGCCTACGTGTCCACCGCCGCCAACCCGATCACCGACGCCTGTGCGCTGAAGGCGATGACCCTGATCAGCAACAACCTGCGACTGGCGGTACGCGACGGCAGCGATCTGGCGGCGCGGGAAAACATGGCGTACGCGCAGTTCCTCGCCGGCATGGCGTTCAACAATGCCTCCCTTGGCTACGTGCATGCGATGGCGCACCAGTTGGGCGGTTTCTACGACCTGCCTCACGGGGTGTGCAACGCGGTGTTGTTGCCCCATGTGCAGACGTTCAACGCGCTGGTCTGCGCTGATCGCCTTACTGATGTGGCCCACGCCATGGGCGCCGACATTCGTGGCTTCAGTCCGGAGGAAGGCGCAAAAGCCGCGATTGACGCAATCCGCTGTCTGGCCAAAGACGTCGACATCCCCGGCGGCTTGCGTGACCTCGGCGCCAAATGCACCGACATCCCTATTCTTGCCGCCAATGCCCTGAAAGATGCCTGCGGTTTCACCAACCCGCGGGCGGCGGATCAGCGGCAGATCGAGGAGATTTTCCGCAGCGCGTTTTAAGCGGACTGACGATCGGGCGTGAACCTCGTGCAGAGCACCGCGCCCGCCGCCAGAAAGCAACACAGCAGCGACAGCGGCCACGCGTGGGGACCGGCCAGCAGGCTGGCCACCGCGCCGATCAACGCGGCCATCAATTGATGAATGAAACCGCTCAGGGCCATCGCGTAAGCGCCGGCAATCGGCGCTCCATCGTTGGCCCGTGACAGGCTGATCGGATAGTTCAGCGACTGGCCGAACACGGCGACGCAGTAAGGCAGCCAAAGCAGCCAGGCAACGGAACTGGCCAACAGGCTGCCAGCCAGCATCACCCCGCTTCCGGCCATTACCAGGCCCACACCCAACGCCATCAACCGATGCTGACCGGTACGCAGGACAAAGCGATTGACCGCCAGCGCCCCCAGAAAATACGCCGCACTGATCGGCCAGCCCAGCAGCCCGTAGTCGGTCGTCGACCAACCGAACGGGCCCTGCAGAATCAACGGCGCAGCGCTGTTGAACGCGATGATCACGCCATAACCCAGACCGCCCGCGAGCGCAGGGAGAAGAAACGCCCGATGGCTCAGAATCCTTCCGTATACCGCCCAGGGTGAAGCGGTTGCGGGCGTCTCGACGAGTTTCGGAAAACTCAGGCGCGAGACAATCGCGGCCATCAACAGGCTGACCGCACCCAGCAGATAGAAGATCGCCTGCCAGCCCAGCGTCACCTGAATCAGCGAGCCGGCGTATTGGCCGATCCCGAGCGCGACAACGAACGAAATCGAAATCCACGACAACGCCTTCGCCAGCAGATCGCCCTGGAAACTGTCACGGATCAGCACCCGCGCCATCACTGAAATGCCGCTGGCGCCGATCCCTTGAAGCAGTCGCAGCAGCAGGAACGACTCCAGCGTCGAACCCAGCGGCAGCGCCAGATTCGCCAGCCCGTAAATCCCCAGCGCCGCCAGCAGCACCGGTTTGCGTCCGACGCGTTGTGCAAGGCTGCCCCAGAGCAACATCGGCAATGCCATGCCGATCAGGTACAGCGACAAACCCCAGGCCACCTGCGTTGCATCGACCTGCAAGTGCCCGGCGATCTGCGGCAACGCCGGCAGGTAAATACTCATGCCCAACTGGGCGAGGAACACAGTGGAGCAGGTGATGAGCAGGATGAGGCCGGGGTTCATGAGTCGTCCGTGAAGGTTCAGCGGTCGCGATGGCCGCCGTGAGTCAGTAACAGTCCGGTGATCAAATCACAGAATTGGTGGATCAGTGTCGATTCCATGTCGGCGCGCAGGGTCACGCGGATCGCGGCTTTACCTTGAGCCACCACCGGGAAGAACACCGCGCTGGTGAAAAAGCCGTGTTCGGCCAGTTCAATGGCAATTCGAGTGGCCAGGGCGGCCTCGCCGCAGTTGATCAAACGGATGGCCATGGGGCTGCCGTGCTGTTCGCTGCTCAACAGGCTGTCGAACAGGCGAATATTGGCCTGGAGCCGAATCTGCAATGCACGCAGTTCTGCACTGCGATGCAGCTGGATCGAGGCAAGGCCCGCACCGATGGCCGCGCAATTGAGGCTTTGTGACCAGTTGCTCGGCCCGCCGTAACGCTGGATCAATTTCCGCTGCCGCTCATTGCCGAGCATCACCAGACCGCCGCTGGCTCCGAACGATTTGGCCAGCGACGCGACGATCAGGCAATCCTCTTCCAGCGCCGGCATTCTTGGCCGTACAAGACCGGCGCCGTTGCTGCCGACCGCCGACAACGCGTGAGAATCATCGAGATATAGAAACAGACCGTAACGTTCTTTCAGGTACAGCAGACCGTCCAGATTGGCCACGCCACCCATGCTGTAGGCACCGTCGGCGATATAGGCGACCGTTGTGTGGCGCTGGCACACCGATTCAAGAAAATCCATGTCGTTGTGGGGACAGGTCAGCACGCGGGTTTCATCGGCGCAACTGGCCTTCAGGTGATTCATCGAATAGTGAGCCAGACGATCGAACACCATCACCGGTGGACGGCCCTGGGTAAACACGCCACTGGCCAACAGCGGCAGTATCCCGGCACTCGCGGCGCTGCAGGACAGAGTGCTCAGACACACCGAGCCAAACAATTGCGACAGCTCGCTTTCGTATCGGTCGAGCAGCGCCAGTTTGCAGCGGTTTTTCGAGTTGGCTACGCGCAGTGTGCCGGTTTCACGTAACGCCGCGATGGCGCCTTCCAGCAGGGCGGGGTGGTGATCGAGACCCAGATAGGACGTGGTACAGAAATGATGGAACCGGCGCCCGTGCTGATCGAGTAAATGGTTGCAACCTTTGACTTCAACGTTGAGGGCGGCGATTTTTCCGGCTTCGGCGGCCTCCCAGTCGTGGTCGGCCAGCGCGATGACTTTGCGGTAGTTGGAGAAAGTGTTGAGGGAATCCGTCAGATGATTCAAAGGCAGCTCTCCTTGAGCATGGCAATCCATGGGGTGTTTCAATTTGTGTGTGTTGCCAGACTTTACAGAGAGCGATGCGGGGTCAGAATCGGCCATATCCGATAGCGCTGAGGGCTGTTGGAGTTTTGCTTGTAGGGCGATACCTCGCTGGGTTGTAAGGCGGTGAAATGCCCGACAACCCTGGTAGTGAAGGGCTTACCTTTGCCCTGTTATCCAACGGTGGTGGCGCTCTTTTCCAGCGCCGGGGAAAACTGGATCAGCACCACGCCCGCCATCAGCAACACCGCGCCGAATACCCGGGGCAATGTGAGTTGCTTCTCCAGCAGTCCGAATAACCCGAAGTGATCCAGCACCATCGAAGCCAGCACCTGTCCGGCCAGTGCCAGCGCGACAAAACCCGATGCCCCGAGTTTCGGCACCAGCACCACCGCCAGTGCCACAAAACACACCCCGAACGCGCCACCGGCCCACATCCACAGCGGCGCCTTGCCGATGAAAACCAGCGATGGCAACGGCAAACGCAGCGCGGCAATCACCGGCAACAACACCAGCACGCTGACCAGCAATGACGCCAACGTCGCCCACAAGGGATGGCCCAACCCTCGGGCCAGATTGGTATTGATTGCACTTTGAAACGGGACGACAGCCCCGGCCACTGCCGCCAGTAGCAACAGACCGGCCCAATGCAACGTACTCATGATCGTTCTCCAGCAAGGTTTTGCTGGACTCTAGGGTATTCGTCGCGCAGATTTAAATTCTGTTTTGTCATGCGGAACATGCATCAGATGAATGATCTTCGGCGCATCGATCTCAACCTGCTGGTAATCCTCGACGCCTTGCTCGGCGAGCAGCACGTCACCCGCGCTGCGGAGCGTCTGCACTTGAGTCAACCGGCGGTCAGCCATGCTTTGGCCCGACTGCGCGACTTGCTGGGTGACCCACTGCTGGTGCGCGCCGGTGCGGGTCTGGTACCCACCGCCCGGGCGCTGGAGCTGGTTGCGCCGCTGGCCGAGGCCCTGGCTCAGGTGCAATCGCTGCTGGCGCCGAACACCTTCGACCCGGCCAGCGCCCGCCGGACCTTTCGGCTTGCGATGTCGGATTACGGCGCGGCGATCATCCTGCCTGGTTTGATTCGTACGTTGCGCGCGGAAGCTCCGGGCATTGATCTGCAAATCAGCCACGCCAGTCGCGAAGGGATGGTTGAAGGTTTGCTCAACGGCGATATCGATCTTGCTGCCGGTGTGCTCCCGGAACTCCCCGGTGAATTGTGCAGCACGCCGCTTTTCGAGGAGCGCTATGTCTGCCTGCTGGATCGTCAAAGCCTTCCCGCCGAAGGTGTTCTCGACATGCCAACCTACCTTTCCCGACCCCACGTTCTGCTGGAAATGCGCGGCAGCGGCACGCCGGAAATCGAACGTACCCTGACCGCCCTGCGCGAGCGCCGCCGCGTCGCCGTCAGCCTGCCGCACTGGAGCGTTGCGCCGCAGTTCATCAGCGGCACGGATCTGATCCTGACCGTAGCTTCGCGAGCGTTGAATGATGTGGATGACGACTCGTTGATCATCGTGCCGCCGCCGTTCGAGATCGCACCATTTACCTTTGTCTCGGCATGGCACAAGCGGCGGGGCGGGGATCAGGCGTTGAACTGGTTGAATCGGCGGATCGGGGAGGGGATAGTGCGCGGCTGAAAAACATCAAGGAGTGGGGCGTGACAGTGAAGTCTGGGGTGATGGGGTGTCTGGCGCTTTGCGGGGCGTTGATGGCGGGGCAGGTTTTGGCTGATTGTGTGCCTGCGCCAGTGACGAACCCGCGGGATTTTTCCGTTTGCAAGGAGTGGCCGGCGTATCCCGGACTAACGCTGAATGCGGTTTCGAAGTTTGAGCCGGATCCGGTGTATGGCAAAACCGGTGATGTCGGTAGTTACGACCTTGCTCTTTCTGTCGTTTCGGCCGAAGTTTCAGAACCTCTGGCCACCTATTACAAGCCTTCTGCATTCTTGTCCGATGCCTTCGCGCTGGAAAGTGTGGAGTTCGATACCGCGCGCTACAAATTGACCCCTGAAATTCGGGCTTTTGGTGTACGGGTCGTTTTCAAAGGCTCTTCCCGCGTCAATCCCATGGATGAGACTTCGCTGTCCCTTTACGTGAAAGAGGGCGACACGTTACGGCCTGTTCTGGATCGGCTTGTGATGTATCGCTACAACGGAGAGTGGGATGGAAATTGTGCGGGCGAACGCGCCAGTACCCTGCGCACTATCGAAATTGGAAAGACCAGTTCTCATGGTTACGCCGATCTGATCGTCAAATCGGTAACGACGGGAATTGTTGGCAAAGGTGATCCAGGCACTTGTGATGAGAAAACCACAACCGCTAAACCTGTGCTGACAACCCTTCGCTACGACGGAAAATCATACGTCTTGCCTAAAGGTTTTCAGGCGATCGAGTGATACAGAACCAACGCGACTCTTATCAAGGAAGAACAATGCTCACCCCGACCCGACTTTTCATTGCCCTCAGCTTTTTTGCGATCACCGCCCAGGCGCAACCGGCCTGCGTGACAAAGAATCACGATGACCAATCGCTCTCTCGCTGCAAGCCATGGCCGGCGTTCAAGGAGCAGGTGATTGCTCTCAAGTCCACGTATGTACCGGACGCCGGTAGTGACGATGCGGGTGTGTTTGATCTGGATCTGGCGGTGCTGAACAGCACCAACGCCAAGCCGATTGCCACTTACACCAAACCCGGCGCTTACAACTCCGATGCCATCCGGTTCGACGATCTGGTGATCGACACGGCCCGATACAGGCTGGCTCCGGATGTCCGTGCCTTTGGTCTGCGGTCGAAGTTCGAGCACAGCTCCCACGCCAATCCATACGAAAAAACCGATCTGGCGCTGTATGTGCGTGAAGGCGGCAAACTGCGCCCGGTATTGGAAGGTTTGGTGGTCTACAAAAATCATGGTGAGTGGATGGATGATTGCGAAGGTGAAGGGCAGCAAGTACGCAGAACCATCGAAGTAGGCCCGACCAGCCACAATGGCTTGGCCGACCTGATCGTCACCTCAAACGGCACGGCGATGAAAACCTTCAAATCCGGCAAGGAATGCGTTTCCCAGGATTCCCCACTGAAGAAAACCCAAATCACCCTGACCTACGACGGCAAGCAATACACCATCCCCGAAGACCTGCGAGGTTACTGACCAATGCTCACCGGCCTCAACCACCTGACTCTCGCCGTCAGCGACCTGGATCACAGCCTCGTGTTTTACCGCGACGTCCTCAAGCTGCGAGTCGAGGCCACGTGGGACGCCGGTGCCTATCTCTCGCTCCCGGGCCTGTGGTTGTGCCTGTCCCTCGATGCGCAACGCCAACCCGAGCCTGCCGCCGACTACACCCACTACGCCTTCAGCCTCGGCGCTGCGGATTTCCCGCTGTTCGTGCAGCAGCTTCGCGCTGCGAACGTGCAGGAATGGCGCGACAACCGCAGCGAAGGTGCGTCGTTCTACTTCCTCGATCCGGACGGTCACAAGCTCGAAGCCCATGTCGGCGATCTGGCCTCGCGACTGGCCGCGTGTCGGCAAAAGCCCTACGCGGGGATGCGTTTTTTCAACGAGTCGTGAATATTCACAAACCGCTGGGATAGACTGGCGGCCACGTTTTCCGGCGCTTGCAGGTATTCCATGACTCCATCGTTGCTTATGGCCGTGCTGGCCTCGGGTTTCATCTACGGCATCACGCCGGGGCCGGGTGTGCTGGCGGTGTTCGGCATTGGCGCCGCGCGGGGGCGTCGGGCCGGGGCGGGTTTCCTGTGCGGGCATCTGCTGGGCGATGTGATCTGGTGCAGCACCGCGCTGATCGCGATTGTCGGTGCCCGGGAAATCGGCAGCACCGCGTTCGATGTGCTCGGTGTACTCAGCGGTCTGTACCTGTTCTGGCTCGGCTGGCGCGCGGTGCGGGCCAAACGCAGCAACGGCGACCAGCCCCAAGGCGCGGCGCGTCAGCCGTTCTGGCACGGCATCCTGTTCGGCCTGACCAACCCCAAGGCCTACCCGGTGGCGGTGGCGACGTTCACCGCGCTGCTGTCGAGCCGTGCCGAACTGCTCAACTGGTCGATGCTGCCGATGCTGATCGCCTTGAGCTTCCTCGGCGGATTGCTCGCATACGCTATTCTCATTGGCGTTGTCGGCGCCCGTCAGGTGCGCACGCTGTATCAGCGCCATGAACTGGCCATCACCCGGTTGTGCGGGGTAATGTTCATCGGTTTCGCCATCAATGCTCTGGTGCACGCGTTGCCGGGGTTGATGCCGAACAAGACTTGAAAAAAATCGCTGGGACGCGAGGTCGAGGTCAGGGACGGTTGATCAGTGCTGCATTGCCCGGACACCCACGCTGAACCATGGAAAGCCGAAATTCTGCGCCCTTGGCGAGTTACATCGATCTGTTGCTGGACGCCGTTTGTGCGGTCGACAAACAAGGTCGCTTCGTTTTTGTCAGCGCAGCCTGCGAGCGGATTCTCGGCTACACCCCTGACGAGTTGATCGGCCAGTCGATGATCGACTACGTCTATCCCGCCGACCGTGAACGCACCCTGGCCGCCGCCAGCGACATCATGGGCGGCGAGCCCAAGCACAATTTCGAAAACCGCTACGTGCGCAAGGACGGCAGCCTTGTGCATATCCTCTGGTCGGCACGCTGGTCGGAAGTCGATCAACTGCGCATCGCCGTGGCCAGGGACATCACCGAGCGCAAACTGGCCGAGTCCCGTCAGGCCGCGTTGTATGCGATCTCCGAGGCGGCTCATGCGGCGGAGGATCTGCTGGCGCTGTTCAAGCGCATTCACACGATCATCGGCGAGTGGCTACCGGCGCTGAATTTCTCCGTGGCGCTGTATGACGAACACTGTGCAAAACTGAATTTCCCCTATCACGTCGACGATGACGAGTTGCAACCGGAGCAACCCGGCACCGTGACCGGACGCCTGTGCGCCGAAGTGATACGCAGCGGCCAGCCGATCCTGCTGACTCCGGATTGTCCTCAGGCCCCGGCAGGCTTCGAAGCGCTGGTGGCAGGGCAGCAATCACCGTGCTGGCTCGGCGTGCCGTTGAACTCGAAGAACGGCACCATCGGCGCCCTGATCGTCAAAAGCCTGCCCGGCGGCGAACGCTACACCGAGCGCGACAAGGAACTGCTGCAATACGTCTGCGCCCAGGTCGCCACCGCCATCGAACGCCAGCAGTTGCACGCTCGCCTGCGACGCATGGCGCAATACGATCAATTGACCCAATTGCCCAATCGCGAATTGTTGCGTGATCGACTGAAGGCGGCGCTGGCCAGCGCTCGGGAAACATCAGGGCACATGGCGCTGCTGTATGTCGATCTGGACCGCTTCAAACAGGTCAACGACACCTTCGGTCACGGCGTCGGCGACATGCTGCTGCAGACCGTGGCCAACCGCCTCAAGGGCTGCGTGCGTGAAACCGACACCGTGGCGCGGATCGGTGGCGACGAGTTCGTGGTGCTGCTGCACAGCGTCCACGCCCCCGACGATGCCGACAGCGTGGCGGAAAAAATCCGACAGGTGCTGGTGCAACCCATGCGTCTGGACGGGCACAACCTGCACATCGAACCGAGCATCGGTGTCGCGCGTTTTCCCGAGCATGGCCATCACGAGCAGCAACTGTTTCGCCACGCCGATCAGGCCATGTACGCCGCCAAACGGGAAAATCATCGGGCGCGGGATATCTGACTGGCGGCCGCCGTTCGTCGCAGCAGCGGCAACTTTTCTAAACCTTTGGGGGCTGGCGAATTCTCAATCCAGGCGGGCATCTGCTCGCTGACGATCAATACCAAGAGGAAGAGAATCATGCCTAACTCAAGAAACTCGAACTCGGGAAACTTTGCCAACGATCGAACGAAGGCTTCTGAAGCCGGTCGCAAGGGTGGGAAAACCACCACCACGACTGTCGACAAAGAGCCTAAAACTGAAATGGGCCGCAAGCCCGCTCAGAAATCGAAGTAGTCGGCGAAGGTTGTTTTGATTGAGAGGCGGGGGCGCAAGCTCCCGCTTGAATTTGCCGAGAAGGAGGGCGCGACCATGAGCCGGATGGCCACCCGAGTACGCAACATCAGTTTTGTCACCCTGCTGGGCCTGAGTGCCGGCAGCGCATTTGCCCAGTCGCCCGCCGACTTCATCAACGAAGCCTCGGCCAAAGGCATGGCCGACATCGAGGCCAGCCGCCAGGCCCACAGCAAGGCCGAATCCAAAGAGGTCAAGGATTACACCATCGTGGTCATCAACGATCGCACCACGGCCAACCAGCATCTGGCGAAAATCGCCAAGAAGCTGGATCTTCCTGTGGCACCGCGCGAAGAACTCGCCGACAAGGCCAAGACGCTGATTCCGGAAGTGAAAGACGGTGCATCTTTCGATCAGGCATATGCCGCGAGCCAGGTCAAAGCCACGGAAGAAGCCATCGAACAGATCCAGCAGGAAGCCCAGACAACCGACGTGCCGGAGATCAAGGCTTTCGCCGACGAGACCCTGCCGAAGCTGCAAAGCCACCTGGAAATGGCGCGGGCGCTGCAAGCCAGTCGCTGAAACCGGGTCAAACAAAAACGGCGCTCAAGGCGCCGTTTTTTTGCTCAGCAGTCATTCAGGTCCTGCTTCGGTTTGCTCTTTTCACCCAACCCGTCAAGATTGAAAACCTCGCCTTCACCCAATGCCCGGTAGTGTTTGCGCAACGCTTCAAGTTGTTTGAGATCCAGCGCTTCAAGCCCCAGCATCGCGTTCTGCGCTTCTTTGGTTACCAGCAACAACTCGTCGATCTTCAAATGCAGGATGTCGGTATCGCGGTTCTGGGTGTTCTGGATCAGGAACACCATCAGGAACGTGATGATCGTGGTCGAGGTGTTGATGATCAGCTGCCAGGTGTCATTGAAATGAAAAATCGGCCCACTCAACCCCCACAACCCGATCAGAATCAAAGCCCCCATGAACGTCTTCGGACTGCCGGCCCAGAGTGCGAGCGTCTGGGAGATCTTTGCGAATTTCATGGCGGTGTTCCTTGTGGGGGGAGCTTGAAATTCAGACAGCGGGGGAGGGAGGAAAATTCTGCTTGCCGATGTTTGAGGTCGATGGGAAATGATTGCCCTGCATCAGGGTTTTAGCGGGAAGACTTTCATTGTCTGGGTTTGCGTCTACGATCAAATGGCAATCAATTTGCCAGCATTCGAGTGCACGGATAGAAACCCAGTCAGAGGCCGCTCATGGAATTCTTCGAAAAGTTAGCCAGTCTTGCCGCCAAAGTCCGGTTGCAGAGCGCTGCAATCCAGACTGAAGAGGCGACAAAAAATGCGTTTGTCATGCCCTTCATCAGCACGGTTCTGGGTTACGACGTATTCGACCCGACAGAGGTGACGCCGGAGTTTGTCTGCGATATCGGCACGAAGAAAGGCGAAAAAATCGATTACGCGATCATGAAAGAGGGAGAAGTACAGATCCTCATTGAGTGCAAGAAGATCGGCGAGCCCCTGCACATCAATCACGCCTCGCAGCTGTTCCGTTATTTCCACGTCACCAGTGCCAGGATTTCCATCCTCACCAACGGCCAAGTCTACAAGTTCTTCACTGATTTGGATGCGCCTAACAAGATGGATGAGAAGCCCTTTCTTGAACTGGATCTTCTGGATATCGATGAGTATTCGGTGCCAGAACTCATCAAGCTCACCAAGTCCGCATTCGACGTCGAGTCGATCATCAATGCCGCAGGTGAGTTGAAGTACGTCAGCCAGATCAAGAAGGTCATCGCCTCGCAGGTCAGCAAACCGGATGACGACTTCGTTAAAGTCTTTGCTTCCCGAGTCTACGACGGGGTTATTACGCAGAAGGTGCGAGATCAATTTCATGAGCTGACGAGAAAGGCAGTCGTACAGTTCCTGAATGATCAGATCAATGATCGTCTCAAGTCCGCCATGAGTGGGGCGATCCAGCCGGCGTTGGCATCTATTCCGACGGTAACCAGTGGAACGGATCCGGTCGAGCCTCGTGATGAGTCAGACGATAAGATCATGACTACTCTGGAAGAGCTTGAGGGGTATCACATCGTTCGGGCCGTCGTTCGATCGATTGTCGATGCCAAACGAATCGTACAACGTGACACACAGAGCTATTTCGGAATCTTGCTCGATGACAACAATCGGAAACCGATTTGTCGCCTGCACTTCAATCGTTCGCAAAAGTACATTGGCATTTTCGACGAAGAGAAAAACGAAACTCGCCATCCCATTAGCTCGGTAGACGATATCTACGAGTATTCGGAGCAGTTGAAGAAGACAGTTGGCTATTACGACTAGTGCGGAGTCTTTCAAAAAACCGGCCATCGGCCGGTTTTTTTATGGAAGCGAGGTCCTCGAAAATAAATACTCAATGCCGCCACGTCTTAAGTCGGATAGGGAATGCACAGGGAGTCGATGTATCGTAGCGAACCACTGCAAAAGTCCTGACAGGAGAACGCAATGACCTGGTCCGCCAAGCAATACGTCGCTTTTGAAGATGAACGCACCCGCCCGGCCCGTGACCTGCTGGCGGCGATTCCCACGGAGGAGGCGCGCTCCGTGGTCGATATCGGTTGTGGCCCCGGCAACTCGACCGAGCTGCTGGTGGAGCGTTTTCCGGGGGCGAAAGTGCAGGGGCTCGACAGTTCGCCGGACATGATCGATGCCGCGCGCAAGCGTCTGCCGCAGTTGCAGTTCGAGGTGGCGGACATTGATAAATGGGCGGATGCAGGGCCATTCGATGTGATCTTCGCCAACGCGGTGTTGCAGTGGGTGCCGGATCACGGGACGTTGTTGCCGGCGCTGGCGGGCAAGTTGGCGCAGGGTGGCAGTCTGGCGATTCAGATGCCGGACAATCTCAACGAGCCGTCCCATCGGTTGATGCGCGAGGTTGCTGCCAACGGGCCCTGGGCCAGCAAACTGGCAGGCGCGGCGGGGCAGCGGACCGAGATGGCGGATGCCAGTGCCTATTTCTCGATGCTGCGTCCGTATTGCTCGCGGGTCGATGTGTGGCGCACCACCTATCACCATCAGTTGGCGGGCGGCGCTTCAGGTGTTGTCGAGTGGTTCAAGGGCAGTGGTTTGATTCCGTTCCTCAGCCCGCTGACGGAAGCGGAGCGGGCGGAGTATCTGGCGCACTATCTGGCGGAGGTTGCGAAGGCTTATCCGGCGCTGGCGGATGGTTCGGTGTTGTTGCCGTTTCCGCGGTTGTTCATCGTCGCCACACGCTGATACGAAAAAGGGCCGATTGGATCGGCCCTTTCTTTTTGCGGTCAGCGCTGTACGGCGACCAGCATCATCATCGGCCGTTCGCGTTCCTCGGCGAGCGCCGGTTGTGCGGCCACTTCTGCATCGCTCGGGCCCCATTCGTTGACGTGTTGAATCGTGAATCCGGCGCCAATCAACGCGTTGAGCAGTGTCCCGACCGTGCGATGTTGCTTGATCACGCCGTCCGCCAGCCAGTTCGTGACCCGCTCGCCTTCCATCTGATAGCTGTCCAGCGGCCAGCGCTTGTGGCCCTCGCTGTCGACCAGCCAGCCCGGATTGCGCGGCGCCATGAAGATCGGGTGTTCGATGGAGAACACGAAATGCGCACCGGGTTTCAACGCGGCATGCAGCTTGGCGAACAGCCCCGAGAGATCCTTGATGTAGTGCAGGGCCAGCGAGCTGTAGGCCAGTTCGAAAGTACACGCAGGCAAGTCGAGCTGTTCCAGGTCGGCACGTTCGTAGCGGATGTTCGCGGCCGAGGTGGTGTCCTTCGCCCGTTCGAGCATTTTCTCCGAGACATCCAGCCCCAGCACGTCGGCTGCACCCTGTTCGCTGGCCCAGCGGCAGAACCAGCCGTAGCCGCAGCCCAGATCCACCACCTGCAAACCGTGCAGGGAAGGCAACAAGGCTTTCAGCGCCGGCCATTCCGGCGCGGCATCGAGGCCGCCGATGGAGCGGTTCATCTGGCTGTAGCCCTGGAAAAATTCGGGGTCGTCGTAGATGTTCTGGGTCATGGTTTGGTGCTCATCTGAATTTGATTCGGGTGGCTCAACGGCCACGATTTGAAGTCCCTCGAAACGTGATGGCGCGTATTCGTCGATGGCCGCGCAGGGGGAGGGTGGTGGGTGATGGGGAAATGCTAGCGGGTCGGAGCAAGCGTGAGAACCGAACGAGTGTTGGGGATCTGTAAGTGCGGTTTTTCGATTCGGGATGTTTAAAGAGTGGGGCCTGTTTACTGATCCTTCCCACAAGTTTTTCAGGTTGTCCGTCGGAAGTGCGGGCTCTAGCCTGTGAGGGTCGCTGATGAATCGGCGATCGGGATTGGAACCCCGCGGAGAGTTGGAACGTACAATCGTTATTCATGACGTATGCTGCGCACCTTGAATGTGTGCACTCTGTTATGGCGGCTGTGCGCGGGAGACCTTCGGGTCTGCCGGGTTGTCTCTCCCCGGGTTCCAACCTGCGTACAGCTGCCTCCTTTCGCGTGGAACCGAATGGGTCAGCTCAAACTTGTACTTTGAGAGATGAAATCATGTTCAAACCAACTCCGAACCCACCTGAAGTCGAAACCGACCCAACGTCCCCCTACACCTCAATCGACTCCAGAAAACTCAACGACGCCGCCAACCGCGCCCTTGATCACTACCTCTGCCCCGGCGCCCATGTCATGGGCACGACCAACCAGCCTGAACCGATGTTCCTCGCCAACTCGGCCTACAACACCGAATCCCTGCTCGCCAACGCCTGCGAATCCCTGGGCTCGGCCAGCGAAATGCTCAGCAACTTTGCCGCCGTGCTCGAGCCGTCCCATCGCAGGACAGCGCTGGGGATTGCGCAGGTCGTGATGCTGGGGGAATTGGCGGTGAATCAGGCGCTGGATCATATTGAGGTGAAGGGCTGAATTGCAGCTGTTCTGGCAGACATAAAAAGCCGGTCATAGCGACCGGTTTTTAGTTTCATTTCAACCTGGCTGCAAAGCGTTGAGTGTTGTCGAAGCTTCGAGTCAGTGTTTCAGACGCAATGCTTGTGTAAGTGGCAGAGTTCAGCCCAATAAATAGCAAAATATAGTGAATTCTAAGGGTGTATAGGGATATCTGCTATACATCGATATATTCGTGTAGAGACAAGCATTTGTGAGGCTTTCATGGATCCATACCGTAACCCATTCGCTCCAGGTGCAGGAAGCAGGCCGCCTGAGTTGGCAGGACGCGACACAATTCTTGAGGCAGCCAGGATTTCATGTGGGCGAGCCATCAACGGACGAAGCACCCGATCCCTCATGCTTCTTGGATTGAGGGGTACAGGTAAGACGGTACTGCTGAACGAGATTGGAAAAATTGCGAGGGAAGAGGGGCTTCTCGTTTCAAAGGTAGAGGCTCCGGAGCGTGAAAGCCTTGCACGCCTTCTCTTTCCTGAAATGCGGAAAGTCATGCGCTCACTTTCTGCTGTGGAAGCTGCCAAGCAAATTGCGGCTCGTGGACTGAATGGTTTGCGCGGTTTCGCCTCTATTTTCAAGATCGATATCGCAGGCGTGGAGATTGGAGTCGAGCCTGAGCCAGGATTCGCTGACAGCGGGGATCTTCAATACGATCTTCCAGACCTTTTTGCCGTGATAGGTCAAGCTGCACAAGCTGCAGGTAAAGGCTGGATTCTTCTGATTGATGAAGTTCAGTACCTTTCCGAAGCAGATTTATCCGCGCTTATAGTGTCGATTCACCACATGTCGCAAGAAGGGCTGCCCGTACTTCTTGTCGGCGCTGGCCTTCCTCAAGTTGCTCGTTTGGCAGGTGAAGCAAAATCCTATGCAGAACGGCTTTTTCTATACCCTGCGGTTGATGCGCTTGATCAAGTATCTGCAATTCAAGCAGTTCAGAAGCCTATCTCGGATGAGGAGGCTTCGATCGAACTCGCAGCACTTGGCAATATTGTTGATCGGACGAGAGGATATCCTTTCTTCCTCCAGGAGTGGGCATCCACTGCTTGGAACAACGCTGAAGGGCCTGAAATAACAGTCGAAGATGTGGACCATTCATACGCGGAGACGTTGGCTTCTCTTGATGCGGGCTTTTTCAGGGTGCGTATCGATCGACTGACAAAGTCGGAAGTGCAGTTCGTGAAGACGATGTCGGAGCTCGGTGATGGGCCCTATGCAATGGCCGATATTGCGAAAGCGATGGGGCGTACACAGTCATCGCTTGGTCCGACTCGGGCCAACATAATCTCTAAAGGAATGATCTACAGCACAGATCACGGCTACTTGAATTTCACCGTCCCACTTTTTGCGGAATATATGCGTCGACAAGGATGAACCGGTCTCAGACGCGAGACTGAGGCCAGAACGCGCGACTGATCCCGCGTGAAAGTGGAAACCGCTGGCTGCTTCTAACTCCAACAGTTTGGGTCTTATCTCGGTTTAGTCGTGATAACTCACAATTAAATGGAGTTAGCTGCAGTTGAGGTTACGCGTGCACCGTTGTTGAGTGTGTTCTGATTCATTCGGCTGACTCCAAATCCCAGAAACAAAAAACCGGTCATCAAGACCGGTTGGATTCGGGTGGGGTACTACTGCGGCACAGCGAACACTGCGCTGGCACGGGCAACCATTCGATCACCGACATGCAACCCGACAGTGGCAAACGCAAGTTGCCGTCCTTTCTTGGAGTGCTCAACGCGTACCTCGAGCCACTCATTGATCTGCACCGCGCTGAGATAGTCCAGGGTCATGCTCGCCGTGATCAATGGCAGGGGAGGGTCGCTGGAGAATGCCATGGCGTAACCCATGCCGACGTCCGCCAATGTCGCCAGGACCCCGCCATGCAACGTGCCCCGTCCATTGGCATGTCGTGAGTCTGTGCGCAGACCTATTTCAAGTTGCAAGCCGCTGCCTCTGGTATAGATCGGGCCAAGCAAGTCGAGCAGCGGGCTGCTGCGGGTCAGCGGAGTGAAGCCCTCGGGAATAGCAGTGTCGTTCATGGTCAATCCCTGTGCCGGTTGGTTACCAGCTTCTTTGGCCTGAATACGGAGCGTTGCTTATGAGGGTTTAAACCTGACTTCGCCGTCGGAGAAGGATCATACGTATGCGGAATTTGCAGCGATAAGCTGATCACGATGGCGCCGACGGTAACGATCTTTGGATTTACCGATGAAAACTCAAACCCCAGACACAAAAAAACCGGCCATCAAGGCCGGTTTTTTCTGTTTGCGCATCCCCCGTCAAACCTCGACGCAGGACATGAATTCGATTGGAGCGGGTGAAGGGAATCGAACCCTCGTTATCAGCTTGGGAAGCTGGAGTAATGCCATTATACGACACCCGCTCAGAGCGGCTGACTTTGTACCAGACTCGGCCACGGATTTGAAGTTTTCTTTGCGTGTGGCGAGTGGAAAAGCCTGAATCAGAGCCGGATCGGTCAATCGCGGGCAAGCGCTGCGGGCTGGAGGACTGCTTTATCTCAGACCCGCAGGCTTGCTCGCGACGACGCTGTTTCAAACGGCCAATGCATGGTGATCCTGAGTAAACGGGTGACGCGTTCGGCTGATAGGCTGCTGTGCAGGTTTCAGGAAGCCGAGCAGGGCGTTCTGGCTGTCCCGGCAAGCGGACTTGTGTTCCATGTCGAGGAAGTGCCCGGTGGCCTGCAGGGTGGTGAAGGTGCTTTGCGCCACGTGGTTGCCGAACAGCCGGGCATCTTCGGCGGCGGTGTATTCGTCCCATTCGCCGTTCATGAACAGCACCGGCACGTTGATCTTTTTCGCCGCGTTCAGATAGCACTGGCGATCACTGTTCAGCACGTTGCTGATGTGAAAGTGCATCTGCCCGTATTCGTGCTCGGCGAGGCTGCTGACGTGGCGATAGTTGAAGCGCTTGAACAGTGACGGCAGGTGCTTGCCGATGGTGTTGTTGACCAGATGGCCGACCCGGTCGCCGTCGCGTTTGCCGAGGCATTCGACGCCGCGCTCCAGGTAGTCGAGCATGTGCGCGTTGACCACCGGAGAGAACGAGCTGATCACGGCTTTTTCGATGCGCCGGGGCTGGTGCGCGAGAGCGACCATGGTCGCGGCGCCACCCCAGGAAAACGACAGCACATGTTCGGCGGCGAAGTGGTCGATCAGTTCCAGCAGGATCAGACCTTCGACTTCTTTCGTCAGATGTTTCTCGTGACGATTGTGGATTTTCGACCTGCCCGCGTAGGGCTGGTCGTAGCAAACCACGTTGAATTGCGGGTGCAGATTTTTCACGGTCTGTGCAAACGACGCAGTCGTGGCCATCGAGCCGTTGACCAGAATAATGGTCTTTTCCGCGGCGTCTGCGCGATAGAACTCCGTGTAAACCCGATACTGACCCTGTATATCCAGCACAGCGATTTCTGGCCTCATGTCATAAGACTCCTGGCAAGCGGGTATGCGCGCAAATAGAGATTGCACGAGCTTTGTGACAGGTAGGCATACGCCTGGAATTTTGGAGCCCATGTCGATCCGGAACGGCAGGTCGACGGGTATTGTTATTGGCGGGCAATCTGCCGGCTGAGGCGGAGCCCTGAGGGCTCTCTACCGGCAAAAGGTTTCTTAGAAGTTATGTGTGACTCATCGGTCACAATTTGGCCGACGTCCTGATTCAAGCAGGGGGATCCGGATCGCGCAAGTGCCGTTGGTAAATTGTTCGACAACTTCTGCTGAGCGGTCGGCGGCTTAGAACAAATGGATCTCTTCGGTGCGCAGGGCGCGGTATTCGCCCGGTTTTAGCGCGTTATCCAGGTGCAGCAGGCCCATGGATTCGCGGTGCAGGCGCAGCACTTTGTTGTTGAAGTGACCGAACATGCGCTTCACCTGATGGTAGCGACCCTCGACGATGCTCAGCCGTGCCGTTCGCGGCCCAAGCACTTCCAGCTGCGCCGGTTGCGTGGTCAGGTCCTCGAAGGCGAAGTACATCCCCTCGGCGAACTTGATCGCATATTCCGGGCCGATGTCCTGCTCGGTCTCGATGTAATAGACCTTTGGCAGTTTGGTCTGCGGCTGGGTCAGGCGTCGCGACCAGCTGCCATCGTTGGTGATCAGCATCAGCCCGGTGGTGTTGAAGTCCAGACGTCCGGCGATGTGCAGGTCGTCCTTGTCCGGCTCATGGATCAGGTCGAGTACGGTCGGATGCTCGGGATCGCGCGTCGCGCTGACGCAGCCCTGGGGTTTGTGCAGCATGAAGTAGCGCGCCGGTTTCCCCGTTTGCAGCACTTCGTCGTCGACTTCGACGCGGCTGAATTCCAGGACTTCGCTGTGGGGATCGCTGACGACTTTTCCGTCAATACGCACGCGTTTTTCCACCAGCAACAGGCGAACCTGCTTACGGTTGTAGTGGGGCAGGTTACTGAGGAAACGGTCGACACGCATGATCAGGAATCGGCAGGGAGCGGGGCGCGCATCTTACGGGATCGATGGCTTTGCCGCTTGCAGTTGCGCCTCGACCCGGGCGCAACGCGGGCACAGACAGGACTTGTCGCGCAGTTCCGGCGGCAGGGCTTCGAGCACTGCCGGGTCGATGGACACGCCGTAGCACCAGCAGGCGCGGGCGGCGGTGCGCGGGTCGGCCAGGGTGCAGTCGTTGCGGGCACCGCAGGCCGGGCAGAGGTCAGGTTTCTTCATGGGGCTCAGGCATAGGTCGATTGATGCATTTCCACGCAGATGCGATTGCGGCCGGTCTGTTTCGCCCGGTACATCGCATGATCGGCCCGGGACAGCAGGCTGTGCAAGGTGTCATCCCGTTGCAGGGTGGTAGCGCCGATGCTGACCGTCAGATTCAGGGTGTGACCGTTGTAGGCATATTCATGCTGTTCGACATGCTGGCGGATCTTCTCGGCAATCTTCTGACCGGTCTCGCCGTCGGTGTCCTTCAGCAGAACGATAAATTCCTCACCGCCCCAACGACAGACGATGTCGGAATGGCGCAGGCAGCTTTGCAGGTCCCGGGCAAAACCGATCAAAACCTGATCGCCGGCCATGTGCCCGTAGGTGTCGTTCAACACTTTGAAGTGGTCCAGATCCAGCAACAGCGCCGTCAGCGGTTTAGGCTCGCGATGGGCTTCCTGCAAGGCCTGCCCGGCAAGCAGATCGAAGCCCCGGCGGTTGGGCAGTTCGGTGAGGCTGTCGAGGGTGGCCTGGGCGTGGATCTTGTCCTGATAGCGTTTGATCAAACGATTGACCAGCGCCAGCACGATCAACGTCACCAGCAGGCAGATCAGCAGGTTGAGGTACAGCGACTGGCGAATCTCGCTCAGTGCACCGTCTTCGCGTTTGTCGACGAACAGGTACCAGTTCAGTTCCGGAATAAACCGTACGTTGAGGAAATGTCCCTGGCCGTGGGCGGAATATTCGTAGCTGCCGCTGTGGGGCTTGGGTAACTGGCTGACCAGACCTTTCATGCTGTCGAGATCCGTCAGGCTTTTCCCGACCCTCGCACCTTCCGGCCCGCCTTCGGCGCCGGTCAGTACCAGTCGGCCGAAAGTGTCGACGAAATAAACGCTGCGTTGATAACGCTGCTGATACTTGTCGATCAGCTTAATCACCGCGTCCACGGTCAGTCCCACGCCAGCGGCGCCGATGAAGCGATCGCTGTAGTCGTAGACCTTGTAGTTGATGAAGAAGGTCATGTTGTCTTTGTTGGCCAGATCCGGGTCGACGTTGATCTCGTAGGGATCTTTCATGTCGCGCACACGGAAGTACCAGGCATCGCGCGGCTCGTCGATCTTCACCTGCTTGAGCACACCCTTGGCGTGGTAGTAGGTGTGACTGCTGTTGGAGACGAAGAACGCCGTGTAGGCACCGTAATGGGTCATGACCTCGTCGAGGTAGCGGGTCATCTGGTCACTGTCTTTCTCGCCGTTCACCACCCAGTCGCGCATGAAGGTGTCGCGAGACATCATCGAGGAAATCAGGATCGGTCTGACGAGATCCTTCTGGATTTCCGAGTACACCGTGTCGGAGGTCAGCGGCAGTTCGGTGTTGACGATGTTGTCGCGGATCGAGGCCCGCGAGGCGTAGTAGCTGAGCAGCGAGGTGGCGAGGAAGCCTGCGCCGAGGAGGGCGACCAGCGTCAATACCAGCGAACGTTGGGAGTAAAACGCAGATCTGAGCGGCATTGGCAATTCCGTTGACGGTGGCCCGATGGCAGCATTCTAGTGGCAGTGACGGGGAAAAGGTTGCGGCATATTTGCCTGAAATGAGCAGCCTGTTGCGCCGCTGATCCGACTGGCGCTGGAAGTTGGCACTCGGTAGCGGTTAGCCAGTCAAATCTGTTGTCAGCCGGTCTGTGCCGACTGCTGTCACAGGTCTTCCAGGAGGCCGTCATGAGTACTGCAAAATTGCTGCGTCGGGTGCTGCTGGGAGCAGTGCTCGGGCTTGGGCTGTCCGGTTGTTACTACTATGGTGGCGGCTACGATGTTTACTCCCCGCCTTACTACTATCCCGGCTACTACTCGCCCTATTACTACGGTGGATATTACGGCCCGCGCTACTACGGTGGCGGCCGCTATTACTACGGCGGCTATGGCTATCGCGGCTACGGAAGGGGTTATCACGGCGGTGGATACCATGGTGGTCATCACTAATCAGCGGCTGAATGGCGGCGTTTGCGGATGAACAAGATTTCATGAATCACTTGTTTCAAGTTGTTACTGAAACGCACCAGATTCAGAAAACGCTGTCAGATATTTCGTCAGTCGCCGAATGAAAGACTGACGCCTGCCAGCGTCGCTGGTGTGGCTACCCGCGGTCCAGGAGGCCGCCATGTATCGCCGAATTCTTCTGCTTGCCGCGTTGCTTTTTTCCGTTGCCGGTTGCGTCCCTTATTCCTACGGAGACAGCTATTACAGGTCAGAGGTCTACACATCCCCCGCGCCGGCTTACTACACAGGTGGCGGCACTTATTACAGCGGTGGCAGCACCTATTACTCGGCCCCGCGTTATTACCAGCCAGCACCACGCTACTACCAACCGGCCCCACGTTATTACTCGGCGCCCCGGTACTACCAACCGGCACCGCGCTACTACGAGAGCCGCCGCTGGCACGGCGATGATCGCGGACGCTGGGATGGCCATCGTCGTGGTGGCTGGGACGACCACCGCGGTCGTGGTAACCATGACCGTGGCGATCACTGGCGCGGTAACCGCTGGTAACCCTTCGCAAAAAAGCGGCGCATTGAGCGCCGCTTTTTTTATGCCCGGATTTCAGTAACTGGAGAGATCCGCCAACGGATGCCTTCCCTCCCAGACCTTGTGAAAGTGCGCCTCGACCACCGCGTCCGGCACCCGGGTGATGTCCGGCCAATGCCAGTGCGGTTTGTGATCCTTGTCGATCAATCGCGCCCGAACACCTTCGCTGAACTCCGGATGCCGGCAGCAATTGAGGCTCAGGGTGTATTCCATCTGAAAGACTTCGGCCAGTGACAAGTGGCGGGCGCGGACGATCTGTTCCCAGACCAGATGCGCGGTCAGTGGTGAACCTTCGCTCATGGTTTTCGCCGCCCGGGCAATCAACAGGTCGTTGCTGTCCCGTTGCAGGCTGATGGCTTTCCAGGCACAGGTCACGTCGCTGACATCCAGCAGATCATCGATTGCCTGACGACGCGGCAGCCATTGCGCCTCAGGCATTTGCGCCACGGCTTCCTGCTGCAACGCCTTCAGCAGGCTGTTGAGCTGCATGGCGGTCTGTTCCTGCCAGTTCAATTGCAACAGGCCATCGATCAGTTCCTGTTGCTGTTCGTCGAGCAGGAAGCGGTCGGCCAGATCCAGGTCCAGCGCGTCACGACCGTTCATGTGCGCGCCGGTCAGGCCCAGGAACAAACCGAGCTTGCCCGGCAGGCGCGACAGGAACCAACTGGCACCGACATCCGGGTACAGGCCGATGCTGATTTCCGGCATCGCCAGTCGACTGCTCGGCGTGACGATCCGGATGTGCGCACCTTGCAAGAGACCCATGCCGCCGCCGAGCACATAACCATGACCCCAGCAGATCAACGGTTTCGGGTAGGTGTGCAGGCTGTAGTCGAGACGGTATTCCGCGCTGAAAAACTGCGCGGCCAGCGGCGGCACCTCGCCGGGATGGGCGCGGCAGGCTTCCACCAGGCTGCGCACCTCTCCACCGGCACAGAAGGCCTTGGCGCCGTTGCCGCGCAGCAACACGCAGACGATTTGCGGATCCTTGGCCCAGGCGTTCAGTTTGTCGCTCAGGGCGTGAATCATCGGCAGGGACAGCGCATTGAGCGACTTTTCGGCATCCAGAGTGGCCACGCCGATACGCGCGCCGTCGGTGCCGGTCAGTTCTTCGAAGTGCAGATTCATCGTGACCTCGATCGGGAATTTGAACGATCAGTATGATCGCTGTGTGGGAAAGTGCCGGATCTACGTCAGATCAATTGACAAGCGTGGTCGGCTTTCCTAGGGTTCGCCCCATTGTTTTTGCCGGGTATGACCATGACTGCTGACGACCGTATCAAACTCGAACCGAGCTGGAAGGAGGCACTGCGTGCCGAATTCGACCAGCCTTACATGGCAGAGTTGCGCAATTTTCTGCAGCAGGAGCGGGCGGCCGGCAAGGAAATCTATCCGCCGGGACCGCTGATTTTCAATGCACTGAACTCGACGCCGCTGGACAAGATAAAAGTGGTCATTCTCGGCCAGGACCCGTACCACGGCCCGGGCCAGGCCCACGGCTTGTGCTTCTCGGTGCAACCTGGCGTGCCGGCGCCGCCGTCGCTGGTCAACATCTACAAAGAGTTGAAGCGCGACCTGAACATCGATATTCCCAACCATGGCTATCTGCAGAGCTGGGCCGATCAGGGCGTGCTGATGCTCAACACCACCATGACCGTCGAACGCGCCAATGCCAACGCGCACAAGGACAAGGGCTGGCAGTTTTTCACTGACCGGATCATCGAAGTGGTCAGCCAGCGGCAGCCGCATCTGGTGTTCATGCTCTGGGGCTCCCATGCTCAGAGCAAGCAGAAGCTGATCGACGCCACCAAGCATCTGGTACTGACCTCGGTGCATCCGTCGCCGCTGTCGGCCTATCGCGGCTTCCTCGGCTGCGGGCACTTCAGCCGCACCAACAAGTTCCTGGAGCAGAACGGCGAAGCGCCGATCGAGTGGCGCCTGCCGTCGGTGGTCTGAAACTCAGGGCTGGCAGCTAATCTCGTTCCCACGCTCCGCGTGGGAACGATCAGTAACCGGATCAGGCTTCGGGATTACGGTTCCAGTATTTGAACAACGGTTCCGCCAGAAACAACACGAACAACAGCCGCATCACCTGCATCGCCGTCACCAGCGGCACCGACAGTTGCAGGGTTTCCGCCGTCAGGCTCATCTCTGCGATCCCGCCGGGCATCATGCCCAGGGTCAGCGATCGCAGGTCCAGATGGGTCATTGCGCTCAGTCCCAGCGCGGCGAGTGTCGCGATCAGCATGGTCAGCGCCGTGCCGATCAACGTACGCCCCATGAATGACGGCGCGCGGCGGAAGAACTGCCGGTTGAAGTGACAGCCCAGTCCGCTGCCGATCAGCCACTGACCAATCTGGCTGCCGCCGTTGGGCAGACCGATATGCAGATCCCAGCCGATGCTTACCGCCGCGCTGACCAGCAACGGCCCGAACAGCCACGGATTGGGCTGACGCAGACGTTGCCAGAGCCACGCGAGCAAGCCGCCCGCCGGAAAAAGAATCGCCAGCCAGCGCCAGTCGACGCTGCCGGCGTGAGACATCGGGGCGCCATCGCCCAGCAGATATTTGAATGCCGCCGGCACACACAACACCACCACCAGCACCCGCAGACTCTGCCCGGCCGCGACATGGCTGAGCATCGCGCCGTTGCGTGCGCCGAGGTTGACCATCTCGCCGGAGCCGCCGGGCATGCTGGAGAAAAATGCGGTGGCGCGATCCTCCCCGGTACGGCGCATCAACCACACGCCGACTACGGCCGACAGGCTGGTGACCAGCGCTCCGAAGAAGATCAGGCCGAAGTGGCTCAGCACCTGCTCCATCACCAGAGGGGTGAAGTGCAGGCCGATGCCGATCCCGACGATCCACTGGCCGCACTTGCGGCCGCCAGGGATTTCGGTGAGTTGCCACGGGGTCAGGCAGCGCACCAGGATGATCGCCAGCAACGAGCCGACCATCCACGGCAGCGGCCAGCCGATCTGGCTGGCGATGAAACCGCCAAGCAGACCGACCAGCGGGGTTCCCCACCAGGTTTTGAGGGAGGATCGATCAAACATCGGCGATGGCGCGTCGGGCGACCGAACGTTTGCGCCAGATCCGCAGCAGCGGCATCAGCAACATGATCGCGGTCAGCACCCAGACGCCGAAAGTGATCGGGCTCGACCAGAGGATTTCCAGCGCACCGTTGGAGATCGACAGTGCACGTCGCAGGTTCTGCTCCATCAGACCACCGAGGATGAACCCCAGCAGGACCGGCGACAGCGGGAAGTCCAGTTTGCGCAGGATGTAACCGAAGATGCCGATGCCGACCATCAGGAACAGGTCGAACGTGGTGGCATGCACGGCGTACACGCCGATCCCGGTAATGATCGCGATCACCGGCACCAGTGCCCAGTTCGGCACGGCGAGGATGCGGGTGAAGATACGGATCATCGGGATGTTCAGGATCACCAGCATGATGTTGGCGATGAACAGCGAGGCGATCAGGCCCCAGACGATGTCCGGTTGTTGCTGGAACAGCAGCGGGCCCGGGGTGATGTTGTACAGCGACAGCGCGCCGATCATAACCGCCGTGGTACCCGAGCCCGGTACGCCGAGGGTCAGCATCGGCACCAGCGCGCCGCAGGCGGATGCGCCGATGGCGGTTTCCGGGGCGGCGAGGCCGCGTTTGTCACCTTCACCGAATTTGCCGTCGGCACCGGCGATGCGTTTCTCGGTCATGTAGGCCACGGCACTGGCCAGGGTCGCGCCGGCACCCGGCAATACGCCCATGATGAAACCGAGCAGGCCACAACGGATGTTCACCACGAACACCGACGCCGCTTCCTTGAAGTTGAACATCATCCGCCCGGTGGCTTTCACCGCTTCCTGGCCGCGATGGGTTTTCTCCAGCAACAGAAGGATTTCGCTGATCGAGAACAGGCCCAGCACCAGCACCACGAACTGAATGCCGTCGGTCAGGTGAATGTTGTCGCCGGTAAAACGGTACACGCCGCTGTTGGCGTCGATGCCGACGCTGGACAGGAACAAGCCGATCAGCGCCGCAATGAACGTCTTCAGCGGTCGGTCACCGGCCATGCCGCCGAGGCAGACAATCGCGAACACCATCAGTACGAAATATTCCGCGGGCCCGAAGGCAATCGCCCATTTCGCCAGCAGTGGGGCGAACAGCACCATACCGCAGGTGGCGATGAACGCACCGATGAACGAGCTCCATGCCGACAGCGACAACGCAACCCCGGCCAGACCCTGGCGGGCCATCGGGTAGCCGTCGAGAGTGGTCATCACGGTGGAGGCTTCGCCGGGAATGTTCAGCAGGATCGAACTGATCCGGCCGCCGTATTCGCAGCCCAGGTACACCGCCGCGAGCAGGATCAGCGCCGACTCCGGCGGCAGGCCAAGGGCGAAGGCGATCGGAATCAGCAGTGCCACACCATTGATCGGGCCCAGGCCCGGCAACAGGCCAACCACGGTGCCGATCAGCGTACCGGTCAGCGCCGTGACCAGGTTGTACGGGCTCAGCGCGACGCCGAAGCCCTGTCCCAAATATCCGAGCGTATCCATATCAGTTCTCCAGAACGTCGAGCAGGCCGAGGGGCAGCGGTACGTCCATCAGACGGTCGAACAGCAGGTACAGACCGATGGCCATCAGCGTGGTCACCACGACGCTGGGCAACCAGCGGCCGCCGTACAGGCGCGCCATCGGGATGCCGATCAGGCAACTGCTGAGGATGAAACCCAGCGGCTCGAACAGACCGGCGAACACCAGCAGCAACAGCACGCAGATGCTGATCTTGGTCAGGGTTTCGCGGTCCAGCGGCGGCTCGTCTTCACTGTGTTTGATCGGTGCCGGGCGTAACACCATGTACAGCAGCGCCAGGCTCATCAGGCCGAGCATCAGCAGGGGAAATGCCCGCGGGCCGACCGGCTCGTAGGAAAACGCAGCCTGATAGGGCCACGCCATCAGTGCCAGGCCGGCACAGGCCAGCAGCAACACCGAGGCAAAAATGCGTTGAATCAGCATGAGGAACTCCTGGGCCACGGCCTCGATGCGCGAGGCCATGGCCGTTAGACAGAGACGATCACTGGATCAGGCCGAACTCTTTGGCCAGCACTTTGTAATCCGCGACTTGCTTCTTCACGTAGGTGTCCAGCTCCGGGCCGGTCATGGCGAACGGGAACAGTTCACGCTGATCGCGCAGCTTGGCGAACTCGTCGGAGGCCAGCAGTTTGTCGAAGGCACCTTTCCACCAGGCGTAGTCTTCATCGCTGACTTTCGGCCCGAGGTAGAAACCGCGAACCACCGGCCAGACGATGTCGTAGCCTTGCTCGCGAGCGGTCGGGATGCCTTTCATTTCCGGCTCGTCCAGACGGTTTTCAGCGAACACGGCCAGCAGACGCATGTCACCGCTCTGGATGTGCGGCATGGAGTCGGAGATGTCGGTGCTGCCGACCTGAATGTGGCCGCCGAGCAGGGCGGTGGCGATCTCGCCGCCACCTTCGAGGGCAACGTAACGCAGGTCGCGCGGGTTGATCCCGGCGGCCTTGGCGATCAGTGCGGTCTGCATCCAGTCCTGGCTGCCGACGGTGCCGCCGGAGCCGATGACCACGGCGCTCGGATCTTTCTTCAGTGCCTGAACGAGATCATCAAGAGTTTTGTAGGGCGAATCGCTTTTCACTGCGATGGCACCATAGCTGGTGCCGACCGCCGCCAGCCAGCGCACATTGGTTTCATCGAAACGTCCGAACTTGCCTTGCGCCAGGTTCAGCAGCGAACCGCTGGACCACGCCACCAGCGTACCGGCGTCCGCCGGACGCTGGGCTACAACGGCGTTGTATGCAACAGCGCCGACGCCGCCAGGCATGTAGGTCACGCGCATCGGTTTGGTCAGCAGTTTTTCGTTGACCAGCGCGCTTTGCGCCAGTTTGCAGGTCAGGTCGAAACCGCCGCCGGGGGAGGCCGGAGCGATGCATTCCGGACGTTTCGGTTCAGCCATCAGTTGACCGGCGAACAGCATGACGCCAGCGGCCAGAGCGACTTTACGCAGTGATAAGTTCATCTATGTCTCCTTGGGAGTTGTTGTTATGGACGTACTGAATTACCAAAGGGCAACGCTATAGCTCACCAGCAGACGCACTTCATCGGCATCGCGAGCGGAGTAGTTGGAACGGTAAGTGGCATTACGCAAACGCACGGCAACGTCCTTCAGGGCGCCGCTTTGTACTACATATTTGATCTCGGTGTTGCGCTCCCACTCTTTGCCTTCGTCACCGTTCTTGAGCTTGATGTTGTCACCGCTCAAGTAGCGGCTCATGAAGCTCAGGCCGGGGATGCCGAGTCTGGCGAAGTCGAAGTCGTAGCGTGCCTGCCAGGAGCGTTCTTCGGCGCCGGCGAAGTCGTTGATCTGCACGAAGTTGACCAGGTACGGGTCGCTGCCATCGACATACGGGAACGCGCTGTCGCCGGACATGTGCTGATAACCGGCAGTGAACTTGTGACCGCTCAGGGCGTAACTGACCAGACCGTTGAGCGAGCGGTTGTCGATCTTGCCGCCACGGGCTGCGCCCTGATCGTCACTGACGGCGAAGCGCAGGTCGGTGGCGAAAGTGCCCGGGCCCATCGGCCGCGACGCGACCAGTCCGAAGAAGTGCTGGTTGTAGACGTCGTCGAGTTGGGCGAAGTGGTAGCTGCCGGTGATCTTGTCGGTGAACTTGTAGTCCACGCCGGCAAAGTCGAAGTGCTTGCCGGCGACGGTGCCGGCGAAACGGCCGTTCTTGTTGTTGAGGGCGATGTCCTCGAAATCGGTGCTGTCGCGGTCCTTGGCCTTGTCCAGGCGCCCGCCGGTGAAGGTCAGGTTCTTGATCTCTTTGGAGGTCAGCAAGCCGCCTTCGAAAGTCTGCGGCAGGATGCGCCCGTCGTTCGGCTTGAGGATCGGCAGTTCCGGAATCAGGCTACCGATTTTCAGTTCGGTGGCGGAGATCTTCACTTTGCCTGTCAGGCCGACCTTGGAGTATTCGTTTGCCGCGCGCCCGTCATCGTGGGTCGGCAGCAGGCCGGTGCCGGTGCGGTCCGGGCTCGAATCAAGCTTGACCCCCAACATCCCCAGCGCATCGACACCGAACCCCACGGTGCCGTCGGTATAACCCGATTGCAGATTGAGCATGAAACCCTGGGCCCACTCGTCGCGCTTGGACTGCTGGGCACTGGTGCCGTCGCGGAAGTCGCGGTTGAAATACATGTTGCGGGTTTCGAAGGTGGCGGAGCTGTCTTCGATGAAGTCGGCGTAGCTCATCGGTGCAAAACCGGCGAGGGCGGCGGCACTGGCAAGGGCGGTGTGGCTGAAACGGGAAGGACGGACAGGCGTAGGAGCCTTGGTCTGCAAGGACGGCATGCGGGGTGTACTCCGTTTATTGTTCTTATTGGTCGAAAACGCTTCGAGGCGTTTTTCGTATCGCTGTGTGGCAGCAGCGACGGAAGCCGAAACATTCCGTAACCCGACTCTATCGGCCAAACCTTTCGCTAACCTTTCAGCGGGTTTTAACGCGTTTTCGGGCTTCACAGCGGCGGTTGCGGCTGTAAACTCCGCGGCAAAGAATGGCGCCGGCCATTCCTGAATGAGGTAGAGATCCATGCGTGTTCTGCTCGTCGAAGACCATCTGCAACTGGCCGAAAGCGTCGCCCAAGCGCTCAAGAGCACCGGTCTGACCGTGGACGTGCTGCACGACGGCGTGGCCGCCGACCTGGCGCTGGGCAGCGAGGAATACGCGATGGCGATCCTCGATGTCGGCCTGCCGCGCATGGACGGATTCGAAGTGCTGGCGCGTCTGCGAGCCCGGGGCAAGAACCTGCCGGTACTGATGTTGACCGCTCGCAGTGACGTCAAGGATCGGGTCCACGGGCTCAACCTCGGCGCCGACGATTATCTGGCCAAGCCTTTTGAATTGACGGAGCTGGAGGCTCGGGTCAAAGCCCTGTTGCGTCGCAGCGTGCTCGGCGGCGAACGCATCCAGCGCTGTGGCGTATTGGCCTATGACCTGGAGACCCGGCGCTTCACCCTCGGCGAAGAACTCCTGACACTGACGTCCCGTGAGCAAGCGGTGCTTGAAGCTCTGATTGCCCGACCGGGCCGGGTGATGAGCAAGGAGCAACTGGCGTCGCAAGTATTCGGCCTCGACGAGGAGGCCAGCCCCGACGCCATCGAAATCTACGTGCATCGCCTGCGCAAGAAACTCGACGGTCATGCAGTGGCCATTGTGACCTTCCGTGGCCTGGGTTATCTGCTGGAAAGCCGCGATGCATAGGCCCAGCAGTCTGCGCTGGCGGTTACTGTGGAACCTCGCGCTGCTGCTGGTAGTGTTGATGCTGGCCAGCGGCCTGAGCGCTTACTGGAACGGTCGCGAAGCCGCCGACACCGCTTATGACCGCACCTTGCTGGCGTCGGCGCGAACCATCGCTGCCGGCCTTTCGCAGCGGGACGGCAGCCTCAGTGCCGACGTGCCTTACGTGGCCCTCGATACCTTCGCCTACGACAGCGCCGGCCGCATCTATTACCAGGTCAACGACATTCACCAGAAGCTGATTTCCGGCTACGAAAACCTGCCGGGCCCGCCGCCGGGAACGCCGAGAACCGACAGCTATCCGGCACTCGCGCGCTTTTACAACGCCACGTATCAGGGGCAGAACGTGCGCGTCGTCAGTCTGTTGAAAGCGGTGACCGAACCGAACATGAACGGCATGGCGGAAATTCGCGTCGCCGAAACCGACGAAGCACGCGTCAGCATGGCCCGCAGTCTGGCGGCCGACACTTTGTTGCGGCTGGGCATGTTGGCAATCGGCGCATTGCTGCTGGTGTGGTTCGCCGTCAGCGCGGCATTGCGGCCGATCGAGCGTCTGCGCACGGCGGTCGAGGAGCGTCAGCCCGACGATCTGCGGCCCTTGCCGCTGGTGGAAGTGCAGCACGAATTGTGGCCGCTGGTGCGGGCGCTCAATCACTTCACCGAACGTCTGCGCGGGCAGTTCGAACGGCAGGCGCAATTCATCGCCGATGCGGCCCACGAACTGCGTACGCCGCTGGCGGCGCTCAAGGCGCGTCTTGAGTTGGGCTTGCGCTCAAGTGAGCCGCAGACCTGGCGCGACACGCTGGAATCATCGGCGCAAAGCACCGATCGCCTGACCCATCTGGCCAACCAGTTGCTGTCGCTGGCACGGGTGGAAAACGGCGCCCGGGCGATTGCCGAGGGCGGTGCGCAGTTGCTGGATCTGAGTCAATTGGCCCGGGAACTGGGCATGGCCATGGCGCCGCTGGCTCATGCGCGCGGCGTGGCGTTGGCACTGGAAGCGGACGAACCGGTCTGGCTGCGCGGCGAGCCGACGTTGCTCAACGAACTGCTGAGCAATCTGGTAGACAACGCGCTGGCCCACACGCCGTCGGGGGGCAACGTGATTCTGCGAGTGAAGTCACCGGCGGTGCTGGAGGTTGAAGACGACGGCCCGGGCATTCCCCAGGATGAGCGTGACCGGGTGTTCGAGCGCTTCTACCGGCGCAATCAGCAGGTCGCCGGTTCCGGGCTGGGTCTGGCAATTGTCGGGGAAATCTGCCGCGCGCATCTGGCGCAGATCACACTGCATGATGGCGAGCAGGCGGGGTTGAAGGTGCGGGTGAGTTTTATTGCGGGTTGAGACTCAGTAAAACATCGACCGCGATTCTTCCAGATCCGCGCACAACACCTTGTTGTCGATGTCGATCCCGAGCTTGCGAAAGGCCGGAACGCTGAGCGGGTCGATCCGGGCGAGGGGATGATCGCTGTCCTTGTGGCAATACAGGCTGGCCACTTGCACCAGATCCACGTAATCGACCTGGGGCGATTCGCGTTTCAGGTCCTGATACAGCCCCGGCAACTCCACGAGGCGCTCCGGGAATTCCCAGACCCGCAGCAACTTGTCGCCGATCAGCGGATGAATGTGGTCGATCACATGATTGAGGCTGACGGGGTCGGACAGCAGTTCGTAATGGTCTTCGGCATAGGTCAGGATCGGCAGCACGCCGATCTGATGCACCAGTCCACCCAGTGCCGCCTGATCGGGCTTGAGCTGGGTGTAGCGGCGGCACAGGGCGTAGCTGACCCCGGCGATTTCCAGACTCTTGCGCCAGACTTCGCGCATTTTCTGTTCCACCACCTCGGAGCGGGCGTGGAAGATCTGTTCCATCACCAGACCGATCGCCAGGTTACTGCTGTAGTTGACGCCCAGCCGGGTGATCGCGGTGTGCAGGTCGGTGACTTCCTGGGTGGCGCGCAGCAGCGGGCTGTTGACCACTTTGATCAGGCGCGCCGACAGCGCCGTGTCACGGCCGATCACTTTGCTCAGGTCGCTGACGCTGATATCCGGGTCTTCGGCGGCCTTGCGAATCTGCAGGGCCACTTCCGGTAACGTTGGCAGAACCAGGTCATCGTTATCGATGGCCTCAACCAAATCCTGTTGGACCTTATCCGCCAGATCACTCATGTCATTTCTCTAGGGTGTTGCAACAAATGCTGCGATCAACGCTGGATTTCGCGGTCGCGATCCAGTTCGTAAGGCAGGTCGAGCAAGTGCAGCGCCGGACCTTCGGCCGTGCCCAGATGCAAATCGCCTGCGTCGGCAGCTTCGGCCTGCAACACCGCCAGCAGTTCAATATTTTTCTCGGCGCGGGCGGCCAGCACCACTTCGCCGATGGAACTGCCGTGGCTCGGGGCGAACAGCGGGGTGCCCGGCTCCGGCAATTCACTGGCGTCCAGTTGCACGCGGTACAGGCGACGCTTGAGCTTGCCCAGGTACTGCATGCGCGCAACGATTTCCTGGCCGGTGTAGCAGCCTTTCTTGAAGCTCACGCCGCCGACCGCTTGCAGATTGAGCATCTGCGGGATGAACAGTTCGCGGGTGCTCGGCATGACCTGGCCGATACCGGCACGGATCTGGCCCAGCAGCCATTGATTGAGTTCGGCTTCGGTCAATTGCGCAGACAGCTTGCCTTTGATGGCGTCGGCCTGATCGGCCGGCGTCCAGAGTTCGGCACGGTCGGGGGAGACGCGAATCGCGATCAGCCCTTCGTGGCGAACCACGCTGTCGGTGTCCGCCGGCAGTTCCAGACCCAGGTTGCTCAGGGCTGCGTCCCCATGCTCCAGACCGAAGCGCACCCATGAGGCACTTTCGTCGGTCAGTTTCGATTTGGAAAACACTGCGTATTTTTTCAGATCCGCCAGTTGTGGCTCCAGCAGTTCGCCGGCCATGGCCAGCAGCACGCCGTCGCCTTCAAGCACGATGCGGAAACTCGACTGCATCCGGCCTTTCTGCGTGCAGCGGGCGCCGAGGCTGGCCCGGTCGTCACTCAGGTAATTGATATTGCAGGTCAACTGGCCTTGCAGGAATTTGCCGGCATCCGCGCCGCGAACCGCGAGAACGCCTTCATGAGACAGGGTGCAGAAAAAAGCAGAATCGGCCATGGGTCATCGCAGGGTAAATAGACTGGGGCACATCATAAGGGGGTGGTGTTGAAATGGGTAGTTCATAAAGGATCGGTGGTGCCCGACCAAAGCCGACTGTTCGACCCGTCTCGGGCCTGTATACTTGCGGCCTATTTGAGGAGCGCTCCATGGTCGAACAAGTTGAACTGAATCGCCTCTTTTGGCACAGCCGCCGCGGCATGCTCGAGCTTGACGTGTTGCTGGTGCCGTTCGTGAAAGAGGTCTACTCGAATCTGAACGAGGTGGACCGTGCGCTGTATGTCCGCCTGCTGGAATGCGAGGATCAGGACATGTTCGGCTGGTTCATGGAACGCAGCGAGTCCGAAGATCCGGAGCTGCAACGCATGGTTCGCATGATTCTGGATCGTGTCCAGCCCAAGTAACACGTTCGAATGCCGCTGGCAGGCCTCACGGCAGTTGCTGGCGGCGTATCTCCTGGCCCAGGCGTTCGCCCTGTGCGCTTTGTTTCTGCTTGTCATCCCTTTCTGGGTCAGTCTGCTCGGTGGTGTCGCCTGCCTGATCCATGCCGCGTGGGTGTTGCCCCGCCAGATTCTGCTGAGTCATCCCAAGGCATTCTGCGGATTGCGTCGTGACGCCGATGGCTGGCAATTGTGGAGTCAGGCCGATGGCTGGCAACCGGTGCAGTTGCGCCCGGACAGCCTGGCGCTGCCATTGATCGTGGTGCTGCGCTTTCGGTTGCGCGGCGAGCGTCGGGTCAGGTCGATTTGCGTGCCCCGGGATGCGCAGGCGGCGGATCTGCACCGACGCCTGCGTGTGCGGCTCAAGTTCAGCCGGCGTAGGTGGGCGGCACCAGAATAGTGTCGAGGGCCTCGGGCAGCAGATCCGGGTAGTCGAGGGTGTAATGCAGGCCTCGGCTCTCCTTGCGCTCCATGGCCGAGCGGATCATCAGTTCCGCTACTTGTGCCAGGTTGCGCAACTCGATCAGGTCGCGACTGACCTTATAGTTGCTGTAGAACTCGTCGATTTCGTCCAGCAGCAGGCGCACGCGGTGTTGGGCACGCTGCAGGCGCTTGTTGGTGCGCACGATGCCAACGTAGTCCCACATGAAGCGCCGCAGCTCGTCCCAGTTGTGCGCGATGATCACGTCTTCGTCGGAGTCGGTCACCTGGCTCGCATCCCAGGCGGGCAGGGCGCGGGGAATGGCGATGTCGGACAGTTGCTCGAGAATGTCAGCCGCTGCCGAACGGGCATAAACAAAGCATTCCAGCAGCGAGTTGCTGGCCATGCGGTTGGCGCCGTGCAGGCCGGTGAAGCTGGTTTCGCCGATGGCGTACAGCCCGGGTACGTCGGTGCGACCCTGTTGGTCGACCATGACGCCACCGCAGGTGTAGTGCGCCGCCGGGACGACCGGGATCGGCTGCTTGGTGATATCGATGCCGAATCCGAGGCAGCGCTCGTAGACGGTCGGAAAGTGCGATTTGATGAAGGCTTCGGGCTTGTGGCTGATGTCGAGATAGACGCAGTCGACACCCAGACGCTTCATCTCATGGTCGATGGCCCGGGCGACGATGTCCCGTGGTGCCAGTTCGGCACGCGGGTCGAAACGCTGCATGAAGCGTTCGCCGTTGGGCAGCTTCAAATGTGCGCCTTCACCGCGCAGGGCTTCGGTCACCAGGAAGCTCTTGGCCTGCGGGTGATAGAGGCAGGTGGGGTGGAACTGATTGAATTCCAGGTTCGCTACCCGGCAACCCGAACGCCAGGCCATGGCGATACCGTCGCCGCAGGCGCCGTCAGGGTTGCTGGTATAGAGGTAGACCTTGGCGGCGCCGCCGGAAGCCAGAATCACGAATCGGGCGCCATAGGTGTCGACTTCGCCGGTCTTGCGATTGAGCACGTAGGCGCCGAGGCAGCGGTCGCCGTCCAGGCCCAGGCGGCGTTCGGTGATCAGGTCCACCGCGACGCGCTGTTCCAGCAACTCGATGTTCGGGCGTTCTTTTGCCTGGGCGAGCAAGGTTGTGAAGATCGCGGCACCGGTGGCATCGGCGGCGTGGATGATGCGTCGATGGCTGTGGCCGCCTTCGCGGGTGAGATGGAATTCGAATCCGCCGTCTTCAGTCCCGGACTGTTCATCACGGGTGAACGGCACGCCTTGGTCGATCAGCCACTGGATAGCCTCTTTGCTGTGCTCGACGGTGAAACGTACCGCATCTTCATGGCACAGGCCGCCGCCGGCATTGAGGGTGTCATCGACGTGGGATTCGACGGTGTCTGTGTCGTCCAGCACGGCCGCCACGCCACCCTGGGCCCAATAAGTCGAACCGTTGGCAAGATCGCCCTTGCTCAGTACGGCGATGCGCAAGTGACCGGGCAGGGTCAGCGCGAGACTCAAACCGGCAGCGCCGCTGCCAATCACCAGAACATCGTGTTGAAACTGTTGGCTCATTTCAGGATTCCGCTCAATGCGACCCGGGTCGGGGTTGGCGCAAGACAGGCGGATGGGCGAGTCGAGACAGCCACACAGCCCACTAGTATATAGAGGGGTGGGGCGGCACAATAGCCGGGTGGATATGGCATTGTGAAACTACTGTGACGATGAAATGCCGACGCTTTGTCGGAAGTTTTTTCCGCCGGTTTTGGGAAAAAGCGACTGTATCGCAGATGAAACATGCTTTTTCCGCTCACGGTTGCCCAATGTCGGCGTGGCCCGTCTATAAATATTTGGAACTTTTGCCAGAGGCCCAAGATCAATAGACAGTTGCCCGAAACAAGGGACAGTGTCGGCTTCAATGCGGAACCTGCGGTTGGGTTCTAGCCGGCGAGCCGATGAAAAGATTATTCGCGCAGCCGGTTTATCCCGCGCTGCGTTTTTCGTGCGTGCCAAATCAGAGCCCGCAGGAAACTTGCTTGGAGGGGGAGAACTTTTGCGAAAAGCCCGAGTCTATGTTTGCAAGTCCGGTCGTTTAGCCATGCAAGCTTCCTCCGAGTTTATCGAGGAGTGTTCATGCTAACCCAGGAAGAGGATCAGCAGCTGGTCGAACGCGTTCAGCGCGGTGACAAGCGAGCTTTCGATCTGCTCGTGTTGAAGTATCAACACAAAATTCTCGGGTTGATCGTGCGTTTCGTGCACGACACCCATGAAGCCCAGGATGTTGCTCAAGAAGCCTTTATCAAGGCTTACCGGGCATTAGGAAATTTTCGCGGAGACAGTGCGTTTTATACGTGGCTTTACCGCATCGCCATCAACACGGCGAAAAACTATCTTGTTTCACGCGGCCGCCGGCCGCCGGATAGCGATGTCAGTTCCGAAGATGCAGAGTTCTATGACGGCGATCATGGCCTGAAGGATCTCGAATCTCCTGAACGCGCATTGCTGCGGGATGAGATCGAAGGCACCGTCCATCGAACCATTCAGCAACTGCCAGAAGATTTGCGCACGGCATTAACTTTGCGCGAATTCGACGGTCTGAGTTACGAGGACATCGCGAGCGTCATGCAATGTCCGGTTGGTACCGTGCGCTCCCGGATTTTCCGCGCCCGGGAGGCCATCGATAAAGCCCTGCAGCCGTTGTTGCAGGAAAACTAAAGACAGCGGCGACAGCCAAGAGAGGAACGCCATGAGTCGGGAAGCCCTGCAGGAATCGCTGTCCGCAGTGATGGATAACGAAGCGGACGAACTGGAATTGCGTCGAGTGCTCAATGCACTGGACGATGTTGAAACCCGCGAAACCTGGGCTCGTTACCAGATCGCTCGGGCAGCCATGCACAAGGATCTGCTGCTCCCACGCCTGGATCTCGCTGCGGCAGTGTCTGCTGCGCTGGAAGATGAAGCCACTCCAGCCAAAGTGTCCCGCGGTCCATGGCGCAGCCTGGGTCGTCTGGCCGTTGCAGCCTCGGTGACCGTTGCCGTTCTGGCAGGCGTTCGTCTGTATAACCATGACGAAATTGCAGGTGTCGAACTGGCGCAGCAGTCCAATCAGCCAGCGCTGGCGACTCCGCAGGTCAAGGGGCCGGCGGTACTGGCAGGCTACAATGAGAGTTCTGAAGCCACGGGTCCTATGGCCAATGGTGTGCTGCAAGGCCAGCCAGGCTGGCACGATCAGCGTTTGCCGGGTTACCTGCGTCAACATGCTCAGCAAGCTGCGCTGAAAGGTACTGAAAGCGCACTGCCTTACGCACGAGCAGCCAGTCTGGAAAACCGTTAAGGAGGATCATGCGCGCCATACCTCTACTTTCGCTTCTGCTCAGTGGCTGGTTCATTGTTCCAGCCCACGCCGATGAGGCCCAGGATTGGCTGACGCGCCTGGGCCAGGCCGAGCAGCAGCAAAGCTTCCACGGCACATTCGTTTACGAGCGTAACGGTAGTTTTTCTACCCACAGCATCTGGCATCGCGTCCAGAACGGGCAGGTTCGCGAGCGCTTGCTCCAGCTCGACGGTTCGGCACAGGAAGTCGTGCGCATTGATGGGCATACTCAATGCGTCAGCGGCACCCTGATTGCGGGGCTGGGAGATTCTCCAAACTCTGCCGCTCGTCCACTCGATCCACAGAAGCTGAAGAATTGGTATGAGCTTGCCGTGATCGGCAAGTCGCGTGTGGCCGGGCGTGATGCGGTAATCGTATCGCTGACGCCACGGGATCAGTATCGCTACGGATTTGAACTGCACCTGGACAAGGAAACGGGATTGCCGCTCAAGTCGTTGCTGCTCAACGACAAGGGCCAATTGCTCGAGCGCTTCCAGTTCACTCGACTGGATACTGCCGAGGTTCCATCCGACAAGGATCTTCAGGCAGCCTCCGACTGCAAGCCTGTCAACCTCGACAGTGACAAGGCTTCTGCCGTCAAGACCGCACAGGTCTGGCGATCCGACTGGTTGCCGCCCGGCTTTGAACTCACCAGCAGTTCCTCACACAAAGATCCTGACACCAAGACCCAGGTCAACAGCCTGCTGTATGACGATGGTCTGGCGCGTTTCTCGGTGTTCCTGGAACCACTGAACGGTGCCGTCGTCACGGATACACGGACTCAGCTGGGGCCAACGGTTGCCGTATCCCGCCGTTTGACTACGCCTCAGGGCGAGATGATGGTGACGGTGGTCGGCGAAATTCCAATCGGTACTGCCGAGCGGATTGCCTTGTCGATACGCAACGATGGCGCTGCAACCAGCAAGCAGTGAGCTGATTTCAGCAGTTTCCACTTCGTGTTCGAGACATGAAATGTTTGCTGAGCATTTTCATTTGCAAATAATCCAAAAATTTTTTATAGGTCAGAGCCTCACGGCTCTGGCCTTGTTTTGTTGTTCCCGGAACAAAAATGCCGGCCTGTAGTTCCCGGTGTTCCTTGCTCCATATCGCTTAACCCTGCTCGTCGTAACGGGAGCTGTATGTCGATACCAAGCTTGAAGTCTTATCTCTCCATCGTCGCCACCGTGCTGGTGCTCGGTCAGGCTGTTCCTGCAGTCCAGGCGGCTGATGCGGCCAGTCCGGTCAACCTGCCGGATTTCACCCAGCTGGTCGAACAGGCCTCGCCTGCGGTGGTGAACATCAGTACCACGCAAAAGCTGCCGGATCGCAAAGTGAACCAGCAGATGCCTGATCTGGAAGGCCTGCCACCGATGCTGCGCGAGTTCTTCGAACGGGGCATGCCACCGCAACAGCGTTCGCCGCGTGGTGATCGCCAGCGTGAAGCACAGTCGCTGGGGTCGGGCTTCATCATTTCGCCTGATGGCTACATCCTGACCAACAACCACGTGATTGCCGATGCTGACGAAATTCTCGTTCGCCTGGCGGATCGCAGTGAAATGAAAGCCAAGCTGATCGGCACTGACCCGCGCTCCGACGTGGCCCTTCTGAAAATCGAAGGCAAGGATCTGCCAGTGCTCAAACTCGGCAAATCACAGGACCTGAAAGCCGGGCAGTGGGTGGTCGCGATCGGTTCGCCGTTCGGCTTCGATCACACGGTGACCCAGGGCATCGTCAGCGCCGTTGGCCGCAGCCTGCCAAACGAAAACTACGTGCCATTCATTCAGACCGACGTGCCGATCAACCCGGGTAACTCCGGTGGTCCGCTGTTCAACCTGAACGGTGAAGTGGTAGGGATCAACTCGCAGATCTACACCCGTTCCGGGGGCTTCATGGGCGTCTCCTTCGCCATCCCGATCGACGTTGCCATGGATGTATCCAACCAGCTGAAAAGCGGTGGCAAGGTCAGCCGCGGCTGGCTGGGCGTGGTCATCCAGGAAGTGAACAAGGATCTGGCCGAGTCGTTCGGTCTGGAAAAACCGGCCGGTGCACTGGTGGCTCAGATCCAGGATGACGGTCCGGCTGCCAAGGGTGGTCTGCAAGTGGGTGACGTGATTCTGAGCATGAATGGTCAACCGATCGTCATGTCCGCAGATCTTCCTCATCTGGTTGGTGCGCTGAAAGCTGGTGCCAAGGCCAATCTGGAAGTGATTCGTGAAGGCAAGCGCAAGAATATCGAGCTGACCGTCGGCGCGATTCCGGATGAAGACAAGGAGCTGGATGCCCTGCCGAAATCTGGCGCCGAGACTAACAGCAATCGCCTCGGTGTTTCGGTCGCTGAACTGTCTGCCGAACAGAAGAAAACCTACGACCTCAAGGGTGGTGTGGTGATCAAGGACGTGCAGGACGGTCCAGCCGCCCTGATCGGCCTGCAGCCAGGCGATATCATTACTCACTTGAACAACCAGGCCATCAGCTCGGCCAAGGAGTTCTCCGAGATCGCCAAGGCGCTGCCGAAGAATCGCTCCGTGTCGATGCGGGTTCTGCGTCAGGGCCGTGCCAGCTTCATTACATTCAAGCTGGCTGAATGATCCAGTAGCGGTTGAGTAAAAAGAAACCGCCTCGAAAGAGGCGGTTTTTTTGTGCCCGGAGTTTTTCCTGGGGCGGGCTTATCCCATCATGTCCTTGATCATGCGTTCCTGCTCCATCAGTTCGCGCTGACGAGCATCGATCCGCGACGACAGCGGGAAGTTGCTGCCAGCCTTGCGCTTGGCGAAATCCAGTTGCTGGATGGCCTGGCGATAATCGCCGACCAGCGCGAAATACTCGGCACGGGCTTGATGCAGGCCAATGATGTTGCCGGACAAGCCGCGGGTTTCCGCCACCTGATACCAGACGTCCGGATCGTCTGGCCGAGACTTCAGCAAGCCTTCCAAGGCCTTTTCCGCATCGGCGGTGCGGTTCTGTTTCAGCAACAGATCGACGCGTACCTGATTCAGCGGGTAGTTTCCTGGGTATTGAGTCAGCATGCGGTCGACGCGCGACTGCGCATCCGCCAGACGATTGTTGGTGATATCCAGATCGACCTGGGCGAGGTTGTAGATGATCTCGTTCGGGGATTTTTCCAGCAGTTGCTTCAGGTTTTCCCGCGCTTCATTCAACTGGCCACCCTTGATCTGGGCGATCGCCAGGCCGTAACGGGCCACATCGTTTTTCGGGTTCTCGTCCAGTTGTGCCCGGAAGCGCTTGGCACCCATTCCCGGGGTTTCTTCGTAGATCAACTGCACCCGCGCGCGGATCAGTTGATAGCGCATGCTGTCTTCAATGCCGCCGGGTTTGGCCTGTTCTGCACGGTTGCGGGTGTCGGCGATACGCGATTCGGTCACCGGGTGAGTCAGCAGGAATTCGGGAGGCTTGGCGTCGTAGCGATATTGGCGCATCAGGCGTTCGAACATGGTCGGCATCGAGCGCGGGTCGTAACCGGCCTTCTCCAGGTTGAGGATACCGATGCGGTCCGCCTCTTGTTCGTTCTGGCGCGAGAAGGTCCGTTGCGACTGGATCGCCGCAGCCTGGGTGCCCGCGATGGTCGCGATCCCGGCCTCGCCGCCACCGGCGGCTGCAATCACGATCCCGGCCAGCAGCGCGGCCATCATCGGCACCTGCATCCGCTGCGACGCTTCGACGCCTCGGGCGAAGTGGCGTTGGGACAAGTGAGCCAGTTCGTGAGCCAGTACCGAGGCATATTCACCTTCGGTCTGGGCATTGAGGAACAGGCCGCCGTTGACCCCGACAATCCCGCCCGGCGCCGCGAAGGCGTTGAGCTGCGGGCTGTTGATCAGAATGAATTCCAGGCGTCGGTCATTGACCTGGCTGGTTTCCACCAGCTTATAGACGCTGGACTCGACATAGTCCTTGAGTTGCGGATCGTTGAGCTGTGAAACCTGGCTGCGTAGCAGCGCCAACCAGGCGCGGCCCAGTTGGTATTCCTGTTGTGGCGAGACGATGGCAGAGCTGGCGTCACCGAGTGACGGCAGGTCGTCGGCGAAGCCCGGTGAGGCGAGCAGGCAAGCGAGCGTCAGCAGGGTAGGGCGCAAAAATGTCATGCACAAAGCCTTAGTCGACAAAGACCTTACTGTAGCCGGACACCGGGCCTGCGACCAGATATTCTAGGCAGCCTGACCCTCTGAACCGGAGTAACGCATGACCGACGCTGTAGCCCACGACTGTGAACTGGACGCCAGCGGCCTGAATTGCCCGTTGCCGTTGCTCAAGGCCAAGATGGAACTGAACAAGCTGCCCAGTGGCGCAGTGCTCAAGGTGATCGCCACGGATGCCGGCTCGCAGCGCGACTTTCGCACCTTTGCCCGGTTGGCCGGTCATACGCTGCTGCGTGAAGAAGACGAGGCGGGCGTCTACCGGTATTGGTTGAAAAAAGCCTGAAATCGACAGCGTAAAAGACCTAAGGATTATTGATGTTCAAAGTGTTACGCGACTGGATTCAGCGCTACTTTTCCGATGAAGAGGCGGTGGTGCTGGCGGTGTTGTTGTTTCTCGCCTTTACCGCCGTGCTTACCCTTGGCGGAATGCTCGCGCCTGTGCTGGCCGGGATGGTGCTTGCGTATCTGATGCAGGGGCTGGTGGTCACGCTTGAACGCCTGCGCATGCCCGGGGGCGCGGCGGTGGGGCTGGTATTTGCGCTGTTCATGGGCGTGCTGCTGTTGTTCATCGTCGTGGTGCTGCCGCTGCTCTGGCATCAATTGATCACGCTGTTCAACGAGCTGCCGGGCATGCTCGCCAAGTGGCAATCGCTGCTGTTGCTGCTGCCGGAGCGCTATCCGCATCTGGTGTCCGACGAGCAGGTGCTGCAAGCCATCGAAGCGGCGCGCGGCGAGATCGGTAAATTCGGGCAGTGGGCGCTGACGTTCTCGTTGTCGAGTCTGCCGCTGCTGGTGAACATCATGATCTACCTGGTCCTGGTACCGATCCTGGTGTTCTTCTTCCTCAAGGATCGAGTGATGATCGGTGAATGGGTGCGCGGTTATCTGCCGCGTGAGCGAGCGCTGATCACCCGGGTTGCCGAGGAAATGAACCGGCAGATCGCCAACTACATTCGCGGCAAGGTCATCGAGATCGTGATCTGTGGCGGAGTAACCTACATCGCCTTCGTCGCCCTCGGGCTGAACTACGCCGCGCTGCTGGCGTTGCTGGTGGGCGTGTCGGTGGTGGTGCCGTATGTCGGGGCAGTGGTGGTGACTGTGCCGGTGATGCTGATTGCACTGTTCCAGTGGGGCTGGAGCGATCAGTTCATTTATCTGATGGCGGTCTACGGGATCATCCAGACGCTGGACGGCAACGTGCTGGTGCCGTTGCTGTTTTCCGAAGCGGTCAATCTGCACCCGGTGGCGATCATCTGCGCGGTGCTGTTGTTCGGTGGGTTGTGGGGCTTCTGGGGTGTGTTCTTCGCGATTCCGCTGGCGACGCTGTTCAAGGCTGTGCTCGATGCGTGGCCGCGCAAGGAACCGGTGGTGGCGCCATTGCTTTGAAAGCAATTCGGCGCCCGCCAGGGCGCCGAAAGGATCAGGCCTTGTTCAGCGCCTGAGCAGCGGCCAGCACTGCATCGACGTGACCCGGCACTTTCACGCCGCGCCATTCCTGACGCAGAACGCCATTCTTGTCGATCAGGAACGTGCTGCGATCCACGCCCAGGTATTCCTTGCCATAGAGCTTTTTCAGCTTGATCACGTCGAACAGCTGGCAGACGGCTTCGTCCTTGTCGCTGATCAGTTCGAACGGAAACTCCTGCTTGCACTTGAAGTTCTCGTGGGACTTCAGGCTGTCGCGGGAGATACCGAAGATTTCCGTGTTGGCAGCCTTGAACGCGGCGTACTGATCACGAAAACCCTGACCTTCAGTGGTGCAGCCCGGCGTGCTGTCCTTCGGATAGAAGTAGATCACCACTTGCTTGCCCTTGAGGGCCGAGAGGCTGACGGTCTGCCCGCTGGTGGCGGGTGCTTCGAAGTCGGCAACCGGTTGATCGATAGCTACGGCCATGAAAGTTTCCTTACATTGGGTTCTGTGGGCGCCACGGTTCGATCAGTGCGTCGAGGTTCATGGCATCGGCGAAGTCCAGGAACTGGTCGCGCAGCCAGCTGATCTGGGTGCCGGCCGGCAGGGTCACGGTGAACGTGGCGTTGAGCATGGTGCCGCCGGTCTGTGGTGCCTGATAGGTATCGCAGGTCAGGTTTTCCAGCTCGACGTTGTGGTCCATGAAGAACTGGCACAGCTCGTTGATGATGTCCGGGCGATAGGCCGACGACACGTAAGCCACATACGGCAGGGCTTGCGGACGGTTTTCCAGGGCGGCGCTGCGCACCACATTGACCGTGAACGAGTGGCGTTTGGCCAATGTTGGCAGGCTGCCTTCCAGGCGGGCCAGGGCGTCCCAGCTGCCGGAAACCTCAAGCACCAGGGCGCTGCACTCGCCGTGGCGGGTCAGGCGCGAGGTGACGACCGCGCAGCGGTTTTCATGGCTGGCGCGGCACAGGACGTTGGTCAGCTCCATGGGATTGGCGCCGAGGGCACTGATGACAAGGAATTGTTCGCGAACTGTGGGGGTGGACATGCAGCATTCCTAAAGCGATGAGCGGTCGGTAGGGTGAGGGCGTTGAGTGCCGGGACATACCTGTCCGCAAGACCCGATTCGCCTGTCGCCACGGCTCCAATAATAAGGACGCGTAAGACGGCGACGCTGGAACGGGGTCTGGAAGGCCGAAACGGGGGGCAGGAACCCGGCGCACAAGCTGATCAGTACCGATCAAAGTCTGAAGGGTAGCGAAAAGCGGCGCCAAGGGGAATGGCGGCGCAGTACTTCGCTTGTGCAAGCATCTTGGCGCCAGTACCATTACCGCTCTCTTTTTCCGGCAGGAGCGGTTTCATGATTGCGGGCAGTATGGTGGCACTGGTCACACCCATGGATGCACAAGGGCGTCTTGACTGGGACAGCCTCAGCAAACTCGTGGACTTCCATCTCAAGAACGGCACCCATGCCATTGTCGCGGTCGGTACTACCGGCGAGTCGGCAACCCTTGATGTAGAAGAACACATTGCCGTCATCAAAGCCGTGGTCAAACAGGTGGCAGGCCGCATTCCGGTGATCGCCGGTACCGGCGCCAACTCGACCCGCGAAGCCGTCGAGCTGACCCGCAACGCCAAGGAAGCCGGCGCCGATGCCTGCCTGCTGGTGGTCCCGTACTACAACAAGCCGACCCAGGAAGGCCTGTACCAGCACTTCAAGCACATCGCCGAAGCGGTCGACATCCCGCAGATCCTCTATAACGTTCCCGGCCGCACCTCCTGCGACATGCAGGCCGAGACCGTGATCCGCCTGTCCACCGTGCCGAACATCATCGGTATCAAGGAAGCCACTGGCGACCTGAAACGCGCCAAGGCAATCCTCGACGGCGTGAGCAAGGATTTCATCGTGCTGTCCGGCGATGATCCGACCGCTGTCGAGCTGATCCTGCTGGGTGGCAAAGGCAACATCTCCGTCACCGCCAACGTCGCCCCGCGCGAAATGGCCGACCTGTGCGAGGCCGCGCTCAAGGGCGACGCCGAGACCGCACGGGCCATCAACGAAAAACTGATGCCGCTGCACAAGGACCTGTTCATCGAAGCCAACCCGATTCCGGTGAAGTGGGCTTTGGTCGAAATGGGCCTGATGCACGAAGGCATTCGCCTGCCGCTGACCTGGCTGAGCGCTCCTTGTCATGAAACGTTGCGCTCGGCCCTGCGCCAGTGCAGCGTCCTGGTTTAATTGAGGAAGTACAACGCATGAAGCGAATGGCCGGACTTTCCGCACTTGCCTTGATTATCTCCAGCACCAGTGGCTGCGGATGGATCTGGGGCCCGGAAGGTTATTTCCGTGACCGTGGTAGCGACTACCTGGAAGCGAAACAGACTGCACCGATGCAACTGCCAGAAGGTGTCAGCACCTCCAAGCGTCTGGATCCGCTGCTGCCGATCCCGCGCAACGTCGCCGACGATACCGCCACCGGCGAATACGTGGTTCCGCGTCCTCAGCCGCTGTCGGCAATTGCCGACGCCAGCGACTACTCGCTGCAGAAGAGCGGTGATTCGCGTTGGGTCATGGGCCAGCATCCACCGGCCGAAGTCTGGCCAGTGGCTGTGCAGTTTTTCCAGGACAACGGTTTCCGTCTGGATGAGCAGCGTCCGCAAACCGGCGAATTCACCACCACCTGGCAGCATTCCGACGAACTGTCCGCCGCCATGGCCAAGCGCCTGAGCGCCGCCGGCGTCGGTGCCGACAGCGAAACCCGCGTGCGTGTGCGCATCGAGCCGGGCGTACAGCGCAATACCAGTGAAATCTATGTAGTCAGCGCCGAGCGTCCTGCCGGCAGCACCGCCAATGTCGATTTCACCAACCGTTCGGTCAACACTGGCCTGGACGCTGCCCTGGTCGACGACATGCTCGCGAGCATGAGCCGTACTTCCGAGAAGGGCGGTTCGGTGTCGATGCTGGCATCGCGTGATTTCGATACCCCGAGCCGCGTCAGCCTCAGCGAAGACGGCAGCGGCAACCCGGTATTGAACGTCGGTTCCGATCTGGACCGTGCCTGGTCGAGCGTCGGTCGTGCGCTGGAGCAAGGTCAGTGGCGCGTTGAAGACATCAACCGCAGCCTGGGCCTGTACTACATCAACCTGGCCGAAAAGGCCGAGAAGAAAGACGAGAAGCCTGGTTTCTTCAGCAGCCTGTTCGGCAGCGCGCCGACCAAGGAAGAAGTTGAAGCCCGTGCCGAGCGTTATCAGGTTCGCCTGAGCAAGGTTGGCGACAGCGTTCAGGTCACCGTCGAGAAAAACATCAACACCGTTGCCCCGGCCGATGTGGCCCGCAAAGTGTTGAGCGTGATTCAGGACAACCTGGGCTGATCCAATGCGTTTTGCCGTTCTCGGCAGCGGTAGCCAAGGGAACGGCACGCTGATCGCCAGTGCTGATACGTATGTGCTGGTGGATTGTGGTTTTTCCCTGCGGGAAACCGAAAAACGCCTGTTGCGCCTGGGTGTGAACCCGGCGCAACTGAGCGCGATACTCGTGACCCACGAACATGCCGACCACGTGCATGGCGTGGGTTTGCTGTCTCGGCGCTACAATCTGCCGGTCTACCTCAGTCGCGGCACACTGCGCGGGATGCGCAAACCGATTGAACCCGCAGGCTTCGTGGCCGGCGGCGAGCAACTGCAGATCGGTGCTCTGGACATCCGGGTCATTGCCGTGGCCCACGATGCACAGGAACCGACCCAGTATGTCTTCAGTGATCAGGAACAGCGGCGCTTCGGCCTGCTGACCGATCTGGGTTCATACTGCGAGCAGGTGCTGGACGGTTATCGGGACCTCGATGCGTTGATGATCGAGTCCAATCATTGCCGAGACATGCTGGCCCGTGGTCATTACCCGTACTTTCTCAAGCAGCGGGTGGGCGGCGAGCTGGGACATTTGAACAACCATCAGGCGGCATTCCTGGTGGCCGAGTTGGGCTGGCAAGGCCTGCAACACCTGGTCCTGGCCCATCTGAGCAGCAAGAACAACCTGCCGCAGCTGGCCCGGCAATGTTTTGTCGACACCCTCGGGTGCGACCCGGACTGGCTGCAACTGGCCGATCAAGATTCAGGGCTCGACTGGCGCCACATCGCCTAGCCCATCTACTTAGCAAGCGGAGCCCATCATGGAAAAACGTGAAGAACTCTACCGCGGCAAAGCCAAATCGGTTTACAAGACCGACGACGCTGACCGCTTGATCCTGCTGTTTCGCAACGACACCTCGGCGTTCGACGGCAAGCGCATCGAGCAGCTCGACCGCAAAGGCATGGTGAACAACAAGTTCAACGCCTTCATCATGCAGAAACTCGAAGCGGCCGGCATTCCGACCCAGTTCGACAAGCTGCTGGCCGACAACGAAGTGCTGGTGAAAAAACTCGACATGATCCCGGTCGAGTGCGTCGTGCGTAACTACGCCGCCGGCAGCCTGGTCAAGCGTCTGGGCGTCGAAGAGGGCATGAAGCTCAACCCGTACACCTTCGAACTGTTCCTGAAGGACGACGCCAAGGGCGACCCGTTCATCAACGAATCCCACGTCGTGGCATTCGGCTGGGGCACCGCCGAGCAACTGGCGCGCATGAAAGAACTGTCGCTCAAGGTCAACGAAGTCCTGAGCAAACTGTTCGACGACGCTGGCCTGCTGCTGGTGGACTTCAAGCTTGAATTCGGCGTGTTCAGCGACGGCTCCATCGTCCTGGGCGACGAGTTCAGCCCGGACGGCTGCCGTCTGTGGGACAAGGACACCAAGAAGAAGATGGACAAGGACCGCTTCCGTCAGGGCCTCGGTGACGTCATCGAAGCCTACGAAGAAGTCGCCAACCGTCTGGGCGTGCCGCTTTAATCGACGCAAGCATCTGATAGCACGGAAAAAATTTCGTTTAGGGGTTTCCCATTCAGCGAAAGTGTTGTTATGATGCGCGCCGTTGGAGAGATGCCAGAGTGGCCGAATGGGACGGATTCGAAATCCGTTGTACCTTCACCGGTACCTAGGGTTCGAATCCCTATCTCTCCGCCATACACAGAAAAAGCCCCGTAGCTGAGAAGCTACGGGGCTTTTTCGTATGCGCTGAGAAAGTATGGTGCTGTGCTGGAACGATAAGGGTTGTTTTGCCCGTGTGGAATAAATCTTTTCTCTTTTGTCGTGATTAGGAGTCGGAGCATCAGGTAGAGGCTTTGATGGCTTTACTTTTCCTAAGCTCCTAGCCTGCGCCTAGGATCAATACAATCGGCCAAAACAGCAGACCAAAAAAACGCTGCTAAACTCCGTGGCGAGGCCAACAATTATGTTGACTTCCCTCGTGTTGTGTCTGACGCAAGGTTTAAATAATCGGGACTTATACAAAGGCACGGAGCTTTATTGGATAGAAGCAGCAAAGCAATCACGCTGTGTGTGGTTTTTATCTTTTGTTGGATGAGTCGGCATTGCAGTACATGTGGCTTTCCAGGACGTTAATCGTGCGTGTGATTTCCATCGCCTCAATAGGAAAAGGAGTTTTAAAAGATGAGCCAAGAAAAAGCACTCAGGCGCGCTTCGGCTGGTACTGGGAAAACAATAGATTTTAGTGGTATCTGGATCAATCAGATAAAATCAGAGGCCAGAATCAAACAAGTGAATGGAGTCCTTAGCGGAGAGTATGAAAGTGCCGATAGCTCTACTGGTGGAAAAACCATTGGTGATCTGACAGGTTATGTGGATGGGGATCTCGTATCTTGGGTCGTCCACTGGCGTGACTTTCAAGCGATCACAGCCTGGGTTGGCCAATTGGAGCCCACTGCACCGGGTGAGTTAAAGACATTGTGGCAGATGACCAAGCAGGTCGATGCCGGAGATGAATGGGCATCGATCAATGCGGGGGCCGATGTTTTCTTTAGAAAGCCATAGGGTGAAAGGGTACGGATTTTTTACTCATGCATTTGGAGGGGGAAATCTCCGCATCTCCGTCAATATTTGAAAAGCCTCGTAGCTTGAACTGCGGGGCTTTTTTTATGGGAAGAAATGCAGTTGAGCATGGGGGCGTAATCTAGTTGCTCTTTACTCAGGGTGCTGTTTGCTCTTTGGAAAACGGTCTTCATCACATCCTCAAAAAATCTTTACCCACCGAAAAGTACTCAGTCTAGATGTATTAGCCGTTTTCCTTGATAAATGACGTATTTACTGAAAGTGTCTTTGTGAGAGCTCGCAAAACAGAATGTCAAGTGCTTTGCTGGTAGGCACTCCCCTGCTAACGTGAAACAACGGATTGTTGGAGCAGTATTGGAGGGAGGCGAGTTTCACTCGCGTTAATTGACTAAACTCCTGCATTCCAGCTCATAGGCCGCCAGCCATCCGGCGGTCACCCCCTTCATTGCATGAGGTTCGGTCATGGCAAAGGGAAAGAAGAAAGAGTCGCCCAAAGACGCCCCCGCAGATCGCCCGAAGTTGTCGAGCAAAGACTATCTGGCGGAGTTGCGTCGACTGCATGTTGAACTCGTCAAGCTGCAGGAGTGGGTGAGGGCCGAGGGTATCAAGGTCTGTGTGATTTTCGAGGGGCGTGACGGGGCGGGGAAGGGCGGGACGATCAAGGCGCTTACTGATCGGGTCAGCCCGCGGGTGTTCCGGGTGGTGGCGTTGCCGGCTCCGAGCGAGCGCGAGAAGAGCCAGATGTACATGCAGCGTTACCTGCCTTATCTGCCGGCGGCGGGTGAGGTGGTGATCTTTGATCGCAGTTGGTACAACCGCGCCGGTGTCGAGCGGGTGATGGGGTTCTGTAGCGAGAATCAGGCCGAAAAATTTCTCAGGACGGTTCCGCTGGTGGAGCATGCCATCGTCGATTCCGGGGTGATTCTGCTCAAATACTGGTTGAACGTCAGTCAGGAAGAGCAGACCCGCCGGCTGGAAGAGCGTCTCAAGGACGGTCGAAAAATCTGGAAGCTCTCGCCCATGGATCTCAAGTCGTACAGCCGCTGGTATGACTATTCGCGGGCGCGTGACGACATGATCAAGGCAACCGATACCGAATATGCACCCTGGCTGGTGGCCGATTCGAACGACAAGCGGCGAGCGCGCCTGAACATCATCTCCGATCTTCTCAGCCGCATTCCGTACAAGAGTGTTTCGCGCGAGAAGGTTGAGTTACCCAAGCGGCAGAAACCTGGGGGCTACAAGGAGTCGGATTATCCCTTCCGGCACATCCCCGAGAAATTCTGAAGACAGGTGTTCGCGTCAGCTCGGAAAAGCCCCGTTGATGAAATTCAGCGGGGCTTTTTAGTTCCTGCAGGGTTGTCAGCCAGCCCTCAAATCTCCTTGACCGGCGTATCCCCCTGCACGCCCTTGATCAGTTCGATCACATGCAGGCAGTCCGCCTTGTTCACATACGACTCGCCACTGGCAACCGTCTCGTGGTTTCCCGCCCGTAGCCGCCAGCGCCATTGGCCCTTGCCGGTACTCGGGGTGCCCCTGGATTGCCTGTAAATCTCGAAATACATTCAGTTCGCTCCATGCGATGGGATATTGCGACAACCTGTTTGGCGCATCGTCGCAAGCCTAGCGGAGAGCAGTTATTTGGCTATCGGGGATTTGTTTCCAATCGTTGGGTAATGTTTCAGCGAGGCGCGGGGCAGAGCGTCGGGATCGGCCTTCGGATTGGCAAGTACGTCCTTGCGTCTCCCTTGCATGACCTTCAGTGGTGCTGCTTAATACGGTGCGGCTCATGGCGTCGGATTTCGTTCGACGACCGACAAACACTATAAAAAAGAGCAGTCCATTGACCCATCCGCATGGAACGCCACACGCGGGGCCGGTGACACTGTCGCTGGTGATTCCCGTATTCAACGAAGAGGGCAGCCTCGACGGCTTTCTGCTGCGCATTCGTCAGGTGTTCGAACGTGAAACCCTGATCAGCCTTGAGTTGGTGTTCGTCAACGACGGCAGTACCGATTCGACACTGGAGCGTCTGCTGCTCTGCCAGCAGAGCGATTCGCAGATTCGCATCGTCGATCTGAGTCGCAATTTCGGCAAGGAAGCGGCGCTCTCTGCCGGTTTGCAGACCGCAACCGGGCAGATCGTGGTGCCGATCGATGTCGATCTGCAGGATCCGCCCGAGGTCATTCTGCAAATGATCGAGCGCTGGCGTGAAGGTTATGAAGTGGTGCTGGGGCATCGCATCAGCCGCCGCAACGACTCCTGGGCCAAGCAGACTTCCGCCACCTGGTTCTATCGTCTGCACAACCGGATCGCCGATCAGTCACTGCCCGAGAATGTCGGCGATTTCCGTTTGATGGATCGTTGCGTGGTGGACGCGCTGCTGACGCTGCCGGAGTCCCGGCGGTTCATGAAAGGCCTGTTTGCGTGGGTCGGATTTCGCACCACCCAGATCGAGTACGAGCGCCCGGAACGGGCGGTCGGAACGAGCCGGTTCAATGGCTGGCGGCTGTGGAATTTTGCGCTCGAAGGCATCACCAGTTTCAGCACCGAGCCGTTGCGGATCTGGACGTATCTGGGAGCGATGGTGTCCCTGATATCGTTCGCCTTTGCCATGTTCATTGTGGTCCGCACGCTGATGTATGGCATCGACCTGCCCGGTTATGCGTCGCTGATGGTCGCCGTGACCTTCCTTGGCGGCTTGCAGTTGATCGGCATCGGTGTGCTTGGCGAGTATCTGGGCCGCACTTATATCGAAGCGAAGCGCCGGCCGGTTTTCCTGGTGCGCCGCATTTATGACCCGAAGGACTGAAGCATGGATCTCAAGGAAACCGACATCCTCGGCGACAGCATCGGCGAGCATTGGTATTACTGCTCCAAGGCGGCAGCGACCCGCCGATTGCTGGGGGAGGCGCCGATCAAGCGCATTCTCGACGTCGGCGCCGGTTCGGGGTTCTTTTCCCATCATCTGTTGACTCACACTGGCGCGCGAGAAGCGTGGTGCGTGGACATCAGCTATCCGGCCGACTCCAGCGCCACCACCGCCGGCAAGCCGGTTCATTACTGCCGTTCGATCGACACCGTGGACGCCGATCTGGTGTTGCTGATGGATGTGCTGGAGCACGTCGATGATGACCTCGGCCTGCTCAAGTCCTATGTCGACAAAGTGCCCTCCGGCAGCCGCTTTCTGATGACCGTACCGGCGTTCCAGTTCATGTGGAGCGGGCACGATGACTTCCTCGAACACAAACGCCGCTACACCCTGGGACAGTTCGAGTCTCTGACAAAGAACGCCGGATTAACGGTCGAGAAGGGCGCCTACTACTTCGGAGCAGTGTTCCCGATTGCCGTCGCGTCACGCCTGATACCCGGCGCTTCTCGCGGTTCGGCGCCACGTTCGCAGTTGAAAAAACACCACCCGCTGGTCAATACGCTGTTGAAAACCCTGTGCCGTCTCGAATTGCCGTTGATGGGCATGAACCGTCTGGCCGGTCTCAGTGTATTCGTGCTGGCGCGCAAACCCTGATGGCGACACAGCGCTCAGAACTCATCCAGCGCGGCTTGCGCTTTGCCGTAACGGGTTTGTTCGTCACGGCCCTGCATGCACTGGTGGCCGTGTTGTTCATCAATTTCGTGAGCCCTCAACCGCCGTTGGCCAACGGTGTGGCATTTGTCGTGGCGACGGTGGTTTCCTACGTGATCAACACCACCTGGAGTTTTTCCGCGAGGTTGCACGGCAAGACCTTGCTGCGTTTTCTGATGGTATCGGTGGGAGGCTTCGTGTTGGCGATGTTCGTGGCCTGGGCCGCGCAGATGGCCGGCCTGCACTATCTGCTGGGAATCGTCGCGGTCGCGCTGACCATTCCGGCATTCACTTTTGTATTGCATAACTTCTGGACGTATCGATGAAGGATTCGGCAAGGCGCCTGGCTGTCACTCTGTTGCCGTTGATGATCGGCGTCCTGGCCTTTTTCATCGTGGTCGGCCCGCGCGCACTCAACCCGCAGAACATTGCCTGGCTGGGGCAGGGGGATCCTGCAACGCATTATCTGGGGTGGGTGTTCTTCCGTCAGTCACCCTGGACCTTTCCGCTGGGCCTGAATCCGAATTACGGCCTGGAGTTGGGCAACGGCCTGATCTTCTCCGACTCCAATCCGCTGCTGGCATTGCTGTTCAAGCCTTTCGCCGGGTTATTGCCCGAGACGTTCCAGTATTTCGGTCTGTGGTTTCTCGGCTGTTTCATGCTGCAATCGTGGTTCGCCTGGAAGCTGCTGGGTCTGATCACACCACACGTGACCTTGCGCGCATTGGGCGCTGCGCTGTTTCTGTTTGCGCCGCCGATGATCATGCGCATACCGGTGCATCTGTCACTGGCCGGGCACTTCGTAATTCTGGCAGCGCTGTACCTGGCGCTGCGACCGGGAGACGAGCGCCGACGTCTGGCCTGGGGGGCCTTGCTGGGATGTACCGCATTGATTCACGCCTACTTGCTGGCAATGGTTGCGCTCATCTGGGTGGCGGATCTGGCAGCTCGTTGCTTCAAAAACAAACTGACGGTGCGCAACGCAGCAGTCGAGCTGGTCGTGCTGTTTGCCCTGGTCAGCGTGTGTTGCTGGCAGGCCGGGTATTTTTCCGTCAGTGGCGCCGATGCGGCGTCCGATGGTTTTGGCTTGTACCGGGCCAATCTGCTGACGCTGTTCAGCGCCAACGCCTGGTCCTATGTGCTGAGGGATCTGCCCGGCGGCGTCGGCGATACTGAAGGCTTCGGGTTTCTGGGGTTCGGGCTCCTCTTGCTGGCGCTCTGTGGTTTTGTCGGCTGGCTGCAAGGGCGCACCGGCCTCGGAGAAAAGCTGCGTCGATACCCTGTTCTGCTTCTCGCCCTGGCGGGGCTGATGGTGTTTGCCGTGTCCAACAACATCGCGTTCGGGCCGCTGAATTTCACGTATCCACTTCCGGAAAAAATCATCGCCGTCGCCAATATTTTCCGCGGCTCGGGGCGCATGGTCTGGCCGGTCTACTACGCCGTCATTCTGGTCATCGTTTTTCTGGTGATACGGGCCAACGAGCCGCGCACGGCGATCTGCCTGCTGGCAATGGCGCTGCTGGTCCAGGTCGCGGATACCCACCGCGGCTGGGCGCCCATCCGCAAGCATTTGATGATGGAGCCGTCGTCTCGGTGGGCGACTCCGATGGTCGATCCCTTCTGGCAGAGCGCGGCGACGCACTATCAAAAGATTCGCTGGCTGACGCCGCAGAATCATTCGTCGCAATGGATGAACGTGGCAGCATTTGCCGCCGTGCACGGAATGGCGACGGATGCGGTTTATCTTGGCCGAATGGCGCAGGCGCCTCTGGAGGAGGCCGGCCGGCGAGCTTCCGAAATGATGGCCAGCGGGCAATACGATCCTGACACGTTGTACCTGCTCGGTGATCGGGCACTGCTGCGGGCGTTCTCGAACATCCATACCACAACCGATCTTTTTACCCGCATCGATGGCTTCCTCGTGCTGGCGCCGGGCTGGAAACAATGTCGCGATTGCTTGCAGGTTTCCGTGGAAAAAACGCCGCAGGAGAGGGTGCCTGAACTCGCCAGCGGACAAGAGATGCGGTTCAGTTACGGGGATGCCGGCCAGGTGTTTCTCGCAGGTGGCTGGTCGGATCCGGAACCGTTCGGTATCTGGTCCAGCGGTACTGACGCGGAGCTTGTGATGCGTGTCGCGGATTCGGCTCGCAGCCTGCGCCTGGAGACGATGGCGTTCCTGCCGCCGGGGCACGCCCGTCAGGATGTCGTGATCAAGCTCAATGGTATCGAGGCGCCGGCCATCAGCCTCGAAAAGCCCGATGGCAATATCCTTGAGTTGAATCTGACTCCGGCCATTCGCCAACGCATCAGGGAGGATGGCCTGTTGCGCGTGCAACTGCAGTTTGCCGACGCGATCAGTCCCCGCCAGTCGGGGGTGAGCAATGATGCCAGGCAACTGGCGATGGGGCTGAAGACGCTGACCGTCAACTGATCCATGGGCGCATAGACGATATCGGCGGGGCTTTCTACACTGCCCGCAATCCGGGGACAGGGGGGCAATGGATGAACCGCAATGAACTTCGCAAGGCCGACATCAACCTGATGGTGGTGTTCGAGACCTTGATGCTCGAACGCAACGTGACCCGGGCCGCCGAGAAACTGTTTCTCGGTCAGCCGACCATCAGCTCGGCACTCAATCGTCTGCGCACCATGCTCAACGATCCGCTGTTCATTCGCGTCGGCCATCGTATGGAACCGACGGCCCGCGCCGAAGATATCTATCGCCATCTGAAACCCGCGCTGGACTCGTTATCGGTGGCGCTGAGCCTGACCCGTGATTTCGATCCCGCCGTCAGCACCATGACCTTTCGCATCGGCCTGTCGGACGACGTCGAGTTCGGTCTGCTGCCGCCGCTGTTGCGCGCCTTGCGCCAGGAAGCACCGAACGTGGTGTTCGTGGTGCAGCATGTCGATTACTGGCGGATTCCCGATCTGCTGGCCGCTGGCGACATCACTGTCGGCATCAGCCAGACCCGTGGCCTGCCGGCCAATGCCAAGCGCAAGCTGCTGCGGCATATCCAGCCGAGCATCCTGCGTGCCGACAAGTCCGCCACCCCGTTGACCCTCGACGAATATTGCGCACGGCCCCATGTGCTGGTTTCCCACACGGCCAATGTCAGTGGCTACGCCGATGAGTGGCTGGCGGACCTCGGTCGCACCCGTCAGGTGGTGTTGTCGGTGCCGCAGTACAGTTCGTTGCCGGCGCTGCTGGCCGGCACCGATCTGATCGCCAGCCTGCCGGACTACACCGCCGAAGCCATGGCCGCCTCGGGCCTGTTGTTCAAGGAACCGTTTCCGTTCAAGACCCCGACGCTCGACCTGTCGATGGTCTGGCTCAGCCATGTCGACAGCGACCCGGCCGAGCGCTGGCTGCGTTCGCGGCTGGAGCAATTCATGAGTGAGCGGCCTCACTCGCCGCTCTGACTTGCCGAGCCGTTGTCCGGCTGCTTTGCTGAGTACACCTGAACTCGGTGGAGCCTGGACCCCATGAGCATTTCCCGTGGTTTGCTGCGTGGGCGCGGCAGTCTCGACAGCGGCAAGGTCGGCATGGTCGAGCTGTTCTTCGATCTGGTGTTCGTGTTTGCCGTGACTCAGCTGTCCCACACTTTGCTCGCGCACTTGTCGGTTATCGATGCGGTGCAGGTGACGCTGATGATGGTCGCGGTGTGGTGGGTGTGGATCTTCACGTCCTGGATCACCAACTGGCTCGACCCGGAAAAACTGCCGGTGCGTCTCGGGCTGTTCGGCCTGATGATCGCCGGTTTGCTGCTTTCGTCTTCGATTCCCAAGGCATTCACCGAACGCGGCCTGATGTTCGCGGCGGCGTTCGTGTTCATGCAGGTCGGGCGCACGCTGTTCGCGATCTGGGCGGTACGCGGCGAGTCGTTGAACATGACGCGCAACTTCCAGCGCATCCTCGCGTGGCTGACGTTGTCCGGGGTGTTCTGGATCGGCGGGGCGTTGGTCGAAGGCGAGCAGCGACTGCTTTGCTGGGCGCTGGCGCTGCTGATCGAACTGATTTCGCCGTCGCTGTATTTCTGGGTGCCGGGGCTGGGGCGTTCGTCACTGAGCGACTGGAACGTCGAAGGCAATCACATGGCCGAGCGTTGCGCGCTGTTCGTGATCATCGCTCTGGGTGAGTCGTTGCTGGTGACCGGTGCGACCTTTGCCGAGCTGGTTCCGGGCCGCGATGGACTGCTGGCGTTTCTGGTGGCAGTGCTGGGCAGCATCGCCATGTGGTGGGTGTACTTCGACAGCGGTGCGGAGCGCGCGCACCACCGTATCGCTCATTCCGCCGACCCCGGGCGCCAGGCGCGAATCGCCTACACCTACCTGCATGTGCTGATCGTCGCCGGGGTCATCGTCAGCGCGGTGGCCGATGAACTGGTGCTGGTGCATCCGGATCATGCCAGCGATTCCGGCATTGTCGTGATCATCGCCGGGCCATGGCTGTTCCTGCTCGGTAATGCGCTGTTCAAGTGGGTCATGGCTGACCGACCGTTTCCACCCTTGTCCCATGTATTCGGGCTGGTGATGCTCATGCTGCTGTTGCCGCCGGCGCTGAATCACTGGTTTTCGGCCTTGGCGCTGGGCGCGTTGACCACGGCAGTCGTGGTGCTGGTGGCGATCTGGGAAACCCTGGCACTGCGTCGGGAGCTTCCCGTTCCTGTGTCGGAAAAAGCCGCAGGAGAGTAGGGCGCAGCTGTGTTATATGTACGGCCTTTCTGCCGACCGACTGGAGTCTTGCGATGCCACACCTGCACTTGGAATACACCGCCAACCTGCCGCAACTGAACGCCGACGTGGCGTTGATCCGGCTCAACAACACCCTGGTGGGTTCCGGTCAGTTTGCGGCGGAATTCGATATCAAGAGCCGTGCAGTCAAGGTCGAAACCTTCAAGGTCGGCACCGCCATGAGCGAGCGGGCCTTTGTGGCGGTGAGGCTGGCGCTGCTCAGTGGTCGTTCCCCGGAGATCAAGAAGCAACTCTCGCAAAACCTGTTGGCGGTGCTGCAGGACCTATGCGAGTGGCCGGCCGGTGTCGAAGTGCAGTTGAGCGTGGAACTGCTCGACATCGACCGCGAGTCCTACAGCAAAGTCGCCATCGGCGTGTAAGACTCAGGCCGCCTCCAGCTCCGCGCAGGTCTTGATCACCTGCTCGCGCAGCCAGAGGTTGGCGCTGTCCTGGTCGACGTTGTGGCTCCACTGCATGTCGAGGGTGAACCCCGGCAGGCCATTGGGGGCCTCGCAGTGATTGAACACCGCGTCGTTGGTCAGCAAGCGCTGGATCCGCCGGGGCAGGGTGAGGATGAAATCGGTGCCGGTGATCATCTTCAACGCCGCGCTGTAGCTGTTGGAGCGGGCGACGATCTGGCGCTTCTGCGCCTGCCGCGCCAGCCAGCCATCGACCATGTTGGTGGTCGAGGTCCAAGGCGTCGGGAACACATGCCGGCGTTCGGTGAAGGCTTGCAGGCTGAGGCGCGGCTCCAGCGGCGTCGCACGTTTGTCGAAGACACACACCAGATCATCTTCCAGCAACATCCGCGATTTCAGGTCGGTATGGCTGCGATGAAAGTGCGGGCCGAAACAGATCACCAGGTCGAGGCTGCCATCGCGCAACTCTTGCGCCGGCACGTCGGTTTCGAACTTGTGCATGTTGACCATCACCGGCAGATCGTCGAAGTCGAAACGCTTGAGCATGCGCGGCAGGATCAGTTGCTCGAAGTATTCCGGGGCGCAGATGTTGAAGGTCACCGGTTGCGCCATCGGGTCGAAGGTCGGGGCGCCGGCGTGGCACAGGTTGATGCTTTCGAGGATTTTCTGCACATGGCCATACATGCTGCTGGCCTTGTAGGTCGGGCGCATGCCCGTGCGGGTGTTGACGAACAATTCGTCTTCAAAACTGGTACGCAGTTTCTTCAGGCAGTAACTGACGGTGGACTGACTGACAAACAGCGCCTCCGACACATCGGTGACGCTGCTTTGCTCATACACGGCGACAAACACCATGAGATCCTGCATATCGAGCTTTCTAAGCAAGTTACTGTTCAGCATCCGTTCTGTCTCGCTGTGCTCCTTGCGCCGAATCCGCGCAAACGTGTGCGCATGATCGTAACGGAACGATGGTGCCAGGAGAAAGCCCTGTAGGATTTTTCACGGACAGTTGTGGGACAGAAAGTTTTAGTAATACGACGTGTCAAAACGATCAGGTAAAAGATGGCCAGAAGCCTTTAGCCAGAGGGGTGAAGCACCGTGCACAACGCCCGATCAGCGAAAGTGCCGGGGGTATTGTCGAGGGTCGAAACGCAGCACGATCAGCAACATGACCACCATCACAGCCGTCAGCGACCACCAGGCCCATTCGAAGCTGCCCAGTCGATCACGGATCACCCCGGCCAGCAGCGGCGACAGGCCGGCAATCAGATAGCCGATGCCTTGCACGAACGCGGTCAGCCCACCGGCGCGCTGCGGGTTGTCGAGGTGATCAAGGGAGACGATCAGGCTCATCGGGAACAGCCCGCCAATTCCCAGACCCAGCAGGCACGGCCACAACAGGCTCAGATGTTGCGGGCTGAGGATCAAGCCGCAGAATCCGCCAATGATCAACACCAACAGGGCGCCCAGCACCAGGCGCCGGTCACGGCTGCGGTTGGCGATAGCGGGAACCACCAGACCGGAAATCACCTCCATGGCCGTCAGAAAACCCAACAGCAGACCGGCGTTCTGTTCGCTCCAGCCGTTTTCCACGTAGTACGGCGCCAGCCACGCGAGTACACAGGTGTAGGAAGCCGTCCCCAGACCGAAGAAGATGGCGAGCAACCAAGCGCGGGAATGGGTGAAGAAGGCCTCTTTTCTCGCTGCACTGGCTGCGATGGGCGGTGCGTCATCGCGTTGTGACCACCAGAACAACAAGGCGATCAGCGCCAGTACCGCCCAGATCGCCAACCCTGCACGCCAACTGCCGGTACCGAGCATCACCCGAGGCGCGAACGAAGCGGCCAGCGCGGCGCCGCCCATGATCGACGTGACATACAGCCCCATGCATAGCGCCACATTGTCGGGAAACCGCGATTTGATCAGTGCCGGCATCAACGCCTGAATCAGCGCGATGCCGATTCCGGCGAGCACGGCGCTGACAATCAGTTGCGCGGCCGAGTCGAGAAACAGCCGCGACAGGGTCGCCACACCAATGATCAACAACGACAGCAGCACCGTGCGCCGCTCGCCCAGACGCTGGCTGATGCCGATCCCGAAAAACATCGCCAGCCCCATGGCCATCACCGGCAGCATGGTCAGCAGCGATGCCAGGCTGAAGCTCAGTGGGATATCGCCGCGAATCGCCGACAGCAAAGGCCCGACGGCGGCCATGGACGAGCGCAGGTTAAGGGCGACAAGGACGATGCCGAGCATCAGCCAGACGGCGGGGCGGGCAGTGGCGCGAACGTTTTCCATCTTCAGACCTTTGAATCAGAGGCTGTCGATTAGGCGGGTGTGGTGCGGGGGCGGGCAAATCAGAAAATCCCGAGGGGTATTTAAAAAGTCGATTCGCCTCCCGTGCCCTCTGCCGAAGCGAGCTGTAATTTTTACTGAATCACACCTGACGAATGTCCGGATTTCATGGTTATTTCATGAGCCAACTAATCGTTGGCTTCTTTTTCACAAAAAATTGATGGGGGGCTACGTAGAGTTTTCATTGCCCGGGTCAATGAAGTTTTCACAATTGGCCACGGCGCTTCTTTTCAGGAAATAGCCCCCCTCATATGTTGAAGTTAAAAGCCGTGCGCCCGGAATGGGTGACGTTGTTTGCCAGCGCCTTTCTTTTGATCGGATTCAATTTCGTACTTTGGCAACATCTCCTCGAGATTACCGCTGCCGACGGCATCGCCATGGGCATAGCGTTCGGGGTGATGATCTTCGCGGCCTACAACATCGTGCTGACCTTTCTGGCGTTTCGTCCGGTATTGAAACCGGTGCTGACTGCGCTGTTTCTGATCAGTGCCGGTGTGGCTTACTTCATGAGTCAGTATGGCGTGATGATTGACGCCGGCATGTTTCGCAACTTCGCTGAAACCAATGCCACGGAAGTTCGTGATCTGCTGTCGTTGAAGTTGTTCGCCTATCTATTGTTTCTGGGCGTATTGCCGTCGTGGTTGTTGTGGAAGTTGCCCGTTGAATATCGTCGCTGGCACCGAGAATTATTAAGCAAAGTTGTGGTATGTGCAGCATCGGTCGCTGTTATTGGTGGCGTCGCATTGGTCAACTATCAGGGCTTGTCTTCGCTGTTTCGCAACCACCACGAATTGCGCCTGATGCTGGTGCCGAGCAACTACATCGGCGCATCGGCCGGCTATCTGCGTGAGCAGGTGGTTTCCGCCCGGCAACCGTTCATCAAGATCGGCGAAGACGCCCAGCGTAACCCTGCACTGCAAAACCGTCCGCGCAAGTCGCTGACCGTGCTGGTGGTGGGTGAAAGTGCCCGGGCGGAGAACTTCGGCATCCTCGGCTACAACCGCGACACCACGCCGAAACTGGACAAGGAGGCCGGCCTGATCGCGTTCACCGACGTGCATTCCTGCGGTACGGAAACTGCGGTCTCGGTGCCGTGCATGTTTTCCAACATGAGTCGCCAGGATTACGACGCCAGCAAGGCGAAGAATCAGGAAGGGCTGCTGGACGTGCTCAAGCGCGCCGGCATCGATGTGATCTGGCGCGACAACCAGTCGGGCTGCAAGGGCACCTGCGATCGCGTCACCCTGCAGGACGTCAGCAACCTGAAAGACCCGGCGCTTTGCGCCAACAGCGAATGCCGCGACGAAATCCTCCTGCAAGGCCTGCAGAGTTTCATCGATCACCTGGACAAGGACACCGTGCTGGTGCTGCACCAGATGGGCAGCCACGGCCCGGAATACTTCAAGCGTTATCCCAAGGAATACGAGCACTTCACGCCGGTGTGTGAAAGCAACGCGCTGAACAATTGCAGCCGCGAAAGCATCGTCAACGGTTACGACAACACGCTGGTGTACACCGACCATGTGCTGTCGAGCCTGATCGATGTCTTGCGCAGCAATCAGGAAAAAGTCGATACCGCCATGCTGTACCTCTCCGATCACGGCGAGTCCCTGGGCGAGTACAACCTGTTCCTGCACGGCACGCCGTACATGCTGGCGCCGGAACAACAGAAACATGTGGCGATGCTGGCGTGGTTCTCCGACAGCTATCAGAAGTCCTACTCGGTCGACACCCATTGCCTGCAGTTGAGCCGCGACAAACCGTTGAGCCAGGACAACCTGTTCCATTCGATGCTCGGTCTGCTGGAAGTGCAGAGCAAGGTCTATCAGCACGATCTGGATCTGTTTGCCGGTTGCCGGGGTGCGGTCATCGACGGCGTATTGGCCAAGGACTGATCCGTCGGAATTGTTCTGTAAGACTATTCTTGCTGGCAGGCAGGAGATTTCATCAACGCTCTTGCCCTGCACAGGCGCGGAAAGCGCCGGTGGCGATATATACTGCGCGCCATTCTTGAAGGGAGAGCCGTGTGGCCATCGATATTCACTGGATTCGCGACAACGATAGCCTCGCGCAGTTTTGCGCCGAGTGGCAGCAGCTGCCTTTCGTTGCCCTCGACACCGAATTCATGCGGGTCGACACCTTCTACCCGATTGCCGGTCTGTTGCAGGTCGGCGACGGCAAACGCGCCTATCTGATCGACCCGCTGACCATTGACGCCTGGCAACCGCTGGCGGCGTTGCTGGAAAACCCGGCGGTGCTCAAAGTCCTGCACGCCTGCAGCGAAGACCTCGAAGTCCTGCTGCGCCTGACCGGCAGCCTGCCGGCGCCGCTGTTCGACACGCAACTGGCCGCGGCCTACCTGAACCTCGGGTTCTCGATGGGTTATTCGCGTCTGGTGCAGGAAGTGCTCGGCATCGAACTGCCGAAGGGCGAAACCCGTTCCGACTGGTTGCAGCGTCCGTTGTCCGACACGCAAATCAGCTATGCCGCCGAAGATGCCGTGCATCTGGCGGAAGTTTTCGTACAACTGCGTCCGAAACTGTCCGACGACAAATACGCCTGGGTGCTGGAGGACGGCGCCGAACTGGTCGCCAACCTGCGTCGCGAGACCGATCCGTACGAGGTGTATCGCGAGGCGAAGCTGGCGTGGAAACTGTCCCGCGCGCAACTCGCCGTTCTACGCGAGCTGTGCGCCTGGCGTGAGCGCGAGGCCCGCGCCCGCGACCTGCCGCGCAACCGTATCGTCCGTGAGCATTCGTTGTGGCCGCTGGCCCGCACGCAACCGGACAACCTCAGTGCGCTGGGCAAGATCGAAGACATGCATCCGCGTACCGTGCGTCAGGACGGCGAGTTTCTGCTTGATCTGATCAAGCGCTCTGGCAGTGTGGGGCCTGATCAGTGGCCGCCAGCCGTGCCGGAGCCGTTGCCGATCGAAGCTGCCGCGCTGATCAAGCAACTGCGCGCCCTGGGCCAGGCCGAGGCTGAACGCCTGGGCATCGCGCCGGAACTGATGCTGCGCAAGAAAACCCTCGAAGCCCTGGTCAAAAGCGGCTTCCCCGAGGGGCCTTACCAATTGCCTGATTCGCTGCGTGGCTGGCGCCGCGAATTGATGGGCCAGAAGCTGCTCGACAGCCTGGCCACTGCCGGAGAACAGCCTTGAAACGTATTTGCTCCATTTACCAAAGTTCGAAGAAAAGCGGCATGTACCTTTACGTGCTCAAGAGTGATGCGCTGGAGCGTGTGCCGGAAGGCCTGATGGCGGCGTTCGGCAAGGCCAAGCATTCCTTCGATCTGGTGCTGACCCCCGAGCGCAAGCTGGCCAGCGAAGACATCGCCGTCGTCCTGGAGAACCTCGACAAGCAGGGCTACCACCTGCAGATGCCGCCGGCCGAGGAAGAGTACATCGAGCACTTGCCGGAAGAGTTGCTGCGACGCAACGATCCGGTCTGACCTGCGAGGCCCGGTCCCGGGCCTCTTGTAATCCCTGGAACTGTTTTTACGGCGACGACTGCCACGAAGTGGGCGGCCGTCTGCACGGTTTGCGAAAGGTTTGAAGATGCGCGTTCTGATTGCTGAACACGACCACGCGATATACGCCCGGCTGCTGCGTCAGGCGGCCCCGGAGCTTGAAGTGCTGACCAGCGGTGACTCCGCCGAACTGGCTCGCCAGGCCGTCGATTGCCCGGTGTGGCTGGGGCAGCCGGATCTGCTGGCGACCCTGCTGCGTCAGGGCCACCAGCCACAATGGCTGCAATCGACCTGGGCCGGCATCACGCCGCTGCTGGCCGACGGCTTGCGCCGGGATTACCGCCTGACCCGGGCGGTCGGCATTTTCGGTCAGGTGATGGCCGAGTACGTGCTGACCTACATGCTCGGTCACGAGCGCGAAGTGCTGGCGCGGCTGGTGAGCCAGGTCGAGCGCAAGTGGGACAATCGCACCGGCCAGAGCCTGGTCGGGCGCAAGGTGCTGATCGTAGGCACCGGTGATATCGGCCAGAGCGTGGCGCAGTTCCTGCGGCCATTCGGCGTCGAGTTGTACGGCATCGCCAGCAGCGCCCGGGAGCAGGCGCCGTTTGTCGAAGTCGGTTCGATGGCTGACCTGCCACGGCTGGTGGGTGAAGTGGATTACGTGGTCAATCTGCTGCCCAACACCGAGCACACTCACGACATTTACGACGCGGCGCTGTTCAAGCAATTCAAGCCGACCGGGTTGTTCATCAACGCCGGGCGCGGTGTGGCGGTGGTCGATGCGGATCTGGTGGAAGCGCTGAAGGAAGGCCATCTGGCCGGCGCGGTGATCGACGTCTGCCGTCAGGAACCGTTGCCGCAGCGTCATCCGTTCTGGACCGCTTGGGGTTTGCTGTTGACCGGGCACAGCTCGGCACCGACCTCGCCGCCGATGATGGTGCAGTTGTTTCTGGATAACTTGCGGGCGTATCAGGCGGGCGAAGCGTTGCGTGGGGAAGTGGATTTCGCACGCGGTTACTGAGTCCTTCGAGATCGTTCCCACGCAGAGCGTGGGAACGATCACTGGTGTGGCTTACAGGGTGAAGTCGCCTTCAGCCGCCAGCTCGCTCAGCGGACGACGCGGGCTCGGCGTTTCCCGCGCTTGCAGGTAATCCGCCAGGGTTGCCTTGTCACCCAGCTTGCCCACCGCAACGGCGGCGTGCAGCGCATAACCTTGCGGAATGTTCAGCTCCTTGCGGGTCAGCTCCTGATCGAAGCCGGCCATGCCGTGGGTGTGCCAGCCGCTCAGGCTCGCTTGCAGCGCCAGATGGCCCCACGCGGAACCGGTGTCGAAGGTGTGCCACAGCGCCGGTGTTTCTTCGGTCGCGCCCGGTGCGGTGAAGGTGGTTTTCGAAATCACGATCACCAGTGCCGAAGCGTGCTGCGCCCAGCTGCGGTTGAATTCGTTGAGCAGGCCCAGGTAACGCTCCCAGTTCGGCGTGTCGCGACGGGCGTAGAGAAAACGCCACGGCTGCGAGTTGTACGCCGATGGCGCCCAGCGTGCGGCTTCGAAGAAGCTCAGCAGGGTTTCCTCGGAAATCGCTTCGCCGGTAAAGGCGCGGGGCGACCAGCGATCGGTGAACTGCGGGTGAATGGCGTATTCGGCAACGCGAGGGTTGGCACTCATCGAGAGATTCCTTGCTACGTTTGAGGATAGGTTTGAAGCAAAACCCGGCGGGATCAGTTGGGCTGAACGATGGGGGTTGAATCCGAAGCCGTGCAGTTCACCGGAATGCAACGCGGTCGAGCGTTAATGGCATCCAGCCAGGGCTTCTTGAGAACGGCAAAGCTACTTGGCCGCGCAAAAACTGACAAGCCCTGCACAACCGGCAGTCGCCAGCGCTTGGCCCACGGGGCCCTGGGCACTAGACTGGCGGCCTTTTCACCACCTGATGTTGATGCTTGAGCCATGGCCGCCAAAGTCGAACCGTTCTGGAAACGCAAAACCCTCGATCAATTGGATCACGAGGAATGGGAATCGCTGTGCGACGGATGTGGCCTGTGCTGCCTGCAGAAGCTCGAGGATGAAGAAGACAACAGCGTCTATTACACGCGTATCGCCTGCAAACTGCTGGACCTGAAAACCTGCCAGTGCAGCGATTACCCGAACCGCATCAAGTTTGTTCCGGATTGCATCCAGCTCACCCCGGGCCAGGCCGAAGAATTCAAATGGCTGCCGCCGACCTGCGGTTATCGACTGGTCAGCGAAGGCAAGGATCTGCCGTTGTGGCATCACCTGGTCTGCGGTGATCGCGACGCCGTGCACCACGAGCGGATTTCCCAGTCCGGGCGCATGCTCGCCGAAGGCAGCGTGCCGGAAGACGATTGGGAAGATCACCTGATTTTCCGCGCCGGCTAAGCCCCTCGAGGATCCAGGCCTCGAGGATCGAGTTTCAACAAGGAGTGTGTATGGCTGTGGGATTGTGCCGGACGCTGATCGTCGGACTGCTGATGCTGAGCGCGCCGGTGTGGGCGGCAAAGAAGGTCGATCTGGATTACCACGTGCGCCTGTTGCCGCAAAGCGATCAGGCCGAGGTGCGCCTGACCCTGGCCAAGGGCGAGGCCGTGCGCAGTCTGGATTTCGACCTCGGCGACGGCAGCCACTACAGCGACTTCAAGGCCGACGGCCAATGGCAACTGACGCCGGGTCAGCAGGCTCGCGGCGTGTGGCGCCCGGCGGCGGACAAGGCCAGCCTGACCTACCGCGTACGCATCAGCCATGGCCGCAAGAACGGCAGCTTCGACACCCGCATGACGCCGACCTGGGCGCTGATGCGCGGCGATGAACTGGTGCCGCCGGCGAAGCTCGATCAGCAGGACGGCATCGAGCTGGTCTCACGCCTGCAATTCGAACTGCCCGACGGCTGGAAAAGCGTTGAAACCGCCTGGCCGCGCATCGGCAAGAACAAATTCCGCATCGACAATCCGTCCCGTCTGTTCGACCGGCCCACGGGCTGGATGCTCGCCGGGCACCTCGGCAGCCGCCGCACGCGGCTGGGTGAAACCGAAGTCACCGTGGCGTCGCCGCAAGGGCAGGGCATGCGCCGGATGGACGTGCTGACGCTGCTGACGTTCGTCTGGCCGCAGGTGCAAGCGGTGTTTCCCCGCCACCCGACCAAGTTGCTGATTGTCGGTGCCAACGACCCGATGTGGCGCGGCAGCCTGGCGGCGCGGGAATCAATCTACCTCAACACGCGGTTGCCGCTGGTCAGCGAGAGCGGTAGCAGCCCTTTGGTCCGCGAGCTGGCGCAGGTGTTCGGACGGATCAACGACGAGCAGCGCAATGACTGGATCAAGGAAGGTTTCGCCGAGTATTACGCCGTCGAACTGGTGCGCCGTGCTGGTGGCATGAGCGACGAACGATATCAGGCGTATCAGGTGAAACTGGCGAAGGACAGCCAGAAGGTGTCGACGTTGCGCGGCGAGCAGATCAGCCCGGCGCAGGTGTCCAAAGCGGTTCTGCTGTTACAGGAGCTGGATCGCGAGATCCGTCTGAAGACCCGCAACAAGCGCTCGCTGGATGATGTGCTGCGCGGGGCGATGCATTTGGGGACGGTCGATACCAAGGCGTTTGTGCAACTCGCCGAGAGTGTCATCGGCGAGTCGTCCAAGGTGCTTGATTCCGGGTTGCTTCAGTAGCGATCAGACCCCGGCTTTGGGTGACTTCACCGAATCATTGCCGGTCACGGTGGCGGTCTTGGTCGCCGCTTCGGCATTGGCTTTGAGTTTGCTCAACTCTTCACCGGCGCGCTCGATTTTCGTGCGCACGTTGTTCATGTCCTGACGGCTTTTCTCCAGCAGGCTTTTCACCGAGCTGTGGCCGGTGATGCCACGGGCCATGGCCACGCCGCCAATTGCCACCTGGATCAGACCGAACACTCCGCCACGGCGCAGGCCCTTGCCGACCATGATCACGCCGCCGGCCAGCGAGCCGATGCGCTCCCAGCCTTCGACGTTCTGTTCGGAACGTGTCTGGAACGGGGTGGATTCGATACGCTCGACGCGTTTGAGCTCGGTCATGATCTTTCTCCAGGCAATGAGTGATGGATAAACAAGCTGACTGCCGGGGCGGTCAGCTCGTTCCATCGGATGTGCGGCGTTTCAGCGGAATTTCGGCCCGGAACGGGTGTTCAAGCCTTTGGCCATGCGGTCGTAGAGCACGACGTTGACCGTGGCGGCGAGGTTCATGCAACCGGTGGTCGGGATGTACACGACGTCTTCGCACCAGTCGCGGATCTCTTGATCCAGCGAGCCGTCTTCGGGGCCGAAGATGTACAGGGCGCGATCCGGGTGGGTGTATTCCGGCAGCGGGCGGGCGCCGTCGACCAGTTCCACGGCGACCGGGACGCAGTTGAGCGGCAGGATTTTTTTCAGGTCGTCGATGCCGATCAGCGGGATGTCGTAGTGCACGCGCTTGGTGTCGGTGACGAAATCGGCGGCGCGCTCATAGCGCTTGCCGGTGTAGAACACGGTCGACACGCCATAGCAGCCTGCGGCGCGCATCACCGAACCGACGTTTTCCGGTGATTTGGGGTTATACAAACCAATGCAGCTGTACCGTTTGTCTGCCACGAGCGGGGTGCCTTCGGGAAAAAGAGGGCGATTATACGGGGATTGGGGGAGGGGTGTTCAGTTTGAGATTGGCGGTGTCTGCCAGGCCGCCTTCGCGAGCCTGCTCGCGAAAGGGCCGGGTCAGACGCTGAAGATCTTCAGTCTTCTTTTTTCATGAGGCCGGCCAGCGCCGCAAACGGGTTGTGCGTAGCCTTGGCGATTTTCGGCGTGCTCAGTGAGCCTTCGCCGAAATACTGCTGGTCGGTGTAGCGCGAGTGTTCGTTGTCGTGGCAGTACAGGCACAGCAGTTCCCAGTTGGAACCGTCCTGCGGGTTGTTGTCGTGGTTGTGGTCGCGGTGATGCACGGTCAGCTCGCTCAGACGCTTGCCGGAGAACTCACGGGCGCAGCGGCCGCACACGTGCGGATACATCTTCAGGGCCTTGTCGCGGTAGCCCATTTCCTTGTCGCGCTGGTTGTCGGCGAGGATGCGATCCAGCTTCGAAGTGTTGGTCGGGGTGGACGAACTCATGGGTTCACCTTTGTAGAAAGACTAATGACGGTTATGACGCAAGTTTAGCTCAGCCCTTGAGCTTCTCGGCAATCCAGATCGTGTGGCGGGTGCCCTTGTTGCCGTGGGCGAAGACCTGCACTTCCTCGGCCTTGAAACCGGCCTTCTTCAATTTGTCGGAAAACTGCCGGTCGGCGCTGGCGGACCATACCGCCAGTACGCCTTTGGGTCGCATCGCCCTGGCACAAGCGGCGAGGCCGGCGGCGGAATACAGCCAGCTGTTGGCCCTCTGGGTCAGGCCTTCGGGGCCGTTGTCGACGTCGAGCATGATCGCGTCGAAACCGTTCGGCTCGCTTTGCAGCACCCTGGCCACGTCTTCCTGACGGATCACGGTGCGAGGGTCGAGCAGCGGACGTCCGGACTTTTCACCGAGCGGGCCGCGATTCCATTCAACGACGCCAGGCACCAGCTCGGCGACCACCACTTCGGCGTTCTTGCCCAGATGCTTGAGCGCGGAGGCGAGGGTGAAGCCCATGCCCAACCCGCCGATCAGCACCCGCGAGTCCGGCCGGCCGGCGACCTTGCGGCACGGGATCTCGGCCAATGCGTCTTCGGAGCCGTGCATGCGGGTGTTCATCAATTGCCCGCCATCGCCGCCCTGGATCTTGATGACAAAGTCCTCGCCATACTCGAACAGGCACAGGGCGCCGCCGTTGTCAGGGATCGGCGTGGTGTCGAGCAGAACGAAACGTTTCATGGAAATCTCTACAGGGGGGAAGGCAAGCGGGCCCGTTGGGAGTAGCCTGAGAGCAGACTTCAGGCAACGGAGCCCTTGATGAAGCGCACCATTCTAACGGTCATTGCCCTGGCCGCGCTCTCGATTACTGCAGTGCAGGCCCAACAGACGATTCCCGCCAGCCCGACCCCGCAACCGGGTTCGCCCGGCACCGCAACGCCGACGCCGTATCCGCAGATCAGTCCGGTATCGATTCCCAAGGCCGGCTCCGGCAGTGGCGGGCCACCGCTGGTGCCGATCGAGATGCCCAGCCCGCCATCCAAGGATCAGCCAGTGCCGGGTATAGAGCAGCCCGACGGAAAACCCAAATCCCCCGGCGGCTAGATCTGTTGCGCCGCCAGTTGGCCGTCGGCCATGCGCAGGCGTTTGGAGAGGGAAACGGCGAGGGCGCGGATGATCTTGGCGGCGATCTTCGGCGCGTCGTTGAGCATTTTTTCCAGCGAGTCCTTGCCGAGGTTGAGCAGCTGACAGTTGCTTGCCGCTACACAGGTCGCCGAGCGGCGTTCGCCATCGAGCACCGCCATTTCGCCGAACGCCCGGCCGCTGCGCAGAGTGGCCATGGTGATGACCTGGCCGTCAGCGCCGGTTTTCTGCACGGCCACCTGGCCGGTGTGGATGATGCACATGAAACTGCCGGCATCGCCTTCGCGAAAGATCGCCTCGCCTTCGGCCACGGTGCTGATGCTGAAGTAGCCCGAGGCAGCGGCGAAGTCCGCCAGTTGCAATTGATCGAACAGGCCGCAGTCCATCAGCCAGTCACGGATTTCGTTGTTCAGTAAGGTCGGTTCTGACATGTCATCGCGGTCTTTTTGTTGTGTCGGGTTACAGGCTCGCCACCGGGAGCCGACTTGATTATCGGCTTCCGGTGCCCGGAATTAAGACCCAAGTGACCGGCGGAGTTCCTCAGGCGATGCCCAGAACCTTGAAAACAAATGCATATTCGAGCGCTACGTCACGTAATCCCTGATAACGCCCGCTCATGCCGCCATGACCGGCGCCTAGTTCGGTCTTGAGCAGCAGCGGGTTGTCGTCGGTCTTGGTCGCGCGCAGTTTCGCCACCCACTTCGCCGCTTCCCAGTACTGTACGCGGCTGTCGTTGTAGCCGGCGATCACCAGCGTCGCGGGATAGGCCTGGGCAGTGACGTTTTCGTACGGCGCGTAGGCCTTGATTCGTTCGTAGACGTCAGGCTCTTCGGGGTTGCCCCATTCGTCGTATTCGGTGACGGTCAGCGGCAGCTCCGGGTCGAGCATGGTGTTGAGTACATCGACGAACGGCACTTCGGCAATCGCCACGCCGAACAGATCCGGGCGCTGGTTAAGCACCGCGCCGATCAGCAGGCCACCGGCACTGCCGCCGCTGATCGCCAGTTGTGGCGCGGTGGTGATGCCATTGAGGATCAGGAATTCGGCGCAGGCGATGAAGTCGCTGAAGGTGTTTTGCTTGTGTTCCTGCTTGCCGGCGCGATACCAGGCTTCGCCCAGTTCACCGCCGCCGCGCACGTGGGCGATGGCGAACGCCATGCCGCGATCCAGCAGGCTCAGGCGGGCGTGGGAGAACCACGGGTCGAGGCTCGAACCGTAGGCGCCGTAACCGTAAAGGTACAGCGGCACCGGTTTGCCGAGCAATTCGCGTTTCATCACCAGACTGATCGGCACCAGCGTGCCGTCCGGAGCCGTGGCCCACAGGCGCTGGCTGACGTAGGCGTCGGCGTCGAACGGGCCGAGCACCGGGGTTTCCTTGAGGACGGTCTGTTCGCCGGTGGCGAGGATCAGTTGCCGAACCTGAGCCGGGCGATTCAAAGCCTCGTAACGCAGGCGAATGCGGTCGCTTTCGAATTCCAGACTGTTTTGCACATAGAGGCTGTAGGCCGCGTCCGGCAATTGCACACGATAAGGCGCCAGACCGTGTGGGCGAACTTCGATGATCGGCAAACCGCCTTCGCGCAGGCTCAGGGTCAGGGCTTCGGCGTTGAGGGTCACGCCATCGAGCATCACCGAATCGCTGTGGGGAATCAGGTTCTGCCAGTCGGCTTCGCTCGGCGCGATGCCGGTGTCCGGCGCCTGATACAGGGCGAAGTTGATGCCGTCGCGGTTGGTGCGGATGAACCAGGTCCATTCGCCGTCGAGCTTGCCGTGGTCGACGTCGTATTCGTGATCCTCGACCCGTGGCGCCAGGCAGGTGAACGGCTGGTGCGGCTGATTGGCATCCAGCGCCCAGACTTCGCTGGTGGTCTTGCTGCCCAGCGACAACAGCAATTGCTGCTCGGAGCTGGCGCGGTAGCAATGCAGGAAGAAACGCCCGTCCGGCTCGTGGAACACCTCTTCGGCGGCGGTGCCGTCGAGGCGGTAGCGGAACAGTTTGTGCGGACGATGGGTGTCGTCGAGCACGCCGAAAAACAGCGTCAGGCTGTCGTTGGCCCAGGTCATGCTGCCGTCGCAGTCCTGGAATTCCAGTTCGCTGATGCGCTCGCTGGCCAGTTCCTTCACGAACAGCGTGTAAATCTCGTCGCCCGAGGCATCGACGCTGTAGGCCAGACGCTGGTGATCCGGGCTGATGCTGAATGCGCCAAGGGAGAAAAAGCCGCCATTGGCCAGGGCATTCGGGTCGAGCAGCAGTTGTTCGTGGCTTTCGTCGAGGGTCAGGCTATCGTCGGCCGGACGCGGGCAGCGATAGTGGCGCGGGTATTCGTCCCCTGCCGTGGTGCGCGTGTAATACAGATACGGGCCCCACGGTGACGGCAGGGACAGGTCGGTTTCGAGGATCCGGCCCTTGATCTCCTCGAACAGGGTTTCGCGCAGTCCGGCCTGATCGGCGGTCTGTGCCTGCTGGTAGTCGTTTTCGGCCTTGAGGTAGTCGAGCACCGCGTCGGTGTCGCGTTCCTGCAGCCAGGCATACGGGTCGGCACCGGCATCCTTGCGGGCAATCGGGGCGCTGGTGACGTTGGCGGATACGGGCATGGAGGGCTCTCGAACATGACAAATGAGGACCGCACGGACGGCGGGGAAGCCTGATGTGCGAAAAGTCGTTACTATAAGCGCCTCTTTGCCTGCCTTGCCATGGACACCATGACCGAGAACGACTATCTGATCGCCTGGGGCCTCTACGCCTTTGCTGCCGTAGGCTGCCTGTTGGTATGGATGCGCATGACCCGCTGGATGTGGCGCTGGCTGCGCGAGCCGCTGCGTGTGCTGATGGCGGTGTTGCTGTTCAGCCCGACCATCATCGATCCGGTGAAGGAAAAATTTGCCCCGGCCGTCGCCATCACGGCGCTGGACCTGGCATTCAAGGTCGGCAACAACGCCTGGCGGGCGATTTCCGAATTGCTCATGTACGCGATGATCGCGTTCGGCCTGTACCTGATTTTCGTGCTGATCCGCTTCCCGATCGAACGCGCTTCGAAAGCGCGCAAGGAACAGGCCGAGGCCGCCCGCGCGGCCGCCCGTGCCGAAGACGAGCGTGACGGCGATCAACCGTTCGGCGGTGCCGGCGATGATCGTTACGGCCGTCCACCGCTGCCGAGCAATCCGCAGCGCGGGCGCGTCGAGCCGCGTCTGTAATCACGAGAGCCCGCACATGTGTGAACTATTGGGCATGAGCGCCAACGTGCCGACCGATATCGTGTTCAGCTTCACCGGGCTGATGCAGCGCGGCGGTCGCACCGGTCCGCACCGCGATGGCTGGGGCATCGCCTTCTATGAAGGTCGCGGGCTGCGGCTGTTCCAGGACCCGGCAGCCAGCTGCGAGTCGGAAGTCGCCAATCTGGTGCAGCGTTATCCGATCAAGAGCGAAGTGGTGATCGGCCATATCCGTCAGGCCAACGTCGGCAAGGTCTGCCTGTCCAACACCCATCCGTTCGTCCGCGAACTGTGGGGACGCAACTGGTGCTTCGCGCACAACGGCCAGCTCGCCGATTTCACCCCGATCAAGAGCTTCTACCGCCCGGTCGGCGATACCGACAGCGAAGCGGCGTTCTGCGATTTGCTCAACCGCGTACGTGCAGCGTTTCCGGAACCGGTCGATATAGAAGTGCTGCTGCCGGATCTGGTTGCCGCATGCGCCGAATACCGCAGCAAAGGCGTGTTCAATTGCCTGCTCAGCGACGGCGACTGGCTGTTCTGCTATTGCTCGACCAAACTGGCACAGATCACCCGGCGCGCACCGTTCGGCCCGGCGCGGCTCAAGGACGTCGATGTGATCGTCGACTTCCAGGCCGAAACCACGCCCAACGATGTGGTCACGGTGATTGCCACCGAACCTCTGACCGAAAATGAAACCTGGACCCGCTACGAACCGGGCCAATGGAGTCTGTGGCGACGCGGCGAATGCGTAAGCCAGGGCACGACCGAATAAAGGATCTCTCCTCGATGTTGCTCAGTTATCTACGGCTGGTGTTGTTTGCGGCGGGCCTGTTGATCGGTGTCCAGGTGCCGGGGTTCATCAACGATTATGCCAAGCGGGTCGAAGCGCATCTGATCGAGGCGCAGACCGGTCTGCGCGGCTTCCAGGGCACTGCCGAGCAGTTCTTCAAGGGTGATATCCAGGCGCTGGTCGCCCACTATCGCGCCAGCGAGGACCCGGTGTTTCGCAGCGATGCCGACAGCCTGAGCACCTTGCTCAACCGTCAGCTGGCGCTGGACAAGCAATTCCAGGCGATGCAAGGGCCGTGGTACATCCGCTTCCTGCAAGTGGTGCTGGCCGCCGATCCGGATATCCGCAAGGAAACCTGGAATGGCTACAGCTACCAGATCCTGCTGACGCCAGAGGCGATGATCTGGGGCATGAGCGGCGCGCTGCTGCTGTCGTTCGGCCTCGAATGCCTGTTCCGTCTGATCGACTGGGTAGTGTTGGGCGGCAAACGCCTGCGCCAGAGCCGGCCGATCGAAGACCGGGATGTACGCGGGCTGTAAACCTCGATGCATCGTTCCCACGCCGTGGGAACGATCAACTCAGAACGATGTAATCCGTGCCCACCTTGCGCGCATACCCCTCCAGCACCTGCTGACACAGCGTCACAATCTCTTCGACCCATTCCACACCGACCCGCCACGACACCACCACTTGTAGAGCGGGTGGCCGTTGATCGATGTCGAGCAGGGTCAGTTCGCCCCGCGCCAGTTCTTCGGCCACCAGCACTGGCGGCAGCGCGCCGATACCGAAGCCGTCGCGCAACAAGCGGGTGATCGCCGACACCGAATTCACACAGTTCAAGCGTGGCGCCAGCACGCCCTGGGCCTGCATCAGCGCCAGAATGTCCTGATGCGGCCGGGAGTTTTTCGAATAAGTGATGATCCGTTCCTGCGCCAGGTCGGCGAGGCTTTGGTAGTCACGGTTGTAGATCGAATGGCTGGCGACGATCCAGCCGATGGGGTGGCTGGCCAGTTCCAGGCTGCGCACGCTTTCATGGCGCACCAGATCGGTTTGCAGGATCAGATCGAGAAAGCCTTTTTGCAGTTGATCGCAGAGGTTCAGCGAGGTATCCGCCACCAGCTCGATTTCCACCCGGGGATACAGGTCGGTCATCTGCGCCACCAACGGGCTGAGCCAGGTGTGAATCACCGTGTCCATCACCCCGATGCGCACCCGGCCGACCTTGCTCGATCGGGTCTCGATGGATTGCTTCAGCGCTTGCATCGTGTCGAGCATCTGTTCGGCATAGTCCAGCACTTTCAGGCCTTCCGGCGTCAGGCTCACACCGCGCGAATCCCGCACAAACAGCTTCACCCCAAGCTCGCCTTCGAGCACCGCGATCCGGCTAGAGATCGAAGCCTGGGTGGTGAACAGCTTGTCGGCGGTCAGGCGAAAACTCTTCAGCCGGGCGACCCAGACGAAGGTCTCGAGAAACTTCAGGTTCATGGCAACAAATTTTTCTTATGTCTTGAGCGGGTTTTTATTCGTTGGACGCGACCGGGTGACGCACCCAAGAATCGACGCATCCGGTTCCCACGATAGGCGTCGTCGGAGCTTCGAACAAGACCAATAAAAGCCTGCGGAGACATGCCATGAGTGCGCCCGACACCCTCGACCTCCCCAAGACCACGGCCCGTCCCGGCCCGTTCGACTGGTATCGCAACATCAACCAGCAGGAGCGCCGCACCTTCTGGAGCTGCAAGATCGGCTACGGTCTGGACGGCATGGACACCCAGATGCTCAGCTTCGTGGTGCCGACCCTGATCGCGATGTGGGGCATCACCACCGGAGAAGCCGGGCTGATTCACACCAGCACGTTGATCGCCTCGGCCATCGGCGGTTGGGTGGCGGGGATTCTGTCCGACCGCATCGGCCGTGTGCGCACCCTGCAACTGACGGTGCTGTGGTTCGCCTTCTTCACCTTCCTCTGCGGTTTTGCCCAGAACTACGAACAACTGTTGATCGCCCGCACCCTGATGGGCTTCGGTTTCGGCGGCGAATGGACCGCCGGCGCGGTGCTGATCGGTGAAGTGATCCGCGCCAAGGATCGTGGTAAAGCGGTGGGCATGGTGCAATCCGGCTGGGCGCTCGGTTGGGGGCTGACGGCAATTCTCTATGCGCTGCTGTTCTCGGTATTGCCACCGGAAGATGCATGGCGCGCACTGTTCATCCTCGGCATTGTGCCGGCGGTGTTCGTGATTTTCGTCCGCCGTCTGGTGAAGGACCCCGAGATCTACCGCGAAGCCAAGGCCAAGCAAACTCCGGACAGTCCGTCGAAGTTCTACGAGATCTTCGCCCCGGGCATGCTCTTCACGACGTTCCGCGCCTCGTTGCTGACTACGGGTGCCCTCGGTGGTTACTACGCGATCACCTCCTGGTTGCCGACTTTTCTGAAGAACGAGCGCGGCTTGAGCGTACTCGGCACGGGAGGTTATCTGGCGATGGTGATCATCGGTTCCTACGCCGGTTATGTGATCAGCGCCTATTTGACCGACCTGTTGGGGCGCAAGAAGAACTTCATCCTGTTCGCGGTCGGCTCGTTCACCATCGTTCTGCTCTACACCCAATTGCCGGTCAGCAATGGCGTGATGCTGTGGCTGGGCTTTCCGCTGGGCTTTTTTGCGTCGGGGATTTTCAGTGGCATGGGGGCGTTTCTGACTGAACTGTTTCCAACCCGGATTCGCGGCTCGGGCCAGGGCTTCTGCTACAACATCGGCCGGGCGCTGGCGGCATTGTTCCCGCTGCTGATCGGGCCGCTCAGCCAGAAAGTACCGCTGAGTGTAGGTATCGGTGCCTTTGCGGCAGTGTCCTACGGCGTGGTGATCCTGGCGGCGTTGAGCCTGCCGGAAACCCGTGGCAAGCAACTGGACGCGCAGTAACTGATAACCTGCGACAACGCCCTACGATAAAAAAAGACAAAAGCTACAGGAGTGTTCACCGTGAGCCGCCTGCTATTGAACTGTGACATCGGCGAGAGCTTCGGCAGCTGGACCATGGGTCTGGACGCGGAAGTCATGCCCTTCATCGATTGCGCCAACATTGCCTGCGGTTTCCACGCCGGCGACCCAAGCATCATGCGCAAGACCGTCAGCCTGGCCCTGAGCCACGGCGTGCAGATCGGCGCGCATCCGGCCTATCAGGATCTGGTGGGTTTTGGCCGGCGTTCCATGGCCTACACCGCCCAGGAACTGCAAGACATCCTGCATTACCAGATCGGCGCCCTCGACGGCATTTGCCGTGCCCAGGGTGGAAAGGTCAGTTACGTCAAACCCCACGGCGCAATGTACAACGACATGATGGCCAACCCGGCTCAGTTGCGGGCAGTGATCCAGGCCGTCGCGGCTTACGACCGCAGCCTGCCGCTGATGCTGATGGCCACCCGCGACAACACCGCTGCGCAACAGCTCGGCGACGAATACGGCGTGACCCTGTGGTTCGAAGCCTTCGCCGACCGTGCCTACGACAGTGCTGGCCGACTGGTCTCACGGCAACTGCCGGGCGCGGTGCATCACGACGCCGAAACCATCATCGGGCAAGCGCTGACCATCGCCCGTGGCGACAACCTCACCGCCAGCGACGGCAGCGCGCTGCACCTGCAAGCCAATACCTTGTGCGTACACGGCGACAACGCCAGTTCGGTGGCGGCCGTGCAGCGCATTCGTCAGGCCTTGAACAAGCAGAGCGCGCCATGAATCCGCGGGTGGAAGTGGTGGCACTGGATTGCCTGATGCTGCGCCTGTTCGATGAAATCGCCGAAACCAACATGCCATGGATGCTCGCCGCCAGCGAGCGGTTGCGCACAGTGTTTGGCGCGCACCTGATCGATCTGGTGCCGTCGTACACCACGTTGATGGTGCATTACGACCTGACCGAATTGAATCCGGGTCAGGCCCGGGAACTGATCGCCGAAGCCTTGATCGACCTGTCGCCGAATGCGCGCACCGGCGGCCAGTGCCATGTGCTGCCGGTGTGGTACGACCTTAGCGTCGGACCGGAATTGAGCCTGTTGTCGCAGCGCAGCGGCTTGTCAGTGGAAGAGGTGATTCGTCGTCACAGCGCCAGGGAATATCAGGTGTTTGCTCTGGGGTTTGCACCGGGGTTTGCTTTCATGGGATTGGTTGAAGAAGTCCTGGCGGCACCGCGTCTGAATACACCACGCAAGAAAGTCGCCGCCGGCAGCGTCGGTATCGCCGAGCGCCAGACCGCCGCGTATCCGGTGGTGTCTCCGGGTGGCTGGAACCTGATCGGTCGCACGCCGGCAAAACTGTTCGACCGCGAGCGCGATGGCTACAGCTTGATGCAGCCCGGCGATACCGTGCGCTTCGAAGCGGTGAGCCACGCAGAGTTCATCAGCCTCGGCGGTGATGACACACCCTTGGAGGCGTTGTCATGAGCCGACTGACGATTGAAGCGAGCACTCCGCTGTGCCTGTTGCAGGACGCCGGGCGGTTTGGCGTGCGCCATCTGGGCGTGACCCAGGGCGGCGCGGCGGACTGGCGGTCGATGGCCTGGGCCAACTGGTTGCTGGGCAATGGCCTGGATTTGCCGGTGATCGAAATCACCCTCGGCGGGTTTGCGGTGGAGGCGCAAGAGGATTGTCTGCTGGCGCTGGCCGGTGCCGATCTGGGCGCGCAGATTGACGGTGAAGCGTTGGCGCCGTGGCGCAGTTTCAAGCTGCATAAAGGGCAGACCTTGAAGCTCACCCAGCCGTTGCTGGGGGCGCGGGCCTATCTGGCGGCGCCCGGCGGTTTCAACGCGCCGAAAGTGTTGGGTAGCAGTGCCACGGTGGTACGTGAGGAACTCGGTGGTCTTGATGGTTTTGGCTTGCCGCTGACCAAGGGCGCTTCGCTGAGTTATCAGGGCGAAACCCTTTTGGTGCGTGAGGTCCCGGCTCAGCATCGACCGGATCTGCGCCTCGACGCGCCGCTGGATCTGGTGCTGGGCGCGCAGATCGGTCAGTTCAGCGGGCAGAGCCTGTTCGATGCGTTCAACAGTGCCTGGACGCTGGACAGTCGTGCCGATCGCATGGGCATTCGGCTGCTGGGGACTGCATTGCAGTATCAGGGCAAACCGATGATTTCCGAGGGCATTCCGCTGGGTGCGGTGCAGGTGCCACCGGACGGGCAGCCGATCGTGTTGCTCAATGATCGGCAGACGATTGGCGGTTACCCGCGATTGGGTGCGTTGACGCCGTTGGCGCTGGCCCGACTGGCGCAATGTCTGCCAGGGGCGAAAGTCAGATTGCGCCCGGTGGTGCAGGACGTCGCGCACCGGGAGCATGTCGAATATCTGAAACGCTTGGGTTAATCGTTCCCCCGCAGAGCGGGGGACGATCCCGGATTACTTGGACAGAAACCGCATCCCTTCTTCCAGCCCGCGCAACGTCAGCGGATACATCTGATCTTCAATCAAATCCCGCACGATATTGGTCGACGAGGTGTAGCCCCACGTATCTTTCGGATATGGGTTGATCCAGATGAGCTTCTTGTACTTCTCCATGAAGCGCTGCATCCACACATAACCCGGCTCTTCGTTCCAGTGCTCGACGCTGCCGCCGGCCTGGGTGATTTCATAAGGCGCCATCGCGGCGTCACCGATGAAAATCACTTTGTAGTCGGCACCGTACTTGTGCAGCAGATCCTGGGTCGAGGTGCGCTCGGAAGTGCGGCGCATGTTGTTCTTCCACACCGATTCATAAATGAAGTTGTGGAAGTAGAAGTACTCCAGATGCTTGAACTCGGTCTTGCAGGCCGAGAACAGTTCCTCACAGATCTTCACGTGGGCGTCCATCGAGCCGCCGATGTCGAACAGCAGCAACAGCTTCACCGTGTTGCGCCGTTCCGGGCGCATCTGGATGTTCAGCAGGCCGGCGTCCTTGGCGGTGTGGTCGATGGTCCCGTCGATATCCAGTTCTTCCGCCGCGCCCTGGCGCGCGAATTTGCGCAGGCGGCGCAGGGCGACCTTGATGTTGCGGGTGCCCAGTTCCACGGAGTCGTCGAGGTTCTTGTACTCGCGCTGATCCCAGACTTTCACCGCTTTGCCCTGGCGCTTGCCGGCGTCGCCGACCCGGATGCCTTCCGGGTTGAAGCCACCGGAACCGAACGGGCTGGTGCCGCCAGTGCCAATCCATTTGTTACCGCCGGCGTGACGTTCCTTCTGTTCTTCCAGGCGTTTCTTGAACTCTTCGATCAGCTTGTCCAGGCCGCCGAGGGACTGGATTTGCGCGCGTTCCTCGTCGGTCAGCGAACGCTCGAATTCCTTGCGCAGCCAGTCTTCGGGAATCAGCGCCTGCAAGTGATCGTCGAGCTTTTCCAGGCCGTTGAAGTAGGCGCCGAACGCGCGGTCGAACTTGTCGAAATGCCGTTCGTCCTTCACCAGAATCGCCCGGGACAAGTAGTAGAACTCGTCCATGTCGGCGAAGGTCACGCGCTGTTTCAGCGCGTTGATCAGGTCGAGCAGCTCGCGCACCGAGACCGGCACCTTGGCTGCACGCATTTCATTGAACAGGTTGAGCAACATGGCGTCAGCCTCTTAGCGGGTGCCGCGACGGCTCATGAACGCCAGACGTTCCAGCAGTTGCACGTCCTGTTCGTTCTTCACCAGCGCCCCGGCCAGCGGCGGAATGGCCTTGGTCGGATCGCGCTCGCGCAGCACGGCTTCGCCGATGTTGTCGGCCATCAGCAGTTTCAGCCAGTCCACCAGTTCCGAGGTCGACGGCTTCTTCTTCAGGCCCGGCACCTTGCGCACGTCGAAGAACACGTCCAGCGCTTCGCTGACCAGGTCTTTCTTGATGTCCGGGTAGTGCACGTCGACGATTTTCTGCAGGGTGCTGCGGTCGGGGAAGGCGATGTAGTGGAAGAAGCAGCGACGCAGGAAAGCGTCCGGCAGCTCTTTCTCGTTGTTGGAGGTAATGATGATGATCGGACGCTTCTTGGCCTTGATCGTCTCGTCGATCTCGTAAACGTAGAACTCCATCTTGTCGAGTTCTTGCAGCAGGTCGTTGGGGAACTCGATGTCGGCCTTGTCGATTTCGTCGATCAGCAGGATGACGCGTTCTTCGGACTCGAACGCCTCCCAGAGCTTGCCCTTCTTCAGGTAGTTGCGCACGTCGTGGACTTTTTCATTGCCCAGTTGCGAGTCGCGCAGACGGCTGACCGCATCGTACTCGTACAGGCCCTGATGGGCCTTGGTGGTGGACTTGATGTGCCAGGTGATCAGCTTGGCGCCGAACGATTCGGCCAGTTGCTCGGCGAGCATGGTCTTGCCGGTGCCCGGTTCGCCCTTGACCAGCAGCGGCCGCTCCAGGGTGATGGCGGCGTTGACCGCCAGCTTCAGGTCATCGGTGGCGACGTAGGCCTGGGTGCCTTCGAACTTCATCTGCTAATCCTCGAACGGTAACGCCGACCTGAACGGGCAGGGCGGGGGCGAAATAATCGGATGCCCGACTATAACGCGCGGCCCGGTCGACTGTGAACGCAGACGGCTTATTCAGTCTCTGAATGGGGCGTCACATGTTGACTCAGTTTCGGCGCAAAGCCAGCATTCAGCGATCATCGGTTTGGAAGTAGCCTGCTGAACATCTCTGAAAGAGGATCGGAACCGATGCTACCCAGGAAACGCCCTCGTTTATCGTCTGTAGAACCTTTGGAGGATTTTTGTCTGGTGCTGACCTTTGTTGATGGTCAGCAGTTGCGTGTCGATTTGAGCCAGGATCTTCAAAGGTATCCGGGCCTCAAGCCATTACTTGATCCAGAGGTGTTCTGCGCAGTAAACCTCGGAGATGAGGGTTGGACCGTGGAATGGCTGGATCCGGATATTCAGCTCGGCGCCGATACCTTGTATCTGGATGCGCTCGCGCAAATACCTAGCCCGCATCCGGCTTCGGCCGCTCATACCGGGCATTGAAAGCCTGGATGAATCCATTGCGCAAAATCTGCAAAAACGCTTCGAATGCGCTGATATCTTGCTGATGGACGCTGCCGCTGAGTTCGACCTTGGTGGCGAACTGGTTTTTGGCCTGGTTTTTCAGCACGGTTTCAGTACCGCCGACCAGTGCCTCCCAGACTGAGCGGAAGATGCTTTTGTTCTTGTTTTCCACATCCTGTTGCCAGTTGAACACTTCAACGTCGCGCAGCAACGGCTTGATGTAGCCGGTGAGCTGGGCCTTTTTGGCCTGGGCTTCGATGACCACGTCACCGTGGCCGGCGTTGAAGTCGAATTTGCCGTATGCCGATGCGAAGTCGTTCATGCGCTTGAGTTCGAGATCGCGGGCTCGCAAGCGGAACTCGAAGTCTTCGAAATTGCTTAGCGGGTCGAATGTGGCCGAGGTTTCCAGCGGTGCCTGGCCCAGCAGCAGGGCTTTGCCTTCGAATCGGGCATCGCGTTTGCCCTTGGTGTCGACCACGTTTGTCAGGTTGTAAATACTGGCCTCGACGTTGGTGGCATTCATGTTCACGGGCGGTTTGGAGTTGAAGTTGCGGAAGCTGATGCGACCATCGTGGATCTGCACTTCATCGAGGGTGATCGGCAGCAGCTTGCCCAACTGCGCGCGCCAGTCGGTGCCCTTACCGGTCTGGGAGTTCTGCTTGTTGGCACCGCCATCGACGAAGTTGACTTCAGGTTTGAAGAACTTTACCTGGGCCACCACAGCATGGTCGTACCACAGTGAATGCCAACTGACGGACAAGTCGATCAACGGAGCGTTGACGAACGGCACCGGGACCTTGCCGTCGACCTTGACGATCTTCAGGCCGTTGATCTTGTACGCGCCGCGCCACAGAGCCAGATCGACATCGGTGACCTGGCCACGGTAGTCGCCCATGTTGGCCAGCTTGTCATTCAGATAGTCGCGCACGACGTAAGGCAGGGCGATGTGCAGGGCGATCAGCAGTACAACGACAGTGGCGAGGATCCACAACGGCCAGCGGTAGCGACGCTTCATGGCGGCAATTCCCGAGCGGGTGTAAAGCGATTGACTGCCGGCGGTTGCAGACGTTCGACCCGACTGGACTGGCAAGAGCAACAGGCTTACCTTGGAGAGCTGAATTCAACGCTGCACAAGGACCCAGCCATGAGCCGTATTTTTGCTGACAACGCCCATTCCATCGGCAATACGCCGCTGGTACAGATCAATCGCATTGCGCCCCGTGGCGTGACCATTCTGGCCAAGATCGAAGGTCGCAACCCGGGTTACTCGGTGAAGTGCCGGATCGGCGCGAACATGATCTGGGACGCCGAAAGCAGCGGCAAACTCAAGCCGGGCATGACCATCGTCGAGCCGACTTCGGGCAATACCGGCATCGGCCTGGCCTTCGTGGCGGCCGCTCGCGGTTACAAACTGATGCTGACCATGCCGGCCTCGATGAGCATCGAACGGCGCAAGGTGCTCAAGGCGCTGGGTGCCGAACTGGTGCTGACCGAGCCTGCCAAGGGCATGAAAGGCGCAATCGAAAAGGCTGCCGAGATCGTTGCTGGTGCCCCGGGCAAATATTTCATGCCGGCTCAGTTCGATAACCCGGCCAACCCGGCCATCCACGAAAAAACCACCGGCCCGGAAATCTGGAACGACACCGACGGTGCCATCGACGTGCTGGTGGCGGGCGTCGGTACCGGTGGAACCATCACCGGTGTCTCGCGGTATATCAAGAATACGGCGGGCAAACCGATTCTCTCGGTGGCGGTGGAGCCCGTATCTTCGCCGGTGATCACCCAGGCGCTGGCCGGTGAGGAGATTAAGCCGAGCCCGCACAAGATTCAGGGCATTGGCGCCGGTTTTGTACCGAAGAACCTGGATTTGTCGATGGTGGATCGGGTCGAGCGCGTGACCGACGAAGAATCCAAGGTCATGGCGCTGCGTCTGATGCAGGAAGAAGGGATTCTGTGCGGGATCTCCTGCGGTGCGGCGATGTCTGTCGCGGTGCGCCTGGCGGAAACCCCGGAAATGCAGGGCAAGACCATCGTGGTGGTACTGCCGGACTCCGGTGAGCGTTATCTGTCGAGCATGTTGTTCAGCGATCTGTTCACCGATCAGGAGAACCAGCAGTAAGCCTCCCGTTGATTCAGATCAGCCAAGGTTCAGGCTCGTTATGTTAATTAGTGCTTTGTTGCGCAATTCTTAACACTGAATCTTGGGTCGGGCGGGTTTTTCCCGGAGCCGGTAGTGTTTATCATGGCCGGCCGCCATGTCGGGTAAATGACATTGCGTGGCGTTGTCTTTTTTCAAGGAGTCGTTGATGACCTTTTCGTTGGCCGCCAAGGTGTTGGTGTTGCTGCTGTTCGTGAGCAGCATCCTCTACGTGCATTTGCGCGGCAAGGCGCGTTTGCCGGTGCTGCGCCAGTTCGTCAACCATTCGGCGCTGTTCGCTCCGTACAACGCCTTGATGTACCTGTTTTCCGGTGTGCCGTCCAAACCGTACCTGGACCGCAGCAAGTTCCCGGAACTGGACGTGCTGCGCGACAACTGGGAAACCATCCGCGACGAAGCGATGCACCTGTTCGACGAGGGCTACATCCGCGCCGCCGAGAAGAACAACGACGCCGGTTTCGGCTCGTTCTTCAAAAAGGGCTGGAAGCGTTTCTACCTCAAGTGGTACGACAAACCGCTGCCATCGGCCGAAACCCTGTGCCCGAAAACCGTGGCACTGGTGAGTGCCATCCCCAACGTCAAGGGCGCGATGTTCGCGCTGTTGCCGGGCGGCAGCCACTTGAACCCGCACCGTGATCCGTTCGCCGGTTCCCTGCGCTATCACTTGGGCCTGTCGACGCCGAACTCCGACGATTGCCGGATCTTCGTCGATGGTCAGGTCTACGCCTGGCGCGACGGTGAAGACGTGATGTTCGACGAGACCTATGTGCATTGGGTCAAGAACGAAACCGAACAGACCCGCGTCATCCTGTTCTGCGACGTCGAGCGTCCGCTGAGCAACCGCCTCATGACCCGCATCAACCGCTCCATCAGTGCCTGGCTGGGCCGCGCTACCGCGCCGCAGAACCTTGACGACGAACGCGTTGGCGGGATCAACCAGGCTTACGCCTGGACCAAGAACTTCAGCGACCGGTTCAGCGGTGTGGTCAAGCAGTGGAAACGCCGCAATCCAAAGGCCTACCGTGTGATGCGGCCAGTGCTGGCAGTGGTGGTGTTGACGTTGCTGGGGTATTGGCTGTTTGGTTGAGGCTGGATTTAGAAGCATAAAAAACCGCTCGTTTGAGCGGTTTTTTGCTTTTTGAATCAGGGGCGGCCAGCCAGCAAGCTTGGTTCATCGATAGCGGTACCGGTTGCAATGATCTGTAAGAGCTGCCGTTGACTGGCTGTCAGTACCGTCGGATCAGAGTCACACTTCATTGCGTGCGCTTTTTTCTTTCTGGGGGATTTTTTTATTTCTTTGCGCATGTTCCCACCTTGGTTGATCAATATTTGAGCGTTTTTCACAATGCTGGCAAGCTTCCTGGCTTGCGATTTGTACAACTGATACCGCAGATGATTCCGTTCCCTTGGCATGTGATCTCGCGCATTCCATGTCCCCTATCGATGGTCGTTGCAATTGCTAATGAGCCTATGCGCCTGCATCCAGCCTGTCGCTAGCGGCCCTTTGCCCAACTCATTGCAATCCATGTCGCAGGCTGGTTATAGTCGGCGCTCGTGAGTTCTACGGCTCACCTTTCAACCCCTCGAAAAAGATCAGCCCAGATGCCTGCATCCCTCATCAACGCGGTAGTCGATTCAGCGGTCAACGCTGGCGTCGTGCCGTGCGGGAATCAGCAGCCTGTGCAGATCAGCCATTACCCCCCACCTGTCAGTAGCACGCCGGTGTGCGCAGTCGTATCACCGCCGGGCGTTGGCGTTTCGGGCTGATCAGCGTTTTTTGCTGACCCCTGTGCCCGCCTGAAAAAACCTACTGAATTTCAGCTTCGGCTGAGTTGGCTATTTGCCTGACTACAGGTGGTATTCATGTTTGTCCTTTCGAAAAAGTCCGCGCTCGCGGCGGCGTCCACGAGCCTGTTCGTTCTGCTGTGGAGCAGCGGGGCGATCTTCTCCAAGTGGGGGCTGGCCCACGCTTCGCCATTTGCCTTTCTGCTGATCCGTTTTGTGATTGCCCTGTGCGGGCTGGTGCTGCTGGTGCCGTTGCTCAAGCTGAAACTGCCCAAGGGCGGCCGGCCGATGTTGTACGCGATGGCCACTGGTGTGGTGCTGTTGGGGGCTTATCAGATCTTCTATCTGCTGGCGCTGGATCTGAAAGTCACGCCCGGAGTGATGGCGACCATCATGGGCGTGCAACCGATCCTCACCGTGGTGATCATGGAGCGGCAGCGCTCGGCGAGCCGGATCTTCGGCCTGGCGCTGGGGTTGGCTGGTCTGATCATGGTGGTTTACCAGGGCATCGGCCTGGCCGGGATGTCGCTGGCGGGGATGCTGTTCGGTTTGTTGGCATTGGCGAGCATGACGTTCGGCTCGATCATGCAGAAACGCATCACCGACAATCCTCTCGGCACGCTGCCGGTGCAGTATCTGGCGGGACTGTTGCTGTGCGGGATCTTCGTGCCGTTCCAGCCGTTCCACTTCGAACACAGCGCAGGTTTCATCGTGCCGGTGCTTTGGATGGGGTTGGTGGTGTCGGTGCTGGCAACCTTGCTGCTATACCGACTGATCGCCCGGGGCAATCTGGTGAATGTCACCAGTCTGTTCTATCTGGTGCCAGCCGTGACGGCGGTGATGGACTACCTGATCTTCGGCAACCGCCTGGCAGCGTTGAGCGTGTTGGGGATGCTGTTGATCATCGTCGGTCTGGTATTCGTGTTCCGTAAGTCGGCGTAACAGCCGCACATAAAAAAGGCCCGGGAGGAAACTCCCGGGCCTTTGTGCATCTGTCGATCAGCGAGTCACGACTTCTGCCGGTTTCACTGCCGCCGGCTTCAATACCAGCCACAGCGCAATTGCGATCAACACTCCGCCATACACGTGGGCCATCGACAGCGGTTCATCCAGAAACAGTGCCCCCCACAACACGCCAAACGGCGGGATCATGAACGTCACGGTCATCGACTTCACCGGCCCGATGGAACTTAGCAGGCGGAAGTAGATGATGTAGGCAAACGCGGTGCAGCCCAGACCCAGGCCCAGCAGCGACAGCCAGACGTTCCAGCCGCCCCAGCTCACAGGTGGCTGGGTGATGACGCTGTAACCGAACAGCGGCAACAGGAACAGTGTCGCACCGAGCATGCTGCCCAACGCTGATAGACGGCTGTCGAGCCCGCCGGCCTGATCCAGCCAGCGCCGGGCGAGGAAACCGGCGAAGCCGTAGCAGGTCGTTGCAAGCAGGCAGGCGACGGCACCCATCAACAGAGGCAGGTCGAACGCGACCGGGCCGGCGCGGGTCAGCACGCCCACGCCGAGCAGGCCAAGGAAAACCCCGGCAAGTTTGGCCACCGTGAGTTTTTCACTGAAGAACAGCCCGCCGATCAATACGCCCATCAGCGGCGTGGTGGCATTGAAGATTGCGGAGTACCCGGCCGGCAGCACCTGGGCGGCGACGGAATACAGAGTGGCCGGAACGCCGGAGTTGATCACCCCCAGCATCATCACGGTCTTGAGTTTGCCTTTGAAATCCCAGCTGATGCGCATCAGGCCAAGGATCACCAGCAAACCGACCGCCGCGATCGAGACCCGGAAAAATCCGGTCGGAACGGTGCCTATCGCGGGGGCGATGATGCGCATGAACAGGAAGCTCGCACCCCAGATCGCAGCCAGCGACAACATGCGGAAAATATCGACAGGGCTCACGGGTAACTCCTTCCTTGATGGGGACGAGAGTGTTGCCGAGCGCCCTGACGATGGCAACCGCTAATCGGGCATTTAATTTCCCCGTCAGAGCACGAAGCGCGTCACCAGCCCGTTGAGGTCGACGGCCAGGCGCGACAGTTCCTGACTGGCGGCAGAGGTCTGGGTCGCGCCAGCGGCGGTCTGAGTCGACAGGTCGCGGATGGTCACCAGGTTTTCATCGACTTCCCGGGCCACCAGTGCCTGTTGCTCGGCAGCGCTGGCGATCACCAGGTTGCGCTGGTTGATCTGCGAAATCGACGCGGTGATTTTCTCCAACGCATGGCCGGCACTGTTGGCCCGGCGCAGGGTCTGGCTGGCCTGTTCGGCGCTGCTTTGCAACGCGCCGACGGTGGCACCGGTGCCTTGCTGGATGCTGCTGATCATCAGCTCGATTTCTTCGGTGGAATTCTGCGTGCGCTGGGCCAGCGAACGGACTTCGTCGGCAACGACTGCAAAGCCACGTCCTGCCTCACCGGCCCGCGCCGCTTCAATGGCGGCATTGAGCGCCAGCAGGTTGGTCTGCCCGGCGATGCCGCGAATCACTTCCAGCACCTTGCTGATGTCCTGGGCCTGGGTCGCCAGGCCCTCGGCCTGTTCGGACGCACCGAGCACCGCGCTGACCAGTTCCTGAATCGAACTGATGGTCTCGCTGACCTGCACATGCCCGTGCTTGCTGTCCTCGTTCGAGGCTTCGGACGCTTCGGCGCTGGACACCGCGTTGGCTGCGACTTCATCCACCGCCGTGCTCATCTCGGTGACGGCCGTGGCGGCCTGTTCGATCTGGTCATTCTGCTGTTGCAGGCCGCGAGTGCTCTGTTCCATCACCGAACTCATCTCCTCGGCGGCGGAGGCCAGTTGCTGGGCCGACTCGCTGATACCGCGAATGGTCGAGCGCAGATTGCCCTGCATTTCGGCCAGCGCGGTGAGCAACTGCGCCGCTTCATCGTGGCCCTCGCTGTCGATGCGGCCGCTGAGATCACCGGAGGCAATCCGCCGGGCCACGCTCAGCGCCTGATTGATCGGCGCGGTGATGCTGCGGGTCAGCAGCCAGGCCAGCAGCAATGTGGCAATCAGGGCGATGACGATGATTGTCGCGACGATCCACAGCGACTGCTGATAGGTCGCGGCAGCGGATTTTGCGGCGGCATCGGCGCCTTGCTGATTGAGGGTGATCATTTGCTCCAGGGTCTTGTCGAGCACGCTGCCCTGAGGCGCCAGTTCAGTGGTCAGCCGCGTGTAGGCCTGATCGTTCTGCCCGGCATCGATCTGTTTGATGATCTGGTCGAGGATGCTCAGGTACTTGGCGGTGTCGGCGCCCAGACCTTCCAGCATCGCCCGTTCCTGATCATTGGCAATCAGGGTTTTGTGATCGTCGAGGCGCTTGAGCAACTCCTGACGCTGCGCCGTGAGGATGCCCTTGCTGCGTTCGCGCACAGCGGCCTGGGTACTGGTGATCAGGCGCAGGGATTCGAGGCGGATGCTGGCGATGTTCGCCGCTGCGTCATGAATGCTTTCGATGCTGGGCATCCACGATTCTTCGATCACCGCTGCGCTTTCACGCAGGGCCTTCATCTGGCCCAGACCGAACAGGCCCACCACCATCAGCAGACCGGCCAGAACGGCAAAACTCAAACTGGCGCGCAAACCTATGCGCAGATTCCGGATAGACATCAATGTGCTCCTTGAACGTTGAGAAAGAGGGCGTCCTCGTGGGCCGAGGATCTTGTTGTGAGGCGGGTGATGGCGGGCTGTATATCAAAGTGCCATCACCTTGGTAAGGTCACTCAGCAATCAAGGTCACGGACGATGGACAGGAATGCGCAGGTGGGGCAAAGCCGCGGAATAGAGATGTCACGTTGTGATTGGATCCGAAACCCAGAGAATTCGCGGGCTGGCGCCGAACGGAGAGAAAGACTGATGGACGTGTTTGCTGACCGAACGGTCGATTAAAAAAACTTTGATAAAAACTGTGTCGTTGTACAACCCGGTCGCGGATTTGGCAGAAATTACGCTTCTCCTGTCCCCGGTTCCGTGGCTAAGCTCAGGCCTTCGAGCACAGATTCTTCAATTCCCGCAGAGGTCTCATCTATGCCGCAGCAATGGCCAGCCACCGACATCGCCCGCATGATCCTCGATGGCTTTGACGATTACCGCGAGCATTTCCGGCGGATCACCGATGGCGCCCGGGAGCGTTTCGAACAGGCGCGCTGGCAGGACACGCAAACCGCGTCGGCGGCGCGGATCAACCTCTACGAAGACAAGGTCAACGAAACCGTCGCGCGTCTGCGCGAGTATTTCGAGGCTGACACGCTGATGGAAGTCAGTTGCTGGCCGCTGGTGAAAAGCGCCTACATCAGCATCATCGACCTGCGCTTCGACGATGAACTCTCCGAGACCTGGTACAACTCGATTTTCTGCGGCCTGTTCAGCCACGACCTGATCAGCGACGGCTGCATGTTCATCCACACCACGCGGCCAAGCCTGCGCCGGGCCCGGGCTGCGCAAACCCGCACCTACAAGCCGCAAGGACAGTTGTCGGGCATGCTCGCGAGCATCTTTGCCGATTACCGATTCAGCGAGGATTACGCCGATCTGCCCCGGGATCTGCAGCGCCTTGAAGCGCAACTGCGCGAGAACCTGCCGGACTGGGTGTGCAAGGATCCGGAACTGAGCGTCGAGCTGTTTTCCTCGGTGCTGTACCGCAACAAGGGCGCCTATCTGGTGGGGCGCATCTACACCAACGACGATCAATGGCCGCTGGTGATTCCGCTGCTGCACCGCGAGGGGCGGGGGATTCAGATCGATGCGCTGATCACCGACGAAGCGGATGTGTCGATCATCTTCTCGTTCACCCGTTCGTATTTCATGGTGGATGTGCCGGTGCCGGCGGAATTCATCGGTTTCCTCAAGCGCATCCTGCCGGGCAAGCACATCGCCGAGCTGTACACCTCAATCGGTTTCTACAAGCACGGCAAATCCGAGTTCTATCGCGCGCTTATCAACCACCTGGCCAACACCGACGACCAGTTCATCATGGCCCCGGGCGTGCGCGGCATGGTCATGAGCGTGTTCACGCTGCCGGGCTTCAACACCGTGTTCAAGATCATCAAGGACCGCTTCTCGCCGTCGAAAAACGTCGACCGCGCCACGGTGATCGAAAAGTACCGACTGGTGAAAAGCGTCGACCGCGTCGGGCGCATGGCCGATACCCAGGAATTCGCCGATTTCCGTTTCCCGCTGAGCAAGTTCGATCCGGCGTGTCTGGCGGAATTGCTGGAAGTTGCGCCGTCGACGGTGTCGCTGGAAGGTGAAACCGTGCTGATCCGCCACTGCTGGACCGAACGCCGGATGACCCCCCTGAATCTGTATCTGGACAACGCCAACGAAGCCCAGGTGCGCGAAGCGCTGGAAGATTACGGGCTGGCGATCAAGCAACTGGCGGCGGCCAACATCTTCCCCGGCGACATGCTGCTGAAAAACTTTGGCGTCACCCGTCATGGTCGGGTGGTGTTCTACGACTATGACGAAATCTGCTTTCTTACCGAAGCCAACTTCCGTCATATCCCGGCACCGCGCACGCCGGAGGACGAAATGGCTTCCGAGCCGTGGTATTCGATCGGTCCGCTGGATGTGTTCCCCGAAGAGTTTCCACCGTTCCTGTTTGCCGATGCAGCGCAGCGCAAACTGTTCGATCAGTTGCATGGCGAGTTGTACAACGCCGATTACTGGAAGGGCTTGCAGGAGGCGATCCGGGCCGGAAAGGTTATCGACGTCTTTCCGTATCGGCGCAAGGGCCTCGATAACGAATAAAGCAGGCGCAAGCAGCAAGCTACAAGCGTCAAGTCAAAGGCCGCTTTCAACTTGCGGCTTGTAGCTTGGCGCTTGTAGCTGCTTTTCTGCGACAATCGCGTCCTTGCGCCACTAGACGACCGAATTGCGTACCCGATGACCGACGAATCGCCCTCCATCGACAAACTGCTGAAAAACCTCGATCACGCCATGCTCGCCGACCGCCACCGGCTGCGGCGGCAGTTGCTTGAGCTGCGCAAGAAACCCGACGAGGCCAAGCTGGCCCAGTGGGTGGCGCGCATGCAGGCGTCCTGCGATCAGGTGCTGGCGCGCAAGGCCAGCCTGCCGGTGATCCGTTACGACGACAGCCTGCCGATTGCGGCCAAGCGTGACGAAATCAAGAAGGCCCTGGAAAAGCACCAGGTGCTGATCATCGCCGGCGAAACCGGCTCGGGCAAAACCACGCAGTTGCCGAAAATCTGTCTGGAAATCGGTCGCGGCCAACATGGCCTGATCGGCCACACCCAGCCTCGCCGAATCGCGGCACGCAGCGTGGCCAGTCGGGTCGCGGAAGAACTCGGTACACCGCTGGGCGCGCTGGTCGGCTATCAGGTGCGCTTCGAGGATCAGAGCGATTCGAACACCCTGATCAAACTGATGACCGACGGCATCCTGCTGGCGGAAACCCAGAACGACCGCTACCTCGAGCGCTACGACACGATCATCGTCGACGAAGCCCACGAACGCAGCCTCAACATCGACTTCCTGCTGGGTTATCTGAAAACCCTGCTGCCGCGTCGCCCGGACCTGAAAGTCATCATCACCTCGGCGACCATTGATCTGGAGCGTTTCTCCAAGCATTTTGACGATGCGCCGATTGTCGAAGTGTCCGGCCGCACCTTCCCGGTTGAAACCTGGTATCGCCCGCTGACGCTTGAGCAGGACGAAGAGGGTAACCGGGTCGAGGACGACCTGACCGTGGATCAGGCGATCCTCGCCACCCTCGACGAAATCGCCGCCTATGAGCGCAGCGAACGCCGCAGCCCTGGCGACGTGTTGGTGTTCCTGCCGGGCGAACGCGAGATTCGCGACGCCGCCGACATGCTGCGCAAGGCCCAGCTCAAACACACCGAAATCCTGCCGTTGTACGCGCGCCTGTCACCGGCCGAACAGCAGCGGATTTTCCAGTCCCATCCGGGCCGTCGTGTGGTGTTGGCGACCAACGTCGCCGAAACCTCGCTGACCGTGCCGGGTATCCGTTACGTGATCGACAGCGGCACCGCGCGCATCAGCCGCTACAGCTACCGCGCCAAGGTTCAGCGCCTGCCGATCGAAGCGATTTCCCAGGCCAGCGCCAACCAGCGTAAAGGTCGTTGCGGTCGGGTCGAACCGGGCATTTGCGTGCGTTTGTACAGTGAAGAGGATTTCCTCGGTCGCCCGGAATTTACCGATCCGGAAATTCTGCGCACCAACCTTGCGGCGGTGATCCTGCAGATGCTGCATCTGCGCCTCGGCGAGATCACCGCGTTCCCGTTCATCGAGCCGCCGGACGGCAAGGCGATCAGCGACGGTTTCAACCTGCTACAAGAACTGTCGGCGGTGGATCGCAACAGTCAGCTGACCCCGCTCGGCCGTCAATTGGCGCGCCTGCCGGTGGACCCGCGCATGGGTCGCATGTTGCTGGAAGCGGCGAAACTCGGCAGCTTGCAGGAAGTGCTGATCGTCGCCAGCGCCATGTCGATTCAGGACCCGCGCGAGCGTCCGCCGGAGCGTCAGCAAGCCGCCGATCAGGCCCACGCGCAGTGGAAGGACGCCGATTCGGACTTCGCTGCGCTGGTCAATCTGTGGCGTGGCTTCGAAGAGCAGCGCCAGGCGTTGACTGCCAACCCGCTGCGCAACTGGTGCCGCAAGAATTTCCTCAACTACCTGCGGTTGCGAGAGTGGCGTGATTCCCATCGCCAGTTGAGCCTGATCTGCCGCGACTTGCAGTTGAGCCTGAACAAAGAGCCGGCGGATTATCCGAAGCTGCACAAGGCTGTGCTGGTCGGCCTGCTCAGCCAGATCGGCCAGAAAACCGAGGACGGAGACTATCTTGGCGCCCGTCAGCGACGGTTCTGGATTCACCCGTCGTCGGGCATCGGCAAGAAGCGCCCGCAGTGGGTGATGACCGCCGAACTGGTGGAAACCACCAAGCTCTACGCGCGGATGGTGGCGAAGATCGATGCCGACTGGATCGAGCCGCTGGCCGGGCATCTGATCAAGAAGAACCACTTCGAACCGCACTGGGAGAAGAAGCGCGGTCAGGTCGTCGCATTCGAACAGATCACCTTGTTCGGGCTGATCGTGGTCGGTCGCCGACCGGTGCATTACGGCCCGGTGGATCCTGTGGTCTCGCGGGAGCTGTTCATCCGCGAAGGCCTGGTGCGGGGCGAGATTCAGTCCCGGGCCAAGTGCCTGACCGCCAACAAGCAATTGCTGGAACAACTCGACGAACTGGAAGCCAAGGCCCGTCGCCGGGACATTCTGGCCGACGAGGAAACCCTCTACGCGTTCTACGATGCGCGACTGCCGGCGGAGATTCACCAGACCGCGACCTTCGACAGCTGGTATCGGGTCAACAGCCAGAAAGACCCGCAACTGCTGATCATGCGTGAAGAGGACGTGCTGGCCCGCGAAGCCAGCGAAGTCACCGCCCAGCATTACCCGGACACGCTGCACATCGGCGATCTTGAACTGGCGCTGAGTTACCACTTCGAACCGAATCACCCGCGCGACGGCGTGACCCTGCGCGTACCGGCACCGCTGTTGCCGATGCTGCCGCCGGAGCGCCTGGAATGGCTGGTGCCGGGGCTGATCGAGGCCAAGTGCATCGCGCTGGTGCGCAACCTGCCCAAGGCCCTGCGCAAGAACTTCGTGCCGGTGCCGGACTTCATCAAGGCTGCGTTGCAACGCATGACCTTTGCCGAAGGTTCGTTGCCGCAAGCGCTGGGCCGTGAACTGCTGCGAATGACCGGTGCGCGGGTCAGTGATGAGGCCTGGGCCGAAGCGGCGCAGCAGGTCGAAAGCCATCTGCGGATGAACCTGGAAATCGTCGACGGCCAGGGCAAGTTCCTCGGCGAAGGGCGGGATCTGGCGGAGTTGACGGCGCGTTTCGCCGAAGCCAGTCAGGCCGCATTGGCCGTGCCGCAAAGTGCGAAAAGTCAGCAACCGGTGGAAGCCAAGGTCTTCGCCCCGGTGGCGGAAAAGACGCAACAGAAGATTGCCGGGCTGTCGATGACGGTCTATCCGGCGTTGGTGGAAGAGGGCGGCACGGTCAAGGAAGGACGCTTCTCGACCCCGGCCGAAGCCGAGTTCCAGCATCGCCGCGCCTTGCAACGTCTGCTGATGCAGCAACTGGCTGAACCGGCCAAATTTCTGCGCGGCAAGTTGCCGGGCCTGACCGAACTGGGCCTGCTGTACCGCGAACTGGGCCGGGTCGATGCGCTGGTCGAAGACATTCTGCTGGCGAGCCTCGACAGCTGCATTCTCGATGGCGAAGACCCGTTGCCTCGCGACGGCGCAGGCCTGGCGGCACTGGCCGAGCGCAAGCGTGGCAGCTGGACCGAGCATGCGGAGCGCGTGGCGCGTCTGACCCTGGAAATCCTCAAGCTCTGGCACGGTCTGCAAAAACGCTTCAAGGGCAAGATCGACCTGGCTCAGGCGGTGGCGCTTAACGATATCAAGCAGCAGCTCAGTCATCTGGTGTACCCAGGCTTCGTCCGGGAAACACCGATGCTGTGGCTCAAGGAGCTGCCGCGCTATCTGAAGGCCGTCGAGCAACGTTTCGAGAAACTGGGCGCGCAGGTGCAGAAGGATCGGGTCTGGAGCGGCGAACTCGCCGGCCTCTGGACGCAATATCAGACTCGCGCCGCCAAACATGCCCAGGAAGGCAAGCGCGATCCGCAGCTCGAGCTGTACCGCTGGTGGCTGGAGGAGTACCGGGTTTCGCTGTTCGCCCAGCAGTTGGGGACGAAAGTGCCGATCTCCGACAAGCGCCTGAACAAGCAGTGGACGCAGGTCGAGGCCTGACCTCCGATCCTGCAAAAGGCGCCAAATGCCAAGGTTTATGGCAAACTTCGCGCCTATAAACGCCGGCCCCGCGGTTTTGAGCCTTGTCAGCCGCGGGCGAGGTCGGAATAAAGCGATGCCAGGTTTTTGCGTCCCCTCTATGGGAATAGACCCTTTGCGTGTTGGCACGTCGGTGCCAGCACTTTCTGCCTGAACAGATTAGAGAAACGACCATGCATAACGTCGTCATCAGCGGCACCGGCCTGTACACCCCGGCCAACAGCATCTCCAACGAAGAGCTGGTGCAGTCTTTCAATACCTACGTCGCGCAGTTCAACGCGGACAACGCCGATGCCATCGCCAGCGGCGAGATCCAGGCCCTGACCGAATCCAGCGCCGCGTTTATCGAAAAAGCCTCGGGCATCAAGAGTCGCTTTGTCATGGACAAGGACGGCATCCTTGATCCGCAACGCATGGCGCCACGCCTGCCGGAGCGTTCCAACGACGAATGGTCGGTGCTCTGCCAGATGGCCATCGGCGCTGCCGAGCAAGCCTTGCAGCGCGCCGGCAAGACCGCCGCCGACATCGACGGCGTGATCGTCGCCTGCTCCAACCTGCAACGTGCCTACCCGGCCATCGCCATCGAAGTCCAGGAAGCACTGGGCATCCAGGGGTTCGGTTTCGACATGAACGTTGCCTGCTCGTCGGCGACCTTCGGCATCCAGCAAGCCGCCAACACCGTGCAACTGGGTCAGGCTCGGGCGATCCTGATGGTCAACCCGGAAGTCTGCACCGGTCACCTGAACTTCCGTGACCGCGACAGCCACTTCATCTTCGGTGACGCCGCTACCGCCGTCGTCATCGAGCGAGCCGATACGGCAACGTCGAAGCACCAGTTCGACGTAGTCAGCACCAAATTGCTGACCAAGTTTTCCAACAACATCCGCAACAACTTCGGCTTCCTCAACCGCGCAGCGGAAGAGGGCATCGGTGCCCGGGACAAACTGTTCGTGCAGGAAGGCCGCAAGGTGTTCAAGGACGTGTGCCCGATGGTGGCCGAGCTGATCGGTGAGCATCTGGAAGAGAACAAGCTTAACGTCGGTGATGTGAAACGCTTCTGGCTGCACCAGGCCAACCTGAGCATGAACCACCTGATCGTGCGCAAGCTGCTGGGCCGCGAAGCGACCGAAGAAGAAGCACCGGTGATTCTCGACACCTACGCCAACACCAGCTCCGCCGGTTCCGTGATCGCGTTCCACAAGTATCAGGACGATCTGGCGGCCGGATCGCTGGCGGTGCTGAGTTCGTTCGGTGCCGGTTATTCGATTGGTAGCGTGATTCTGCGCAAGCGCTGAGATTGAGGTTAATTTCCTCTTAACCGCGCTGATCTTTCCTACAGCCTAATCAGCTATAACGCTGTAATTTTCGACGTTGACGGCAGGATGGTGTGTTGCGCGCCATCCTGCCGTTATCATTTTCGAAGTCAGGACAAGGGGATTGAGGGATGGCGGCTGACGACACCCAACTGCTGGCACGTTTGCTGGCTGGCGAGCAGAGGGCTTTCAAGGAACTGGTCACCACCTACCAGAGCGCCATGCGTGCAGTGGCGTACGCGATTGTTGGCCAGCGTCATGTCGAGGAAGTGGTACAGGATGCCTGGCTGTCGGTGGTGCGCCATATTGGCAGCTTCGAGGGACGCTCCAGTCTCAAGACCTGGCTGCTGACCATCACCGCCAATTCGGCCAAGGGCCGTTACAAGCAGAATCGCCGCGAAGTGTTGATGGATGATCTGCCATCGCCCCATGGCACCATCGACGATGATCGCTTTTCCCCCGGCGACGGCCACTGGCTGGTCGCACCGTTCGCCTGGCATCAGGACACGCCCGAAGCGTTGCTGACTGAAAATGAACTGCGCGAATGCCTGGAGCACACGTTGCTCAGCCTGTCAGAACTGCAAAGCACTGTGCTGTTGCTGCGCGAGCGTCAGGGGCTGGAGCTGGAAGAGATCTGTAATCTTCTGGAGATCTCGCTCTCCAATGTCCGTGTGCTGCTGCATCGTGCGCGGCTGAAAGTCTTCGCCACCGTGGAGCATTTCGAGGAGACCGGCGAATGCTGACCTGTAAAGAACAAGTGGCGCGCTCCAGCGATTATCTCGATGGCCAGTTGAGCTTTCGCGAGAAGCTGATGGTGCGTCATCACCTGATGTTCTGCCGCAACTGCCGGCGCTTCATCCGCCAGATGCGCTTGATGCAGGCGACATTGCGGGTGATGCCGGAGAAACCGGAGGAGGGTGTGGATGCGTTGGCCGAGCGGCTGGCGACGCAGCGCCGCAAAGACAACTCCTGAGGCAAAAAAACAGCCCGGCGTAACAGCAGCGAACGGATGATGGGGATCGCTGCTGCGGCACCGGGCTGTAGGAGAAAATCAGCTTCAGGCTACAAATGAGGCATTCACTGGTTGCCTGAAGCTTGTCACTGCAATGTTAGAACTTGGCTTCAGCATCCAGTTGCAGGGTGTTGATGTCGGAGTCGGTCTTCTTCAGGCTGGCGTTGGTGTAGTCCGAGTTAGCCATGAAGTAGGTGGCGCCGAGGGTGAAGTTCTTGTCCAGCTCGTAGCTCACTTTCAGCTTGCTGCCGCGGGAACCGGTGTAGCCGTTGGCGAAGTCGGAGTCGGTGAAGGCACCCACCACCGCGTTACGCTGTACGTCGCGGTAGTTGTAATCGATGCCGAAGCCGTAAACCTTGGTCTTCACGCCGGCCAGCCAGCCAGTGTCCTGGTCGTTGCTGGCATCTTTGTTGTTCACGTACTGACCGTAGATCGACAGCGGAACCGGCAGGTTGGCGATGTCCAGCTGACCGAAGCCTTCATACAGTTTGAAGGTTTCGTTCGGGCTGTTGCCGTTGACGGCCAGGGCGCATGGCGCAGTCACGGTGCCGCTGGTAGGGCAGGCGCTGTCCTTGTCGTTGTCGTAGGAGTAGATGCTGCCGCCCAGGGTCAGTTTCAGGCTGTCGGTCAGCGCGAAACGACCGCCCAGCTGGCCAGCGTACAGACGCAGGTCGTGCTTGAACTGCACGCCTTCGCCGTCGACGTTGTCCTTGAGGGTGTAGTGACCGGCGCTACCGAACAGCTCGGCGCTGCCGTTCAGCGGGTACTTGTAGGTGACGGCCAGGCCTTCCGGGTTGATGTCGCTGTCCCAGATGATGTCGCCCATGCTCACCCAAGGCTGGTTCATCTTGCCGGCGATCAGGTGCAGGTTCTTGACCGCGTCAGGGTGGTAGTCGACGTAGCCCAGGTCGAGCCAGATCTGCTTCTTGTCGAAGTAGTTGTTCAGGTCCTGGTTGGTGGAGCGGGCGTCGTCGCTGCTGCCGGTGGCGATACGGATACCGGTATCAACCTGCGGGTTGATTTCGGTGTAGGCACCCAGACGGGCACGAATGCGCTGACGGTCCTGGTCCTTGGCGTTCGGTACGCCATCGTTCTTCACGGTTTCCTGACGGAAACGTACGTCACCCTTGAACTGGGTCTTGGCAGCCCAGGCCAGCTTCTGGTCGAAGCTGCTCAGCTCGTTGGTTTTCTTCGCGGTTGCCGCGATTTGCTCGTTGGTCTCTTGCTGCGCCTGCTGCGCGATTTGCTGGGCCTTCTGATCCTGGGCCAGTTCGGTTTGCAGTTCTACGTACTGCGCCTGGGTGATGGAACCGTTAGCCTTGAGCATGTCGAGCAGTTTGGCGTCGACTGCGGCACTGGCCGGAACACTCATGGCCAGCAACAGGCCACCGCACAGGGCCGCCGCAGTTTTCGTGGAAGCAAGACGCATAGCAATCTCCGAAGATGAGAGGGATGGCTGAACCATCCTGGGCACAACCGACGATTTGAACGTCGGAAAACTGTGTCCGGGTAGAACCCGGCGCTCTAAAAACAGGCGCCAGTATCGCGATGGTTTATGACAGAGCAGTGGCACGGTGATGGCAGGTTGATGACGATACAAAACTTGCGTGAACTATTGATCTAGAGCGCTGTCGCGCAATCGGACGTGGGCAAGACAGGGCCGATCAGCGATACTCGCGAGGCTTTCAGGGCCAAAAGTGGAGAGGAAAATGCCGTTGCAGCGCCTGCAAAAACTGTCGGAAATCGAACCGGCACTCTGGGATGCACTGGTGCCGGACAACCAGCCGTTTCTGCGCCATGCCTTCCTCGGCGCGCTGGAAGACAGCGGCAGTGTCGGCCCGCACACCGGCTGGCAGGCGGAGCATTTGCTGCACGTCGAAGACGGCCGTCTGATCGCGGCGCTGCCCGGTTATCGCAAGTGGCATTCCTACGGCGAATACGTCTTCGATCACGGTTGGGCCGATGCCTGCGCCCGTGCCGGCATCGATTACTACCCCAAGTTTTTGAGCGCGGTGCCGTTCAGTCCGGTCACCGGGCCGCGTCTGCTGGCGGCGAACGTCGAAGATGGCTTCGAACTGCTCAAGAGCCTGCCGGGCTACCTGGAGATCGAAGAACTCTCCGGCGCCCACATCAACTTCACCGATCCCTTCACCGATGCCGCCATGGCCGAGCAGCCGGGCTGGCTGCAACGCATCGGCTGCCAGTACCACTGGCAGAATCGCGGCTATCGCGACTTCCAGGACTTTCTCGACGTGCTCAGCTCGCGCAAGCGCAAGCAGATGCGCAAGGAGCGCGAGCAAGTGGCGGGGCAGGGCTTCGAATTCGAATGGCTTGAGGGGCGAGAGCTGGATGAGGCGCAGTGGGATTTTGTCTACGCCTGCTATGCCAACACTTATGCGGTGCGCCGTCAGGCGCCGTACCTGACGCGGGAGTTCTTCAGCCTGCTGGCCGAGCGCATGCCGGAATCGATTCGTGTCGTATTGGCCAGACAGGGCTCAAGGCCGGTGGCGATGGCGTTCAGCCTTGTGGGTGGCGACAGTTTCTACGGGCGTTACTGGGGCTGCCTGGCCGAGTACGACCGGCTGCATTTCGAAACCTGTTTCTATCAGGGCATGGATTACGCGATTGCCCAGGGTTACCAGCGTTTCGACGCTGGCGCCCAGGGCGAACACAAGTTGATTCGCGGCTTTGAACCGGTGATCACTCACTCCTGGCATTACCTGCGCCATCCCGGCCTGAAAGCCGCCGTGAAGGATTTCCTCCAGCAGGAACGCGCCGGTGTGCTGGCTTACGCGGAAGAGGCGAGGAGCGCCTTGCCATATCGACAAGCCTGATCCTCGCCTCTTCTGCCTTCAACTGTCTTCCTTGCCCAGCCAGCGATAGACCACGCCGCCGACCACCGCGCCCAGCAGCGGCGCGACCCAGAACATCCACAACTGCGCGATGGCCCAGCCACCGACCATCAGCGCCGGGCCCGTGCTGCGGGCCGGGTTGACCGAGGTGTTAGTCACCGGAATCGAGATCAGGTGGATCAGCGTCAGGGCCAGGCCGATGGCAATCGGTGCCAGTCCCGCCGGGGCGCGCTTGTCGGTGGCGCCAAGGATGATCACCACGAACATGGCAGTCATCACCAGCTCCGTGACGAACCCGGAGGCCATCGAGTATTTGCCCGGCGAGTGCTCGCCATAACCGTTTGAAGCAAGGCCGGCGGCGATGTCGAAACCCTCCTTGCCGCTGGCGATGTGATACAGCAGCGCCGCTGCCAGGATCCCGCCGATCACCTGGGCGATGATGTAGGCGGGCAGTTCTTTGGCCGGGAACCGACCACCGACGACCAGACCGACCGACACGGCCGGGTTGAGATGACAGCCGCTGATGTGGCCGATGGCAAACGCCATGGTCAGCACCGTCAGGCCAAACGCCAGGGCTACCCCCAGCACGCCGATCCCCACCGGTGAGGACGCGGCGATCACCGCACTGCCGCACCCACCCAGCACCAACCAGAACGTACCCAACAACTCCGTGGCTGAACGTTTTAACAGAGACATGAGAGAGTCCTTGATAGACGCGCTATCGAGACTGCATCGAGTTGTGCTTCCTTGCAATTACGACAGGTTCATCTCCAGAGCCTTCGCTGAGTACAGCAGGGAATGCGGGGATTTCCAGCAGCCATGAAAAAACCGCCAGAGCCCATGGTGTAAGGGCTGTGGCGGTTTTTTCGTTTGTCGCAGGATCAGTCGATACCGACAAACCCTCCGGTCTGGTGCGCCCATAGCCGTGCGTACAATCCGCCATGGGCCAGTAGTTCGGCATGGTTGCCGGTCTCGGCGATCCTGCCGTTTTCCAGCACCACCAGCCGGTCCATGCGGGCAATGGTCGAGAGGCGGTGAGCAATGGCGATCACGGTCTTGCCCTGCATCAGGGTTTCCAGGCTTTCCTGGATCGCCGCTTCGACTTCCGAGTCCAGCGCCGAGGTCGCTTCGTCCATGATCAGGATCGGCGCGTCCTTGAGCAGCACTCGCGCAATCGCGATCCGCTGGCGCTGGCCGCCGGACAGCTTCACCCCGCGCTCGCCGACATGGGCATCGAATCCGGTGCGTCCTTCGGCATCCGACAGCAGCGGGATGAACTCGTCGGCCCGGGCCTTGCGCACCGCTTCCCAGAGTTCGGCGTCGGTGGCGTCAGGCTTGCCGTACAGCAAGTTGTCGCGGATCGAACGGTGCAGCAGCGACGTGTCCTGGGTGATCATGCCGATCCGCGCACGCAGGCTTTCCTGGCCGACTTCGGCGATGTTCTGGCCGTCGATCAGAATCCGCCCGCCCTCCACGTCGTACAGCCGCAGCAGCAGGTTGACCAGGGTCGATTTGCCGGCGCCGGACGGGCCGATCAGGCCGATTTTCTCGCCGGGTTTGATGGTCAGGTTGAGGTCGCCGATGATGCCTTTCTTCTTGCCGTAGTGAAAATCCACGTGCTCGAAACGCACCTCGCCACGGGCCACGGCCAGCGGTTTGGCCTGTTCGCGGTCGGTGACGCTGACCGGTTGCGAGATGGTCTGCAGGCCGTCCTGGACCATGCCGATGTTCTCGAAGATGCCGGTAACCACCCACATGATCCAGCCGGACATGTTGACGATACGGATCACCAGGCCGGTGGCCAGGGCGATGGCGCCGACGCTGATCACCGATTGGGTCCACAGCCACAGGGCGAGCCCCGTCGTGCCGACGATCAGCAGGCCGTTCATGGTGGTGATGGCCACGTCCATGCTGGTGACCACACGGCCGGCCAGCTGGGCTTTTTCGGTCTGTTCCTGAATCGCTTCGCGGGCGTAGTGCTGTTCGAAGTTGGTGTGGGCGAACAGCTTCAGGGTGGCGATGTTGGTGTAGCCGTCGACGATGCGGCCCATCAGTTTTGAGCGCGCGTCGGAAGCGGCGACGGAACGGTCCTTGACCCGTGGCACGAAGTAATAGAGCGCGCCGATGTAGGCGGCGATCCACGTCAGCAGCGGGATCATCAGGCGCCAGTCGGCTTCGGCGAACAGCACCAGCGAGCTGATCGCATAGATCAGCACGTGCCACAACGCATCCACCGCCTGCACCGCAGAGTCACGCAGCGAGTTGCCGGTCTGCATGATGCGTTGGGCGATGCGCCCGGCGAAGTCGTTCTGGAAGAAATTCAGGCTCTGCTTGAGCACGTAACTGTGGTTCTGCCAGCGGATGAGGCTGGTCATGCTCGGGCTCAGGGTCTGGTGCACCAGCATGTCGTGCAGGGCCAGGAACAGCGGTCGCAGGAGCAGGGCCACCACGGCCATCCACGCCAGTTCGGCACCATGCACCTTGAAGAAATCGACGTTCGGCGTGCCTTGGGCAAGGTCGATGATGCGGCTCAGGTAACTGAACAGCGCCACTTCGATCAGGGCGCCGAACAGACCGACGATCAGCAGGGCGGCGAAACTCGGCCAGACCTGCTTCAGGTAATAGGTATAGAAGGGCAGAACACGGTCCGGCGGGGATGCCGTAGGCGCGTCACGGAATATGTCGATCAGTTGTTCGAAACGGCGATAGAGCATCAGATAACCGCCCGGAGTACGGGCTCTCCTTTTATCAGTGTGAGCGGCGCAGTTTTAAGCTGCAGCCGCTCGATATGCCCTGTAAAGCTTAGTCGATGCGCTTGGCCGACTTGATGATCACAGGGTCGACAGGCACGTTTTGCATGCCCTGTTTGGTGGTGGTCTGGGAGTTGACGATGATGTCGACCACGTCCATGCCCTTGACCACTTTGGCGAACACGGCGTAACCGGCGTCGCGGCCCGGATCGAGGAACGCGTTGTCGGCGACGTTGATGAAGAACTGGCTGGTGGCCGAGTTCGGATCGGAAGTGCGGGCCATCGACAGGGTGCCGCGAACGTTGTGCAGACCGTTGCTGGCTTCGTTCTTGATCGGTGCCTTGGTTTCTTTCTGTTGCATCTGCTGGGTGAAACCGCCGCCCTGGGCCATGAAGCCCGGGATCACACGGTGGAAAATGGTGTTGGTGTAGAAGCCGCTGTCGACGTAATCGAGGAAGTTCTTGGTACTGATCGGCGCCTTGACCGGATCCAGCTCGATTTCGATGGTGCCGTTGGTGGTCACCAGTTCGACGTGTGGCGCCTTGGCCGGCGTGGCAGCCATCAGGTTGGCGGCGAACAGCACAGTGCCGGCGGCGAGGGCGAGTTTTTTCAGCATGGTTCAGTGATCCTGAGGGTGAATATCGGCTGTGGCGAGAAACGCCAGCAGCGTTTGATTGAAGCGTTCGGGTTGGTCGAGCGGGGTGGCGTGGCGCGAATCGGCGATCACCACCAGCCGCGCATCGGGCAGCAGTCTGACATAGGTTTCTTTCAGCGAGACGGGGGTGTAGTCCCGGTCGGCGCTGACGACGAGCGTTGGACAGGAGATCCTCGAAAGTCGTTCCTGAACCCCCCAGCCAACAATCGCATCGAAGCTGGCGAGATAAGCACGTTTGTCATTTTTTGCCCAGCGCTCGGCCATCTTCTGTCGCAAATCCGCCTGCTCCGGTTTGGGGAACAGTTTGGCGCCCAAGGCCTTGCCGATGGTGGCCAGACTCAGCAGGCGCATCAGGCTCCAGCGCTTGAACCACTGCCAGTAATCGTCGCGGCTGCGCACCTTGACCTCGGGCGCGCTGTTGACGATGGTCAGGCTCTTGAGCATCTGCGGCTGATCGACAGCGAACTGAAATCCGATCATGCCGCCCATGGACAGCCCGGCGTAGTGCACCGGGCCGAGCTTCAGGTGTTCGATCAGGGCGACGATGTCCGCACTGAACCCGGCGATGCTGTAGCGCTCGCGAGGCTTGTCGGAGCGGCCATGACCGCGCACGTCCGGGACAATTACCCGGTATTGCGCGGCCAGTGCCGGGATCTGCATTTCCCAGTCCAGCGTGCTGGAGCCGAGCCCGTGAACCAGCAGCAACGGATCGCCGTGGCCATATTCCTCGTAGTGCAGGTTGCAGCCTTCATGCTCGAAATACGCCATCGGTGAACTCCGTGTCAGGCTTGTTCGGGGGCGGCGAACGGTGCGTCCAGCGGCAGGGTGTCGAAGGTGCGCAGCAGTTCGACGAGGATCTGCGAGGCCGGGCCCAGCGGTTTGTCCTTGTTCGAATACAGATAGAAACTCGGATTGCGGCTGCCGCCTTGATCCAACGGTAGCAGCTTGAGCAGGCCTTCCTTCAATTCCCGTTCGATCATGTGCCGTGGCAGCCAGGCAAATCCCAGCCCGCTGGAAACGAAGTTGGCGGCGGTGGCGAGGCTGCCGACGGTCCAGCGCTGCTCGGCGCCGAGCCAGCCGACATCCCGGGGTTGCTGGCGGCCGGAGTCGCGGATCACCACTTGCATCTGGGTTTCCAGGTCCTGGAAATTCAGCTCGCGGTTCAGGCGATGCAGCGCGTGTTCGGGGTGGGCGACGGCGACAAATTCCACATCGCTCAACTCCGCACCGAGGTAGCCGGGAATGCTCAGGCCGGTGATCGCCAGATCGGCCACGCCTTCGAGTAACACCTCCTCGACACCCGACAGCACTTCTTCACGCAGACGCACGCGGCAACCACGGCTTTGCGGCATGAACGCGGTCAGCGCGCGAACGAGGCGGGCGCTCGGGTAGGCGGCATCGACCACCAGCCGCACTTCGGCTTCCCAGCCTTGCTCCATGTGATGGGCGAGGTCTTCCAGTTGGCTGGCCTGTTTCACCAGTTGTCGCGAACGCCGCAGCAATACGCCGCCGGCTTCAGTCAGTACGGCTTTACGGCCGTCGATGCGCAATAGCGGCACACCGAGTTGATCCTGCATGCGGGCGACGGTGTAGCTCACCGACGATTGCGAACGGTGCAGGGCTTCGGCGGCCTGGGCGAATCCACCGTGGTCGACCACTGCCTGCAACGTTCGCCATTGATCGAGGGTCACGCGGGGCGCTTTCATCGATAGCTCCTCTTGTCCTAAGCTGGCGGTCCCTCATGGAGACTGCCGAATGAAAAAATTCTGTTGTGTGGTACTGGCGCTGCTGCCGCTGACCGCGTTTGCGTATCCGATCGATGTGCAGAAGAATCTCAATGGCCTGAAGATCGACTACGAGTCCTTCGATACCGATAAAGACATCGGCTCCATCCGGGTCGCCAACTACGGCGAGGTCGACGCGGTCTGCAAAGTCGTGTTCAGCAATGGCCCGGAAGCGCCGCGCACCCGCAATATCGAAGTGCCGGCCGGCAAACATACCAACGCCACCGCCAAGTTCTCCCGCGAGATCATCAAGCTGCGCGTCGAGCTGAGCTGCAACCCGAAATAGCGGTTTTGCCTCTCTGTGGGAGCGAGTCAACCCGCTCCTGCAGGTGTAGCTTGCATATAAACGAATATTTCGATGGTTTGCAGCAATTATTTGCGCTTTTTCATCGATACGACTCTGTTTAACCTTCACTCCATCGACTTACAACATTCTCGGATGGAGGCTACACACCATGTCCCGCGTTCTGATCATCGAAAGCAGCGCCCGCCAGCAAGACTCGGTATCCCGTCAACTGACCCAGACCTTCATCAGTCAGTGGAAAGCTGCACACCCGGCCGATCAGATCACCGTCCGTGACCTCGCCGTGAACCCGGTGCCACACCTGGACAGCAACCTGCTGGGCGGCTGGATGAAACCCGCCGAACAGCGCAATGCCAACGAACAGTCCTCGCTGGATCGCTCCAACGAACTGACCGATGAACTGCTGGCCGCCGACGTGCTGGTGATGGCCGCGCCGATGTACAACTTCGCGATTCCAAGCACCCTGAAAGCCTGGCTCGACCACGTGTTGCGTGCCGGCGTGACCTTCAAGTACACCGAGACCGGTCCGCAAGGCCTGCTCAGCGGCAAGCGTGCCTACGTGCTGACCGCTCGCGGCGGCATCTACGCCGGCGGCCCGGCGGATCACCAGGAACCGTACCTGCGTCAGGTGATGGGTTTCATCGGCATCCACGACGTGACCTTCATCCACGCTGAAGGCATGAACCTGGGCGGCGACTTCCAGGAGAAAGGCCTCAACCAGGCCAACGCCAAACTCTCCCAGGTCGCTTGATATGTTAATCGCCAGATAATCGCCGATTGTTCTAGTGACCTGGCGCAACCCCTTCAAGGCTTTACGCGCATCGAACCTCCCTTTGCACTTGTTGCTCCTGAGTGCTGTAGCCCGATTGAACGCTTTAGCGAGATCGGGCTTTTTTTTGCCCGGGATTTAGCGATGGCCGGGAAAAACCGCTATCGTCGCCGCCATTCGAAATCGAGGCGACCATGGGCTATCTACTTATTGTCACGCTGATCCAGGCGTTTTCCTTCAGTCTGATCGGCGAATACCTGGCCGGGCATGTCGACAGCTACTTCGCGGTGCTGGTGCGTGTGGTGCTGGCCGGGCTGGTGTTCATCCCGCTGACGCGCTGGCGCTCGGTGGAGCCGGCGTTCATGCGCGGCATGCTGCTGATTGGCGCGTTGCAGTTCGGCGTGACCTACGTCTGCCTGTATTTGAGCTTCCGGGTGCTGACGGTGCCGGAAGTGCTGCTGTTCACCATCCTCACGCCGCTGCATGTGACGCTGATCGAAGACGCGCTCAACCGACGCTTCAACCCGTGGGCGCTGATCGCCGCACTGGTGGCGGTCGCAGGCGCGGCGGTGATTCGCTACGACCGGATCAACCCGGACTTCTTCATGGGCTTCCTGTTGTTGCAACTGGCCAACTTCACCTACGCCGCCGGGCAGGTGCTGTACAAGCATCTGGTGGCGAAGCATCCGAGCGATTTGCCGCATTACCGGCGCTTCGGATTCTTTTACCTCGGTGCATTGGCGGTGGCGCTGCCGGCGTTCCTGCTGTTCGGCAAATCCAGTTTCCTGCCCGAAGCACCGCTGCAATGGGGCGTGCTGGTGTTCCTCGGTCTGGTCTCGACTGCTCTCGGCCTGTACTGGTGGAACAAGGGCGCCTGCCTGGTCAACGGTGGCACCCTCGCGGTGATGAACAACCTGCATGTGCCGGTGGGGTTGTTGTTGAACCTGTTGATCTGGAATCAGCACGAAGAGCTCGGGCGGTTGTTCCTCGGTGGCAGCGTGATTCTGGCGGCGGTATGGATCAGCCGGTTGGGGATTCGCAAGCCGGCGCCAGTTGCCCCACCAGAAACTCGATAAACGCCCGAGTCTTCTGCGGCACCCGCCGCGCTGACGAATACACCGCGTTGATGGTGATCGCCGGGGCTTGCCATTCGCACAGCACCGGCACCAGGCGCCCGGCCGCCAGCGCTTCTTCGACGATAAAGTCCGGCAGCAGCGCAATGCCCATGCCGGCCTCGGCCGCCTGCGCCAGCAAGTCACCGTTGTTGGCGTGCAGCGGGCCGGTGACGTTGACCCGTTGGATTTCCTTGCCATTGCACAGTTGCAGGCTGACGCCGCTCTGCAGATAGCCGTAGTTCAAACATTGATGCGAGCGCAGATCCTGCGGCGACTGCGGCGTGCCCGCGCGTTCGAGGTAAGCGGGGGAGGCGACCATGATGCGCGGCGCCGGCGCCAGTTGCCGGGCGATCATGGTCGAGTCGGGCAGGCTGGCGATGCGGATCGTCACGTCGAACCCACCGCGCACCGGATCGACCTGCTGGTCGCTGAGCACCAGTTGCAGCTCGATGTTCGGATGCTGTTCGTGGAACAGCGGAATCAGCTTGCCCAGTCGCCGCAGGCCGAACGACATCGGCGCGTTGACCCGCAACACCCCGCGCAATTCGCCTACCCCGTCCCGGGCTCGCTGCTCGGCCTCGTCCAGCGCCGCAATCACTTCCCGCGCCGCTTCGAAATACTCCGCACCGGCCTCGGTCAGGTGCAGGCTGCGGGTGGTGCGTTGCAGCAGTTGCACGCCGATGGCTTCTTCCAGCGCCTGAATCTGTTTGCTGACTTTCGAGCGGGGCACGTCCATGGCCCGGGCGGCGGCTGCAAAGCCGTTCTCGCCGACCGTCACCACGAAGGCGCGCATGCATTCGATGCGATCCATGATTGTCCCTTTTTTGGAATCAATGATTCTCGATTTTAGGTAATTGTCCCTTTATCGGCTAGCCCCTAAAGTGACATCCAAGCCGAGACAACAACGCCGAAGACGGCAAGCCACTCGACTCACCCATTACCCAATCGAAACTCTGAATCGACATCAAAAGGAACGCGCCATGTCTATCCGTGAACTGCTGAACCCGACCAACTCCGCCCTGATCCTGATCGACCACCAGCCGCAAATGGCTTTCGGCGTGCAGTCGATCGACCGTCAGACCCTGAAGAACAACACCGTCGGCCTGGCCAAGGCAGCGAAGATCTTCAACGTGCCGACCATCTACACCTCGGTCGAAACCGAAAGCTTCAGCGGCTACATCTGGCCGGAGCTGCTGGCGGTGCACCCGGAGCAGAAGCCGATCGAGCGCACCTCGATGAACTCGTGGGAAGACAAGGCGCTGGTTGACGCGGTGAAGGCCACCGGCCGCAAGAAACTGATCATCGCCGCGCTGTGGACCGAGGTCTGCCTGACCTTCCCGGCCCTGGAAGCGCTGGCTGAAGGCTACGAGGTGTACATCGTCACCGACGCTTCCGGCGGCACCACCAAGGAAGCCCACGACATGTCGGTGCAGCGGATGATTCAGGCCGGCGCCGTACCGGTGACCTGGCAGCAGGTGCTGCTCGAGTACCAGCGTGACTGGGCGCACAAAGACACTTATCAGGCGGTGATGGACTTGGTGCTGGAACACAGCGGTGCGTACGGCATGGGTGTCGACTACGCCTACACCATGGTGCACAAGGCACCGCAGCGGCAGGCCTGATAAGTCGGCAGGACAAAAAAAGACGCAACCCGGGTTGCGTCTTTTTTTTGCGCTGAAGAAAGCGCTACATCAGATGTTTCTCGGCTTCCGGAATGTGGCTCGCGCCAAGGACTGCCGGCAATATCCCCGACCGTAAATCCCCACCACTCGGCTGTTGATACAGACTCAACCCGAACTCCGGCAGCACCGCCAGCAGGTAATCGAAAATATCCCCCTGGATCCGCTCGTAATCGGCCCACACCGTGGTGGTGGTAAAGCAGTAGATTTCCAGCGGAATGCCCTGGGCCGTGGTCTGCATCTGGCGGACCATGCAGGTCATGTTCGGCTGGATCTCCGGGTGACTCTTCAGATAGGCCAGCGCGTAGGCGCGGAAGGTGCCGATGTTGGTCATGCGCCGGCGGTTGGCCGACATCGCCGCGACGTTGCCCTGGGCCTCGTTCCAGGCCTTGAGCTCGGCTTTCTTGCGGCCCATGTACGCGGTCAGCAGGTGCACCTGGGACAGTTTCTCTTCTTCATCGTCGCGGATAAAACGCACGCCGCTGGCGTCGATGAACAGGCTGCGCTTGATCCGCCGCCCGCCGGACTGCTGCATGCCGCGCCAGTTTCGGAACGACTCGGACATCAGGCGCCAGGTCGGGATCGAGACGATGGTCTTGTCGAAGTTCTGCACCTTGACCGTGTGCAGGGTGATGTCGACCACATCGCCATCGGCACCGACTTGCGGCATTTCGATCCAGTCGCCGACCCGCAGCATGTCGTTGCTGGTCAGTTGCACACTGGCGACGAACGACAGGAGCGTGTCCTTGTAGACCAACAGGATCACCGCCGACATCGCACCCAGACCGGACAGCAGCAACAGCGGCGAACGGTCGATCAGGGTGGCGACGATGATGATCGCGCCGAACACGTACAGGACCATTTTTGCCAGTTGCACGTAACCCTTGATCGAGCGGGTGCGGGCGTGTTCGGTGCGGGCGTAGATGTCCAGCAGGGCATTGAGCAGGGCGCTGACCGACAGCAGCAGGAACAGAATGGTGAACGCCAGCGCTACATTGCCGAGGAACACCATCGCGGTCTTGCTCAGCTCCGGCACCAGATGCAGGCCGAACTGGATCACCAGCGACGGCGTCATCTGGGCCAGGCGCTGAAACACCTTGTTATGCCGAAAGTCGTTGATCCAGTGCAGCGCGGGCTGGCGACCGAGCATGCGGCTGGCATGCAGGATCAGGTAGCGCGCCACTCGTCCGAGGACCAGCGCGATCACCAGCAACAGGATCAGTGCCAGGCCGGCGTGCAGGAGCGGGTGCTGATCGAGGGCACCCCAGAGGTCTTGGGCGTTGAGCCAGAGCTGTTTGAAATCCATGAGGGCAATGATTCTTCTGTAGGACGCGACGGGCGATTAGAGCATTTAAGACGCTGTGTATTACCGTTGGAGACAAATCGAGCAACAAAAAAGCCACTGATTGCGGCTGATTTCATAAAGAAACTCGGCCTGAGCGCTCGAAACCGGTAACCTATGCAGCTGTTTTTCTGCATATCTTCGAGGTAGCACCCGTGTTTTCCCAATTCGCCCTGCACGAACGCCTGCTCAAAGCCGTGGCCGAGCTGAAATTTGTCGAGCCAACGCCTGTGCAAGCCGCGGCCATTCCGCTGGCGCTTCAGGGGCGTGACCTGCGGGTGACGGCGCAAACCGGTAGCGGCAAGACCGCCGCGTTTGTCCTGCCGATCCTCAACCACCTGATCGGCCCGGCCAAGATCCGCGTCAGCATCAAGACCCTGATCCTGCTGCCGACCCGCGAGCTGGCCCAGCAGACCCTGAAGGAAGTCGAGCGCTTTTCGCAGTTCACTTTCATCAAGTCCGGCCTGATCACCGGCGGTGAAGACTTCAAGGTCCAGGCCGCCATGCTGCGCAAGGTGCCGGACATCCTGATCGGCACCCCGGGCCGGATGATCGAGCAACTGAACGCCGGCAACCTCGACCTGAAAGAAGTCGAAGTGCTCGTGCTCGACGAAGCCGACCGCATGCTCGACATGGGTTTCGCCGAAGACGTGCAGCGTCTGGTCGACGAATGCCCGAACCGTCAGCAGACCATGCTGTTCTCCGCCACCACCGGCGGTTCCGGCCTGCGCGAGATGATCGCCAAGGTGCTGAACAACCCTGAGCACCTGCAGCTCAACGCGGTCAGCCAGCTGAACGACACCACCCGTCAGCAGATCATCACCGCCGACCACAACCAGCACAAAGAACAGATCGTCAACTGGCTGCTGGCCAACGAGACCTATCAGAAGGCTATCGTCTTCACCAACACCCGGGCCATGGCCGACCGCATCTACGGTCGCCTCGTCGCCCAGGAATACAAGGCGTTCGTGCTGCACGGCGAAAAAGACCAGAAGGATCGCAAACTGGCGATCGACCGTCTGAAGCAGGGCGGCGTGAAGATCCTGGTGGCCACCGACGTGGCGGCCCGTGGTCTGGACGTTGATGGTCTGGATCTGGTGATCAACTTCGACATGCCACGCAGCGGCGACGAATACGTACACCGCATCGGCCGTACCGGCCGCGCCGGCAACGACGGTCTGGCGATCTCGCTGATCTGCCACGGCGACTGGAACCTGATGTCGAGCATCGAGCGTTATCTGAAGCAGAGCTTCGAGCGCCGCACCATCAAGGAAGTCAAAGGCACCTACGGCGGACCGAAAAAGGTCAAGGCCTCGGGCAAGGCCGTCGGCGTGAAGAAGAAAAAGACCGACGCCAAGGGCGACAAGAAAAAAGCCGCCGCCAAGACCCCGACCAAGCGCAAGAGCGCCAACCGTCCGAAGCCGGATTCTCTGGTAAGCAGCGACGGCATGGCCCCGCTCAAGCGCCGCAAGCCGGCAGCACCTGCGGCCGAGTAAGGCGTTTCAGGCAGGCAATAAAAAACCCGGACATTGTCCGGGTTTTTTTATTGCCAACGTTTATCAGCTGCCCAATTGCCCACGGGTGTCGGCATCAAAGCGCTGCTTTGCCTGATCCGCCTTCGGTTTGAGCTGTGCGAGCAGGGCTGCCTCGCTGTACAGCCCGGTCAGGGCCAGCTCCTTGGGCGTCGGCTCGATCGGGATCAGCACATCCTCACCTGCCGCGTGCAGCCAGATGGTCACGACATGCAGCGCCGAAACGAACAGCACTCGCAGCTCGACGGTTTTGCCCTGCAACTGCGGCGATTGCTCGGCCAGTTTCAGTGCATCGACCGTGGCGGCCGCCAGGTTGCCGTGGTTCAACGAGGCGAACTCGACGTGACCGCGGACTTCGGCCAATTGCGCATCGGCAATCGACACGCCGTCGGCAAACACCAGGTAATGCCAGTCGCCGAGCCGGGCGTCCTTGAGGCCTTTGCCCTGGCTCAGATCCTCCAGGCTGAGCGAGTAGCCGCGATAGGCCTCGCTGAGACTGATTTTCGCCGGCGCCGCACTGGCGAACTGGCGATTGATGCCAAACCCCTGGGTTTGCAGCGCCGCTTGCAGCACCGGACGCAAGGTCTGTACGCCGTTGGAAGGCGCCTTTGGATAAGTCAGTTGCATGATGTCGCCCTCCTAGTTTTTCGCCGTGAAGTAAGTGTGGGTCCAGTTGCCGCCACCGTTGTAGGAACCGGGGAACGAGCTCAGTGCGCGGGTCGAATAGCCGTAGATCGAATCCGCGACCAGCACGTAGTTGCCGTTGGTGCCATAGATCGTCAGGAAGTGCGCCCCGCCGCCGTACCAGGCACAGCGCAGACCGACAGGCCGGCCCATGTTGATCTGGTTCTGGATGGCCGACATCTGCAACGAACCCTGATTCATCCCGTTGTAGCTGCGGGTGGTTTGCAGGGCCGAATCCAGATAGCCATAGACGTTGCACGGCCCCGGCTGGCTGCAGCAGTTGCGGTTCAATTGGGTGCTGGCAACGCCGCACTGGGTCCAGGCCCCGGTGCCGTAATAGTTGCCGACCGAAGCGGAAACCGCGGCCCAGCACCAGTTGGTCTGGGTCTGTTGCTGCATCGTGAAGTTCAGGCTAGAGGCCGCCAGGGCCTCGACCTGTGGCGCGGCTTCGACCTCGACCAGTTGCGCGTCGAGCAGATGGCCGGTCAGGCACCCGGGCAGGGTGTTGCCGGTGTATTGCGTTGTTTCAGTGGTTAACATTTTTCAATCCTCCATGAATGAAAACAAATGTCCAACGTGTGGATGTTGCGAGCGATCGGCTGTGAATGGGTTGCCATCTCCGAGGGTCGGTTCCGATCAGGCTCGAGGTAACCCTAGGTCTGAATATGCGTTTGTGCAAATAAATAAATGCACAAATGCAATTCTACGGACGAAAGGACACTGCTTTGAGCATGTCCTTTGTGGTGGAGGCTGAAGCCCGAGGCCGTTAACCCTCGGTTTTGTGCTCGGCCGAATCCAGCTCCTTCAAGCGCTGGTCGATCAACTGGCATTTGTCCGGCAGATCGGCAGAGGCGGTGCCCAGGTCCATTTTCTGCAGCTCGGCATTGATTTCCTTGGCCTTGGTCGGGTTTTGCTCGGTGAGTTTTGCCACTTCCTGAGCCAGTTGTTCGCGTTTGGCGGTGGCCTCTTCGGGCGTGCAGGCCCAGACGGGCAGGGCACAGGCGAGGGTGGCGGCGAGTGTGAGGGGGAGCAGGGTTTTCATGGGGGCAGGCCTCGGGTCCGGTTAAGGCGGGTTAACCGGTTGAGGGCCGTGATCAGTGAAAAGTTCAGTGTCTTTGCCGGCTCAGTCGCCGTGGCAGCAACTGGATTTTTGCTCTCCGTCATACCGATCATGATGCCGCACCCACTCCATGATTTCGTCCTCGTTCCGCCCCTTGGGCGTAAGGTCGAGAAAGTTGTAAGCGCCCACCAGCATGTCCAGACCCCGGGCGTAGGTTGAGTAGGTGTGGAATATCTCGCCGTTATTGGCGCGATAGAACACGCTCAGCCCCGGCATTTCCTCTTCGCCACTGTCAGTCTTTTCATAGTTGTACGTAGCTTTTCCGGATTCGGCGTCTTCAGCACGGGCACAAACGCCGAAGTCGTAGTTGAAATCGGAACCGTCCGACGACACCCAGTTGAACTTCCAGCCCATGCGCCGCTTGAACGCCTGGAATTCGGCGAATGGCGCGTGGGATACCGCCACCAGCGCGATGTCGTGATAGGCGAGGTGCAGATTGGCGCCGTCGAAGTGGTCGGCGAGGAACGAACAGCCCTGGCAGCCTTCTTCCCAGCCCTTGGCGAACATGAAGTGATAGACGATGAGCTGGCTGTGCTGGCCGAACAGGTCGGCGAGTTTCAATTCGCCGTCCGGCCCCATGAAGCGATAGTCCTTGTCGACTTTCACCCACGGCAGAGCGCGGCGTTTGGCGCTGAGGCGGTCGCGTTCCCTGGTGAAGGCCTTTTCATCGGCCAGATGCTGCTTGCGGGCGGCGAGCCATTCTTCGCGCGACACCACCGGATGATTCTCAACGTTCATGATGATTTCTCCTGCGGGGTTGAAACCGTCTGTTTCAGACTAGTCGCTCGAGGCCCACGGGATTCGACAGACCGCCGGTCGGTCGGGGCCGCAAATGAAGCTGAACGGCTATTGCCCGCTCGGGTCACAACCTAGGACAGCGCCATTAATCACGCGCACCGGAGGTTGAATCAGGATGACGACTTATAACTGGGATTTGATTGAACGCCTGCTGCATGAAGTGCAGAACGGCGCAGGCCACAGCTTCGCACCGCGGTCCTATGCCGAAGACTACGCAGCGGAAAAAGCCGCGGCAGGCGAGCCGATCGAGAATCTGGATCATCTGAAAACCATCGCCTGTGAATATGAGCAGAAGCTGTTGCTGCGCGGTTTTATCGAGCCTCGTGGCGACGATGAAGGCAGCACCGGCAACAATTTCAGCCTGACCCCGCGCGGCTCGAGCCTGTTGAGCCTGATCGACAGCAGCATTCCTGGTAATGATCATCCGCGTCAGGTGCTGGATGAACAGGAGGATGCGCTGGATGAGGCGACCTTCGACCGTGTGGCGTCAAAAGCGCAGATTGCCTGAGCGCCTGCTGTAATCCCTCTGGGGCCGGGTTTTCCGGCTCCCGCAGGTTCAATGAACCTCAGCCTGCTTTCGCAGCCTTCAAACACTTCAAATCATTGAAGTCCTTGCGCACCCCTTCGATTTTCTTCAACAGGCGCTGGCGTTGTTGCGGTGTGCTTTCTGCCATCAGATCCACTGCCAGCGAGCGCGCCTGAGCTTCGGTGTCGGCGTAGGCCTTGCGGTAATCCGCTGTCCATAAACGCTCGCGATAGACCAGAAGTGTCTCGATCCGCTGTGGGAAATCCGGACTTTTACGCTGGGCAACGGCGGCGCTGAACTGCTGTTGCCAGTGCGCACGGTTGGCGATCCATTGGGTGTTCTGGTCGCCGAGTGCGGTTGACCACGCCATTACCCGTTGCTCTTGCGTGGTGCTCAATGGCCCGAGCCAGTCGTTGAGGCGCTTGTCCATGCGGGCGCCACGCTCGGCAATCTGCTGGGCCAGCGGTGGTTTCACGTACTCCTGCTGACGTTTGCGCAGATCCTTGGCAAACGCATCGTTCATGTCGGCGACCTGTTTGTCGTCCAGCCCTTGCAGCAGCTCGATGGCCGACGGGGTGATCTCCCGGGCGGTTTCGGCAATCGCCTGCTTGGCTTCCAGAGTGCGGGCCTGAAGTGCGGCGTCGGTGACCTGATTGGTTTCGACCATGGTCTGCAGACGATCCAGCCAGTCCAGGTAGCCCGGCAACTGCGTGGTGCAGTGCCAGCTCAGGTGTTCCTTGAGGCGTTCGTTGAACCAGCCTTTCTGCTCGCCGGTCATGTCCAGGTAGTCGCTGAGCGTCCATGGAATGATCACGTCGAGATTGCGATAGGCCAGGCCGACGCGGCTGCACGCGCCGAGGGCGAGGGTGAAGATCAACAGGGTGGCGCAGTGTTTGAACCAGCGAGACATGAGCGAGTCCTTGCGAAAGCCTGGCGTCTGATTCTTATGTGAACGCAGGATGCTCCCGGCAGTTCAGCCAATCAATAGAACGCGCGTTCGGCCTTGAGCGTGACGAGCCCGTCGCACTGGCTGTTGTGCCCGGAATAGGCGGAGCAATCGCTGCCGCTGAGGCTGGAATTGCTATAGATCAGGTCCAGGTCGATGCCCATCACCGGCCGGGAAAATTTCACCGACCAGTCGGTAAAACTGCTGACATAACCGCCGTCCACCGAGACCGGCGTATTGAGCTGATGGGTGGTGTATTTCATGCTGATCCCGATGCCGAACGGCTGGTTACCGCCCAGATCGGCGAACAGGGTGTTGTTCTGTTTGTCCGGATCGTTGCTCAGTGCGATGCCGAAACGGCTGCCGAGCAGGGTCAGGCCGCCGAACAGCTCCTGGCTGTCGAGGGTGTCGACCTTCGGATAGCTGTAATGGATCATCCCGACTTCGTAGCCGAGGGTTTGATCGAAGGGTTGTTTGAAACCGACATAGGAGTCGATCTCCAGATTCTTGCCCGGGGTCAGTCCCATGCTCGGCGCGTACTGGCCGACGTAGAGGCCGCTGTCGTGGCTCAGGTCGAGGCCGCCGTGGAAGGAGCCGGCCGCCGAGGGTTTGACCAGCCCTTGGGCCATGCTGCGGCTGGGCGTGGTGCCGAGCTTGAGGTCGAAGTCGCCGAGTTCGCGCTGGAAAATCTGCGCGTGCGCCACCGGACTCGCCAGCAGTCCTGCAAGAAATAAACAGAGGGGTTTGAGCATGCGTCACTCCTTGAACAGCGAGCGCAGGGTGACGTACCTGCTGAAACGCTTGATCCAGACGCGTGCAAGGATACCGGCGAATGATCGGCATCGAGGGCCGTTCGTCGATTTCTGTTGTTTTGTCGGTTTGATTAAACGCGAGAGAGGTCTTGCGAGGGTTCCGGTCCAGACGCTTCGAAGCTCAAAGCGTCTTGGGACTGGTGTGTTGCGGGGTGTTACTTCTTGCCCAGGCTGATCTGCTTGGACGGGCCGAACGTCTGGCCGCTGACGCCCTTGGCAATTTGCTGGATCTCGCCGCCGGACTTGAGGAATGCCGCGATCTGATCGTTGATCGATTCGCTGGTTTCAACGGCTGGAGCTGGCTTTGCTTTGCTGGTGGATGCTTTTACACGCATGGCGGCCATTAACCTGTAGAAAAGTAACTCGGCCAGGCATCGTACAGGAATAACTTGACAATTGCTTGGTAAATATCCCCCGGAATAACCCAGCGTGCGGGTGGATTATTCTCGATTAATTATTAGAAATATCCTGCTAACCTGCTGTTTTAAATAACAACATTTATCGGCATCGGTGGCTTTTCCGCGGGGGCGCGGCGCCGGGGAGTCGCCGAGGTGGTCTGACGAGTGGCGCCTGCGCGGCGGCAAACCAAGGAAAATCAAGGCTTCGCGCAAATTTCAGTTTGCGGGAGCATCTGCCGGCCAACGAACCCGGCAAAACCGGGTAGAATGCCGCCCACGCAATGAGGGTATTGGAAATGGCTTTAGTCGGGCGCTACAACAGTTTGCAAGTGGTTAAACACACTAACTTCGGTTTATATCTGGACGGCGGTGCCGACGGCGAAATTCTTTTGCCCAACCGTTATATCCCCAAAGATATTCCCAGCGAAGATGAAGACTGGCTCAATGTTTTCATTTATCTGGACAGCGATGACAAACTAATTGCCACCACTGAAAAACCAAAAGTTCAGGTCGGTGAATTTGCCAGTTTGAAAGTTGTTGAAGTCAACAGCATCGGTGTGTTCCTCGATTGGGGCCTGCCGAAGGATCTGCTGCTGCCTTACTCCGAAGAAAAACGCCAGATGACCGCCGGCGAATACTGCGTGGTGCATGTCTACCTCGACAAACACACCCGCCGCATCACCGCCACCGCACGTCTTGATCGCTACCTCGACAAGACCCCGGCCAACTACAGCGTGGGCCAGGAAGTTGATCTGCTGGTGGCCGAAGCCACTGACATGGGCTTCAAGGCCGTCATCAACAACAAGCACTGGGGTTTGATCCACAAGAATGAAATCTTCAAGTTCATGCGTTCCGGCATGCGCGAGAAAGGCTTCATCAAGGAAGTGCGCGCCGACGGCAAGATCAGCCTGAGCCTGCAACCGGTGGGGCAGGAAGCGGCCAGCAGCCTGAGTTCGAAGATCCTCGCCAAGTTGCGCGAAAGCAACGGCACCCTGGCCGTCAGCGACAAGAGCGACCCGGCGCTGATCAGCAGCCTGTTCGGTGTCAGCAAGGGCAACTTCAAGAAGGCCATCGGTTCGTTGTACAAGGAAGGCAAGATCGTCATTCATGCCGATCGCATTGAACTAACCTGAGCCTGACGTGGCCCATGTTGCATGGGCTCACTTGAGGTCTGGCAGATGAAAAAAGCGCTGATTGCCTACGTCGCCACGCTGCTGACGTTTCTTTTGCTCGACGGCCTCTGGCTCGGCGTGTTGATGGCGCCGACCTATCGCGAACTGCTCGGTCCGCTGATGCTTGAAAAACCGTTGTTGGTGCCAGCAGCGGTTTTTTATTGCCTGTACGTTTTCGGTTGCGTGGTGTTCGTGGTGTTGTCGGCGCTGACCTGGCAACGCGCCGCCCGCATGGGGGCGCTGCTCGGGCTGGTCGCTTATGGCACTTATGACCTGACCAACTGGGCGACGCTGCGCGGCTGGTCGGTGCAGGTGACGTTGCTGGATTGGGCATGGGGGACGTTTGCCACGGCGCTGGCCTGTTCGGTCGGATTTGTCGTGGCCGGCCGGTTTGGCAGATCAATCCTTCACCGCTGACGCTTCAGGAGAATGAAGTGTCTCTTCCAGACGGCTTTTTCTGGCCAACTGGTTAATAATCCCCTAGACCATTTTTCGCCCCGGACGAAGAGCCGGGGCTTTGTTTTGACCATTGGAAAAACTGCCATGTCGTGTGTGTTCGAGGTGTTGCGGTGAGCGTCAGTCGGCGCAGTGCCGACGGCTTTGCCCTGCAAGTGATGATCGGCCTGTGCCTGATCTGGGGTGTGCAGCAGGTGCTGATCAAGTGGGCGGCGAGCGACGTCGCGCCGGTGATGCAGGCGGCGGGGCGGTCGGGGATTTCCGCGTTGCTTGTAGGATTGCTGCTCTGCTGGAAGGGCGGCTGGGATCTGGTCGGCACCACATGGCGCGGCGGTTTGCTGGCCGGCGCCTTGTTCGGGCTGGAGTTCTTGTTCATCTCTGAAGGCTTGCAGTTGACCACGGCAGCGCACATGTCGGTGTTCCTCTACACCGCGCCGATCTTCACCGCGCTGGGCGTGCATTTCCTGTTGCCCAGCGAGCGTCTGCGGCCGGTGCAATGGCTGGGGATTTTCATGGCGTTCGTCGGGATCGCCGTGGCGTTTGCCGGTGGCGTGTCGTGGGACAACCTCGATCACCGCATGCTGCTGGGCGATGCCCTCGGCGTGCTGGCCGGGGCCAGTTGGGGCGCGACCACCGTGGTGGTGCGCGCCTCGCGCCTGTCGGAAGCGCCGGTGACGCTTACTCTGTTTTATCAGCTGATCGTCGGTTTCGTCGGCCTGCTGTTGATCGCACTGCTCAGCGGCCAGATCACCCACGTCAGCCTGACCGCTGTGGCAGTGGGCAGCGTGTTGTTCCAGGGCCTGGTGGTGTCGTTCTTCAGTTACCTGACCTGGTTCTGGCTGCTGCGCCGTTATCTGGCGGCCAATCTGGCGGTGTTTTCCTTTATGACGCCGTTGTTCGGCGTCACGTTTGGCGTGGTACTGCTGGGCGAAGAACTGAGCCTGAATTTCATCATCGGTGCCGTGCTGGTGCTGCTCGGCATCACCTTCGTCAGCGCGGAACAGTGGGTGCGTCGGCGTTTGCGCAAAGCGCTCGGCCAGTCGTAAGCGGTTTCCACGCCAGGCCACCGGCGATCAGCAGGCCGCTGCCGGCGATCACCAGCGCCGGGTGCAGGCCGCCGCTGAAGTGGCTGCTGACCGCTGCCAGCAACGGCCCGCTGAGCTGACCGACAGCGAAGCACGCGGTGAGCAGGCCGGCGTTGCGCTGGGTGGCGTGGGGCGCCAGTTCCCGGGAACGCTGCATCACCAGTTGCATGCAGGCCAGGAACGGCGTGCCGCACAGGATCACACCCAAAGCCAGGCCGAGGCCGCTTCCCAGCAGGCAGGCAAAGACACCAACCGCTTGCAGCCACAACGTCGCCATCAACCAGTGACGGGTGGTTTCCGGATCGTGCCGACGCAGACTCACCAGCAACACGCCAATCGCGGCGGCTAGGCCGAAGCATGGCCAGAACAGATCCGCCTGCCATTGCCCGTGAAACTGCGCGTTGGCCATCTGCGACAGGAACGTGGCCGGAATGATGTAGCCCACGCCGTACAAGGCATACACCACTGCCAATCGCCCAATGCCACGATTTGATGGGCTGGCGGTAGTCACTGCGGTCGGGGCGCCGACGCCCGGTTGCGGCAGGATCCGCACGATGCCCAGCAACATCACCAGCGCCACGGCGGCGTAGATCAGCCACAAAGTGGCGGAAGTTTGCTGCGCCAGATGTGAGAACAGCGCCAGCAACCCCGTCAGAAAGATTCCAAGGCCCGGCCCGGCAAAGACCAGCGCGCCCAGTCTCGGGCGACCCGCCGCCGCAGCCAGTGGCTGGCTCAGCGCCGTAATCATCACCAGCACCCAGGCACTCGCCACACCGGTGCCGAAGCGCAGCAGCAAATGCGACCAGAAACCATTGGCCCAAAACGACGCCAGCGTCAGCAGCACACACAGCCACAAGCCACCATGCAGGCGCCGTTGCACCTGATCGGGCCGACGGGAAAACATCGCATCCACCGCCCCGAGCAGATAGCCGAGGTAGTTGGCGGCCGCAATCAGACCGGCTGCGGTCAGGTCGATCTGCCCTTCGCTGATCAGGTGGGGAAGTTGCGGCGTGAGGGCGAAACGCCCGATGCCCATGGCCATCATCAGGGCAATGAAACTGGCGGATAAGCGAATCAGCGGCGACATGGTCTGGATTCCGTTGGAAGGTTCGATGACCGTCAGGCTAGGACTGATTGACTTTCTTTAAAATTGAATAATAGTGAGCAACTTGTTCTGTTCAGGAGAAAGGTTGTGGAGTTCAGCCAATTGCGGATCTTCCAGGCCGTGGCGGAGGAGGGCTCGATCACTCGCGCCGCCGAACGCCTGCATCGAGTACCGTCGAACCTGTCGACCCGGCTCAAACAGCTCGAAGAGCAATTGGGTGTCGAGCTGTTCGTCCGTGAGCGTCAGCGTTTGCAGTTGTCGCCTGCGGGAAAAGTCCTGCTGGACTACACCGGCAAACTGTTCGCCCTACGTGATCAGGCCAGTGCGGCGGTAATGGGCGGGCAACCGGCGGGGGATTTCGTGCTCGGCACCCTGTACAGCACCGCCGCGATCCATTTGCCGGCGTTGCTGGCGCGCTATCACAAGCAGTATCCGGCGGTGAATCTGCAGGTGCAGTCCGGGCCCAGCGGCGAATTGCTCGAGGGACTGCTCACCGGGCGGCTCGACGCGGCGCTGGTGGATGGCCCGCCGCAACTGGCCGGGATCGACGGCGTGCCGTTGTGCAACGAGCGGCTGGTACTGATCAGCGAGGCCGATCACCCGCCGGTGCGCAGTGCCAAGGATGTCGAGGGGCGGGCGGTGTTCACCTTTCGTCATGGCTGCGCGTACCGGGCGCGGCTGGAGTCGTGGTTTGCCCACTATCACGCGGCGATGGGCCGGGCGATGGAGATCGAGTCTTACCAGGGAATGCTGGCTTGCGTGATTGCCGGCAGCGGGGTGGCACTGATGTCGGAGTCGATGCTCGCCAGCCTGCCAGGCCGCGAAAGTGTCGCAGTGCACCCGCTGGCCGAGCCTTTTGCCAGTGCGACAACATGGCTCATGTGGCGCCGGGGTATGGTCGGGGCCAACCTCAATGCGTGGATTGAACAGCAGCAGGCGCTCTATCCCGTGGCTGGCGAAGATACCCGGGAAACGGCTTGAACGAACGGTCAGGGATTCTGATCCATTCAGTAACAGATCATTGCGGATTTCGCCGAGCATTGCGTAGGACTTCGGACTATTATCAGTGCGAAGCGGCTACAGAATTCCGGCCGCTCAGCACCACCCTGAAGGGGGCATGACGATGAAAGAGAAAATTCAGAACTGGCTGCACGATTTGGGTGTTGCCCTCGGCTTGATCGAACCGCCTCTGCAACCGGTCCCGATTCGCACTGACGACGAACTGCGCCGGCGTCAGCAGCGTCGGCGGTAATGCCTTCCGGCTTCAAGGATTAAAGATTAGAGAGGTCGCCGTTTCGGGCGGCTCCGGCAGAAAAGAAGCTGGAGCCGCCCGAAACGGCGACCTTTTGCTATTCAGTGCCGCCCGATTTCCAACAGAAACCGGCTCAAGTCATTCGCGGTTTTCGCGCTCTTGAGCATGCGGTCCTCTTCTGCGGTGAATGCCGTCAGTCCGAATTCATCTTCCAGATGGAAGATCAGATCCTCGATGTCCGCCTTCTCCAGACCCAGTTCCGCCAGACTGGTGTTGTCATTGAAGTCGCGGTGTTCCAGCAGGCGTTTGATGAATCGGTGCACGGCGGCACGCACGGCAGCTCTTCTCATGGCAGATGTTCAAAAAGTGGCGGGATCTGACTGGAGTACAGCAGGCCTCAGGCGTGTCGGCGCAACCATTCGTCAATCATTGAACGTAAATGCTCTCCCGAGAAACTGCCGAAATGCCCGCCATGCACCGTGCGGATCTTCAGGGCCTGCAAGCGTCGCAGGCTGGCGGCGTAGTCCTCGAGATTGGAGTGGTAGGCGTCTTCGATCAGCGGCCCGTCGTAGATGATGTCGCCGCTGAACAGGGTTTCGGTGGCAGCTTCATAGAGGCTGATACCGCCCGGTGAATGCCCCGGCGTGTGCAGCACCTGCAACGTGCGGTCGCCCAGGTCCAGCACATCACCGTCCTCGACAAACCCGGTGGCCGGCGCAGACTTGACCCGGTATTCGGTGTAGCACAACGGGCAATCCGGGTGCGCTTCGAACATGTCGTCGCCGACGAAGGCCCGGCTCAAGTCATTCTCGCCATCCGGCGCCGCCAGAATATCCGCCTCGGCGGGATGCACCAGCCGTTCGGCAAATTCGTGATGCCCGGCGATGTGGTCGAAATGGCAATGACTGGCCACTGCCACCAGCGGCCGCTCGGTCAGCCACGGCAATTGTTCGCGCAGGCTCACCAGTCCGGAACCGCTGTCGAGCAGCAGATCCTTGTCCCGCCCCTGAACGTGCCAGAGGTTGCAGCGGTAGAAGGGACGGATATACGGCTCATGAATCAGGCGAATGCCGTCGCTCAGGGTTTGCACTTCGAACCACTGATCGCGAGAAACAATCTTCATCAAGCATTTTCTCCAGACGAAAAAAAACGGGTGTGGCAACCGACGCCACACCCGTCGAAGAAAGCATCAAGTCGTTATGTTCAGCTTAGATCGCGCTGGCCACCACGTTTGGGCGGCGGGACATCAGGCTGACCACCACAAAACTCACCAGACCCACAGCCAGGCTGTAGTAGATCGGGGTGTTGGCGTCCAGACCGTCCTTGACCATGAACAGCAGGGCGGTGGCGAAACCCAGGCCCATGCTGGCGATGGCGCCGGCGGTGGTGGCGCGTTTCCAGAAGATTGCACCGATCAGCGGGATCAGCATGCCGCCCACCAGCAGGTTGTAGGCCAGGGTCAGGGCGCTGATCACGTCGTTGACCACCAATGCGATGCACAGCACCACGACACCGGTCAGCAGGGTGAACAGACGGTTCACGCCAAGGCTCGACTGTTTGCCGCCACGCAGTTTCGGCAGCAGGTCTTCGGTCAGGGTGGTGGCGGCGGCGAGCAGGCCGGCGCTGGCGGTGGACATCATCGCGGCCAGGGCAGCGGCGATCACCAGACCACGGATGCCGTCCGGCAGCGACAGTTTGACGATGGCGGCGAAGGCGTTGTTGACGTTGTCCAGATCCGGGATCAGTACGTGCGCCGCCATACCGATCAGGGCACAGGCCAGACCGTAGAGGATGCAGTAGATGCCCGCGATGCTGCCGGCGTACTGGGCGACTTTGGCAGTCTTGACGGTGAACACCCGTTGCCAGATGTCCTGACCGATCAGGATGCCGAAGAAGTAGATCATGAAGTAGGTGATGATCGTGTCCCAGCCGATGGTGGTGAAGCTGAAGGCGGTGGCCGGCAGTTTCAGTACCAGTTCGTCCCAGCCACCGACTTTGTACAGGCAGATTGGCAGGAGGATGAACATCAGGCCCACGGTCTTGATGATGAACTGGACGATGTCGGTCAGGGTCAGCGACCACATGCCGCCGATGGCCGAGTACACCACCACCACGCCACCGCCGAGCAGTACCGAGACCCAGAACGGCAGGCCGAACAGCACTTGCAGCACGGTGCCGATGGCGAGGATCGAAGTCACGCCGATCATCAGCGCGTAGGCCAGCATGATCGCCGCGCTCGCCGAGCGGGCCATCGGGTTGTAGCGTTTTTCCAGGACCTGGGTAACGGTGTAGATCTTCAGCTTCAGCAGCGGCTTGGCCAGGAACAGGTTCAGCGCCACGATGCCGCAACCCAGTGCCGCGCACAGCCAGAAACCGGAGATGCCGTGCACGTAGCCCAGACGCACGGTGCCGACGGTGGACGCGCCACCGAGAACGGTCGCGGCCATGGTGCCCATGTACAGGCTCGGGCCGAGGTTACGCCCGGCGACGAGGAAGTCCTCGTTGGTCTTGGCTTTGCGCATGCCGAAATAGCCGAGCAACAGCATGCCGGCCGCGTAGATGAGGACGACGAATAAATCCAAAGCCATGATGGCGTGTCTCCGATTGTCTTTTTTATGGGGTGGAACACTGTGGGAGAAGGCTGACTCCCACAGGCGATTCGTTTCTTCAGGCGGCCTGACGCAGCGCCGCTTCCGCCGGCGCATGGGCGCCGTTGCTCCGTGGATCCTTCGGCCCGTAGACCAGCGCCGGTTCCGGGAACAGGCTCAGCAGCATCAGGTACATCACCGAGGCCAGGCCCAGGGTCACCAGCAGGCTAATGTCGATGCCGCCGGCCAGTTCACCCAGCGGGCCGACGAACTGCCCCGGCAGGTTGACGAAGCACAGGCCGACCGCCGCGCTCGGGATCCATGCACCCAGGCCGCGCCAGTTCCAGCCGTGGCTGAACCAGTAGCGTCCGCCTTGCTCGCCGCGCGTGAACACTTGCAGGTCGTCCGGGCAGTAGAAGCCGCGACGCACCACCAGGCCGATGATCATGATCACCATCCATGGCGTGGTGCAGGTGATGATCAGCACGGCGAAGGTCGACACGCTCTGCACCAGGTTCGCCGCGAAGCGCCCGATGAAGATGAAGGCAATCGACAGCACGCCGATCAGCAGCGTCGCTTTCACTCGCGACAGCAGGCGCGGGAACACACTCGACATGTCCAGCCCGGTGCCATACAGCGACGTGGTGCCGGTGGACATGCCGCCGATCACCGCAATCAGGCACACCGGCAGAAAGAACCAGCTCGGCGACACCGCCAGCAGACCGCCGACGTAGTTGTTGGCCGCGATGTAGTCCGGTGCCTGGATCGCTACGATGGTGGCGGTGGTCAGGCCGAACAGGAACGGAATGAAGGTAGCGATCTGCGAGAAAATCACCGCCGCCATGATCCGCTTGCGCGAGGTCTCACGCGGGATGTAGCGGGCCCAGTCGCCAAGGAACGCGCCGAAGGAAATCGGGTTGCTCATGGCCACCAGCGCGGCGCCGATGAACGCGGCCCAAAAGCCCGGCTGACCGAGGCTGACGGTACCGGCGTAGTGCGAATCGAAAGGACCGGCGAAAGCGAAGATGCCCAGCAGGAACAGCAGGCTCGCGCTCCACACCGCAACCTTGTTCACCCACAGCAGGAAGCGGAAGCCGTAGATGCACACGGTCAGGACCAGAATGGCGAACAGACCATAGGCCAGGCCCAGAGTCAGGTCGGTTTCCGGCAGGCCGATCAGGCGTTTCGCACCACCGATCAGCGCATCCCCCGAACTCCACACCGAGAGCGAGAAGAAGGCGATGGCGGTCAACAGCGACAGGAACGAACCGACGATCCGCCCGTGCACGCCAAAATGCGCACCGGACGACACGGCATTGTTGGTGCCGTTGAGCGGGCCGAACAGGCCCATCGGTGCGAGGATCAGCGAGCCGAGCAGCACACCCGAGACAATCGCCCAGACGCCCGCCTGAAAGGACAGGCCGAACAGCACCGGGAAACTGCCGAGCACGGCGGTGGCAAAGGTATTCGCGCCGCCAAAGATCATGCGGAACAAGTCCACGGGACCGGCGGTGCGTTCGTTGTCCGGGATCTGTTCGACCCCGTGGGTTTCAATCTGCGTAAGGCTTTGGTCTTTGTTGTTGTTATTCATGATCTGCTCCGATCATAAAGGCGCGCTCATCGTGTCGTGAGCGTCACCTGTCTTGGCTAAGGGGGTGGCAGCCCTTCCGGCATTGCGGACAAATGTTCGTGGCAGGCCAGCCAATGGCCTTGTTGTTCTAGGCTCGACGTTTGTTTCTTGAAAACAATCGTCTCGCGCTCCTGGCTGAAGTGTTGCTCCCCTTGCATGCGCAGCTCGGTGGCCACGTCATGGATAAATACCGCCACGTCACCCTGCAGGCTGACGAAGGCGTTGCTCGAAGTGCACGACAGCACCTCGAAGCCATCCTCGGCGCGCCAGCTGTCCCACAACGCCTGATAGGCATCGCGCGACAGCAGGGGCTGTTCGAGGGTGTAGAACACGAAGCTCGCATCGGCGCTGAACGCGCCGAAGTAGGCTTCGCGATCGTTGCGGGCGAAGGCGGACACCAGATCGGCAGCCGCTTTCAGAACCTGATCACGTTCGTTCATGACCCGACCCTCAGCGGTGGACCACGCCCGGCAGTACGCAGAGCATTTCGTACAGCAGGTTGGCGGCCAGCAGCGAGGTGTTGCCGGTGGTGTCATAAGCGGGCGAGACTTCTACCAGATCGCAGCCGATCAGGTCGAGGCCCTGGCAGCCGCGAACGATTTCAATCGCCTGAATGGTCGTCAGACCACCGATTTCCGGGGTGCCGGTGCCCGGTGCCCAGGCCGGGTCGATGCCGTCGATGTCGAAGCTCAGGTACACCGGGCCGCCACCGACTTTCTCGCGCACTTCGGCCATCAGCGGTTCCAGCGACTTGTGCCAGCACTCTTCGGCCTGCACCACGCGGAAGCCCTGATCGCGGCTCCAGTTGAAGTCGTCAGCGGTGTAACCCTGCGCACGCAGACCAATCTGCACCACGCGGTCGCAGTCCAGAAGACCTTCTTCGACGGCGCGACGGAAGGTCGTGCCGTGGGCGATCTTCTCGCCGAACATGTGATCGTTGACGTCAGCGTGAGCGTCGATGTGGACCAGGCCGACCTTGCCGTGCTTTTTGTGGATGGCACGCAGGATCGGCAGGGTGATGGTGTGGTCGCCACCCAGGGTCATCGGGATCACGTTGTGCTCGAGGATGTTGTCGTAGGCTTCTTCGATGATGCGCACGGCGTCGAGCAGGTTGAAGGTGTTGATCGCCACGTCACCGATGTCGGCAACCGACAGCGAGTCGAACGGCGCAGCGCCGGTGGCCATGTTGTACGGGCGGATCATCACCGATTCGGTGCGGATGTCGCGTGGCCCGAAGCGGGTGCCGGGGCGCAGCGAAGTACCGATGTCCAGCGGCACGCCGACGAAGGCAGCGTCCAGACCGGCAGCGGTCGGTACATGGGGGAGTCGGAGCATGGTGGCGATGCCGCCGAAGCGCGGCATTTCGTTGCCGCCCAGTGGTTGGTGAAGAATCTTGTCCACGGGTAGGGCCTCATCGTCTTTGTTTTATTTATGTCGGCGCGCCGTTCAGCACAGGTTCGGACGCCGCTGTGGGGCCGATTCTGCGAAATGTAGTGAGGCGGAAGAATCGCTACGAACAAAAACTTAGTTCAGAATTTTCTAAACTAATCGAAAGGCTGGAGATAGACTTCTCGCCCATGCTCGTTGCCCGATCAGTGGAGTCCCCATGGCCAACGCTTTACCCGACCTGAAACTTTTGCGCATCTTCGTCAGCGTCGTGCGCCATCAGGGGTTTGCCAACGCGCAGCAGGAACTCAACCTGTCGACCTCGGCGATCAGCACCTACATGAGCCAGCTCGAAGCCGCCCTCGGTCTGGTGCTGTGCCATCGCGGGCGCGGTGGTTTCAGCCTGACCAGCAAGGGCGAGTTGTTCCATCAGGAAACCCTGCGCCTGCTGGCCGAACTCGAAGGTTTCGAGCAATACGCCGCAGCGCTCAAGGGTGAACTGCGCGGCACGCTCAATCTGGGGGTGATCGACTCCACGGTCAGCGACAAGGCCCTGCCGTTCGCCGAAGCCATCGGCGCCTACAGTCAGGAACACCCGGCGGTGCATTTGCATCTGTCGGTGATGAGCCCCTACGAATTGCAACTCGGCGTGCAGGACAACCGCCTCGATCTGGCCATCGGCGCGTTTTCCACGCGCATGAGCGGCCTGGTGTATATGCCGCTGTACCGCGAACAGCACTGGCTGTATTGCAGCAGCCGTCACCCGTTATTCAACGAACGGCGGATTCCCGAGCAGGTCATCACCCAGCAACGCATGGTCGGGCGCGGCTACTGGAGCCAGGCGGAACTGGCGCGCCACGGCTTCAAACACAGCGCGGCGACCGTGGAAAGTATGGAGGCGCAGCTGATTCTGGTGCTGTCCGGGGCTTACATCGGCTACCTGCCTGAGCACTACGCCCAGGCTTGGGCCGACAAGGGCGACCTGCGGGTTTTGCTGCCGGCGACCTTCGGTTATCAGGCGCCTTTTTCCATGATCATGCGCCGTGGCCGCAGCCGCGAGCCGCTGATCCAGACTTTCCGTGATCTGCTCAAAGCGCAGCTCAATCAGGCATAAGAACATGTCCAGACCCCAATGCCCACGCTGCCTGCGCCCTCAAACCCATTGCCTGTGCCCGCTGATCCCCAGCCTCGACAGCCGCACCCGAGTGTTGCTGTTGCAGCACCCGAGCGAGGTCAATCACGCGCTCAACACCGCACGGCTGGCGGCACTCGGTTTGAACAATGCCGAACTGATCGTCGGCGAGGTGTTCGAGGATTTGCCAACGCTGCTGAACCAGCCGGGCTATCGGGCGCGATTGCTGTTTCCGGCGGACGATGCGCAGCCGATGCAGGCTTACGCCGCATCCGATGAGCCGCTGTTGCTGGTGGTGCCGGACGGCACGTGGCGCAAGGCACGCAAGATGCTGCATCTGAATCCGCTGCTGGCGGCGTTGCCTCGGGTCACGCTGGCGGAGGGCGGGGTTTCACGGTATCGGCTGCGCAAGGCACCGGGGCCCGGGGCGTTGTCGACCATCGAGGCGATTGCTCAGGCGTTGCAGACCCTGGAAGCCCCGGCCTCTTTCGATCCGTTGCTCAAACCGTTCGAGGCGTTGATCGAGGGGCAGATCGCGGCGATGGGGGAGGAGACCTTCCAGAAGAATCACGGAGGCTGATTGTTCCCACTGCGTGGGAACGAGTGCGACTACCGCTCGCGCATCGCCTCGGTCCGCGCCTTGAGCACCGGTTTGAGCAAGTAATCCAGCACGCTTTTCTCCCCGGTAATGATGTCCACCGTCGCCACCATCCCCGGAATGATCAGCAGCGGTTTCACATCCCCGCCCAAATGGTTTTTGTCGGTACGCACCTGGATCAGGTAGAAGCTGTTGCCCTTGTCGTCGGTGATGGTGTCGGCACCGATCAGCTCCAGCTTGGCGCTGAGCCCGCCGTAGATCGTGTAGTCATAGGCACTGAACTTGACCATGGCTTTCTGGCCCGGGTGCAGGAACGCCACGTCCTGCGGACGGACCTTGGCTTCGATCAGCAGGTTGTCTTCCAGCGGCACGATTTCCACCATGTCGCTGCCCGGCTGCACCACGCCGCCGATGGTGTTGACCTTCAATTGTTTGATCACCCCGTGAACCGGCGAAGTCACGGTGGTACGGCTGACACGGTCGTCGATGGCGATGCTCGAGGCGGTGATTTTCGACAGGTCGGTGCGTTTCTGGTTGAGGTCCTTGGCAGCGTCGGAACGGAAAGTCTGTTCAGATTCGTCGATCTTGCTCTTGATCTCGTTGATCGCCGATTCAGCCCGGGGAATCGCCAGCGTCGTCGCATTCAATGAACCACGAATTTCCACTGCGCTGCGCTTGAGCCGCAGGATCTCCACCGGCGAAACCGCCCCGGTACCCACCAGCGGCGATGACATGTTCATTTCTTGCTGCAACAGCGCCAGGCTGGAGCTGTACTGACCCTGCTTGGAGCGGAACTCCGCCAGTTCCTGAGTCTTCTGCCGCAATTGTTCGGTGAGCGTGCGCTGTTCGCTGGCCAGGCGCCGCTGGCGCTGGTCGTACAGGGCACGTTCGTCTTCAGCCACTTGCGGCGCCTTGCTGACGATCTCGTCGGAGAGCTTCATCGGCCGGCCTTCGGACTCTGCCGACAAACGCTCGACCTGAGCCATCAACGCATAGCGATCCGCCTCGCTCTCGCCCTTGTTCGACAGAAACCGCGTGTCATCCAGGCGCAGCAGGGTGTCGCCCTTGTTCACCATTTGCCCTTCACGCACGAAGATCTCGGTGACGATCCCGCCTTCGAGGTTCTGGATCACCTGGACCTTGCTCGACGGAATCGCCTTGCCTTCGCCCATGGTCACTTCTTCGAGCACCGCAAACTTGGCCCAGACCAGCGCGCTGATCAGCAACGCTGCCGCCAGCCACACGGTAATTCGCGACCAGCGCGGCGAATCCTGCAACGACGCGCCGGCGGTTTCCGGCATGAATTCGGCTTCGGCGCTTTTACCGAAACTGTCGAAGTAGCCGCGCTGTTTTGAAGAGGAGGAAGCAGACATGTGCAACTCCTAGACCGCTGCCGAGCCGACCCGGCCCTTGCGCAGTGCATCGATGACCGCATCCTTCGGACCGTCGGCGACGATCCGGCCGTTGTCCAGCACCAGCAACCGGTCCACCAGGCTCAGCATCGAGGTGCGGTGGGTGACCAGCAGCAAGGTTTTGCCCTGCACCCAGCCGTGGAGCTTCTGGCGCAGGACGTCTTCGCTGCTGTTGTCCATGGCGCTGGTGGGTTCGTCGAGCAGCATGATCGGCGGGTCGAGCAACAGCGCCCGGGCCAGCAGCACGGCCTGGCGCTGACCGCCGGAGAGCAATTGCCCGCGTTCGCCCACTGGCCGGTCGAAGCCTTGCGGGTGCTGACGGGCAAGTTCGGTGACGCCGGTCAGTTCGGCGACTTCGAGCATCCGCGAATCGCTGACGTAACGAGCGCCGAGCGTGAGGTTGTCGCGCAGGCTGCCGGCCAGCAGCGGCAGGTCGTGGGCGACGTAACCGATCTGCTGGCGCAGGTCGGCGACATCCAGTTGCCGCAGGTCGAGGCCGTCGAGCAGCAACTGGCCTTCTTCCGGTTCGTAGAAACCCATCACCAGCCGCGCCAGGGTGCTTTTGCCGGAACCGCTGCGGCCAATGATGCCGATGCGCTCGCCGGGTTTGAGGCTGAAACTGACATTGCTCAGGGCCGGTGCATTCTGGCCGTTGTAATGGAAGGTCACACCGCTGACATCCAGTGCGCCTTGCAGTTGCGTGCGCTCCAGGGGCCGCTGTTTGCCGTCGCGCTCCTGAGGCAGGGCCATCAGCGCATCGGTGCTTTTCATGGTCAGTTGCGCTTGCTGGTAACGGGTGATCAGCCCGGCGATCTGGCCCAGGGGCGCGAGCACGCGACTGCCGAGCATGTAGCTGGCCACCAGCGCACCGACGCTGAGGTTGCCGGCGATGATGCTGTAGACCCCGGCGACGATGGTCGCCATCCCCGAGAACTGCTGGATGAACAGCGTGCCGTTGGTGGCCAGTGCCGAGAGATTGCGCGCATGGCTGTCGAGGCGGGTGAGGGCGCCGTGGGTGCTTTCCCATTTGTGCTGGCGCTCGCTTTCGGCGCTGCAGGCCTTGAGGGTTTCCAGGCCGCCGAGGGTTTCGATCAGCAATGCCTGACGCTCGGCGCCGAGGCTCAGGCTTTTTTGCACGGTGTCACGCAAGCGCACCTGAATGATCATCGCGAACATGATCGTGATCGGAAACGCCAGCAACGGAATCACCACCAGCCAGCCGCCGAGCAGGCCGATCACCACCAGCATCAGCACCACGAACGGCAGGTCGATCAGGCTGGTCAGGGTCACGGCGGTGAGAAACTCCCGCAGCCCCTGAAAGTCGTGAATGCTCTGGGCGAATCCGCCGATGGTCGCCGGCCGGGCCTTCATCGCCATGCCGGTGATGCGTTCGAACAAAGTGGCGGAAAGGATCACGTCGGTCTTCTTGCCGGCGGTGTCCAGCAGGTGCGCGCGGACCACCCGCAGCACCAGTTCGAAACCGGTGCCGATCAGCAATCCGATGGCCAGCACCCACAGGGTCGACGTGGCCTGGTTCGGCACCACGCGGTCGTAGGTCTGCATGACGAACAGCGGCACCATCAGGCCCAGCAGGTTGATCAGGAAACTGGCGAGGATCGCGTCGCTGTACAGCCATTTCGACAGCTTCAGGGTGTCGCGAAACCACGCCTGGACCCTTGGCACCAGCGGTGAACGCAGGTCTTCCAGTTCATGCCGGGGTCGGGCAAACAGGGCCTGGCCGGTGTAGTGTTCGGCGAGTTCTTCGCGGCTGACCCACTGCTCGCCGCCGTCGGCTTCACTGGGCAGGATCAGGGCCTTGCCGTCGTCGGCAAAACGCCGCAACACCGCGGTGCGGCCATTGCCCAGCAGCAACAGCACCGGCAGGTTGAGCGGGGAGATGTCCTTGAGGTCGCGGCGCAGCAGCCGCGCCTGCAAACCGGCCCGGGCTGCGGCGCGGGGCAGCAGGTCCAGGCTCAGGCGTTGTTTGTCCAGGGGCAGGCCGGCACTCAGGCTGGCGCGACTGACCGTCGCGCCATGCAGTTTGCAGAGGATCAACAGACCGTCGAGTAACGGATCATCGAAGCTCAGCCGCGGATCGATCCCGGAAACACCGCCTTCGGCCATGCTATTCATATTGATCGCTCCCTGGCTACATCATCGGGACTACTTCAGTTCGGGCAAGCGCGCCTCGTTCTTCACTTCGGCAGCGGCAATCGCGTCAGCCGGCAGCACCACCCGTTGCTTGCTCAGCAACTGCCCCATGTTCGCCAGCACGCGGTACATCGAAAACTCCTCGGTGTAGCGGATTTCGGTGTAGCGACGGTTGGCGTTGTACAGCTCGTTTTCACTGTCGAGCAGGTCGAGCAGGGTGCGTTGGCCAAGGCCGAACTGATCCTGATACGCGGCGCGCACACGCTTGGTGGTCTCCGCGTATTCGCGGGCGGTCGGGGTCTGTTTCTTGGCGTTGACCATGGCGTTCCACGCCAGATGAATGTTCTCGTTGAGCTGGCGCAGGGCGTTGTTGCGGATGTCCATGGCCTGGTTGATCTGGTGCGCATCGGAGGCCAGTCGCGCCTTGTCGCTGCCGCCGCGGAACAGGTTGTAGTTCATCACCACGCCGACCCGCCATTCGTTGTCGTGGCCCTCGTCACCCTGCACGTTGTTGTTGGCGCCGACCGCCGCTTCCGCATCGAAGCGCGGATAGAACGGCGACTTGGCGACTTCGTACTGGCTCTCGGCCGATTGCACGTCGGCCTGGGCGGATTTCAGGTACGGGTTGTTCTCGACCATGCTCTGCTGGGCTTCGGGCAGGGTGGCGGGCAATTCACCACGGGTTGAGGCGGGCGTTTCCAGCTCGTCGGGCATGCGTCCGACGACGCTGTAGAAGTTCGATTCGGCGTCCGCCAGATCGACCTCGGCGGTGTCGAGGTTGTTCTGTGCCAGCGCCTTACGGGCCACCGACTGGTCGGAGTCGGCGGTGCTGCCGATGCCGCGCTGGGTACGCAGGCCGATCTGGTCGTTGACCCGCAGGTGCGCCTGCAGGTTGTTCCTGGCCAGGGTCACCAGTTCGCGGCGCTTGAGCACTTCGAGGTAGACCTCGATGGTGCGCAGGGCCAGATCCTGAGCGGTGCCTTGCGCGTAGTACGCGCGCGAATTGGAGACGCCTTTGGTGCGCGCGACTTCGTTGGACGTGTTGAAGCCGTCGAACAGCATCTGACGCAGGCGCAGCTCGGACTGGGTGTAGTTGAGGGTTTCAGTGTTGTGGCCGCTCGAGGTCAGCGCCCGGGTGTTGGTGTTGTCGCTGTAGCCGCGCCCATAGGAAGCATTCAGATCGACGGACGGATAGTAGCCGCCCTTGGCGACGTTCACCTGTTCATCCGCCGACAGTTTCGCGTCGACGCGCGAAGCGAGATCCGGGTGGGTCGCAATGGTGCTCTGAATGGCTTCGGTGAGGTTCATGGCCTGGGCTTGGGAAGTGCAAGCCATGGCCAGCAAAACCGCACTGCAGAGGGGGGTTAGAACGCGCATGGGTGCATCTCCCTGAATCCTGATGGTGTATTGCTGTCGCCAATTTATTGACGATATTTTTAGTGTTTAGCGTCTCATCGCTGTTACAACAGAGCTAAGAACATCCTGAAGCGTAGCTAAGAAAAATTTTTCATATGGCTTATGCCAAAAAAAACTTATGCGCTTCTCCGAATCCGGCACATTGTTCCATTCGAAAGCCTTTGTTTTATGTGCTTTAGGGAGTGCATGAAGGCTTGAGGAAAGTTCCACTCACTTTGCGACATACGGGCGAAGTACTGCTAAAGGGGAGGGACGCGTAGCGGCAAATGGGCGACAGTTTTTTGTCACTCGGGTGATTCACCACCGTTACGTAGCGCTAGTGGGCGTGCTGCATCGATCAGGGATTCCAGGTGCCTGAGGGCGCTGGGGTTTCTGAACTTGCACAACCTGCGAAACGAACTGTCGAGGTGCGAGCGTCGCCCCGACAACCCGCTTGAGCCATGGGCTGCTTCGCGAACCAGTGCCGACGGTGGTCGGCAGCGGAGGAAATGCACATGGCAACGCTCATCGGGACCGTCACTAAAGTCATTGGTCAGGTTTTCGCTCAAGCCGCTGACGGAAGTCGGCGTGCATTGGTCGAGGGCGATCGGCTGTTTACGGGGGATCAATTGATCACCGGTGCGGAAGGGGCGGTCGCCGTCCATCTGCAAAACGGTCAGGAACTGACCCTGGGCCGCGACAGCAGCATGACCCTGACCGGCCAATTGCTGGCCAACCACGCGCCCCATGTGGATGCCCCGGAAGCGCTGACCCCGAGCGATGCTCAACTCACCGATGTCGCCCAGATCCAGAAAGCCATTGCCGCCGGTGAAGACCCGACTAAATCTGCTGAGGCCACTGCCGCAGGCCCCGATGCCCCGGGCGATGCCAATGGCGGCAAGGGCGGTGGCCACAGTTTCGTCTTGCTGACGGAAGTCGCCGGGCGGGTCGATCCGGTCGTCGGTTTCCCCACTGCCGGTTTCAATGGCATTCCCGAGTTCCCGCAAGAGCGCCACTACGCGGTGATCGACAACGGCGACAACACGCCGGCGCCGGTCATCCCGCCACCGGTCAATAACCTTGTGACCCTCACAGGCCTGGATGTGCCCGGGGGCGAATTGACGCTCAACGAAGCCAATCTGCCGGACGGTTCCGCCGCCAATCCCGGCGCGCTGACCCAGGCCGGCAGCTTCAGCATCTCCGCGCCCGATGGTCTGACCAGCCTGAGCATCGGCGGCATCAGCGTGATCGTCGGCGGTGTGCCCGTCGGTTTCCCGCAATCGATCACCACGCAACTGGGCAACACCCTGACCATCACCGGTTACAACCCGGCGAACGGCACGGTCAGCTACAGCTACACCCTCAACGGCAACGATGCCCATCCTGCGGGTGACGGTGCCAACAGCCTCAGCGAACATTTCACGGTGATTGCCGGTGACAGCAATGGCGATACCGCCACCGGCTCACTGGATGTGAACATCACTGATGACGTGCCCAAAGCGGTGGATGACAGCAACGCCAGCACCGCTTCGGAAACCAACTTGAGCCTGACCGGTAACGTCCTGACCAACGACGTCCAGGGCGCTGACCGCATTGCTGTCGGCCCCAACAGCGGCCCGGTAGTTGCCGGTACATTCACCGGGACTTACGGCACGCTGGTACTGAACGCCAACGGCACTTACACCTACACCCTCAATACCAGCGACGCGGATTTCAAGGCGTTGCATGGCGGCGGCAACGGCACAGAAACCTTTACCTACACCCTGCGCGATTCCGATGGTGACACCAGCACTGCGAACCTCGTGCTGCAGATCCACAACAACGACGATCCGGTGCTGATCAACGGGTTGAACGTAGAAGGTGGTGAACTCACAGTCTTCGAGAAAAACCTGAGCACCGGCAGCGCGCCGGATGCTGCAGCTTTGACTCAGAGCGGCACTTTCACCATCACCGCGCTGGACGGCGTGACCACGCTGACCGTGGGCGGTATAGCGGTCGTCACCAACGGCCTGGCCGCAGGCTTTCCGCAATCGGTCACGACTCCGCTGGGCAGCACGCTGACCATCACCGGGTTCAACGCCGCCACCGGCGTTGTCAGCTACAGCTACACCCTCGATCACAATGATGCGCACCCAACCGCCAACGGCGCTAACTCTCTGAGCGAGCAGTTCGCCGTCACCGTGGTGGATGACAACGGCACCACCGCCAATGCTTCGCTGGATGTGAACATCGTCGACGACCTGCCAAAAGCCGTGGACGACAGCAACGCCGGTACCGCTTCGGAAACCAACCTCACGCTGACCGGCAACGTGCTGACCAACGACGTGCAAGGTGCCGACCGTGTGCCGACAGGGCCGAACGCTGGTCCGATTACTGCCGGCACTTTCACCGGGACCTACGGCACTCTGGTGCTGAATGCCGATGGTTCTTACACCTACACCGTCAACCCTAACGACGCCGACTTCAAAAACCTGCATGGCGGCGGCAACGGCACCGAGACCTTCACCTACACCATTACGGATTCCGACGGCGACACCAGCACCGCGAATCTGGTTCTGCAGATCCACAACAACGACGATCCGGTGATCATCAACGGCCTGGACGTAAACGGTGGCGAGCTGACAGTTTTCGAGAAAAACCTCAGTACCGGCAGTGCGCCGGATGCTACTGCGTTGACCCAAAGCGGGACCTTCACCATCACTGCTCTGGACGGCGTAACCACACTGACCGTGGGCGGCATTGCAGTCGTCACCAACGGCGTGGCCACCGGCTTTCCGCAATCGGTCACCACGCCGCTGGGCAGCACGCTGACCATCACCGGGTTCAATGCTACTACCGGCGTCGTCAGCTACAGCTACACCCTCGACCACAACGACACCCACCCAACCGCCAACGGCGCCAATACCTTGAGCGAGCAGTTCGCGGTCACTGTCGTCGATGACAACGGCACCACGGCCAATGCATCGCTGGACGTGAACATCGTTGATGACGTGCCAAAAGCCGTGAATGACAGCAATGCCGGCACGGCTTCGGAAACTAACCTGACGCTCACGGGGAACGTCCTGACCAACGATGTGCAGGGTGCCGACCGTGTGCCGACCGGCCCGAATGCCGGGCCGATTACTGCCGGCACGTTCACTGGAACCTATGGCACTTTGGTGCTGAATGCGGATGGCTCTTACACCTACACCGTCAACCCGAATGACGCCGACTTCAAAAGCCTGCACGGTGGCGGAGACGGTACTGAAACCTTCACCTACACCATCACCGATTCGGACGGCGATACCAGCACTGCGAACCTCGTGCTGCAGATCCACAACAACGACGATCCGGTGATCATCAACGGCCTCGACATTAACGGCGGCGAGCTCACCGTCTTTGAGAAAAATCTGAGCACCGGTAGTGCGCCGGATGCCACGGCTTTGACTCAAAGTGGCACGTTCACTATCACTGCTCTGGATGGTGTAACGACCCTGACTGTGGGCGGCATTGCAGTCGTCACCAACGGTGTGGCCGCCGGCTTCCCGCAATCGGTCACGACTCCGCTGGGCAGTACGCTGACCATCACAGGGTTTAATGCCGCGACCGGTGTGGTGAGTTACAGCTACACCCTCGATCACAACGACGCGCATCCGACTGCCAACGGCGCAAATACGTTGAGCGAGCAGTTCGCCGTCACCGTGGTGGATGACAACGGCACCACGGCCAATGCTTCGCTGGATGTAAACATCGTCGACGACCTGCCCAAAGCCGTGGACGACAGCAACACCGGCACGGCTTCGGAAACCAATCTGACGCTGACCGGCAATGTCCTGACCAACGATGTGCAAGGCGCCGATCGCGTACCGACCGGCCCGAATGCCGGACCGATCACCGCCGGCACCTTCACCGGGACTTACGGCACACTGGTGCTGAACGCCAACGGCACTTACACCTACACCGTCAATCCGAATGACGCCGACTTCAAAGCCCTGCATGGCGGTGGCAACGGCACCGAGACCTTCACCTACACCATCACCGACTCGGACGGCGATACCAGCACCGCGAACCTCGTGCTGCAGATCCACAACAACGACGATCCTGTGGTTATCAGCGGCCTGGACGTCAATGGCGGCGAGCTGACGGTTTTCGAGAAAAACCTCAGCACCGGCAGTGCGCCGGATGCTACGGCTTTGACTCAGAGCGGCACGTTCACCATCACTGCGCTGGACGGCGTAACGACGCTGACCGTGGGCGGTATTGCGGTCGTTACCAACGGTGTGGCCGCCGGCTTCCCGCAATCGGTCACGACGCCGCTGGGTAGCACGCTGACGATTACAGGTTTCAACGCCACGACCGGCGTCGTCAGCTACAGCTACACACTCGACCACAATGACGCCCACCCGACCGCCAACGGTGCCAACACGCTAAGTGAGCAATTCGCTGTCACCGTGGTGGATGACAACGGCACCACGGCCAACGCATCGCTGGATGTGAACATCGTCGACGACCTGCCCAAAGCCGTGGACGACAGCAACACCGGCACGGCTTCGGAAACCAACCTCACGCTGACCGGCAACGTGCTGACCAACGACGTGCAAGGCGCCGACCGCGTTCCGACCGGACCCAATGCCGGACCGATCACTGCGGGCACTTTCACCGGGACCTATGGCACCCTGGTGCTGAATGCCAACGGCACTTACACCTACACCGTCAACCCTAACGACGCCGACTTCAAAGCCCTGCACGGCGGTGGCAACGGCACCGAAACCTTCACCTACACCATCACCGATTCGGACGGCGATACCAGCACTGCGAACCTCGTGCTGCAGATCCACAACAACGACGATCCGGTGATCATCAACGGCCTCGACATTAACGGCGGCGAGCTCACCGTCTTTGAGAAAAATCTGAGCACCGGCAGCGCGCCGGATGCTACCGCGCTGACTCAAAGTGGCACGTTCACCATCACTGCGCTGGACGGCGTAACAACCCTGACCGTGGGCGGTATCGCCGTTGTCACTAACGGTGTAGCTGCTGGCTTCCCGCAATCCGTCACCACACCGCTGGGCAGCACACTGACCATCACCGGCTTCAACGCCACGACCGGCGTCGTCAGCTACAGCTACACCCTGGTCCACAACGATGCCCACCCAACCGCCAACGGCGCCAACACCCTGAGTGAGCAATTCGCTGTGACGGTGGTTGATGACAACGGCACCACGGCCAACGCATCGCTGGACGTAAACATCGTCGACGACCTGCCAAAAGCCGTAAACGACACCAACACCGGCACCGCTTCGGAAACCAACCTGACCCTGACCGGCAACGTCCTGACCAATGACGTACAAGGCGCCGACCGCGTCCCGACCGGTCCCAACGCCGGCCCGATCACCGCCGGTACGTTCACCGGGACTTACGGCACGCTGGTGCTGAACGCCAACGGCACTTACACCTACACCCTCAACACCAATGACGCCGACTTCAAAAACCTGCACGGCGGTGGCAACGGCACCGAAACCTTCACCTACACCATCACTGACTCGGACGGCGACACCAGCACCGCCAACCTCGTGCTGCAGATCCACAACAACGACGATCCGGTGATTCTCAGCGGCCTCGACGTCAATGGCGGCGAACTCACCGTCTACGAGAAAAACCTCGGCAACGGCACAGCGCCGGACGCCACGGCTCTGACCCAAAGCGGCACCTTCACTGTCACCGCACTCGACGGTCTCCAAACCCTCACCGTCGGCGGCATCGCGGTGGTTACCAACGGCGTCGCCGCAGGCTTCCCGCAATCGGTCACCACACCGCTGGGCAGCACGCTGACGGTCACCGGTTTTAACGCCGCTACCGGTGTCGTGAGTTACAGCTACACCCTGGTGCATAACGACGCGCACCCGACCGGCAACGGCGCCAACAGCATCACCGAGAACTTCAACGTGGTGGCCACCGACGGTGACGGCAGCACTGCCTCCGGGCAGATCAACGTCAACATCGTCGATGACCTGCCGACCGCCAAGGCCGACACCGGCTCGGTGGTGGAGGGCGGCACCGTCAATATCAGTGTGCTGGGCAACGACGTCACCGGTGCCGACGGCCCGGCAGCGGGCGGTGCGGTGGTGGGCGTAAGGGCCGGCGGCGACACCTCGACCTCGGCCATTGGCGGCCTCAACAGCAACATCAACGGCACCTACGGTTACCTGACCCTGGATGCGGCGGGCAACGCGGTCTATCACAGCAACCCGAACTCGGTGAGCCCGCCGGGCGCCACCGACACGTTCACCTACACCATCCGCGACAGTGACGGCGACGAAAGCACCACCACCATCACCGTCAACGTGGCTGACAGCAAACTCGTGGCCTCGGTGGATCAGGACGTGACCGTCTACGAAAAAGCCCTCGACCTGACCAAGGACGGGCAAGACCTGGCCCCCGGCACGGTCATCGGCAGCGACCCGACCAACACCGGCGAAACCGCCAGCGGCACCCTGGTCGGCGCGGTCACCGGCGGCAGCGGCGCGATCACCTACACCCTGGTCGGCAGCAGCACCGGCACGTACGGGCAGATCCAGCTCAACGCCGACGGCACCTACACCTACACCCTGACGTCGGCACCGAAAACCACGCCGAACGCCAATGACGGTGCGAACACGCTAAGCGAAAGCTTCACCTACAAGGCCACCGATGCGCTGGGCAACAGCACCACCAGCACCATCGTGGTCAACATCGTCGACGACGTGCCAAAAGCGGTGGCCTCGGATCGCTCGGTGGCGGCGGTGGAGATCGACTCCAACATCCTCATCGTGCTCGATATCTCCGGCAGCATGGCCGACGCCTCCGGCGTGCCAGGCCTGTCGCGGCTGGACCTGGCCAAGCAGGCGATCAGTGCGTTGCTCGACAAGTACGACGATCTGGGTGATGTGAAAGTGCAGCTCGTCACCTTCAGCAGCAACGCCACCGATCGCACTTCGGTGTGGGTCGATGTGGCGACCGCCAAGACCCTGCTCGCCGGCCTCAGCGCCGGTGGCGGCACCAACTACGATGCGGCCGTGGCGACCATGCAGACCGCGTTCAACACCTCGGGCAAACTCACCGGGGCGCAGAATGTCGGGTACTTCTTCTCCGACGGCAAACCCACCACCGGCCAGGAAATCGGCACCGCCGACGAGACCGCGCTCAAGGCCTTCCTTGATGCCAACAACATCAAGAACTACGCGATCGGCCTCGGCAACGGTGTCAGCAACGCCAACCTCGATCCGCTGGCATACGACGGCATCAGCCACACCAACACCAATGCGGTGGTGGTCACCGATCTCAATCAACTGAACTCGGTGCTGTCCGGCACCGTGGAAGGCGCACCGGTCACCGGTTCGTTGCTGGGTGATGGCGGAACGTTCGGCGCCGATGGCGGTTTCATCAAGTCCATCGTGGTCGACGGCACCACCTACACCTACGATCCGAAAGCCAACAGCGGCCAGGGTTCGCTGACCGCCAGCGGCGGCACCAACCACGGCACCTTCAACACGGTGAACAACACCCTGAGCATCGCCACCAACAACAGCGGCACGCTGGTGGTCAACCTCGATACCGGCGACTACAGCTACACCTCTCAGAAAACCACCACGACGGTGATCACCGAGAACATTGGCTTCACCCTCAGCGACAACGACGGCGACCTCGCCAGCTCCACGCTGACGGTGAAAGTGATCCCCAACTCGCCACCGGTGGCGGTGGATGACCACATCATCACCAACGTGCTGTCGAGCAATGTGACTGTGCCGGGCGAGCTGCTGCTGGCCAACGACACCGATCCGGACGGTGACACCCTCAGCGCTTCGCCCACCACCTTCAACACCGGTTGGGCCGCCAAGGGCGCGGACTTCACCGGCAGCGGCGCGATCAGTTTCACCGGCACCACCAACACCAGCGCCAACCAGAACCTGGCCGATGTGCGCAGCTCCTTTGCGGCCAACACCGCGGCCATGACCGCCGTGCTGGTGGTCAGTGGCTACCTCGGCGCGGTGACCAACGCCAATGCCAACGATGAAGACCTGATCACCGTCAAACTGAAACAGGGCGAGACCCTCAACCTCGATCACAACCTGGCGGCCGGGCACATCACCATGGAGTATTCGGTGAACGGCGGGGCGTTCGTCAGCATCGCCGATGGCGGCACCATCACCGCCAGCGCCGATGGCACGTATCAGATCCACATAACAAACATCACCAACACCAGCGGCAGCAACACCAACGCCGCGGAAAACTACCAACTGACCATGACGGTCAACTACGCGGGGGCCCACGACGTCACCCCGGACTTCCACGGTACCTACACCGCCAACGACAACCACGGCGGCAGCGACTCCGCCAACGTGACCATCACTTATCAGGACGGCCACACCCTCACCGGTACGTCCGGCGATGACGTGCTGGTGGCGGGCAGCGGCGACAACATCCTCAACGGCGGCGATGGCAACGACGTGCTGACCGCAGGCTCCGGCAACAACGAACTGCACGGCGGCGCCGGCAACGATTTGCTCTACAGCGGCCCGGGCAACGACATCCTCGATGGCGGCACCGGTATCGATACGGTGAGCTATGCCCACGCGACGGCCGGGGTCACGGTCAACCTGAGCCTGCTCGGTGCGCAGAACACCATCGGCGCCGGCATCGACACCATCAGCAACGTCGAAAACCTCGTCGGTTCGAACTTCAACGACACCCTCACCGGCGACAACAATAACAACGTCATCAACGGCGGCCTGGGCAACGACATCCTCAACGGCGGCGGCGGTGATGACCTGCTGATTGGCGGCATGGGCAACAACACCCTGACCGGCGGGCCGGGCGCCGACACCTTCCAGTGGCTCAAGGGCAACAGCGGCCACGACACCGTCACCGACTTCACTCCGGGCACCGACAAGCTCGACCTGTCGCAACTGCTGCAAGGTGAAAACGGCACGGCGGCGTCACTGGATGACTACCTGCACTTCACCGTCACCGGCAGCGGCGCTTCGGTGGTCACCACCATCGACGTCAGCGCCATGGCCGGCGCCACGCCGAACCAGACCATCGACCTGGCGGGCGTCAACCTCGCCAGCCACTACGGCGTGACACCGGGGGCGGGCGGGGTGATTGCCGGCGGCCATGACACGGCGACCATCATCAACGGGATGTTGAATGATCATTCGTTGAAGGTGGACACGGTGTGAGCCGGGGCTGAAACGACAAAACCCGCCGTCCCGATCTAACGGGGCGGCGGGTTTTTTCTTTGCTAAGGCTACAGCGGCGCCTCTGCCTTCAGTTCCAGATTATCCAGCACCCGATTTACCGCCAGTTCCGCCAGCATGATCAGTTGCCCGATCCCCAGCAGCACATACCGCTGCGGTGCATCGATCATCCCGGCGAAATCGCTGGCCATGGTTTTGGCCGAGGTCAGGGTTTCGCAGGCGTCGGCCAACAGTTCTTCGCTCGGGATACCGGGGGCGATGAGGTAGCGGGTGTTGGGTTTGAGCAGCGGCTTTCTGGGGTGGAAGGGGTTGAGGTAGTGATCGAGGGCGCGTTCGGCGGCTTCGTGGAATTTCTTGGAATCGAGGGTTTCGTAGGGGGAAGTCGAATCGACTTCCGGCGGGTTTGGCGTTGGTTTGATCATGGGTAAAGCCTCTAGAGTAGTGGAGGCGCCACGCTTCGCTGCTAAACGAAAGAGGTGGCGGCCGTACGCGGGTTAGCAGACCAGGACTCTAGAACCCGGCGCACCGAAGTGCCCCACGCAAAGCCGCCATAACGTGAACGGACAGGCGTCAGCCTGATCACGAGCGAACGGCATTGTGCGTCTAGAGTGAATCCGGGCTGCTAAACCCGATCGCTGTTTTTCAGCGACCGCCAAACAATAGAACCCGCCCCCAAGGCGCACAAGCCGGCGGATTCTGGCGGATGCGTAGGCAAAGGCGCAAGGTGGCGTGGCTTTGCGGACATAACATTCAACACTCTTCAACAACAGCTTGGGTTTGTGCAAAAACGAAAAAGCCCAAACTCTCTATTGAATTGGAGGATGGGCTTTTTTGAGCAATTTAATTGGTTTGATCAGGCCATCACGGAGAGCGTGTGCCGGATCGAAGTTGCGAAAGGGAGGTGCGCGATATTCTGAATCTCTCCATCTATGAACGCTTGAATATCGCTCGGCGAGAACTCTTCAAGCATCTCCATGATTGTCTGTGCCGTATCCAGGTACGGGCGAATTGCCTCCCGCCTCATTTCACGCAGTGCTCCGTTTTGAGCATCCAGATTGAAAATGCGCAGAGTCTCGATAGCTCTTTTACGTGCTGGTTCATCCAGGTTGTCGCGCGGTGCGATAGTGCCGTCGTTGACGTAGATGAAGAAATCATCAGGTTCATCTACGTCAGGTTTGAGCAAGTCACTGTGTTCATAGGGACCGCAGGCGTCCTTGAATTTACCGCAGGTATCTTCGCGGTTGCATGAGCCAAACAGATTCGACCAGTCAAAAGTACCTTGTGGGTGCCGGTCTCTCTGTCGAAAGTGCTCAATATGAGAACGACCGGGTCGACCAATATCTGCTTCACAGTAGGCACAACGGGTACCCTGCATGGTTCGAAGATGCTCCCATACCTGTTCGCGCTCGGGTGGTGTCGGAGATTCGAGGGACCATCTATGCACTCCATGCCTATAGCGGGTCAGACAGTGTGGGCCTTCACCCCGGACAAGCTTTCGCATTTGCCGATTCCTTTGTCCTTACTGTTTCGTCAGTTGCTTGCGCTTGAAGGCTTCGAGTCGGATCAGCCGATCGCAGTCCAGCATGCTTGGGTGCTGGGGAGTGAAGTGCTTGTCCAGATAGGTTCGCAGTTCCAGTCCTTCCGCACCCTCATGTAGATTTTGCTGAATCAATCCCATGTACAAACTCAGTTTTCGTGCAGGCTCATTATCGGGTGTCGGGTCGATGCCCATTACATGCGCCAGTACCTGTGAGCTGGCTACCCCTTGAGTCTGTTGATCCACATTGCTGACAGTGATGCGTCGGATGCCTTCGTTGGATACGGCTTGCAGCACTCGGATGCAATGCGCAGGAACTGAGGTGATGACCTGAGGACTGTGAGTTGTGACGATGAACTGAATTTTGGGGAACGCGTTAAGCAAATCAGGTATGACAGTCTGTTGCCACGCGGGATGAAGGTGCATATCGACTTCGTCGATCAAAATCACGCCAGTGCATTCACGCGGCGCGATGATTCCCAAGTGAGGGTTCAGCTTTATGCAGCGATAGGCGATATCGGCCGCCAAAGCGACAATGTTTCGGATTCCGTCGCTGAGCTGGCTGACTTTAAGTACGCCATGAATCGGGTGTTCGAGCACAACATCGGAAAACTCACTGCTGTAAGCCAGATTTCGCCAACCTGTTTGATTTGCGAGGACAGCATTCACCGCATTCTGAACAGCCAAAACGGGATGAGCGAATTCGTCCTTGACGTCGATGCTCAGATTTCCGCGTTCAATGTTACGAATTTGCTCATCGCGGTAACTACGGAAAATTCTTGTGTACCACTTTGCGAAGTGCTTATAGCTGGATGCTGGGTCCAGGCAATCGCGATAGGCATACGTTCTGGAAAACTCGGCGTTTTCCGCTTTTTCGAATGCAGCGGTCAGTTTTTTCTGACTCCAGAGCCGACCGGTGCCGTAGTACGCGAGAACAGGCAAGTCGAATGGAGACTGGGCTGAGACCGCTCGGTTGAAAATCTGTAATTCCAGCGCTTCGGCGGTTGCCTCAAGCTTGTTGGCTGCTGCATCACCACGGGTCTGTGTGCCCTTACGGATGCTTTCGCGGCGTCGAGACCATTTCCAGACTTCCCCATATAGGGTTGCTTGAGCAGACAGTCGAGCAGGGAGAGATGGTTCCATTTGGTGCGCTTGGAGGGGGCGCAAAAAAACATCTTCCGGGTGAATTCCGGTGATGTCGTTGGTAGTGCTGCCGAGGTCAAACCCGCGAACATATGGCCACAACGCCACCTTGATGGCATCCAGCAGGCTTGTCTTGCCTTGACCATTGCGCGCAACCAGCAAAGTCAACTGGGAGTCGAGTTCAAGCGTCAGCGATGGGAAACAGCGGTAATTTTCCAGCTCCAGCCTGATCAGTTTCACAGACTCTCCTCCATGTGGACCGATGCCAGGCTGCGGCAATGGTGATGTTCAGAAGAACAGATTTGGCGCAAATTCTACTTTGAATGAAAACAGGTGAATACCTGCGAGCTGATGTCGCTGTGATTCAGGGTTTGTGCAACGTCTTCTGCCGCAAGATATAAACCGTCACCAACACCGCACTCGTCAACATGAACCCCCGCGCCCACGGCAGAGGCACCAGGTAGCACGAGAACAGAATGCTCGCCCACATCAGCCCGATCGCGTAGACCTTGCCCTTGAGCGGAATGCCGTTGCCATCAAGATAGTCACGGATCCATGGCCCGAGCCGTGGGTGCTCGACCAGCCATTGGTAGAAACGCGGAGAGCTGCGGGCGAAGCAGGCGGCTGCCAGCAGGAGGAAAGGGGTAGTGGGGAGAACAGGCAGGAAAATCCCGATCACCCCCAATGCCACGCTGAGCCAGCCGATGGCCAGCAGGATGTAGCGCAACATCAGGGGGCGGTTGCCTATGGGGCTGTCCATAGGCTGGATCTTAGTGGTGACGTGGCTTGAGGATCGCCGGTTTTTCGTCGGGTGCCTGGCACAGCAGGTACAGCGCGGTGAGGGCTTCCGGAATCTGCACGATCATGTCGTCCATCAGGTTGGCGTCCTTGGCGATGTCTTCGAATTCAGGCTGTTCGTCGAACAGGCCCGAACCGACCATGATCGGCAGGAGCATTTCGCTGACTTCTTCTTCGGCGGTTTCGAACCAGGCCGCTTCGCGCAGGAACACGCCTTCCATGAAGCCGATGCACCAGCCGCGCAGTTCCGAATCGTCCGGCTCGTCGCCCAGGTCCAGTTCGCATGGCAGCTCGAACTCTTCATCGGACGCCAGTTGACGGGCGATGTGGGCCTTGAGGCCGATCAGCGTGGCTTCGATCTCTTCACGCTGGGCTTCGCTACTGTAATGCGGCTCTTCGGCGAACAGGGCGTCGATCCACTCACGGTCCGGCACCACGTCGGCGCAGATCGACAGCGCGGTCAGGTAACCGTGAGCGGCCACGTAGTCCAGCGCCTCTTCATGCAGCTCGTCGGCGTCGAGGAAGACTTGCAGGCGGGTTAGTTGCTCGGCGAAGGACATTAAAGGGCTACCTTGGGGGAATAAACAATGCGGGAATTCTAGGCCTTCTTGAGCCCTCAAGCCAGCCGCACGGCAGATTTGCCCGCACAAGCTTCTTATCGGCGGTGCCCTTTGCCGGGGAGGGCTCGGGTATACTGCCGCGCTTTGCGATCCCTGCCGGTGTCGCGGCTGAATCCGTACGGCGTCATGCAATGCGCCCTTACGTTTTGTTTAAAGCAGCCTCGGCTGTCTTGAACCAGCCTGTGCAGGGATGTTTCGGTGGATTTTTGGAGTTTTTATGCTCGAACAGGCTCAACGCGTCCTCAAGGACATCTTCGGCTACGACAGTTTCCGTGGCCGTCAGGGTGCAATCATTGAGCGCGTGGCCAGTGGTGGTGATGCCCTTGTCCTGATGCCGACCGGCGGCGGCAAGTCCCTGTGCTTCCAGGTGCCGGCGCTGTTGCGCGACGGCCTGGCGGTGGTGGTGTCGCCGCTGATCGCACTGATGGACGATCAGGTCGCCACCCTCGAAGAGCTGGGCGTGGCGGCGGCTGCGTTGAACTCCACGTTGAGTGCCGAACAGCAGCGCGACCTCGCCAACCGGATCAAGCGCGGCGAAGTGAAAATGCTCTATCTGGCGCCGGAGCGTCTGGTGCAGCCGCGCATGCTGTCGTTCCTGCAAGGCTTGAACATCGCGCTGTTCGCCATCGACGAAGCGCACTGCGTATCGCAATGGGGCCACGACTTCCGTCCGGAATACCTGCAACTGGGGCAGCTGGCGGAAATGTTCCCCGACGTGCCGCGCATCGCCCTGACCGCCACCGCCGACAAGCGCACCCGGGAAGAAATCGTCACCCGTCTGCACCTGCAGAACGCCGAGCGTTTCCTGTCGAGCTTCGACCGGCCGAACATCTTCTACCGCATCGTGCCCAAGGAGCAGCCGCGCAAGCAGTTGCTGGCGTTCCTCGCCGAGCGACGCAGCGATGCCGGCATCGTCTACTGCCTGTCGCGCAAGAAGGTGGAGGAGGTGGCCGCGTTTCTCACCGAGCAGGGCTTCCCGGCGCTGCCGTACCATGCCGGTCTGCCCAACGATCTGCGCGCCTACCATCAGAAGCGCTTCCTCAACGAGGAAGGTCTGATCATGGTGGCCACCGTGGCGTTCGGCATGGGCATCGACAAACCCAACGTGCGCTTTGTCGCTCACCTCGACCTGCCGAAATCCCTTGAGGCCTATTACCAGGAAACCGGACGCGGCGGCCGTGACGGCCTGCCGGCGGACGCCTGGATGGCCTACGGTCTGCAAGACGTGGTGATGCTCAAGCAGATGCTACAGAACTCCGAAGGCGACGAACGCCACAAGCGTCTGGAGCAGCACAAGCTCGACGCCATGCTCTCGCTCTGCGAAGAAACCCGTTGCCGCCGTCAGGCGCTGCTGGCGTATTTCGACGAAGACATGCCGGAGCCTTGCGGCCACTGCGACAACTGCATCGACGGCGTGCAGACCTGGGACGCCACCGAGCCTGCGCGTCAGGCGCTGTCGGCGATCTATCGCACCGGCCAGCGTTACGGTGTTGGTCATCTGGTGGACGTGTTGCTGGGCAAGGACAACGAAAAGGTTCGCAGCTTCGGCCATCAGCACCTGTCGGTGTTTGGCGTGGGCAAGGTGCTGGGGGAGAGCGAATGGCGTTCGCTGTTCCGCCAGTTGGTTGCGCGCGGCTTGGCCGATGTCGACCATGAAGGCTACGGGGGGCTGCGTCTGAGCGATACCTGCCGACCGCTGCTCAAGGGCGAGGTGAGCCTGGAACTGCGCCGCGACCTCAAGCCACAAATCACCGCCAAGAGCGGCAGCAAGAGCCAGGCCAGCCAGCTGGTGCGTGGCGAAGAGCGCGAACAGTGGGAAGCCTTGCGCGCCCTGCGGCGCAAACTGGCGGAAGAACACGGTGTGCCGCCGTACGTCATCTTCCCCGACTCGACCCTGCTGGAAATGCTCCGCAGCCAGCCGGCTTCGCTGGCGGATATGGCCCGGGTCAGCGGCGTCGGCGCACGCAAGCTGGAACGCTACGGCGAGGCCTTCCTCGAGGTGCTGGGCGGCGAGGCCGAGGCGCCGAAAGTGGTGGCCGACGTGCGCCACGAACTGATCACCCTGGCCCGCGCCGGCATGACGCCGCTGCAGATTGCCGGTCAGTTGCAATGCTCGGAAAAGAACGTCTACACCATGCTCGCCGAAGCCATCGGCAAGCAGCAATTGTCGCTGGAGCAGGCGCTGGATTTGCCGGAAGACTTGATGGGCGAAGTCCAGGATGCGTTCCTCGACGGCGAGGGCGAGTTGCCGTCGGTCGCCGAAGTGGCGGAGCTGTTTGCCGGTCGCGTACCGGAAGGTGTGCTGTACTGCGTACGGGCCGCGCTGCAATCTGAATTCGAGATGTGAGCATTTGCTTACACAAACCGTTATACGGATGTAACGATTCAGTACAGGGCAGCTCTTGCCTATAGCCAAATGTCATGCTTAGCTGACTAATAATTAGTTTTTCTCTATTTCTTCAGTCTAACCATGAGTGTTTTATGCCGTTAACCGATCAACACCGCTTTGGCATGCAACTGGCCCAGATGTCCCGTGGCTGGCGTGCCGAACTGGATCGCCGGCTGGCCGGTCTGGGTTTGTCCCAGGCGCGCTGGCTGGTGCTGCTGCATCTGGCTCGTTTCGAAGAGGCGCCGACCCAACGGGAGCTGGCGCAAAGCGTCGGCGTCGAAGGACCGACCCTCGCACGATTGCTCGACAGCCTGGAAAGCCAGGGGCTGGTGCAACGCCAGTCCGTGATGGAAGACCGTCGGGCGAAAAAGATCGTACTGTGTGCCCCGGCCCGCCCGTTGATCGAACAGATCGAAACCATCGCCACGCAACTGCGCACGGAGTTGTTCGAGGGCATCGATGAGGCTGACATGAAGGTGTGCATGCGGGTTCACGGGCACATTCTGGCCAACCTGGAAAAATCTTGAGGCACAACGACGTGCCGTTTTTTTGAGGGATCGCGCTGGGCAGACTATAAGAACTACTGGGCAATATCGTGTTCGTACCGGATGTGCGAACCCATAGAAGTCGGTTTTGCTTATTTAAGGGATGCTCATGCTCGACAGTCGGCACGTAGTACTGCGTTGCGCCAATTCGCTGCTGGTGGCCGGTGTACTCACCTGGTCCACGGCATCACTGGCGCTGGGTCTCGGTGACATCACCGTGCATTCAGCGCTCAATCAACCGCTCAAGGCCGACATCGCCCTGTTGGACGCCGCAGGGCTCAGTGCCGGCGAGCTGTCGGCCAGCCTGGCCTCGGCGGACGAATTCGGCCGTGCCGGGGTCGAGCGGGTGTTCTTTCTCAACGACCTCAAATTCACTCCGATCCTGCATGGCAATCGCAACCTGATCCGGGTGACCTCGACCAAACCGGTCAACGAACCTTTCCTGAACTTCCTGGTGCAGCTCAATCAGCCCAACGGCCATGTGCTGCGCGAATACACAGTGCTGATCGATCCGCCGGGTTCGCCGGGCATCGTGCCGGCCACCGACGAACCTGATGTCCATGCGCAGTCTTCGGAGTTTCCAACGCCCGAGGCGCCTGCCGCCACCCCCCAGAACAAACCTGCTGCAGCACCGGCCGCGCCGACGCCTCAAACGTCCGCAACCAACGACGCCCAAGCGGAACAGCTGGCGGCCAGCGTGTTGCTGAACCAGCAACTGCAGAAAACCATCGATGAGCTGAACCTGAAGCTTCAGGCGCAGGATGTGCAAATCGCCGACGGCAAGAAACAGCTGGCCGATCTGCAGGCGCATCTCGCACAGGTTCAGCAGGCACCTCCGGCACCCGCAACCCCGGCGGCGCCTGCCTCGATCCCGGCGCCGGTCATTGCGCCGGCGGAGAATCAAGACGACTCCGTCAGTTGGCCATTGCTCGGAGGCTTGCTGGTGCTACTGGGAGGGTTGGTGGCGGGGCTGATCGTTCGCCGCCGACGTCAGCCGGCAGTGATCCCGGACGTGCCGGCACGCGTGCTGCCGCAGCGAAGCGAACCGGAGCTCAATGACAGCGAACATGTTCGTCCGAATGCTGCCCATGGCGCCGTCGAGCATCGAGACGAGCAGACAAACGGCGATGTGCTGGAAGCCGTGGGCATTTATCTGGCTTACGGACGACTGGGCGAAGCGCTCGGATTGCTGCGCGACGCCTTGCAAAAAGAACCGGAGCGCATTGATCTCGGCGTGCAGTTGCTCGAGGTGCTGGGGCGCCAGGGCGATCAGGTGGCCTATGACGATCAGGAAAACCACTTGCGCCAGCTCGGTGTCGAGGAGCAACGGTTGCAGGAGATTCGCGCCCGATATCCGAAACTGGCCAGGACTGAACCTTTGGTTGCAGCGGCTCCGGTCATTGCCGCGTCACCCATTGAGCAGGCCGCACCCACAACACCGCTGGCCGAGGATGATTTCGAGCTGAATCTGGAGCAACTGTCGATGGATTCCAGCTGGGATCTGGAAGACAGTCGCCCGGCAACGAACCCACAGTCCTTGGCGCCATCGGCACTTGGCTCGAGCCTGCAAGTCCTGCCGCAGGATTTCGAATTGCCGCAAACCACCGGCGATGACGTTGAAACGACAGAGCTGGAGTGGATCGCCGAGCCGGAAGTCCAGGCTATCGATGAAGACTTTCTCAACGAGTTTGGCGATCCCGGTCAGTCACTGGCCCTGGAACCGCTGGACCTGCAGGCGCCGGAGCCCGAGCTGGATCCGACAGAAGCCGCCAACGCCGGCAAGCTCGAACAGGCCCAGACCTGCATCGACGATGGCGACCTCGACAGTGCGATCGCCTTGCTCAATGAGTTGCTGAAAGAGGGCGATGAGCCGCTCAGGCAGACCGCCCGCACCCTGTTGGCGGGGATTCGCTGATCCGGGTCAGAAGGTCTGCCCCAGATTCAGATAAACCGCCTGTTCATTGGCATCGTTCAGGCCATAGCTGAAGTTCAGCGGCCCCAGCGGTGTGTCGAAACCGATGAACACACTGGCCGCGTTGATGTAGCCGCTGTCGAACTCGTTGTCGTTGTTCCAGGCCCGGCCACGCTCCAGCGAGCCGCCGGCATACAACGGGAAGTCCAGCGGCAGGTAGGCGCGTGGCGTCAGGCGGCGGTAGTACACGGCCCGCATCAGGCTGACGTTCTGCCCGGAGATGGCATCTTCGCGGAAGCCGGACAGCTGTCGGGCGCCGCCGAGCAGGAAGCTCGATGTCACCACATTCGCATTGTCCAGCGTGCGGCCGTAACGCCCACCCAGAATCAGTGTGTTCGGGCCGCTGCTCATGGCCTTGTCCAGTTTGAATTCCCACTGTCGATAGCGCGTGTCGGAACCCAGGCTCGGTTCGAATTGCATCAGGGTCAGGCTGACGTCCTTGCCGTCGTGGGGGAAGTACACGTTATCCAGTGAGTCGAACGAATATTTCAGCGCGTAGAAACCTTCGTTGAAATGTTCGCTCGGCAGATTCTGATCGCCGATCCGTACGTCAGCCTTGCCCCAGGCCTCACCAACGCCAAAGCGGATTTCGCCGTTGTTGCCGATCTGGCGACCAACATTGAGGCCGAAGCCATAGCGCTCGACGCGATATTGGGCGATCGGATCGTTGTCGAGCACCGAATCGACGTTCTGGGCTTCGAAGGCCGCATAGGGCGCGACGAAGTAGCGGGACCCGACGTCCAGCGGCTGGTAGAACTCGGTGTAGAGTTCCTGCTTGTCACCAATCTGTGCCCGGGTCAGCCATTCCGCGCCGAGGCGGTTGATGCCGTTCATTCGGTAACTGGCGCCGAGGTTGAAGGCGCTGTCACCGCGCATGTCGTCCGACAGGTTCAAGCCGACCCGCAAGTAGTCGGTGCCGCTGCGCTTGCCTCGGGCGCTGATCACCAGTGTGTGTTCCTGGCCCTTGTGCACGACGCGGTACTGCACCTGTTCGAAGTAATCCAGGCCGTACAGGGTGCCCATGTCCGAGTGCAGACGCCCGAGGTCCAGCGGTTCACCGATGGGCTGGCGAATGTAGTAGCGGATCACGTCGTCGCCGACTTTCGAGTCGTTCTCGACCTTGATCGCGGTGATGATCGGCGTGCGCTGGCCCGGTGCGCGGGCAGCGTTGAGCTCGGCGTCCTGAGATTCTGCGGGCTTCAAACGGGCGAGGCGGGCGTCGAGGGCCTTGGCTGCACGATAGCCGGCATCGATCATTTCCTCGGCGCGACCGAAATCGGTGGCGCCGAAACTGGCCAGCGGCGGCTGGATCAGCACGTCGTCCGGGTGCAGCGCCGCCAGTTGCTCCTCGGAGTTGCGCCGGGTCATCAGGGTGATCGACTGGTTCAGCACATCGACCACGGTGGTCAGTTGCTTGCGGTTGCGCAGCGGGGTACCGATGTCGACCACGATGGCCACATCGACACCCATTTCCCGGGCCACATCGAGGGGAATGTTGTCGGTCATGCCGCCGTCCACCAGCAGCCGGCCATCCAGCTCGACCGGGGCGAACACCGCCGGGATCGACATGCTGGCGCGAATCACCTGGGGCAGGTGGCCTTTGCGAAACACTACTTTTTCGCCGTTGGCGATGTCGGTGGCCACGGCGCGGAACGGGATCGGCAGCTTGTCGAAATCACGGGTGTCGCTGGTGTGGGCCAGCAGGCTCTCCAGCAACAGCGCGAGGTTCTGGCCCTGAATCACGCCCAATGGCAAACCGAGACTGCCGTCGTCGCGAAAGCTCAGTTTCTGCTTCACCAGAAAGTCGCGGTCATCCTGTTTGCGCCGAAACGGTACGTCTTCCCGGGGCGGCGCATCGGACAGCGCCTGTTGCCAGTCGATGTTAAGGGCGAGTTTTTCCAGTTCGTCGATCTTGTACCCCGAGGCATACAGCCCACCGACCACCGCGCCCATGCTGGTACCGGCAATCGCATCGATCTTGATGCCTTGCTCTTCCAGCGCCTTGAGCACGCCGATGTGTGCCAGCCCACGGGCCGCGCCACCTGACAGCACGAGGCCGACTTTTGGCCGAGCCGCTTCACTGGCATGAACAAGCAGCGGGAGGAAACCAAGCAAAAGGCAGATCAGCAGACGACGCATTGTGAGTCTCGGGGCAAGCGTTAAAGCCGGCTATTATAGCGGCGCCCTCTGGCTCAGGAGTTTCAGCGATCATGACCGCGACAAAACCGGAAATCGTCATCACCTATTGCACGCAATGCCAGTGGCTGTTGCGCGCCGCATGGCTGGCGCAGGAGCTGCTCAGCACCTTTGGCGATGACCTTGGCAAGGTGTCACTGGTGCCGGGCACCGGCGGGATCTTTCACATCAGTTGCGACGGTGTGCAGATCTGGGAGCGCAAGGCCGACGGTGGTTTCCCCGAAGCCAAGGTGCTCAAGCAACGGGTACGCGACCAGATCGACCCTGAGCGTGACCTCGGCCACAACGATCGCACTCAATGAGACGCGGCCTCGGCCTCAACCGTTTTTTTGCTGGCGCTGCCTGACATCTGGCTCGACACCACGATGGCGACGATGATCAGCGCGCCGCCGAGCAGCATGCGCAGGGTCGGGTTTTCGTCGAACAACAACCACGCGACGGTGATGCCGTACACCGGCTCCATGGCGAACACCACCGCGGCGGTGCGCGCCTTGATCACGGCGAGACTGGCAACGAACAGGCTGTGGGCGACGCCGGTGCAGAACACCCCGAGCAAACCGATCCACAGCCAGTCGATGGCACGCACATCACTCAGTTGCGGCGCCGCCACCGGCAGCAGACACAGCGCCACCACCACGTTCTGACACAGTGCTGCCTGCACCGCCGGAATGCGCCCGGAACTGGCGCGGTTCGTCAGCGACAGCAGGGAAAACAGCAGGCCGGACAGGATCGCCCAGAGCAACCCGGTGGTCGCACCGCTGGCCAGGTCGAACGCCGGGGTCACCAGCACCAGACCGACACTGACCAGTGCCACCAGAATGATTTCGTTGGCGCGGATACGTTCGCGGAAAATCAGTCCTTCGAGAATCACCGTGAAGGCCGGGAAACTGGCGAAACCCAGGGTGGCCACCGCGACACCGGCCACCTTCACGGCAATGAAGAAACTCACCCAGTGCCCCGCCAGCAAAACACCGCTCAAGGCCAGCCGTCGCCAGTCCACGGCTTGCAGTTTTTGCCAGCCGTGCTGACTGGCGAAACGGGCAAAAAATGCCAGCGCGAGAACGGCAAAGGCGGCCCGTCCAAAGACGATGACCGCCGGGGTTGCGGCGGCGAGTTTGCCGAAGACGCCGGTCAGGCCGAACATCAATGCGCCGATATGCAGGGCGCCAAGGGCGGTACGGGGAGTCATTGCGGTCCTATTTCCAAACACCATTTCAGGCACACATTGAAGCGTGTACCCGTCGAAAAGTCTGTCGGCAGACTATCGACTTTTGTCGTCAGCCTCGCGTCGCAATTGTGTAGGAGAGGTCCCGAACTCGCGCAGGACGGCGGCCGAGAACGCACTTTGAGATCCATAACCGACACGGCTGGCCACTTCACCGATGGGCAGTGTGGTTTCCCGTAACAGCGCGACGGCCTTGTGCAGGCGTCGACTGCGGATGTAGTCCATGGGTGTCTGCCCGCATTCGGCGACGAACCGGGCATGCAGGCGGGCGCTGGACAATCCGGCGATGCGCGCCAGATCCGCGACTTGCAGTGGATAGGCCGCGTACTGCTCGATGTGCGCATCGAGTGCCGCGTAGGGCAGGCGACGGGCGCAGACTTCGGCAGGTTGCGCGTGATTCAGGCTCGCCAGCAACAGCACCGCGCCCTGTTGCGCAATCAGGGGATCGTCCACCGGGCTGTTCGCCAGCCAATTGACCAGTTGGCCCTGGCCGGCATTTAGCGACAGGCGTGCGGTGTTATCCAGCAGACGGCGGCTGGCCTCGGCGTGATCGCCCAGCGAACGGGCCAGCCACTGCTCGTCGGGCACATCCAGCACCAGACAACGGCTGCCCTTGGGGCTGCCGCAGGCGTGATGCGCACCGGAAGGAATCACCACGAAGCTCTGTTGCAAGACCTGACTGCCATGCCCTTCGACCTCGAAATCCAGCGCACCCGACAGGCCGAACACCAGTTGCGCGTGGTCGTGACTGTGAACGATCAGGTCGTGGGTGTAATGGCGCAGGGTCAGGATCGGTTGCATGGCGGTCTCCGGGCGAGCCGCCAGTCTACACCGGCGCGAGAGCGCCGCGTTTGTCACAAGACTGACGCACGCCTGTCATGGTCGATTAACCGGGCTCGCGCACAGTGGCGAAAACATCGCAGAGGGTTGCCCATGACCAGCGCCGAGCTCGCCAGACCCAGCCGTAAACAAAGGGTTCGCACCTTGTGGATTTCCGACGTGCATCTGGGCACGCGGGATTGCCAGGCCGAGCATCTGTCGCAATTTCTCAAGGGCTATCACGCCGACAAGATCTACCTGGTCGGCGACATCATCGACGGCTGGAAACTGCGCAGCGGCATGTACTGGCCCCAGGCGCACACCAACGTGATCCGCCGTTTGCTGACCATGAGCAAGCGCGGCACCGAGGTGATCTACGTCACCGGCAACCATGATGAATTCCTGCGTCGTTATTCGAAGCTGATCCTGGGCAACATCCAGCTGGTCGACGAAGCGGTGCACGTCACTGCTGATGGCCGGCATCTGCTGGTGATCCACGGTGATCAGTTCGACGTGATCACCCGCTATCACCGCTGGCTGGCATTCCTCGGCGACTCGGCCTACGAATTCACCCTGACCCTCAACCGCTGGCTCAATCACTGGCGGGCGAAATACGGTTACGGCTACTGGTCGCTGTCGGCCTATCTCAAACACAAGGTGAAGACCGCAGTGAGCTTCATCAGCGACTTCGAAGAAGCCATCGCCCACGAGTGCGTGAAGCGCGAGTTGCACGGGGTGGTCTGCGGGCACATTCACCACGCCGAGATCCGCAAGGTCGGCGAGGTGGATTACCTCAACTGTGGCGATTGGGTGGAGTCGTGCACGGCGCTGATTGAGCACTGGGACGGCACGATCGAGCTGTATCGCCTGGCCGATGCGCAGGCGCGGGAAGCCGAACTGAAAGCGGCCAAGGTTGCCGAGCTGGCTTGAGTTTTTCAAATCAACTCAAGCCGGGGAATGCTCTTCCATTGCCGCTTTGTAGATCGAGTTTTTCGGCTGGGCGAACAGCCGCTCCATCATCGGTTCGAAGAAGCTCAGCGGCAGGGTGTCGTAGTCAGGGTCGAATGCCGCTGCATCATATTTCGCGCAGAATTCAGCGGTCGCCTGATACTGCGGATGACCGCTGAACTGCTCGCGCAGGTGCCGATCCATGCCCAGGTGATGGAAGAAGTAATAGCCCTGGAAGATTCCGTGCTTTTCCACCATCCACAGATTTTCGGCGCTGACGAACGGTTTGAGAATCGCGGCGGCGATGTCCGGGTGATTGTAGGAACCGAGGGTGTCGCCGATGTCGTGGAGCAGGGCGCAGACCACGTATTCCTCGTCGCGCCCGTCGCGATGGGCACGGGTCGCGGTCTGCAGCGAGTGGGTCAGGCGATCCACCGGGAACCCGCCGAAATCACCTTCGAGCAGTTTCAGGTGCGCCATGATCCGGCCTGGCAACTGACGGGCGTAGGCGCTGAAATCCGCCGCGATGATCGCCCAGTCTTCCTGCGTGCCATCCTTCATGTGGGTGAAACGGGCAGTGACATGCATCGGCAATCCTCTTGGTCAGGGTTTCTAGAACGCCACGCGGCCCAGGATCATGTCGCGGTACATGACGAAGTCGCCCAGCAGGCTGTAGAACGGATGCTGGAAAGTCGCCGGCCGGTTCTTCTCGAAGAAGAAATGGCCGACCCAGGCGAAGCTGTAACCGGCCAGCGGCAGGGCCAGCAACAGCAGCCAGGCGCCCTTGGCGATGGTCATGGCGAGAATGAAGATCACCAGTGTCGTGCCGATGAAATGCAGGCGACGGCAGGTGCTGTTGCTGTGTTCGCTGAGGTAGTACGGATAGAACTCGGCGAAACTGTTGAAATGTCTGATGGTTTCCACGACTGCGATCTCTGTGGTTATTGTTCTGATTGCAAGTTGTTCGGCGGGTAGCTTATTTGAGTCTAGAGTGAACAGTGGCGTCGGCCAGTGACAATCGGCGCCACTTTACTATCCTTGGGAAATCGGCCGTAGTATGCGGCTCACCATGTCATCCAAGAATAAACGCCATGAGCGAACGAACGACATCTGCAAGCTGGGCAATGGGGATTGTCAAGGCACTGGAAATGGACGGCCTGGATTGTCGGGTTCTGTTCAGGCAGCTGGGGCTTGATTACGCGGCGCTGGAGGATCCGGACGCACGCTTCCCGCAGGATTCCATGACCCGACTCTGGCAGCGGGCGGTCGAGCTGTCCGGTAATCCCGCGATCGGCCTGAACATGGGCAAGGTGGTGCGACCGGCCTCGTTCCATGTCGCGGGCTATGCGCTGATGTCCAGCAACACCCTGGCCGAAGGTTTTCAGCGACTGGTGCGGTATCAGCGGATCATTGCCGAAAGTGCCGACTTGAGTTTTCGCCTGCTCGACGAAGGTTATGCGCTGATCCTGACGGTGCACGGCGATCATCTGCCGCCGACCCGGCAAAGTGCCGAAGCCTCGCTGGCCTGCGCGCTGGCGCTGTGCGGCTGGTTGACCGGGCGCACGTTGCACCCGCGCAAAGTGCTGGTGCAGGGCGATGAGCCCGATGATCTTGAACCCTACAAACAAGCCTTCCATGCACCGCTGGTGTTCAACGCGCCGTATGACGCGCTGATCTTCGAACGGGCCGACATGGAAGCGCCGCTGCCCACCGCCAACGAGGCGATGGCGCTGCTGCATGACCGGTTTGCCGGGGAATATCTGGCAAGGTTTTCCGAAAGCCGCGTGACCCACAAGGCGCGCCAGGTATTGTGTCGTTTGCTGCCCCAGGGCGAGCCCAAGCGCGACACGGTGGCGCAGACCCTGCACCTGTCCCAGCGCACCCTGCAACGGCGTCTGCAGGAGGAGGGCACCAGTTTTCAGCAGTTGCTCGATGACACCCGCCGAGAACTCGCCGAGCAATACCTGGCGCAGCCGAGCATGACCCTGCTGGAAATCGCCTATCTGCTGGGGTTTGCCGACCCGAGCAATTTCTTCCGTGCCTTCCGCCGCTGGTTCGACACCACGCCCGGCGATTACCGGGCGCGTTTGCTGGAGGCGCCGAACGCGATCAGTGACGCCAGAACGCCGGAATACACAGCACAAACACCGTAATGATCTCCAGTCGGCCGAGCAGCATGCCGAACGACAGGATCCACTTGGCGGCATCCGGCAAGGTCGAGAAGTTGCCCGCCGGCCCGATGGTTTCACCCAGCCCCGGGCCGACACCGGACACGGTACTGGCCGCGCCGGTCAGCGCCGTCATCCAGTCCACACCGATCAGTGACAGCAGCAGGGCGATCACGCAGATGGTGATGGCGAAGAAAAACGAAAAAGTCAGGATCGAACGGACGATTTCTTCGTCGAGGCGATGACCGTTGTACTTCTGCTTGATCACCGCGCGCGGGTGAATCAGCTGATTGAGGTTGGCCTTGAGCAGGATGTAGGCGACCTGGAAGCGGAAAATCTTGATCCCGCCAGCCGTTGAGCCGGAACAGCCACCGACAAAACCCAGATAGAAGAACAGCATCAACGAGAAGTTGCCCCACATGCTGTAGTCGCCCAGGGCAAAACCGGTGGTGGTGACCACCGAGGTCACGTTCAGCGCCACATGGCGCAGTGCGTCCAGCCAGTGCAGGTCGGTGGTCCACCAGTACCAGGTGCCGAGCACCAGCCAGGTCACCAGCAACATGCCGAGCAAGCCCTGCACCTGTTGATCCTTGATCAGCGCCCGGCGGTTGCCACGCAACGTGGCCACGTACAGGGTGAACGGCAGGCTGCCGAGGATCATCACCACCACCGCCACCCAGTGCACCGCCGGTTGCGTCCACTTGGCCAGGGACTGGTCGGAGGTGGAAAAACCACCGGTGGAAATCGCCGACATCGCGTGGTTGATCGCATCGAACTGGCTCATCCCGGCCCACCAGAACGCCAGGCTGCCGAGAATGGTGATGCCGATGTAGGTCACCACGATCAGCCGCGCCACCATGTGCGAACGGGGCATGACCTTTTCCGAGCGGTCCGAGGACTCGGTCTGGAACAGACGCATGCCGCCGATACGCAGCAGCGGCAGAATCGCCACCGCCATACCGATGAAGCCGATGCCGCCGAGCCAGTGCAGCAGCGAGCGCCACATCAGGATGCCGGGAGACATGGTGTCCAGGCCGCTGAGTACGGTCGAGCCGGTAGCGGTGATGCCGGACATGCTTTCGAAGAACGAGTCGGTGTAGCTGATGTGCTGAGTCAGCAGAAACGGCAGCGCGGCGAAAATGCACACCACCAGCCAGCTGGTGACGGTCAGCAGGTACATGTCGCGGGGGCGCAGGTGAATGTGTTCCGGGCGTCCCGGGATCACCAGCGCCAGGCCGGCGACGAAGGTGATCATGCTCGCCCAGAGGAACGACGGCAGATCGCCGGTGCGGTCGAAAATCACCAGGGTGGCCATGGGCACGACCATGGCGATGGCCAGGGTGATCAGGAAGATGCCGATGATGAAACCAATGATCCGTAAGGTCGGCAACGCCATGAAGTCCGCTCGGGCTGATGTGGGAAAGGCGCCATTCTACCTGCGGGGCAAGGCATGTAAACCGACGCGGCCGGATCACTTGCAGCTAGAATAGCCGGACATTTTTTTCAGGAGGTGGCCGATGCAGGCTCTCGACGCTTTGCTCAACCGTGTTTCCGTTCCACGACTGATCGACCCGGCCCCCACCGCCGAACAGCGCGAAGTGCTGTTTGCCGCCGCGACCCGTGCACCGGATCACGGCCATTTGCAGCCGTATCGTTTCCTGACCGTCGAAGGCGCGGCGCGTGAGCAGATGGGCGAGTTGCTGGCCGAAGCGGCGCAGATGCAGGAAGGCGAAGTGACCGAAGCGATGATCGACAAGGCGCGCAACGGCCCGTTGCGGGCGCCGCTGGTGGTCGTGGTCATCGCCAAGTTGCAGGATCACGTCAAATACCCGAAGGCCGAGCAGTTGCTGGCCGCAGGCTGTGCCGCCCACGGGATTCTGCTGGCGGCTTACGCGCAGGGGATTGGCGCGGTGTGGCGTACGGGTGATCTGGCTTATTCGAAACATGTCGCCAAAGGCCTGGGCCTGACGGACGACGAAGAGGTGATTGCGTTCCTTTACCTTGGTACGCCGCAGAAAGAACCGCGCGTGGCGGAGAAGGTTGATCTGGCTGAGTTTGTCAGTGCCTGGCCGGGTAAAGCCTGACACTGAAAACCCCATCAGGGCTGGACAATCGCACCCGGCTCCAACGGCAACTCAAGACTGGCCACAAACCCGCCCTGCGGGTGATTGGCCAGTACCAGCGTCCCGCCATGGCGCTCCGCCGCCCGCCGGGCAATCGCCAGGCCCAGTCCATGGCCGGCAGCGGTCTGCCCCGGTGCCCGATAAAACGGTTCACCCAACTGGCTCAAATGCTCGGCCTGCACCCCAGGGCCATGGTCGCGCACACTGACCACGATTCGCTCGCCCTGACGTGAAGCCTGCATTTCGATCGACTGCCCCACCGGGTTGAAGCGCTGGGCGTTGCGCAGCAGGTTGTCCACGGCGCGTTCGATCATGGTCGGCCAGCCGGTCAGATTGAGCTGCGGTTCGGCTTCCAGGCGTACGGTCTGCTCCGGGGAGCCGAGTTGCGCGTCTTTTTGCAGAGTGCCCAGCAGGGCATTCAGATCCACGGCTTCGGCGCTGGCATTGTCGGCATCGACCCGCGCCAGCACCAGGATTTCACTGATCAACGCTTCCAGCCGGTCGCATTCGCGGGTCAGGCGTGGCCAGAGTTTTTCCCGTTCTTCCGGGCTTGCCCGTTCGGCCAGTGCCAGGGCGATGCGCAGCCGTGCCAGCGGGGAGCGCAATTCGTGGGACACGTCGCGCAGCAACTGGCGCTGGCTGCCGATCAGGCTTTGCAGGCGTGCGCCCATGCGGTTGAAATCGTTGGCCAGTACGCCGAATTCATCACGGCGGTTGGCCAGTTTCGCCAGGCTGTTCTGCTGATAGGTGGTCTGTCCCAGATCATGCACTGCGCCGCGCAAGCGGTTGAGCGGGCGGGTGATGGAGAGTGTCACCAGCAGGCTGAACAGGGTCAGCACCACCAGCGCGATCCCCAGCGCACTCAATGGCCAGAGCAGACTTTCGCGGTGCCAGGCGTCGAGTTCCGGGTGCGGGATGCGATAGATGAACAGGTAGGTGTCACCGGTCTTTTCGCTGGTGAACTCATCGGTCAGGCGCCGCCAGGGCAGGCGTCGGTCGTCGTTGTTCTGCCGGGCCTCGAACGCCGCCGCGCGACGGGGGAAGGTGCCGCGCACCACCGGGTCGCCGCTTTCGTTCAGCACCTGGACGTCGATGTGATACTGGCGTTTGCGCTGCTGGAGGATGTCTTGAGCGGCGTCCTCGCCCTGGGATTCGTAGGTCTGCGTCCAGTCTGCGGCCAGCGTATTCAGGCCCGGATGGCGGCTGAGGATCCATGCGTCCTGATTGAGCATGTGCCCCAGCAGAATGGAAAGCCCCGCAACCAGAGCGATGGCCAGCCAGAAGCTCGCGAGAATACGCCAGAACAATGAACGCACAGAAAATCCTCAAACAAAGAAAACCCAACGGCAGTTAGCCGTTGGGTCGGGGCGTGACGCTAGAACATTATTGCGCCTTTTGCGGCTGTTGCGCTTTCCAGGCCTTGAACTCGGCCCATTCAGCACGACGCTCGGCCTGTTTCTTCTGGATCTCGTCGAATTTCTTCTGTTGATCCGGTTTCAGCACGGCGCGGACATCGGATTCGGCTTTCTTGTGGTTGGCCGCCATCTCGTCCTTCATGGCTTTCTGGTCGGCTGGCGAGAGTTTCTCCAGGTACTTCTCGACCGTCTGCTTACGTTCGTGCATCTGCTCGCCCATGATCTTGCGGATCTGCTCGCGCTGTTCACGGGAGAGGTCCAGCTGGCTGTACGGGCCTTTGCCGTGCATGCGGTGCATCTGACCGCCGTGGCTCCAGCCGCCGTCCGGCCCACCCATCGGGCCACCATCTTGCGGCACGGCCATGGCGACGGTTGGCAGAGCGGCAGCGAACATCAGAGCGATAAGAGTCTTGCGCATGGTGTATCTCCTTGTCTCGTTCCCGGTACGTTCCGGATGAGTACAGATTACGGAGATCAAGGTCAGCGGCGGTCAGCGCTGGGTAAAGCTTGGGTAAAGACGCTTTGTCATCGAACTGACAAAGCGTCCACGTGCGGGGCTTCAGAGGCTGTAATAGTAGCCACGGCTGCGCAGGGCCACGATGCGCGGGCGACCGTCGGCGTGGGGACCGATCTTCTTGCGCAGGTTGCTGACGTGCATGTCCAGGCTGCGGTCGTAGAGGGTCAGCTTGCGGCCGAGGGCGATCTGCGCCAGTTCCTGCTTGTCCAGCGGCTCGCCCGGCTGCTTGAGTAAAGCTTCGAGCAGACGACTTTCGGAAACGGTGAGGGTGAATTCCTTTTCGTCGATGCTGACCACGCCACGTACCGGGCTGAAGCTCAGATCGCCCAGTTCGAGCTGGGTCGACACGGCGGCCGGATGACTGCGGCGCAGCACGGCGCGCAGGCGGGCGGTGAGCTCTCGCGGGTCGCAGGGTTTGGCCAGGTAATCGTCGGCACCCAGTTCCAGGCCGAGGATCCGGTCCAGCGGTTCGCCACGGGCCGAAAGCATCACCACCGGCAGATCGGCATGTTCACTGCGCAATTGCTTGAGCAGTTCCAGACCGCTGCCATCGGGCAGCATTACGTCCAGCACCACCGCGGCGGGGGCGGATTCGGCCAAAGCCTTGCGGGCGCTCTGGCCGTCGTGGCATGCACGGACCTGAAAGCCTTCCTGGCTCAGCCAACTGCTCAGAAGCTCACACAGCTCCTGGTCATCATCAATCAGTAACAGCTCGCTCATGACTCACTCAATTTAGCCATTGTCGACGTTTTCGACTTGCACCACTGGCAAAGATACCGCAGAGCAGGGCCAATAGCGCTACCCCGGCGCCGGTGACAAACCATTGCTGCTGTTCGGTCAGCAGACGCGGCAGCGGGCTGGCCTGGGCTTCCTTGAGTTGCAGCTTCAAGCGCTGGTTCTCCTGGCGCAACCGGGCAAGCTGGGCGCTTTCGCGGGTGTTGTCGGCATTCTGCAGTTGTTTGCTCAGTTCTTCCCGCTGTTGCTCGCTGGCCTTCAGGCGCTGCTGCAACTCGGTGATCTGGCTGCCGGCGCTCAACGACAGCGGCGTGGAATTGCCGCTTTCGGTGCTTTCTTCACCATGGGCGGGCGCCATGATCGACAACGTGACCAGCATCAGACACAACGGACCCTTGCGCATCGCGACTCCTGTTACCAAATGGATATTGGGCAGGTTGTCGGCCGGCAAACGAGAATAATGAGCGATTGAGAACGCGATGAACCGACAAGGTTCATCGCGTGGGGAAGGATTACGGCAGGACTTGCTTGAACGGCTTCACGACAACGTTGGCGTAGACGCCGGCGGCAATGTACGGATCGGCGTCGGCCCAGGCCTGTGCCGCGCTCAGGGATTCGAATTCGGCAACGATCAGGCTGCCGGTGAAACCCGCTGCGCCCGGATCATTGCTGTCGACCGCCGGGTGCGGGCCGGCCAGGACGATACGGCCTTCGCCCTTGAGCACTTGCAGGCGTTCAAGGTGCGCCGGGCGGGCGGCGAGGCGCGCGTCCAGGGAGTTGGCGACGTCGGTGGCAATGATTGCGTAGAGCATGTCAGTCCTCGGTTTTTGGTGTTGTGGTATCGGCGTCGTGCAGGTGACGGGACAGGTAGATGCCCTGAGCGACCAGGAACAGCACGGTCAGGCCCAGGCTGCCGAACACCTTGAAGTCCACCCAGTAGTCCTGGAAGGTGAACGCGACGAACAGGTTGGCGGCGCCGCAGAACAGAAAGAAGCCGATCCAGGCGATGTTCAAACGCGTCCAGACCGCATCCGGCAGGGTCAGCGCGTGGCCCATGATGCGCTTGATCAGCAGGCGATCACCGATGAAATGACTGCCGATGAAGGCCAGGGCGAACAGCCAGTTGACCACCGGGGCTTTCCACTTCAGGAAGGTTTCGCTGTGGAAGGCCAGAGTCAGGCTGCCGAACACGAGGCAGGCGATCAGGGTCAGCCACTGGCTCTTTTCCAGCTTGCGCTGCTTGATGAAGAGCGCGCCATAGACCACCAGGGAGCTGATGATCAGCACGGCGGTGGCGCTGTAAATGCCGCCAACGGTCAACTCATGGCCGGCAACGTCGACGGTGCGGGGATCGAGTTTGTAGACGATGAAAAACAGCAGAAGCGGGATGAAATCGATGAATTGTTTCACAGTGAGAGCCAGAAGCTGGATGTGGCGGCATAATAACAAACATATGGGCGCGCGATAGCGCCAGCTGATTTGAGGTTACACATCCCCGTGAATGTTGATTTGCACTGCCACAGCACGGCCTCCGATGGCGCCCTGGCGCCTGCGGCACTGGTTGCGCGTGCGTTCGAAAACGGCGTGCGAGTCCTGGCCCTGACCGATCATGACACCCTCGAAGGCCTCGCCGAAGCGCGCACGGCCGCCGAAGCGCTGGGCATGCAACTGGTCAACGGCGTCGAACTGTCCTGCACCTGGGGCGGCGCGACCATTCATGTGCTGGGCTACGGTTTCGACGTCAACGCCGCGCCGTTGGTCGAGGCGATCGCCAGTCTGCACGATGGCCGCTGGCTGCGGTCTGAAGAAATAAGCCGCAAGCTCGCCCTCAAGGGCATGCCCGGCGCCCTCGACGGCGCGCGGCAGATCCAGCAGGAACTGGGCGACAGCGGCAACGCCCCGGCCCGTCCGCATTTCGCCGACTGGATGGTGCGTGAAGGGTTCGTCAAGGATCGCGCCGAGGCGTTTCGCAAATGGCTCGGCGCCGGCAAGCTGGGGGACGTCAAGCAACACTGGCCGACCCTCGAAGACACCGTCGGCACGCTGCGCGCCGCCGGGGCCTGGGTCAGCCTGGCGCACCCCTGGCACTACGATTTCACGCGCAGCAAGCGCCGAAAGCTGATTGCCGACTATATTCAAGCGGGCGGGCAGGCGCTCGAGGTGGTCAACGGTCATCAGCCTGCGGAACAGGTGGGCAGCCTGGCGATCCTTGCCCGTGAGTTCGGTCTGCTGGTCAGCGCCGGCAGTGATTTTCATGGCCCTGGAGGCTGGTCGGAGATCGGCCAGTACCGGCCGCTCCCTGAGGACCTTCCACCCCTGTGGTGTCGGTTCAAACATGACACAGTTATTGCCGCCGTCTGAACAGGTAGAGAATGTGAGTCAATTTTTCCAGATCCATCCGGAAAACCCGCAAGCGCGCCTGATCAAACAGGCGGTCGAGATCATCCGCAAGGGCGGGGTGGTGGTCTATCCAACGGACTCTTCCTACGCAATCGGCTGCCAGATCGGTGACAAGAACGGCATCGAGCGCGTTCGACGCCTGCGTCAGCTCGACGAAAAGCACAACTTCGCGCTGATCTGCAGCGACCTGTCGCAACTGGGCAATTACGCCAAGATCGACACCGGCACCTTCCGTATTCTGAAAGCCCACCTGCCGGGTCCTTACACCTTCATTCTCAACGCCACCCGCGAAGTGCCCCGGCTGTTGCTGCATCCAAAGAAACGCACCATCGGCCTGCGCGTGCCTAGCCACCCGATCGCCCTGGCGCTGCTCGCCGAACTGGGCGAACCGCTGATGAGCGTGACCCTGATCATGCCCGGTGATGAAGACCCGTTGAGCGATCCGTACGAAATGCGCCAGTTGCTGGAGCATCAGGTGGACCTGATCATCGACGGCGGTTTCGGCGGTATCAAAGCGTCGACCGTGATCGACCTGACCGGCGACGATCCGGAAGTGGTCCGCGTCGGTTGCGGCGATCCTGCGCCGTTCATGGTCGAGGCCTGAATGTCTGCAGTAGAAACCGTTGATCCCCAGGCCGGTGCCCAGCAGGAGCTGCCGTTTGCCATGGTCTATGGCCAGGCCGTCACGGAAATGCCGCTGGACCTGTACATCCCGCCGGACGCCCTGGAAGTCTTCCTCGAAGCTTTCGAAGGGCCGCTCGACCTGCTGCTGTACCTGATCCGCAAACAGAACATCAACATCCTCGACATCCCGGTGGCGGAAATTACCCGCCAGTACATGGGCTATGTCGAGCTGATGCAGTCGGTGCGCCTGGAACTGGCCGCCGAATACCTGGTGATGGCCGCGATGCTGGCCGAGATCAAGTCGCGGATGCTGTTGCCCCGGGCCGAAACCGTCGAAGAGGAAGAGGAAGACCCGCGCGCCGAACTGATCCGCCGCCTGCAGGAATACGAACGCTTCAAGGCCGCCGCCGAGGGCATCGATGGCCTGAGCCGGGTGGGCCGCGACGTGATCGTGCCCAAGCTCGACGCCCCGCAGGTCACGGTGCGCAAGTTGCTGCCGGATGTGGCGCTGGAAGAAATCCTGATGTCCATGGCCGAAGTGCTGCGCCGTGGCGACATGTTTGAAAGCCACCAGGTCAGCCGCGAGGCACTGTCCACCCGCGAACGCATGAGCGATGTGCTGGAGCGGCTCAAGGGCGGCGGCTTTGTGCCGTTCGTCGAGCTGTTCACCGCCGAGGAAGGCCGGCTCGGTGTGGTGGTGACCTTCATGGCGATCCTTGAACTGGTCAAGGAATCCCTGGTCGAGCTGGTGCAGAATGAGCCGTTCGCCGCGATCCACGTGCGAGCCCGAGTCGAATAACGAGTCCGAACATGAACCTGAGTGAACCCCGCGAGCTGGCGCCCCTGCTTGAAGCTTTTCTGTTGGCCTCGGGAAAGCCGCAAACCCTTGAACGCCTGTACGAATTGTTCGAGGAAGGCGAACGGCCGGAGCCGCCGGTCTTCAAGAAAGCCCTGACCCTGCTCGGCAAGTCCTGCGAGGGGCGGGCGTTCGAGCTCGTGGAGGTTGCCTCCGGCTACCGCCTGCAGATTCGCGAGAAGTTCGCGCCATGGGTTGGCCGACTGTGGGAAGAACGCCCGCAGCGTTATTCCCGGGCCCTGCTGGAAACCATGGCGCTGATCGCCTATCGCCAGCCGATCACCCGTGGCGAGATCGAAGACGTGCGGGGCGTGGCGGTCAACACCAACATCGTCAAGACGCTGATGGAGCGTGAGTGGATCCGCGTCGTCGGCTACCGCGACGTGCCGGGCAAACCGGCGATGTTCGCCACCACCAAGCTGTTCCTCGATCATTTCAACCTCAAGAGCCTCGACGAATTGCCGCCGCTGGCGGAGTTGCGCGAGATCGAGCCGGATCCGGTACTCGACTTCGACGACGCCCCCGTGCCACCGGGCTTGCAGGAACTGGCCGATGCCAACGCCGAGCCGGAAGAGCCGAAGGAGGAAACCAGTTTCCACTCGCTGCTGCTGGAACTGGACAGCATGGAGGAGGGGATCAAGACCGACTTCGACGATTTGCTGCGTGATGTCGCGGATGGCGAGCCGATGCCGTCCGGGTTTGAGTCCGATCCGGTCGAGCCGCCAGCCGACGTTGAGTTCGAAGCAGAGCCGGAGGTCGATTTTGAGCCTGAATCGGAATTTGAGTCCGAGCCTGAGCCTGAGCAGGAAGACGATGTGCTCGGCCTGGCCGAAGCCCGGGAAAAGCTGCTGGCCGCCGTTGCTCGCCTCGAACAACCTGCACCGGAACCTGAGGAAGAACTGAGCGAAGAAGAAGCCGAAGCCCGCGCCCTGGCCGAAGCCATCGAAGCCGAACGCCGCGAGTTCGAAGATTGAGCATGAGCTCGACCAAGGACCCGTGCATCAGCCTCTGCAAGTTCAGCGATGACATCTGCCTCGGCTGCGGCCGCAGCAAGCGCGAGATCAGGGCCTGGAAGAAACTCGACAAGGACGACAAGCGCACGGTGCTGGCCGAAGCCGAGTTGCGCCTGGTCAAGCTCGGCGCCACCGGTCGGCGGAAAAAGAAATAACCTGGCCTCGATCGACTAGTCTCTGATGCGCGAACGAACACATCCGCGTATGATTCGCGACCCTTCGGCGATCCCTTCGCCCGAAAACCCAGATTTCAATGCTTCGGCAGGCCCCATCCAGAGCCGCTGAACAGATCACACCGGGAGGTGCACAGATGAGTGACAACCAGAAAGACGACCAGGAAATCGGCCCAGCAGGCGAAAAACTGCAGAAAGTCCTTGCCCGTATCGGCGTCGGCTCGCGCCGTGACGTGGAAGCGTGGATCAGCCAGGGCCGGATCAAGGTCAACGGCACAGAGGCGACCCTCGGCCTGCGCGTCGATATGCACGATGCAATCACCATCGATGGCAAGGTCATCAAGCGCGAAGAGGCCGCCGAGTCGGTCCGCCGCGTGATCATGTACAACAAGCCCGATGGCGAGATCTGCACCCGTGACGACCCGGAAGGCCGTCCGACCGTGTTCGACAAGCTGCCGCGTCCGAAAGAAGGTCGCTGGATCAACATCGGCCGTCTCGACATCAACACCACCGGTCTGCTGATGTTCACCACCGACGGTGAGCTGGCCAACCGCCTGATGCACCCGTCCTACGAGATGGACCGTGAGTACGCAGTCCGTGTTCGCGGCGAAGTCGATGACGAGATGATCGAGCGCCTGAAGGCCGGCGTCGTGCTGGAAGACGGCCCGGCGCGTTTCACCGACATTCAACAGGCACCGGGCGGCGAAGGCTTCAACCACTGGTATCACTGCGTGGTGATGGAAGGTCGTAACCGTGAAGTGCGTCGTCTGTGGGAATCCCAGGGCCTGGTGGTCAGCCGCCTGAAGCGCGTGCGTTTCGGTCCGGTGTTCCTCAACTCCGACCTGCCGATGGGCCGCTGGCGCGAAATGAGCCAGTACGAAGTCGACGTGCTGAGCGCCGAAGTCGGCCTGACCCCGGTGGCCATGCCGCAACTGAACGCCAAGAGCAAAGACAAGCTGGACCGCATGCAGCGCAAGTCGTCGCGTCCGATGCCTCGTACCGAGCGCGTGCGTACCTTGCGTCCGGCCAACGGCGCACCGGCGGCTGCCGGCCCGCGTACCGTGCGTGAGCCGCAGATCGAAGGCGAGCGTCCGGGTCGCAAGCCGGCAGCGCGTCCGGATGGCGAACGCGCTCCACGCGGCCGCACCGAGCGCGGTGAAGGTCGTGCACCGGCCGGTCGTGGTACGCCAGTGGCGGATCGTCCAGCCGAGACCAAGCGTCCGGCCAAGCCGGCACCGAAGCGTCCAGGTATCAAGCTGGCTGATGATGACAAGCCGTCGGGCAAGCGTCGTGGCGCCCCGGCCGGCTCCGGCCAACGCCCGGGTTTCGGTCGCAAGAAGCCGGAATAAGGCAGTTGTAAGCTTCGAGCGGCACGCTTCAAGCTGAAAACAGAAACGCCAACCTCAGGGTTGGCGTTTTTTTTTGGACTTTTTATTTCTTTTTTTGGGGTGTTTTTTTCTTGTTTTAAAACAAAAAAATTGACGTCTTTCAGATAGTTAGCCAGCTAACGTCAAACATCGCTCTCGGCTTCAACGGGTCTGGAGTGGAAACTTTACGTTACGCGCTGTCAGTGAATGTTTACGGAAAAGTCCGCGAAGTCCCGTGAATCGTGCGCCTCTGCCAGGCTGTAAGGAAAATCTGCCGAAGCCCCGTCCGCCGGGCCTGGCACAGGGCTCTGGCGCGCTTGTTTCAGGGTCGTTTGAGAGGTGAGATGCGCCCCATGCCTGTCGTGCAGGTGCATAACAAGAAGGAGGCGCAATGAACGCCGATATCCATTTTCACTTCTCCACGTGGGGCGGATTTTCCATCGTCCACGCCGATGGCCTGCAAAGGCCTGACTCAATTTTTGCAGCCGCCCGGGCCTCTCGGGGCGGACACACGCAATCCCGGCAACCGACACGCTGATCCAGCGGGGTCTGGCAGCAGGGGGTTAGCGGTGTACAATGCGCCGCGTTTTAACTGTGACCCTCTGCGTAATCGCGCAAACCTCAAGGATTATCCACCTTGTTCACTCCGCCGCGTCACAAGCGTGTCGGGTTCGATTTCGTCACAGATAAAAACAAACAGGTGACGCATGACCGTTGTAAGAAAGCTGAATTCCTGGTGCCTGCGCTGGGGTTTGATCAAGGTTGGTTGAAATCGCAACCTTGCAGCAACGTCTACTGAACATCATCAAACCTTGCGTGAGACCTTTTTCATGAGTGGACAAAACTCGCAATCAGGCGAGCTGAAACGCGGCCTGAAAAATCGCCATATTCAACTGATCGCCCTCGGTGGCGCGATCGGTACCGGATTGTTCCTCGGCTCGGCCGGGGTGCTGAAATCCGCCGGCCCGTCGATGATCCTCGGCTATGCCATCTGCGGCTTCATCGCTTTCATGATCATGCGCCAGCTCGGCGAGATGATCGTCGAAGAGCCGGTGGCCGGTTCCTTCAGCCACTTTGCGCACAAATACTGGGGCGGCTTCGCCGGTTTCCTGTCGGGCTGGAACTGCTGGATCCTGTACATCCTGGTGGGCATGTCGGAGCTGACGGCAGTCGGCAAGTACATCCACTACTGGGCCCCGGATATCCCGAGCTGGGTCACCGCGGCGGCGTTCTTCCTGCTGATCAACGCGATCAACCTGGCCAACGTCAAAGTCTTCGGTGAAGCCGAGTTCTGGTTCGCGATCATCAAGGTCGTGGCGATCGTCGGCATGATTGCCCTGGGCAGCTACCTGCTGGTCAGCGGTCATGGCGGCCCGCAGGCATCGGTGAGCAACCTGTGGTCTCACGGCGGCTTCTTCCCGAACGGCGTCAGCGGGCTGGTGATGGCCATGGCGATCATCATGTTCTCCTTCGGCGGTCTGGAAATGCTCGGTTTCACCGCAGCCGAGGCCGACAAGCCGAAAACCGTGATCCCGAAAGCGATCAACCAGGTGATCTACCGGATCCTGATTTTCTACATCGGTGCACTGGTGATCCTGCTGTCGCTGACTCCGTGGGACAGCCTGCTGGAAACCCTCAACGCGTCGGGCGACTCCTACAGCGGCAGCCCGTTCGTGCAGGTGTTCTCGATGCTCGGCAGCAACACCGCGGCGCACATCCTGAACTTCGTGGTCCTGACCGCAGCGTTGTCGGTGTACAACAGCGGCACCTACTGCAACAGCCGCATGTTGCTGGGCATGGCCGAGCAGGGCGATGCGCCGAAAGGTCTGGCGAAAATCGACAAGCGCGGCGTGCCGGTGCGTTCGATCCTGGCTTCGGCAGCAGTAACGCTGGTGGCTGTGCTGCTCAACTACCTGATGCCGCAGCACGCGCTGGAATTGCTGATGTCGCTGGTGGTTGCAACGCTGGTGATCAACTGGGCGATGATCAGCTTCTCGCACTTCAAGTTCCGCCAGCACATGAACAAGACCAGCCAGACGCCGCTGTTCAAGGCGCTGTGGTACCCGTACGGCAACTACATCTGCCTGGCGTTCGTGGCGTTCATCCTCGGCGTGATGCTGCTGATCCCGGGTATCCAGATCTCGGTGTATGCGATTCCGGTGTGGGTCGTGTTCATGTGGGTCTGCTACGTGATCAAGAACAAGCGCGGCGCACAGCAGGCGCTGCACGCGGCGAACGCTGCCAAGTAAGCGCCGTTGCAAAAAACAACAAACCCGGCCAAGTGCCGGGTTTTTTGTGCTTTCGCGGTATCCTGCGGGTTCTGATTACGGACGCTTTTCCATGCTGGTGATTTCCAACAATGTGCATCTGCCGGATGCCGAGATCGAACTGACGTACATCCGCGCCCAGGGCGCCGGTGGGCAGAACGTCAACAAGGTCTCCAGCGCCGTGCACCTGCGCTTCGACATTCCGGCCTCGTCCTTGCCCGAGTTCTACAAGGAACGGCTGCTGGCGCTGCGCGACAGTCGCATTACCAGCGATGGCGTGCTGATCATCAAGGCCCAGCAATACCGTACGCAGGAGCAGAATCGCGCCGATGCGCTGGAGCGTCTGACCGAGCTGATCCTCAGCGCCACCAAGGTCGAGAAGAAGCGCCGCCCGACCAAGCCGACGCTGGGTTCGAAGAAGCGCCGGCTGGAGTCGAAGACCAAGCGCGGCAGCATCAAGGCCGGGCGCGGCAAGGTGGATTTCTAGTCTTCGCGGTACTTCGATGTGTGGCGGTACAGATAGACGCTCAACGCCAGACCGCTCAACGCAGCGATCGCGGCAAACAGGAAGATCGAGGCAAAACCGAAGCCCGCCGCAATCGCCCCGGCCAGCGGCCCGGTGATCCCCAGCGACAAGTCGATGAACAGCGAATAGGCGCCGACCGCCGCGCCTCGGCTGGAGGCCGGCACCAGGTTCACCGCTTCCACGCCCAGTGCCGGGAACACCAGTGAGAAGCCGAAACCGCTCAATGCCGCGCCCGCCAGTGCCCAGTGTGCGTCCGGCGCCAGCCATAGCAGCAACAGGCCCAGTGTTTCCACCGACAGGCAGGCAATCGCCACGCGAAAGCCGCCGAGGCGGTTGATCAGGTTGCCGAACAGCAGTCGCGCACCGATGAAGCTGGCGCCGAACAGGCTCAGGCACAGCACGGCGTTATCCCAATGCTGGGTGGCGTAATACAGGGTGATGAAAGTGGCGATGGTGCCGAAACCGATCGAGCCCAGCGCCAGTCCGCAGCCGTGCGGGAAAACGCGACCCAGCACGTGCATGAAAGGCAAGCGCTCGCCGGCGACAATCGGCGCAGCAGTCTTCGGCCAGGCCAACAGCAGGCCCAGCGATGCGAGCAACAGAATGCTCACGCCCATGCTCCACAGACCGAAATGACTGACCAACCACACCCCCAGCGGCGCCCCGATGGCCAACGCGCCATAACTGGCGATGCCGTTCCACGAGATGACTTTGGCCGTGTTGGCCGCGCCGACGCGGCCGATGCCCCAGCCGATCGATCCGGAGCCGACAAGACTTTCCGCGCTGCCCAGCACCAGTCGCCCGACGAACAGGCTGATCAGGCTGAGCATCGGCAGGTTCGGTGTCCAAGCCGAAATCAGCATGAACACACCGCTCAAGCCGCACCCGGCCAGACCAATCATCACCGCACGTTTGCTGCCCTGGTTGTCGATGATCTTGCCGGCATACGGACGGCTGAGCAGGGTGGCGAGGTATTGCACGCTGATCACCAGCCCGGCGATGACCGCGCCGAAGCCCAGGTCGCTATGCACATAGCCGGGCAGCACCGCCAGCGGAATGCCGATGTTCAAATAGCCGATGAAGGTGAACAGGACGATGGAAACGACTTGCAGCGTGACCGCCAGGGGGCGCTGGGGTTCTGGCATAGAGGACGACATGGGTAACGATCCACGGGGAGAGCAGAATAGATAGGCTGCTCATGATACCGGCGTGGACGATTCTGCGGCGGGGAAAAGTAAAACTATTTGGCCGGGGCGACCAGTTGCGTGGTGACCAGTGCGGCGAGGGCGTTTTCTTCGCTGCCGAAACGGGCGAGCAGGGCGGCCTGTTTCTCCGGCGAGAGGCGGCTCCAGATCTCGATCATCTTCTCGGTGGCGCCGATGAGGATTTCAGCCTGGTGTTCGTTGAAGGATTCGTCGGTCATGGCGGGCTCGGTTTCAGGCAGTGTGGAAAGCGCATGTTAGCGCTTTCCACACGGTCTGTACGGCGGGTGTTACTTACTCTTCGCTGTCGGCCTGGCGGCTCTCGGCGGCTTCTTTCGGCTCGGGCTGTTGGGCGCCGGCTTGTTGCGTGGTCGTCTGCTCAGGTACGTGCAGGCTTGGGAAGGGGAGATTGGGAATCTCGTGCATGGTTGCGCTCCTCGCTAAGTCTGTTGATAGATCTGGTAGATCCGCGCTTTCAGAAAGCCTGCGAAGGATACAGCAGTAAAAATGACAAACAGATTTTTAATTCCGCTTGTTGCGACGGGCGGGATTGTCTAGACAAGTGCGACAGGGTGACGCAGGACAAGTGTGGGAGCGAGCCTGCTCGCGATGAGTGCGTGTCAGTCTACATTTGTGCTGACTGATACACCGCTATCGCGAGCAGGCTCGCTCCCACAATTGTGTTTATTTGCAGACGTTGGCGATCGCTTCGGCCAGCAGATCCAGACGCGTCGCATCAATCCCGGCGACGTTGGCCCGGCCCGAGCTGACCATGTACACGCTGTGATGCTCGCGCAGGTTTTTCACCTGTTCCGGCGACAGGCCGGTGTAGGAGAACATCCCGTGTTGCACGCCAATGTGCGCAAAGCGCTCGCGCAAGCCGTGCGGTTCCAGCGCTTCCACCAGACCGCTGCGCAACTGGGCGATGCGCAGACGCATGGCTTCCACTTCGTCGGCCCAGCGGCGTTTCAGCTCCGGGTCGGCGAGGATCGTGGCAACCACAGCCGCGCCGTGATCAGGCGGAGTCGACCACAGGTTGCGTGCGATATGCGCCAGCTGGCTGCGGATGTCGATGAGCTTGTCGGCGGTTTTCGCGCAGACGATCAGCGCACCGGTGCGGTCCCGGTACAGACCGAAGTTCTTCGAGCAGGAACTGGTGATCAGCAGCTCGGGCAACTCGGCGGCGAACAGCCGGGTTGACCATGCGTCCTGCTCCAGACCGTCGCCGAAACCCTGGTAGGCAAAGTCGATCAGTGGCAATAGATTGCGGCTGCGCACCACGTCCAGCACGCGGTGCCAGTCGTCGTGACTCAGGTCGAAACCGGTCGGGTTGTGGCAGCACGCGTGCAGCAGCACCACATCGCCTTTCGGCACTTCATTGAGCACGGCGAGCATCGCATCGACGTCGAGACGGTTGTCGCTGCCAACGTACGGGTAATGGCTGATCTTGACCCCGGCGGCCGCGAAAATCGTTTCGTGGATCGGCCAGGTCGGGTTGCTCAGCCATACGCCTTTGCCCGGCAGGCATTGCGCGATGAAATCCGCTGCCAGACGCAGCGCACCTGTGCCGCCCGGGGTCTGGGTGGCACCGGCGCGCTGCTGGGCGATCAGTGCCGAATCGGCACCGAGCACCAGCTCATTGATGACCTTGCCGAACAGCGGATTGCCGTGGCCACCGATGTAGGTCTTGGTGTCCTGGCTCTCGACCAGGCGCGCCTCGGCGATTTTCACCGCCTCGGGGATCGGCGTCAGGCCCTGGGCATCCTTGTAGACGCCCACGCCGAGGTCGAACTTGCGCGGGTTGGAATCCTGCGCGTAGGCCTCCATCAGGCCGAGGATCGGGTCGCCGGGCACCCGGCCGATGGCGTCGAAGTGCATTACTTGCGTCCTTCTGCAGTCTTGGCCACTTCGTCGGTGCGCGCGGCCATGATGAAGTCGTTGCGGTGCAGGCCCTTGATCGAGTGGCTCCACCAGGTCACGGTGACTTTGCCCCACTCGGTCAGCAGGCCCGGGTGGTGACCTTCGGCCTCGGAGATCTCGCCGACGGCGTTGGTGAAGGCCAGGGCGTGCTTGAAATTCTTGAACAGGAAGACTTTTTCCAGCTGCATGATGCTGTCACGTACTTCGATGTTCCAGTCAGGGATCTGCTTGATCAGGATCGGCAATTCTTCATCGCTGACCTGTGGAGCATCGGCACGGCACGCTTCGCAATGGGCTTGGTTCAAGGTGGACATGGTGTACTTCCTGAAATCTAGAGGTGTTTTTTTATATTGGCTGACAATGTCGTCACGCTAAACCAAAGCCGCGACGACTGACAGACTCACTTGTAAGTAAAAGCCACGGTTCACGCAGCTTTTGGTTTCGGCGGAAATTTCGGTGCGTGCAGACCCAGCTGCATGCCTTGCTTGACCATGCCCATGATGTCTTCGTGGGCGAGATCGAACAGGCGCTTGAGGTTCGGCAGGACAAAGTACAGCGGTTGCAGGATGTCGATGCGATACGGCGTGCGCATCGCTTCCAGCGGATCGAAGGCCTGATGTTCAGGTTCGTCCGACAGCGAATAAACGGTTTCTTTTGGCGAAGACAGGATGCCGCCGCCGTAGATGCGTTTGCCTTGCGGGGTGTCGACCAGGCCGAACTCGATGGTCATCCAGTACAGGCGCGCCAGATAAACGCGTTCTTCCTTGGTCGCTTGCAGGCCGAGCTTGCCGTAGGTGTGGGTGAATTCGGCGAACCACGGGTTGGTCAGCAGCGGGCAGTGGCCAAAGATCTCGTGGAAAATGTCCGGCTCTTGCAGGTAGTCCAGTTCTTCACGGGTACGAATGAAGGTGGCCACCGGAAACTGCTTGCTGGCGAGCAATTCGAAAAAGGTCTGGAAGGGAATCAGTGCCGGGACGCGGGCAACCTGCCAACCGGTGGTCTCGCCGAGCACCTTGTTGATCTCGCCCAGTTGCGGGATGCGGTCGTGGGGCAGGCCGAGTTTTTCGATACCGTCCAGGTATTCCTGGCACGCCCGACCCTCGATCACTTTCAACTGGCGGGTGATCAGCGTGTTCCACACCGCGTGTTCTTCGGCGGGGTAGTCGATAAAACCTTGCGCATCGGGCTCGCGGGCCACGTATTGCGTCTGCTTCATACTGCTCTCCTGCGAGGGGAATTCGTTCTTGTTATGTCCTGCTATGGACTGAGAAATAACCCAGAGCGTGCCGTGTTGCAGCAGGTTGAAGATCGCTCGAGTAGGAAAAGTCTCTTTAAATCGTAAAATTATCGTTACGCTTTGTGCGATAAGTCGTGATTGCGGTGATTCGCGGGTTTGAAACGACCTGTGTCTGTCACATAATCTTGACGACTATCTTGCGGGCGGCAGAGAAAAATCCGCCCCTTTACCTGTTTCGGGCCTTTATATGCGTATCAAAGTCCATTGCCAGAACCGCATCGGCATCCTGCGCGACATTCTCAATCTGCTGGTGGAGTACGGGATCAACGTCGCCCGCGGCGAGGTCGGCGGTGAGCACGGCAACGCGATCTATCTGCATTGCCCGAATCTGATCAACCTGCAGTTCCAGGCGTTGCGGCCGAAGTTCGAAGCCATCGCCGGGGTGTTTGGTGTGAAGCGGGTAGGGCTGATGCCCAGCGAGCGCCGGCACATGGAGCTGAACGCGTTGCTCGGTGCACTGGAGTTTCCGGTGCTGTCGATCGACATGGGCGGCTCGATCGTTGCCGCCAACCGTGCGGCGGCGCAGTTGCTCGGCGTGCGGGTGGATGAGGTGCCGGGGATTCCGCTGTCGCGTTACGCCGAAGACTTCGACCTGCCGGAACTGGTGCGCGCCAACAAGTCGCGAATCAACGGCATGCGGGTCAAGGTCAAGGGCGACATCTTTCTGGCCGACATCGCTCCCCTCCAATCGGAGCACGATGACAGCGAGGCCATGGCCGGTGCGGTATTGACCTTGCACCGGGCGGATCGGGTCGGTGAGCGCATCTATAACGTGCGCAAGCAGGAGTTGCGTGGCTTCGACAGCATCTTCCAGAGCTCGAAAGTGATGGCGGCGGTGGTGCGCGAAGCCCGGCGCATGGCGCCACTGGATGCGCCGCTATTGATAGAAGGCGAAACCGGAACCGGCAAGGAGTTGCTGGCGCGGGCCTGTCACCTGGCGAGCCCGCGCGGCCAGTCGCCGTTGATGGCGCTCAACTGCGCTGGGTTGCCGGAGTCGATGGCCGAGACCGAACTGTTCGGCTATGGCCCCGGTGCCTTTGAGGGTGCGCGGGCCGAAGGCAAGCTCGGGCTGCTGGAACTGACGGCGGGCGGCACGCTGTTCCTCGATGGCGTCGGCGAAATGAGCCCGCGCCTGCAGGTGAAATTGCTGCGCTTCCTGCAGGACGGTTGCTTCCGGCGTGTAGGCAGTGATGAAGAGGTTTATCTGGATGTGCGGGTGATCTGCGCCACTCAGGTGGATCTGTCGGAGCTGTGTGCGAGAGGGGAGTTCCGCCAGGATTTGTATCACCGCCTCAACGTGCTTTCCCTGCACATTCCGCCATTGCGCGAATGCCTCGACGGTTTGACGCCGCTGGTGGAGCACTTCCTCGATCAGGCCAGTCGGCAGATCGGTTGCCCGCTGCCGAAACTGGCACCGGCGGCGATGGACCGGCTCAGCCATTACCATTGGCCGGGCAACGTGCGGCAACTGGAGAACGTGCTGTTCCAGGCGGTTTCGCTGTGTGATGGCGGGACGGTAAAGGCCGAGCATATTCGTCTGCCGGACTATGGAGTGCGTCAGCCGCTTGGCGATTTCTCCCTCGAAGGCGGGCTGGACGAGATTGTCGGGCGCTTCGAGAAAGCGGTGCTGGAGCGTTTGTATTCCGAGCACCCGAGCAGTCGGCAACTGGGCAAGCGGCTTGGGGTTTCCCATACGACCATTGCCAACAAGTTGCGTGAATACGAAGTCGGCAAAGACGCGTCCGAGTGATCCCGACCGGCCTGGTTGATTGCCGCGAAGCGGCATGACACCGCCGGTTTTTCGTCTTCGATACATTTCCTTCTTTCCCGCAAAACCCCTCAAGTCCTTTGTTTATCGGGTCCCTGGCCGCCAGAAAAAAGTTGGTCTGCAAATTGCTTGTGGCTCAGCAGTACAGCGGTGGGCGGCAAACGTCCGGCATGCAGAGGAAAGAGTGTGGACAAGTACCTTTATGTGGCAATGACCGGCGCCAGCCAGAACGCACTGGCGCAAAAGGCTCATGCCAACAACCTGGCGAACATCTCCACCAATGGTTTTCAGCGCGACCTGGAGCAGGCGCGTTCGATGCCGGTGTTCGGTGACAGCTTTCCGGCGCGTGCGTTTGCCATGAGCGAACGGCCTGCCACCGATTTCACTCCGGGTTCGCTGGTGCAGACCGGGCGTGACCTCGACGTGGCCGTCAGTGGCAACGGTTTCATTGCCGTGCAGAACCCCAATGGCGGCGAAAGCTACGTGCGCACCGGCAGCCTGAATATCGACGCCCTTGGCGTGCTGCGTGCCGGCAACGGCATGCCGGTCATGGGCAATGGCGGTCCGATTGCCATTCCGCCGGAGCAGCAGGTGGAAGTCGGTGAAGACGGCACCATCAGTATCCGTGCGATGGGCGAAGGCCCGCGCGTCATGGCCGAAGTCGACCGGATCAAGCTGGTCAACCCGGACATCAAGAACATGAACAAGGGCCTGGACGGTTCGATCTACACCAAGGACGGCCAGCCTGCGCCGGCCGATGCCAACGTCAAACTGGTGTCGGGTTTCCTGGAGTCGAGCAACGTCAATGCCGTGGAAGAGATGACCTCGGTGCTGGCCCTGGCCAAGCAGTTCGAGTTGCACGTCAAGATGATGAACACCGCCAAAGACGACGACCAGGCCATGGCTCGGGTCTTGCAGATCAGCTAATTATCAGAACGTCGCGCCGTAAAACAGGCGCACGAGGAGAATCGAATGCTTCCGGCTCTATGGGTTGCCAAAACCGGTCTGTCCGCCCAGGACACCAACCTGACCACCATTTCCAACAACCTGGCCAACGTGTCGACCACGGGTTTCAAACGTGACCGCGCCGAGTTCCAGGACCTGCTGTATCAGATCAAACGTCAGCCAGGCGCCCAGTCGACCCAGGACAGCGAACTGCCGTCGGGTCTGCAAGTGGGTACCGGTGTGCGCATCGTCGGCACCCAGAAAAACTTCACCGCCGGCAGCCTGCAAACCACCGAGCAGCCGCTGGACATGGCCATTGACGGTCGTGGTTTCTTCCAGATCCTGCAGCCGGACGGCACCACGTCCTACACCCGTGATGGTACGTTCCACCTCGATTCCAACGGCCAGATCGTCAACGCCAGCGGTTTCGCACTGGAGCCGGCGATTGTCATCCCGAACAACGCCCAGACCTTCACCGTCGGCCGTGACGGCACCGTGTCGATCACCGTTGCCGGCAACGCCGCGTCACAAGTGATCGGCAACCTGCAGACCGCCGACTTCATCAACCCGGCCGGCCTGCAAGCCGTGGGCAACAACCTGTTCCTGGAAACCGCCGCTTCCGGTGCGCCGCAAGTCGGTACTCCGGGCCTGAACGGTTTCGGCACCACCCTGCAGAACACCCTGGAAACCTCCAACGTGAGCACCGTGGAAGAGATGGTCAACATGATCACCACTCAGCGCGCTTACGAGATGAACTCCAAGGTGATCTCCACCGCCGACCAGATGCTCTCGTTCGTAACGCAGAATCTGTAATCAAGTCTATGAGGCGGCCATGAGGCCGCCTGCAACACCGTGAGGTAAGGGTCATGAAACGCTTCGTATCTGTTCTGGCATTGGGTGGGGTCGTCTCGCTCGCGGGCTGCGTCGCTCCGACGCCCAAGCCCAATGACCCTTACTACGCCCCGGTGTTGCCGCGTACGCCGTTGCCGGCGGCCGCCAACAACGGCTCGATCTATCAGGCCGGTTTCGAACAGAACCTGTATAGCGACCGCAAGGCGTTCCGGGTCGGTGACATCATCACCATCACCCTGAACGAGAAGACTCAGGCCAGCAAGAACGCCAACTCGCAAGTGGCCAAGAACAGCAAGACCGGCATCGGCCTGACTTCGCTGTTCGGCGGCAGCGGCACCACCAACAACCCGTTGGGCGGTAACGATCTGAGCCTGGACGTCGGCTATAGCGGCGACCGCGCGACCAAGGGCGACAGCAAGGCGGCCCAGGGCAACACCCTGACCGGCTCGATCACCGTGACCGTCGCCGACGTGTTGCCCAACGGCATCATCGCCGTGCGCGGCGAGAAGTGGATGACCCTCAACACCGGTGATGAACTGGTGCGAATCGCCGGCCTCGTACGTGCCGATGACATCGCCACCGACAACACCGTGTCGTCGACCCGGGTCGCCGATGCGCGCATCACCTACTCGGGCACCGGTTCGTTCGCCGATGCGAGTCAGCCAGGCTGGTTCGACCGTTTCTTCCTCAGCCCGCTGTTCCCTTTCTAGGTGGCCAAGTTGAATTTCAAGAGCCTCATGGTGGCTGCCGTTTTGTTGTCGGCGGCCTTCAACGCACAAGCCGAGCGGCTGAAGGACATCGCCAGCATTTCCGGCGTGCGTTCCAACCAGTTGATCGGCTACGGTCTGGTGGTCGGGCTTAACGGCACCGGCGACCAGACGACGCAAACCCCGTTCACCCTGCAGACCTTCAACAACATGCTCTCGCAGTTCGGCATCAAGGTGCCGCCGGGATCGGGCAACGTGCAGTTGAAAAACGTCGCGGCGGTATCGGTGAGTGCCGATCTGCCGGCGTTCGCCAAGCCGGGTCAGCAGGTCGACATCACCGTTTCGTCCATCGGTAACTCCAAGAGCCTGCGTGGCGGCACCCTGTTGCTGACTCCGCTCAAGGGTATCGACGGCAATGTCTACGCCATCGCTCAGGGCAACCTGGTGGTGGGTGGTTTCGACGCCGAAGGTCGTGACGGTTCGAAGATCACCGTCAACGTTCCGTCGGCCGGTCGCATCCCCGGCGGTGCCTCGGTCGAGCGTTCGGTGCCGAGCGGTTTCAACCAGGGCAACAGCCTGACGCTGAACCTCAACCGTTCCGACTTCACCACCGCCAAGCGCATCGTCGACAAGATCAACGACATGCTCGGCCCTGGCGTTGCTCAGGCCATCGACGGCGGTTCGATCCGTGTCACCGCGCCGCTTGATCCGAGCCAGCGCGTCGACTATCTGTCGATCCTGGAAAACCTCGAAGTCGATCCGGGTCAGGCGGTGGCGAAAGTCATCATCAACTCCCGTACCGGCACCATCGTCATCGGCCAGAACGTGAAGGTTTCGCCGGCCGCCGTGACCCACGGCAGCCTGACCGTGACCATCACCGAAGACCCGATCGTCAGCCAGCCTGGCCCGTTGTCCAACGGCCAGACCGCCGTGGTGCCGCGCTCGCGCGTGAACGCCCAGCAGGAAGCCAAGCCGATGTTCAAGTTCGGCCCGGGCACCACCCTCGACGAAATCGTGCGGGCGGTGAACCAGGTCGGCGCGGCACCGGGTGACCTGATGGCCATTCTCGAAGCACTGAAGCAGGCCGGCGCGTTGCAAGCCGACCTGATCGTGATCTGAGGACGCCGCCCATGGATATGCGCAAAAGCGGTCTGGTCAGCAGCAGCGATTCGGGTTCGTACTCCGACCTCAATCGCCTGAACCAGCTCAAGGTCGGCGACAAGAACAGCGACGGCAACATGCGCAAGGTGGCGCAGGAATTCGAATCGCTGTTCCTGGGCGAGATGCTCAAGTCGATGCGCTCGGCCACTGAAGCGCTGGGCCAGGACAACCCGCTCAACACCCCGGCAGCCAAGCAATATCAGGAAATGTACGACCAGCAACTGGCCGTTTCCCTGTCCCGCGAGGGTGGTGGTATCGGTCTGGCCGACGTGCTGATGAAGCAGATGTCGAAGAACAAACCGATGGCGCCGGGCGAGGCCGCCGCCGCGTCCGCTGCCAAGCAGCAGGAAGCGCTGGCCAAGGCCGCTGCGGTGGAAACGCCGATTGCCGCCGGCACCGTGGCCACCAATGGTCCGCTGTCGCGCCTCAATGGCGAGCGTCCGTTGTGGGCTTCGCGTTCGGTGCATGCGCCGAACACCCAGCTGGCCCATCGCAATGACATGGAAATGATCAACCAGCGTCGCCTGGCGCTGCCGCCGAAACTGGCTGATCGCCTGCTCGCCGGTCTGGTGCCTTCGGCTACGAACACCACAGCCACTCAATTGCCGCAGCGCGACACGATGGCTGCCGCCACCGGTTCCGGTCCGCTGTACAACGGCGACTGGCTGGCCCGCGCCGAGGCGGAAAAGGCCTCCGGCGGACAGATGCAGATTTACGGTCGGGCCATGGCGCAGATTCCGCTGGCGCCGGCGAAGAAGGCGTTCAGCAACGCCGACGAATTCGTCAACACCATGCTGCCGATGGCCAAAGAGGCGGCGGCGCGCATTGGCGTCGATCCGCGTTATCTGGTGGCTCAGGCCGCACTGGAAACCGGTTATGGCAAATCGGTCATGCGTGCCCAGGACGGCACCAGCAGCCACAACCTGTTCGGCATCAAGGCCAGCAGCAACTGGAAGGGCGATTCGGCCCGGGCGATCACCAGCGAGTTCCGCAACGGGCAGATGGTCAAGGAGACGGCCGAGTTCCGTTCCTACGCCTCGTACAAGGACAGCTTCCACGATCTGGTGACTTTGCTGCAGAGCAACAATCGCTATCAAGATGTGCTGAAGTCGGCCGATAACCCAGAACAGTTTGTACGCGAGTTGCAAAAGGCCGGTTACGCAACCGACCCGAACTACGCAAGCAAGATTTCGCAGATTGCCAGGCAGATGACGGTAAATCAGAACTACGCTGCGGCCGGCGTTTCAACAACGCCTTTATAAACACAAGGTAAGGTTTGAATCATGAGTTTGCTCAATATCGGGATGTCGGGGTTGGCCGCGAGTTCGTCCTCTCTGGCTGTGACAGGTAACAACATTGCCAACGTCGACACCGCCGGTTATTCACGCCAGCAAACCGTGCAGGGCACCAAGGCCTCGCAGCAGGTCGGCAACGTTTTCATCGGCACGGGCACGACCCTGGCCGACGTGCGCCGGGTGTACAACTCTTACCTCGAAACTCAACTGCACACCGCTACCTCGCTCAACAGCGAAGCGGCCGCTTACGGTGCCCAGGCGACCGCGCTGGACGCCTCGCTGTCCGACACCAACACTGGCCTGACCGGTGTACTGCAGAAGTTTTTCACTTCGATGCAAGGTGTAGCGACCTCGGCGACCGACGACACTTCCCGTCAGTCGGTGCTGACCGGTGCGCAGGCGCTGACCAGTCGCTTCAACGCCCTGGCCAAACAGCTGAACGATCAGAACACCACGATCAACGGCAACCTGTCGGACATGGCTTCCCAGGTGAACAAGCTGGCCACTTCGATTGCCAACTTGAACCAGAAGATCGGCGAGATTTCCACCAGCGGCGGCCAGCCGAACGATCTGCTCGACACCCGTAACGAAGCCGTGCGCCAGCTCTCCGAGTTGACCGGTGCACAAGTCGTCGAGCGTGGCACCAGTTTCGACGTGTATATCGGCACCGGCCAGCCACTGGTCGTCGGTAACACCACCAACACCCTGAGCACCGTTCCAGGCAAGGATGACCCGACGCGCATGGGTATCCAGATGGACCGTGGTTCAAGCACCATCGACATCACCTCGGCGATGAGCGGCGGCGAAATCGGCGGTCTGCTGACCTATCGCAATGAAGTGCTGAACCCTTCGCTCAACGAGCTGGGCCGTGTAGCACTGGTCATTGCCGACCAGATGAATCGCCAGCAAGCCCAGGGCATCGACAAGAACGGTGACTTCGGCGCGCCGATCTTCAATGACATCAACAGTGCCGCACTGGTCAGCCAGCGCAGCATTGCTTCGCCAGGCAACAGCGCGGGTTCGGGCAACCTGAATGTCACCATCAAGGACACCGGCAAGCTGACCACCAGCGATTACCAGGTCACCTTCACCAGCGCCACCAACTATTCGGTAAAGCGCTCGGACGGGACTGACATGGGGTCGTTCAGCACCACCACCACGCCACCGCCAGTGATCGACGGTTTCACCCTGGCCCTCAATGGCGGTGCGCTGAGTGCCGGTGACACCTTCAAGGTGACGCCGACCCGCAACGCAGGATCCACGATTCAGACCGTGCTCACCGATCCGAAGAAAATCGCGGCGGCGGCACCATTGACTGGCGTGGCCAGTGCCAACAACTCCGGCACTTACACCCAGCCGACGCTGGTCGACACCCTCGACATCACCAACCCGGCCTCCCAGACCGAGCTGCAGAATGCGCTCAAGTATTCGACGCCGGTCAAACTGGTCATGGGGGCGGTCGCCAGCGGCAGCCAGTCGTACAACATGGTCGACGCCAAGGGCAACACCATCGGTACCGGCACCATCGTGCCGGGTCAGGCCAACACCCTGAACCTGAAAATCGGCATGGTCGATTCCACCGGTGCTCCGGTGATGGATACCTCGGTCACGCCGAATGTGCAGAAAACCTTCACCGTGCAGACCACCGTGGGCGCGACGCCGAAGCCAGGCGAAACCTTCACGATCAATCTGACCGGCGCGGCCTCTTCGGACAACCGCAACGCGCAGGCGCTGGTCGGCCTGCAGACCAAACAGACCGTGGATACCGGCACGGCGAGCAAGGGCATCAGCCTGACCGACGCCTACAACAAACTGGTGACCAACGTTGGTACCAAGGCGGCTCAGAGCAAGTCCGACAGCGCAGCCACCACGGTGATTCTGGATCAGGCACAAGGCGCGCGCGATTCGCTGTCCCAGGTCAACCTGGACGAAGAAACTGGCAACCTGGTCAAGTATCAGCAGTACTACACCGCCTCTTCGCAAATCATCAAGGCTGCGCAGGAAACCTTCGCAACGCTGATCAACAGTCTTTAAGGAGTCGTAATTCATGCGCATTTCCACCGCTCAGTATTACGCGACACAAGCTGCTCAATATCAGCGCAACTACAGCAAGGCTGTCGCCACTGCGAACGAGGCGAGCAGCCTGCAACGCATCAACACCGCCGCCGACGATCCGATCGGCGCCGGGCGCCTGCTCAAGCTCGGTCAGCAAGCTTCTATGCTCGAGCAATACCAGGGCAACATCGATACCACCAAGAGTGCGCTGACCGTGCAGGAGTCCACGCTGGGCTCGATCACCACGGCCTTGCAGCGCGCCAAGGAAATCGGCCTGGCCGCCAACAACGGCATTGCCACCGACGCTGACCGCAAGGCCTACGCCGACGAGTTGAGCCAGATCCAGCAGCAGGTGCTGGGCCTGATGAACTCCAAGGATGCCAACGGCAACTACCTGTTTTCCGGTTCCAAGACCGATACTGCGCCGTACTCGCAGAATGCCGATGGCACCTACACCTATAACGGTGACCAGACCCAGATCAACCTGAACATCGGCGATGGCATGTCGGTCGGCACCAACACCACCGGTTGGGATGCTTTCCAGCAGACCATCAATACCAACCGCACTCAGACCACCATGACCGCTCCGGCTGTCGATGACGGTCGCGTGGTATTGACCGACGGTATCGTCGGCTCCAGCGCTACCTATAACGCCAAGTTTGCCGGTGGCCAGCCGTATACCGTCAGCTTTGTCAGCAGCACCCAGTTGAAAATCACCGATGCCCTGGGCAACGACGTGACTACTGAAGCCAGCCAGAACGGTCTGATCAGCAACAGCAACGGTGCGAACCAGACCGTCAGCTTCCGCGGCGTCGATCTGAAGTTGAACATCAACCTCAAGGCCGGCGACACCAACCCGGATGCCGTCATCGCCGGTCACAGCTTCCAGCTGTCGGCCACGCCTGACTCGTTCACCACCGCGCGCAGCCCGGGCAACCCGTCCACCGCGGTCATCACCGGCTCCGGCGTGACCAACCAGGGCGCCTACGACGCCACGTTCCCGTCGGGCGGCGGTGCGATCCTGAAGTTCACCAGCGCCACCGACTTCGATCTGTACGCGGCGCCGGTCACCGCTGACAGCAAGCCGATTTCGTCGGGCACCATGGTTGGCGCAAACGCCACGGCGGCGGGCGTGACCTTCACCATCGGCGGTACGCCGGGCGCAGGTGATCAGTTCTCGATCCAGTCCAACAACCACCAGACCCAGAACGTGCTCGATACCCTGGGCCAGATGGTCACTGCACTGAAAGCGCCGATCGATGGCGATCCGGTCGCCAAACAGAAATTCCAGGGCCAGATGGAGTCTGCGCTGGGCAACATCGACAGCGCGGCCAATCAGATTGGTACGGCGGTGACGTCGATCGGTGCGCGCGGGCAGTCGCTCGACGACCAGAACACCACCAACCAGAGTCTGATCCAGGCCAACACCACGACTCAGGGTTCGATCCGTGATTCGGATCCTGCCGACGTGATGACGCGTCTGACCTTGCAGCAGACCATGCTGCAGGCCTCGCAACTGGCGTTCAGCAAAATCAGCCAGCTAGGCCTGTTCAACAAGATCTGACACTGGCCGGGCGCGCGAGCGCCCGGTTGCTCTGACCGTTCTGTATTTTCTGTTTTCTTTTGCGGTTTCAAAGGGCTCGCTGTTCCGGGCGGGTTCCCGCCGCTTGCGAGTCCGCCGTGAATTCACTCCCCCTTGTCAGTCTCGTCATTCCCGCCTTCAATCCGCGTTTTTTCGAACGTGCCTTGAACAGTGCCGTGAGCCAGAACTACGGCAATCTCGAAATAATCGTGTGCGATGACAGTCGCGGCAACGAGATTGAAGATATCGTAGTGTCAGTGAGCGGTGAGTCCGGCGTGGCCGTACGTTATGTGCGCAATCCACGGACGCTGGGGCTGGTCGGCAACCTCAAGGCCTGTCTCGGGCAGGCGCAGGGTGAGTTCATCAAGTTTCTGTGCGATGACGACCTGCTCTATTCCGCCTGCATCGAGCAGCAGGTCCATGAGATGCGGCATGACGAAGTCAGCCTGGTGGTGGCGCAGCGGCTGCTCTGGGATGCGAACGACATCATTCTGCCGGCGCGTATTGAAAACACCCCGTTGTCGCCCGTCAGTGCATTGCTCAAGGGCGACGATGTTCTGGGCATCTTTGAAAAATTCCCGGTCAACGTTCTCGGTGGGTTCAGCAACGTCCTGATGCGTCGTGCCGATGTGCTCGAGCTGTTGCCGGCATTGACCGAAGACGCTGCCTGCTTCGTCGCGACACTGGATTTTGCCTTGTATGTCTGCCTGCTGCGACGCGGCAACCTGGCGGTTTCCAACAACGTTCTGAGTGCCGAACGCCTCTATCCGGAGCGGTTGAGCGCACAGCAGCCAATGAAAGATGCCACAGAAGTCGAGCGCGAGTGGATTTCGCAAATGCTCAAGGCGCGCAGTGGTGAGTCGGCGCCGGCACCGGGCTGGGTACGCTATGTTCCGTTGACCGGGGTCGATGAATCGCCCCGTGTCTGGCAGGAGCTGCCCCTGAGTCGAACCCTGGGCTCCAAGCAGAGCCGCCAGGAGTGGGGCGTCGGCGTCAACAGCTACAGCTTCGGCGAACTGTACTCGCAGTGGCTGGCATGCCGGGCGCTCACCGAGTCGCAGCGTCAGTGGCTGCCGGAAACACTCGCCAGCTGGCCGCATCAGCCACGGATTGTGCCGGTCGTCATTGACCAGCAGGGCAGTCGCGATGGTCTGGAGCGGACACTGGAAGCGCTCGCAGCTCAGGATTACCCGCCAGAGCTGACCCTGGTGCTGTCCGTTTCGTGTCACGAGGCACGCCTGGACGGGCGGGTTTTCCATATGCCGTTGCAGGATGACGGGCTGGAGCAGATCAACGCCCTGCTGCCGCAGCTCGATGGGGCCGACTGGTTCTATCTGTTGCAGCCGGGTGATCGCCTGACTGCACCGGCGCTGTTGGTCATGGCCGACCGGATCGCGCATTCCCCGTCCCTGACCTGTCTTTACAGCGACGAGGGCAGCCTGCGCAACGGCGAGTCGGCTGAACCCGCGTTCAAGCCGGATTTCAACCTGGACCTCATGCGCAGCTACCCCTACGTCGGCCGGGCTCTGGCATTCAAGCGCGAGCGATTCCTGGCACTCGGCGGTTTTGCGCCGGCGTTTGCCGAGCTGGCTGCGCATGATGTGCTGTGGCGAATGGTCGAAAGCGACGGTCTGCAAGTGGTAGGGCATATTGCCGAGGTGTTGCTGGAGTCCAAATTCGACCTCTCCCAGTGGCTTACCGAACCGGGTGTCGTGGCGCAGAGCTCGCGGATTCTCGAAGCGCATCTGCAGCGGCTGGGGGTTGCCCATGAAATCCGTCGTGGCGGCAGCGAACTGCTCAACCGTGTGGATTATCACCATGCCCGACGCCCGTTGGTATCGGTGCTCATTGTCACCCAGGACCAGACGGCTGCATTGCAACGCTGTGTCGAAACGCTCCTGGAAAAGACCGCTTACACCGAGTACGAAATAGTCCTGGTCGACAACGGTAGTGAAAGCGCCGAGGCGCGGGCATGGCTGGACGGCATGGCGCAATTGGGCAGCGACCGGATTCGCGTGCTGAGCTATCCGGATAAGGGCAATGCTGCGGCCGTACACAATTTTGCGGTAAGCCAGGCACGTGGCGAGTACGTTCTGCTGCTCAATGCCTTTGCAGTGATCACCCAGGCCGACTGGCTCGATGAGCTGCTCAATCATGCGCAGCGCCCGGAAGTCGGCGTGGTCGGTGCAAAGCTGTTCAATCCGGACGGTGGTGTGTTGCACGCCGGTCTGATTCTCGGCCTGAACGGACCGGTCGGGCTGCCGTTCTATGGCCAGCCCATGCAGTCGGACGGGTACATGTTCCGCCTGCAAGCGGTGCATGACCTGAGTGCCGTGGGTGGTGATTGCGTGTTGATCCGCAAGTCGGTCTTCGACGGTGCGGGTGGGCTCGACGAGCAGGATCTGAAGCAGACATTGAGCATTGTGGATCTGTGTCTGCGGGTCGGTCGCGATGGCTACCTGGTGGTGATGAACCCCCACGCCATACTGGCAGTGGGTGCGCGCCCGAACGTTGCGGCGACGATTGAAGAGGAAACGCTGATTGCCGAGGAGCGGGACACCTTCTATCAGCGTTGGCTGCCGGCCATCGCCCGTGATCCGGCTTACAACACCAACCTGACGTTGCACGGTGTAGGCGCCACCAACTTCAGCCTTGAGCCTGGCCTGCGTACCGGTTGGAGCGCCTTTTCCAAGGCGCAGTTGCCGAATGTACTGGTCGTACCGATCAATGCCTCTGCCATCGGGCATTACCGCATGAGCCAGCCGATGATCGAGCTGCAGGCGGCCAATCGAGTCGAAGGGCGCATTTGCTACGGTTTGCCGTCGATCATCGATATCGAGCGTCAGTCGCCTGACGTGATCGTGTTGCAGGGGCGTTATTCGGAACACGCCATCGATGAAATTCCGCCGTTGAAAAAGTATTTCAATGCGCGACGCATCTTCGAACTCGATGACTATGTGATCGACGTTCCGCATCGCAATGCGCACATCCGCAACATGCCGAGCAAACAGGACATGGAGCGTATGGTGCGGCGTGCCATCGGTCTGTGTGATCGAGTGGTCGTTTCGACCCAGCCACTGGCTAACGTGCTGTCAGACATGCATCACGACATTCGTGTCGTACCGAACATGCTGTCCAAGGATTTGTGGAGCCATTTGCGCAGCCAGCGTCGTACCTCGAAAAAACCGCGGGTCGGTTGGGGTGGCGGCACCAGTCACCACGGTGATCTGGCCGTGATCGCCGATGTGGTACGCGAGTTGGCCAACGAAGTCGATTGGGTCTTCTTCGGCATGTGTCCGGATGATCTGCTTCCTTACATGCATGAATTCCACGGCGTGATCGATCTGGAGATTTACCCGGCGAAGCTGGCCAGCCTCAACCTGGATCTGGCCCTGGCCCCGCTGGAATTCCACGTGTTCAACGACTGCAAAAGCAATTTGCGACTGCTGGAGTACGGTGCCTGCGGTTATCCGGTGATCTGCACCGACACCGAGGCGTATCGCGGTTATTTGCCGTGCACTCGGATCAAGACCAACAGTACGGACGAGTGGCTGCAAGCGATCCGCATGCACCTGGCCGATCCCGATGCCAGTTACCGCATGGGTGACGAATTGCGCGAGGTGGTCTTGCGTGACTATGTACTGCGCGGCGATAACCTGCGGTATTGGGAATATGGCTGGCTGGCGGATTGAACCGCGTTCGGCTACCGAAAAAAGGCGACCTGAAGGTCGCTTTTTTTTCGGCCATGAAATGCGTGTTTACATTAAATCCCGACGGATTTGCGCGCGGATTAAAGCTTTGGGTTTTTTCTGTCGATATCCACCTATTCCTCGATCGATCAGCGTGCCGCGATGAGGTGTGAGCGCCACGCAAGCAGGGACTGATTCATAACAAGGCAAGGAAGAAGTAATGGCAGTTATTAACGGAACAAACGGCGCGGATACGCTCACCGGTACCAGCGGAGATGACGAAATCAATGGCCTGGCCGGCAATGACCTGATCAAGGGGAGTGCCGGGGCAGACAAGATCGATGGCGGTGATGGAAACGCCGATACCGTCGATTATTCGGCGTCCTCAGAGGCGGTCAACGTAAACCTCGCAGGTCTTGCCAGTACAGGAGGCGATGCCCAGGGCGACATCCTGACCAATATCGAGAAGGTTATCGGTAGCGCATTCAACGACACGTTCACGGCACCGAAGGGCGGTCTCACCTTCGAAGGCGGTGCCGGCAATGATGTCTACATTCTCGACAATGGCGGAACGGTGATTGAGCAGGCAGGCGGCGGTGACGACGAGGTGCGCTCCAGCTTCGGCCAGATCTACCTGAGTGCGAACGTCGAGCGCCTGACGTATACGGGCACCGGAGCATTCATCGGCTGGGGCAATGCCAGCGACAACATCATTACCGGTGGTGCCGGTAACGACCTGCTGTATGGCGGCGCGGGTGCCGATCAGTTCATCGGTGACGCCGGCATCGATACCGTCAGCTACGGCGACAGTACGGTCGGCGTCAGCATCAACCTGAAAACCGGTGTCAATTCCGGGATTGCGGCGGGGGATACCTATACCGGTATCGAAAGGATCCTCGGCTCGAATGGCAATGACACCTTCATTGCCGATAGCCGGGTGTTCGCCTTTGACGGCGGTGCCGGAACGGCTGACGTGGTGGATTATTCGACGTCCGCCGAGGCGATCAATGTCGATATCCGCTCTAGTGGTGTCGGTCTGGCGGGTATTGGCGGCGACGCACAGGGTGACACCCTGGTGAACATCGAAAAGGTGATCGGCACCGCGTTCAACGACACCTTCAACCTCGATTCGGCTACCGCGACGTTCGAAGGCGGAGCGGGGGATGATGTCTACGTTCTCAACAGCGGTGGCGGCACGGTCATCGAGCAGGCGGGTGGCGGTAACGATGAAGTGCGCAGCAACTTCGGCCAGATCTACCTGAGCGCCAACGTCGAGCGCCTGACGTATACGGGCACCGGAGCATTCATCGGCTGGGGCAATGCCAGCGACAACATCATTACCGGTGGTGCCGGCAATGACTTGCTGTATGGCGGCGCGGGTGCCGATCAGTTCATCGGTGGCGCCGGCATCGATACCGTCAGCTACGGCGACAGTACGGTCGGCGTCAGCATCAACCTGAAAACCGGTGTCAATTCCGGGATTGCGGCGGGGGATACCTATACCGGTATCGAAAGGATCCTCGGCTCGAATGGCAATGACACCTTCATTGCCGATAGCCGGGTGTTCGCCTTTGACGGCGGTGCCGGAACGGCTGACGTGGTGGATTATTCGACGTCCGCCGAGGCGATCAATGTCGATATCCGCTCTAGTGGTGTCGGTCTGGCGGGTATCGGCGGCGACGCACAGGGTGACACCCTGGTGAACATCGAAAAGGTGATCGGCACCGCGTTCAACGACACCTTCAACCTCGATTCGGCTACCGCGACGTTCGAAGGCGGAGCGGGGGATGATGTCTACGTTCTCAACAGCGGTGGCGGCACGGTCATCGAGCAGGCGGGTGGCGGTAACGATGAAGTGCGCAGCAACTTCGGCCAGATCTACCTGAGCGCCAACGTCGAGCGCCTGACCTATACCGGCAACGCTTCATTCATCGGCTGGGGCAATGCCAGCGACAACATCATTACCGGTGGTGCCGGCAATGACTTGCTGTATGGCGGTGCGGGTGCCGACCAGTTCATCGGCGGTGCAGGCATCGATACCGTCAGCTACGGCGACAGTGCGGTCGGCGTCAGCATCAACCTGAAAACCGGTGTCAATTCCGGAATTGCAGCAGGGGATACCTATACCGGTATCGAAAGAATCCTCGGCTCGAATGGCAATGACACCTTCATTGCCGATAGCCGGGTGTTCGCCTTTGACGGCGGCGCCGGAACGGCTGACGTGGTGGATTACTCGACCTCCGCCGAGGCAATCAACGTCGATATCCGTAGTACCGGCCCGGGACGTGCCGGTATCGGCGGCGATGCAGAGGGTGACACCCTGCAGAACATCGAAAAGGTGATCGGCACCGCGTTCAACGACACCTTCAACCTCGATTCGGCTACCGCGACGTTCGAGGGCGGCGCGGGAGATGATGTCTACGTTCTCAACGGCAGTGGCGGCACGGTCATCGAGCAGGCGGATGGCGGTAACGATGAAGTGCGCAGCAACTTCGGCCAGATCTACCTGAGCGCCAACGTCGAGCGCCTGACCTATACCGGCAACGCTTCATTCATCGGCTGGGGCAATGCCAGCGACAACATCATCACCGGTGGCACTGGCAATGACACATTGCACGGCGGCGGCGGTGCAGACCAACTCATCGGCGGTGCCGGTATCGATACCGTGAGTTACACCGAAAGTCCTGTGGCGGTCAGCATCAACCTCAAAACCGGCATCCATTCAGGGATTGCCGCAGGCGATACCTATTTCGGCATCGAGTTTGTCGAGGGCACCGATTTCAACGACACCTTCATCGGCGGCAGTACGGTCATGGGGCTGATCGGCCTGAAAGGCCAGGACATGGTCAGTTATGAGCAATCCGACAGTGCCGTGACCATCGATCTGAAAACCAACGCCAATACCGGCGACGCAGCTGGAGACACCTTCACCGGGATCGAAATTTTCCAGGGCAGCGCCTTCAACGACAGCCTGTATGGATCCGCCACCACCGACATTTTTATCGGTGGGGCCGGTGCGGATGTCATCGACGGTCGTGAGGGGCAGGACAGCGCCTGGTATGTCACCAGCACAGCCGCGGTAAACATCAACCTGCAGACCGGCGTCAACCAAGGTGGCGATGCTCAGGGCGATGTGCTGCTTAACATCGAGCGTATCGTGGGTAGCCAGTTCGACGATCTGCTGACGGGCGACGCCGCCGGCAACATTTTCGAGGGCGGGCTGGGCAATGACGTGATCAACGGCGGTGACGGCGCAGACACGATCTACGGGGGGCTGGTTTCAGCCATCGGACCGCTCACTTTAAATGGCGTGGCCAGCGAGCCACAGGCCGATACATTGTACGGTGGTAACGGTGGGGATTATCTGATTACCGCCGCTAATGATGTCGGCAGCCGGGCATATGGCGAAGCAGGTGATGACAACATCACCGTGGTCCATGGCCTCGCCGATGGCGGTGAGGGCAATGACAAGCTGATCGGTACCGGATTTGGCTTTTCGCTGTTCGGTGGCGCGGGCAATGACACTCTGATCTTGCAGTCGAGCGGTTCGGCGTTCGGGGGGGAGGGTGACGATATCTACACCATCGATACTACGAGATTGGTAACCATCCAGGACGATGGCACCAGCCGTGGCGACAAGATTGTGCTGTCGTTCATTCGCGGTTCGGAACTGCTGGTCGACCGTGTCGGTGATGATCTCTATCTGCACCAGTACGTTTTTTCCGCCGGACAGGCGCCGGAGGACGGTGTGCGTCTGAAGAATTGGTTTGCCGGTTCCGACACTATCGAGAAGATCGAGACGGCTGATCATCAGATCATCAATCTGCCTGCCAGCAGTGATGCGTTCGCAATGTTTGGCTGACTTCTGATTCATGCACCTGTAATCGTGTCATGCGGTGCAGGTGCGCAGGGGAAGGCAATCCGGTCCGCAAGGGCCGGGTTTCAGAATCAACAACACAAGGAAGAGACAAATGGCAGTCGTGAATGGAACGAGTGAAGCGGATGTCTTGATTGGCACCCAGGGCAATGACCAACTCTATGGACTGGAGTCGGATGATCAACTGCTGGCCAGCGCGGGATCGGACGTGCTGGACGGCGGTGAAGGGTTTGATACGGCGACCTATTACGGAATGAGTTCGGGAGTCGGTGTCGAGGTTGGCGCTGGCGCCGCTACGGTCACAGGGGCTGATGGCAAGGTCGACACGCTGGTTTCGGTGGAGAAGGTGGTCGGCAGTTTCTACAACGACACCTTTACCGCTTCCGTGGGTGGCGTGACGCTGGACGGCAGTGGTGGTGATGATGTGTACAACGTCACCGCCGAAGGTGTGACCATCATTGAGGAGAACAACGGTGGTTACGACGAGCTGCGCACCAGCCTCAACACCCTCAAGATGGACCCGTTCATCGAGAAGCTGACCTTTACCGGAACGGGCGACTTCAAGGGTTACGGCAATGCCGGCGACAACGAGATCATCGGTGGTGCCGGCAACGACTGGCTGTGGGGTGGTGCCGGCGCTGATCACTTCGTGGGTGGCGAAGGCTTCGATACCGTCAGCTATTCCGACAGCCTCGAGGGTGTGAGAGTCCAGGACTTCGAGAACTACGACGCATTGACCATCGCCGCTGGCGACACCTTCACCGGCATCGAGGCGATTCAGGGGTCGAATTTCGATGACGTGGTGTATCTGCTCGATAACGCCATGATCGTGGATGGCGCCGATGGCTACGACACCGTGAGCTACCGTCACTCCTTTGATGGCGTCAGTATCGGCATTGGTCAGCAAGCTGGTCCGGATGTCACGTTGCTGAACGTCGAGAAAGTCATCGGTACTTCGTTCGATGACCGACTCACCGCCAACGCCGCGGGCGTGACGCTGGAAGGCGGAAGAGGCGACGATGTGTACATCATCAACAGCGCCGGTGTGAGCATCGTCGAGACGGACCTCTTTGGTGGTACCGACCACGTGTACACCAGCCTGTCGTCGATGCACATGGATCCGTTCATTGAAAACATGACCTACACCGGCACGGCGGACTTCACCGGCTACGGCAATGACGGGAACAACGTCATCGTTTCGGGCGCCGGCAATGACGTCCTGTCGGGTGGCGCGGGCGGTGACCGCTTTGAAGGCGGGGCCGGTATCGACATCGTCAGCTACGAGGACAGCACCGAAGGTTTGAGCGCTTCCCTCAACTGGGGCGCGCAGAGCGGTATTGCGCTTTACGACACCTTCATCGACATCGAAGGCCTGCGTGGCAGTCATTTCAATGATGTGCTGGAGGGTGACTCGGGCGACAACATTCTGGAAGGAGGTGCCGGCGACGATGTCATTCACGGCGGTGCCGGTGCGGACATTCTTTATGGCGGGCTGGCATCCGGTCTGGATGGCGAGGGGTCACAGAACGATTCCCTGTTTGGTGGCGAGGGTTATGACACCTACGTGGTGAATACTGCCGGCCTGGTGACGATCCAGGATGAAGGCTGGGATCTCAACGACACGCTGATCCTGAACACCGTCGCCAATCTCAGTCAGCTGAACGTCACTCGCGTCGGTGATGACGCCTATCTGCATGGCGCCAACGACGGCAGCGTCGGTGTTCCGTCCAGCGGCGTGAAGCTGCAGGGTTGGTACGCCGGTTACAACAACATCGAGCACCTGCAGACGGCCGACGGCCAGGTCTACGACCTGCCGGCGACGGTCGACGGGTTTGCGATGTTCGGCTGATCCCTTCGATCCGTTGAAACGAGCCTGAGAAAGGGATGAGTCCGGCAACGGCTTCATCCCTTTTTTCATGCCTGCATTTCCTCGCCGACACAGGGCTGGCGGAGCTGGCGCGTTTCCTGCAAGTCCCCCTCAAATCGCCATAAAACGAGCGCTCGCGGTGATTCACCTGCGCCCGGACTGGCAAAGGTTCAGCCGCAAAGGCCCGCAATAGCGAGGCCGAGCCCTGTGACGTAGAAGAGGGGAGACGATGAAGGCAGTTATTTTGGCGGGTGGCCTCGGCACGCGCATCAGTGAAGAGTCGCACCTCAAGCCCAAGCCGATGATCGAGATCGGCGGCAAGCCAATTCTCTGGCACATCATGAAGCAGTATTCCGCCCACGGAATCCACGACTTCGTGATCTGCCTCGGCTACAAGGGCTACGCGATCAAGGACTTCTTCGCCAACTACTTCCTGCACACCTCAGACGTCACCTTCGACATGCGCAACAACCGCATGGACGTGCACCAGAACTACAGCGAGCCGTGGAGCGTCACCCTGATCGACACCGGCGAGGAAACCATGACCGGTGGCCGTCTGCTGCGTGCCGGCCGTTACCTCAAGGATGAAGAGGCGTTCTGCTTCACCTACGGCGACGGCGTCTCCGACATCAACATTGCGCAACTGGTGGACTACCACAAAGGTCACGGCCGTCTGGCGACCGTCACTGCCGTGCAGCCGCCGGGCCGCTACGGCGCCCTTGAGCGTCACGGCGACCAGGTCCTCGGCTTCACCGAAAAACCGCGCGGCGACGGCGGCTGGATCAACGGCGGCTTCTTCGTGCTGTCGCCGAAAGTGCTTTCCTACATTGCTGGTGACGAAACCACCTGGGAAGCGGAGCCTTTGGCGCAACTGGCTCAGGATGAACAACTGAAAGCCTTCGAACACGAAGGCTTCTGGCATCCGATGGATACCCTGCGCGACAAGAACCATCTCGAAGCGCTGTGGCAGAGCGGGGAGGCCCCATGGAAGCAATGGGCCTGAGTCCGGAATTCTGGCGCGGCAAGCGGGTTCTGGTCACCGGTCACACCGGTTTCAAGGGCAGCTGGCTGACCCTGTGGCTGCAAAGCCTCGGCGCGCAAGTCAGCGGTTTCTCCCTCGATCCTTCGACCGAGCCGAGCCTGTTCGAACTGGCGCGGGTGCACGAAGGCATCGACGATCAGCGCGGCGACCTGCGTGACCTTGGCGCCTTGCTCGAGATCATCGCCGACACCGAGCCGGAGATCGTCCTGCACCTGGCGGCCCAGCCGCTGGTACGCGAAGGCTATCGCGATCCGCTCGGCACGTATTCCAGCAACGTCATGGGCACCCTGAACCTGCTCGAAGCGATTCGTCAGGTCGGTTGCGTGCGGGCCTGTGTGCTGGTGACCACCGACAAGGTTTACGCCAACAAGGAATGGCTGTGGCCGTACCGCGAGGACGAAGCCCTCGGTGGCCACGACCCCTACAGCAGCAGCAAGGCCTGCTGCGAGTTGCTGGCGCAGTCTTACGCGGCATCGTTCTTCCCGGCCGACAAGTACGCCGAACACGGTCTGGCCCTGGCTACGGCGCGTGCGGGCAATGTGTTGGGCGGCGGTGACTTCGCGCCTGAGCGGCTGATTCCCGATGTACTGAAGGCCTGGTCTGCAGACGAGCCGGTGACCCTGCGTTATCCGCAAGCCGTGCGCCCATGGCAACACGCGCTGGAGCCGCTGGCCGGCTACCTGCAACTGGCCGCCGGGCTTTACGAAGAAGGCCCGGAATACGCCGGGGCGTGGAACTTCGGCCCGGGCGAAGCGGACATGTGCAGCGTCGGCGAAGTGGTCGAACTGCTCGCCAACCGCTGGCCTCAGGCCCGTGGCCTGCGCATCGAACCGAGCGAACTGCACGAAGCCGGCCTGCTGCGCCTGGACAGCAGCCGCGCCCGTCAGGTGCTCGGCTGGCAACCGCGCTGGTCGTTGCAGCAATGCCTGACCCAGACCCTCGACTGGCATCTGGCCTGGCAGAACGGTGACGACATGCGCACCGTGACCCTCGGCCAACTGAACCTGTACCGGGGCGCGCTGTGAGCGAGTTTTCCTTGAAACAATTACCGCTGGCCGGGTTGTTCAGCGTCCAGCACAAACGCTTCGAAGATCAGCGCGGGCACTTCGCCCGGCTGTTCTGCGAGGGCAGCCTGAAGGCGTTTGGCAGCGAGTTTCACATCCGCCAGATCAACCATTCCTGCACCCGCGAGAAGGGCAGTGTGCGCGGTCTGCATTATCAGAATGCCAACGCGCCGGAAGCCAAGCTGATCACCTGCCTGCGCGGTGAAGTGTGGGACGTGGCGGTGGACCTGCGCCCGGACTCCGAGACTTTCCTGCACTGGCACGCGGAGCACCTGAAGGCTGGCGATGGTCGCAGCTTGTTGATTCCGGCCGGCTTCGCCCACGGTTTCCAGACCCTCACCGACGATGCCGAGCTGCTTTACCTGCACAGCGCCGATTACGCGCCGGAGCACGAGGGCGGGCTGTCGGTGAACGATCCACGGCTGGCGATTGCCTGGCCGTTGCCTGTCAATAATTTGTCAGCGCGTGATTCCAGCCATCCCGCGCTCGATCAACACTTTGCTGGAGTGCGTCTATGAATTGCCGTGGGTGCGCCGCACCGCTGAGCCTGCCGCTGATCGACCTCGGCACCTCGCCACCGTCCAACGCCTACGTGCATGCCGATCGGCTGGAACAGGCCGAACAATGGGTGCCGCTGAAGGTTGCCGTGTGCCAGCAGTGCTGGCTGGTGCAAACAGAGGATTACACCTCCGCCGACAGCCTCTTCGACGCCGAGTACGCCTATTTCAGTTCGTTCTCCAGCACCTGGCTGGCCCACGCCGAGCGTTATGTGGCCGAGATGGTCGAACGCTTTGGCCTGACGGCTGACAGCCGCGTTGTTGAGGTCGCTGCCAATGACGGCTACCTGCTGCAATACGTCGCCGGTCGCGGCATCCCGTGCCTGGGTGTCGAGCCGACCCGCAGCACCGCGCAGGCAGCACGGGAAAAAGGCCTGGAGATCCGTGAGCTGTTTTTCGGTCGCGACACCGCCGCGCAGCTGAAAAGCGAAGGCTGGGCCGCCGACCTGATGGCTGCCAACAACGTGCTGGCCCACGTGCCGGACATCAACGATTTCCTCGGTGGTTTCGCCGCGCTGCTCAAACCGACCGGCGTTGCCACCTTCGAATTCCCGCAACTGCTGACGCTGATGGCCGGCGCACAGTTCGACACGCTGTATCACGAGCACTATTCCTACCTGTCCCTGACCGCCGTGCAGACGTTGTGCGAGCGCAACGGGCTGGAAGTGTTCGACGTCAGCCAGTTGAGCACCCACGGCGGATCGCTGCGGGTGTTCGTGCAGCGCAAGGACGGCGAACGCCGCGCCGTGCAGCCAGCGGTACAACAGCAGTTGCAGGCCGAACTCGACGCAGGTGTGAAAACCACCGAGTACTACGCCACGCTGGCGCCTGCCGCCGAACGCATCAAGCATGACCTGCTGCGCTTCCTGTTGCAGGCCAAGGCCGATGGCAAGCGTGTGGTCGGCTACGGCGCCGCTGCCAAGGGCAACACCCTGCTCAACTACGCCGGGGTCAAGCCGGATCTGCTGGCCTGGGTCGCCGACGCCAACCCGCACAAGCAGGGCAAGTATTTGCCGGGCAGCCGCATTCCGATCGTGGCGCCGGCGCAAATCGATATCGAAAAACCGGACTACGTGCTGGTGCTGCCATGGAACCTGCTGCACGAAGTCAGTCAGCAACTGGCCCAGGTACGCCAGTGGGACGGCCGCTTCGTGATCGCCGTGCCTGAGTTGAGCGTGCTGTGAAGGTTCTGGTCACCGGAGCCACGGGCTTCGTCGGTCGTCATCTGGTCGCGGCATTGCTGAGCCGTGGCTGCTCGGTGCGGGCGGTTGCGCGCAATGAGCAAACCGCCGCGAGCATGCCGTGGATCAATGACGTCGAGTTCGTCAGCGCGGATATTCACGCCGCCGACCTGAACATCGGCGCGCTGACCGAAGGCGTGGATGCACTCGCACACCTGGCCTGGCCGGGGTTGCCGAACTATCGGGCGCTGTTCCATTTCGAGCACAACCTGATGGCCGACTACCGCTTCATCAAAGGCGTGGTAGAGGCGGGCATCAAGCAGGTGCTGGTGACCGGCACCTGCTTCGAGTACGGCATGCAGAGTGGCCCGCTGAGCGAACAGAACGACGCGCAGCCGGCCAACCCCTACGGCCTGGCCAAGCACACCCTGCATCTGTTTTTGCAAAATCTGCAGCAGGAACATCCGTTCACTCTGCAATGGGCGCGACTGTTTTATCTGCACGGCGCGGGGCAAAACCCCAACAGTCTGCTGGCGGCGCTGGACCGGGCAATCGATGCCGGCGATGCGACGTTCAACATGTCGGCCGGTGAGCAACTGCGCGATTTTCTGGCGATTGAAACCGCTGCCGGTCATCTCGCCGCGATCCTGCACAAACGCGATTTCGACGGCACGATCAATTGCGCCAGCGGCCAGCCGGTTTCGGTGCGGGCGCTGGTCGAGCAGCGCGTGCGTGAGCGCGGCGCGACCATCGGCCTGAACCTCGGCCACTACCCGTATCCGACCCACGAACCGCTGGCGTTCTGGGCGGTGACCGAGCGTCTGCAACAGTTATTGGGAGAGCTGCAATGAGGCACGAGTTGTATCGGGTCACCGACCTGCCGGTGCTGCAGAACCGCACCTTTGCCGATCCCGAGTCGGCGAAGGCATCGGCCAGCGCCGACATGCTGCTGGTGCAGGATGAGCGCAGCGGTCTGATCTTCAACGCGGCGTTCGACGCCGACAAGCTCAGCTACGACGCCGACTACCAGAACGAACAGGCACACTCCGGCCAGTTCCAGAAGCACCTGAGCGATGTCGAAGGCATCATTGCCCGGCACTTCAAGGGGCAGGAACTGATCGAAGTCGGCTGCGGCAAAGGCTATTTCCTCGAGCTGCTCAAAGGTCTGGGCTACCGCATCACCGGCATCGATCCGGCCTACGAAGGCGAAAACGCCGACGTGATCAAGGCGCCGTTCACCCGGGGTCTGGGCCTGGAAGCAGACGCTATCGTGCTGCGTCATGTGCTGGAACACATTCAGGATCCGCTGAGTTTTCTGGCGGTGATCGCCGAGGCCAATCAGGGCGGCGGGCAGATCTACATCGAGGTGCCGTGTTTCGACTGGATCCTCGAACACCGCGCCTGGTTCGACCTGTTCTACGAGCACGTCAATTACTTCCGCCTCGACGACCTGCGCCGGATGTTCGGCACCGTGCACGAGGCCGGCCACCTGTTCGGTGGCCAATACCTGTATATCGTCGCCGACCTTGCCACGTTGCGTCTGACCCCGGAACAACCGGTGCCGCGCCTGGCGTTGCCGGACGATTTCACCGCCAGCCTCGAGCGCGCGGTGCAGATCATCCAGGGCGCGCCCGAGCAGGGTTCGGCGATCTGGGGCGCCTCGTCCAAAGGCGTGATCTATTCGCTGTTCCTGCAGCGGGCCGGTGTGGCGGTGGATCGCGTGGTCGATATCAACCCGGCCAAGCAGGGGCGTTACCTGCCCCTGAGCGGCGCTCGCGTGTCTTCACCGCAAGAGGCGATGGACGCGTTGCCCGAAGGCGCCAACCTGTTTGTGATGAATTCCAATTACCTCGAAGAGATCAAGCGGATGACCGGTGGACGTTACGTCTATCACGCCGTCGACAGCGCTTCGTTCCAGTGACCCTTGAGATTTTGAAAATGACCGACAACAGCATCAACAAAGCTTTCGAAGCCGAATGCCGCGAGCAGATCGCCCAGCAGGGTGACGACCAGAAACTCACCGGTCTGGCCCGTGACTTCTTCAACGAATCGGCCAAGCACAAGTACAGCTACCACTTCTCGTGGATGGGCCGTCCGATCATCCAGTTGCCGCAAGACATGATGGCGATGCAGGAAATCATCTGGCAGGTGAAACCGGATCTGGTCATCGAGTGCGGCATCGCCCACGGCGGTTCGATCATCTACTACGCATCCCTGCTGGAACTGCAAGGTCACGGCGAAGTGCTGGGCATCGACCTCGACATCCGCGCCCACAACCGTGAAGCCATCGAAAGCCACCCGATGAGCAAGCGCATCAAGATGATCGAAGGTTCGAGCATCGACCCGGCCATCGCCGCTCAGGTGCGTGCTGCCGCCGAAGGCAAGAAGGTCATTCTGGTACTCGACTCCAACCACACCCACGACCACGTGCTTGAAGAGCTGCGTCTCTACGCACCACTGGTTTCGGTGGGCAGCTACTGCGTGGTGATGGACACCGTGGTTGAAGACATGCCGGCCGATTTCTTCCCGGATCGTCCATGGGGCCCGGGCGACAACCCGAAGACCGCCGTGTGGAAATACCTGGAAGAGAACAAGGATTTCGAAATCGACGTTCAGCTGCAGAACAAGCTGCTGATCACCGTGGCGCCGGACGGCTACCTGCGTCGCGTTCGTTAATTCGCAAATCAACAGAGCGTCATTTTGGCAAATTGCCGGTTGTGGGGAGAGGTTATGCAAGGCAAGTACAGTTCTGAACAAGCGCTGCCGCTCAATGAGCTGTTGACCGTGGTGCTGATTACTCACAATCGTCCGGCGTTTCTGCGCCGGGCGGTGAAGTATTACAGCAGCTTGCCCTGCAAGATCATGGTGCTGGACTCGACGGTCGAGCGTCCGGACGGGGATTTTTCCACCGTTGATTATCATCACGTGCCGCAGTTCGCCTATTGGGGCATGCAGGCCAAGCTGGCCTACGGTGTAGAACGACTGACAACACCGTATATGGTGCTGGCCGCCGATGACGACTTCATCCTGCACGATTCGCTGACCGAGTCCGTGAGCTTCCTGCAAGCGAACCAGGACTATGGCATGTGCCACGGCTATTGCCTGATGTACCTGACGCTCACCAACGGTGTGAACTACTACCGTCGCGACAAGAAAGTCCAGGAAGACTACGCGTCCGAACGGGCTCAGGATCGAGTGATCGATTACATGAGCCAGTACATCCCGCCGTTCTACGCGGTGACCCGTACCGACCTGATGCAGACCTGGCATTCGGCATTGCCGGCCGGCACCAATTTCCAATGGCAGGAAATCGGCCACGTGTATTTCCTGCTGGCCAGCGCCAAGGCGCGGATCCTGCCGATTCCATACGTGGTGCGCGAGATCAACTATCAAGTCTCCGAGCACAATACCGATGTGTTCCATTCGTTGACTCACGTCGATGCCAAATCGGTCGCCGAGCGGGAGGCTTTTGCCGAATTTCTCACCGGGTTGCCGTGTGCTATCGACGGCCTCGACGCCAAGCAAGGCAAAGCGTTTGCCCTTGAAAGTTTCGAGGCCATGGCCGACAGCCTGCGCAGTGGTCGTGCACTGACCGCGGAGCTGATATTCGAGTCGACCTGGAACCAGGAACTGAAAGCGCCGGACCGTCGTTTCGGACCGCTGCAATACGTCGAAATGCCGTTCTACAACAAAGCGTTTTTCGACCGTCTGGAACAGTTCGAATTCATGCTCCACGCCAGACCTGCCGGACGCGTTCAGCTGGACGGGCTGGAAGGTGTCTGGACCCGCCAGGCGCACCTGCTGCAGGCGCGCAATAACGATACCGCAGAAAGTGTGGTCGACCGTTTGTGGCAAGCCCATGACCTCAATGCGTTCAACCAGACTGTCGTCAAGCGCCTGTCGGCGCAGTTGCAGACACTGGGTCAGGACGAAGCGGCGCAGACCATGAACGACTGGATCGCTCGTCTCGAGGCGTTTGCCGACGATGACCAGCAGGCCATGTTTGACAAGACGAAGTCCGGGCGCCTGCTCAAGTGGCTGGCTGCGCGCGAGCCCTCTGCCGAGCAACTGCAAGCGATTGCCGGTCATCTGGCGGTCAACGGCGGCGGTCCGCAGTTCGGCATTTTCCTGCTGGATCTGGATAACGACATCGACAAGCTGCAAGCCTCGCTCGACAGCCTGCTTGAAGGTCACTGCAAAGCGTTCAGGATTGTAGTGTTCACCACCGGTGAGGCTCCGAGCGCGACCACAGCGCAGAACACCCTGCACTTTGTCCGGGTGACCCAGAGCAATTTTGTCGACAAGCTCAACCAGAGTGCCCAGCAGTCTCAGTGCGATTGGCTGTTGCTGGCTCAGGCCGGCGACCAGTTCACCGCCAGTGGCTTGTTGCGCGCCAGCCTGGAACTGATGAACGCGACCCATGTCCGTGCCGTTGCCACCGACGAGATCCAGCGCCAGGACAGCGGTGCGCTGGTTGATGTGTTCCGTCCCGGCTTCAATCTCGATCTGTTGCAAAGCGTACCGTCGTTGATGGCGCGCCACTGGCTGATCCGGCGTGACGTTCTGCTCGAGTCGGGTGGCTATCAGGCGGACTTCAACAAGGCGCTGGAACTGGACTTGTTGCTGCGCATCATTGAACAGGGTGGCCTGGACGGCCTGGCGCATCTTGACGAGCCGTTGCTGATCACTCAGGCCGCGGCACCGGAAGAAAACGCCCACGAGCGCCAGGCGCTGCTGCGTCATCTGGGTAATCGCGGTTACAAGGCCAAGGTCAATTCGACGCTGCCGGGGACCTGGCAGATTGACTACCGTCATGCCGAGCAACCGCTGGTTTCGATCATTGTGCCGACCATCAATGATGTGCCTGCGCTGCAACGCTGCCTGGAAAGTGTGGTGCTCAAAACCCGCTACAGCCGTTTTGAAGTGCTGGTGGCGGCCAATCCGAACGAGTCGGCCGAGGTCAACGATTGGCTGGGTTCACTGCGATCCCCCAAGGTGCGCGTGCTATATGCCGATCAGCCATTGAACGACGCAGCGCTTATCAACGCGGCCAGTGAGCAGGCGCAAGGCGAGTACCTGGTGCTGCTGGCGGCTGACAGTGAGGTGGTCAATCCGAACTGGATCGACTTGCTGCTCAACCACGCCTTGCGTCCGGAAGTGGGCGTCGTCGGCGCCAAACTGGTGAGCCGCGACGGGAAGATCGCTCAGGCGGGTCTGATCCTCGGCCTCAACGATGGCGTCGACTCGCCCTTCGTCGGCGAGAAGCACAACGCCGAGGGCTACATGCAGCGGCTTGCCGTCGAGCAGAATTACTCGGCCGTGTCCAAAGTGTGCCTGATGGTCGGTCGGGAGCTGTTCAATGCACTGGGCGGTCTCGACGAGGTGACCTTTGCCGACGGCTTCAGCGATGTTGATCTGTGCCTGAAGGCCGGTCAGGTCGGCTACCTCACCGTCTGGACCCCACTGGTTCAGGTGCTGCATACCGGTGAGCTGCCGCAGGCACCGCAAGCGCTGGCGGCATTGCGCGAGAAATGGAGCGCGGCCTTCGCGCAAGACCCAGCCTACAACGCCAACCTGGCCCTGACCGGCAAAGGTTTCACGCTGGGTGAGAGTGCCTCGATCAATTGGGCGCAGTTGCTCGCTTGAGCTCGCCGCACAGGACTACGACATGTTCAACGGTAAATCGATTTTCATCTCAGGCGGCACCGGCTCCTTCGGGCGCAAGTTCATTGCGCGCCTGCTCGAGCAATACCAGCCCAAGCGCGTGGTGGTGTTCTCCCGGGATGAACTCAAGCAATACGAAATGCAGCAGACGTTCAACGCGTCGTGCATGCGTTACTTCCTGGGTGACGTGCGCGACGCCGAGCGTCTGCGCCAGGCCATGCGCGGCATCGATTACGTGGTGCATGCCGCGGCGTTGAAGCAGGTGCCGGCGGCGGAATACAACCCGACTGAATGCATCCGTACCAACGTCAATGGCGCGGAGAACATCATCGCCGCTGCCATCGACAACGGCGTGAAGAAAGTTGTCGCACTGTCCACCGACAAGGCCGCGAGCCCGATCAACCTGTACGGCGCCACCAAGTTGCTGTCGGACAAGTTGTTCGTCGCCGCCAACAACATTGCCGGTGAGCAACAGACGCGTTTTGCCGTGGTGCGCTACGGCAACGTGGCGGGTTCGCGAGGGTCCGTGGTGCCGTTCTTCAGCAAGCTGATTGCCGATGGCGCGACCGAACTGCCGATCACCGACGAGCGCATGACCCGTTTCTGGATCACCCTCGATCACGGCGTGCAATTCGTCCTCGACAGTTTTGCGCGGATGCACGGCGGAGAAGTGTTCGTGCCGAAGATCCCGTCGATTCGTGTAGTCGATCTGGCCCGCGGCATGGCCGAACATCTGCCGCACAAGAACGTCGGTATCCGTCCAGGCGAGAAGCTGCACGAACTGATGGTGCCGCTGGACGATGCGCGGATGACCCTGGAGTTCGAAGATCACTATACGATCCAGCCTTCGATCCGCTTCACCAGCGTCGATGTCGATTTTGCCGTCGATAAACTCGGCGAGCACGGGCGGCCGGTGGGCGAGGACTTTGAGTACCGCTCCGACACCAACCCGCACTTTCTTTCGGTGGGGCAGATCGCCGACCTGCACGCGAAGCTGTCGGTATGATTCCCTACGGTCGGCAAAGCCTCGACCAGGCGGACATCGACGCGGTGGTCGAGGTGTTGCAGTCCGACTGGCTGACTCAGGGGCCGACCATCGAGCGCTTCGAGCAGGCGATGGCCGAGCGTTGCCAGGCGGATTTCGCGGTCGCGGTGTGCAACGCCACGGCGGCGCTGCACATTGCCTGCCTGGCCGCAGGACTGGGAGCGGGCGACCGCTTGTGGACCACGCCGAACACCTTTCTCGCGTCGGCCAACTGCGGCCGTTACTGTGGCGCCGACGTTGATTTCGTGGACATCGATCCGCTGACCTGGAACCTCGATGCCGAAGTTCTGGCCAGCAAACTCGATGCTGCCGAGCGCGACGGCACCTTGCCCAAAGTGTTGGTGGCGGTGGCGTTCTCCGGGCAGAGCTGCGACATGCGGCGCATTGCCGAACTGGCCGAGCGCTACAACTTCACCGTGATCGAAGATGCCTCCCATGCAGTTGGCGCCAGCTACGCCGGGCGTCCGGTGGGTTGTGGCGAATTCGCGGCGATGACGGTGTTCAGCTTCCACCCGGTAAAGATCATCACCAGCGGCGAAGGCGGCATGGTGCTGACCAATCGCCCGGAACTGGCCGAGCGTCTGCAACGCCTGCGCAGCCACGGCATGACCCGCGATCCGCAGCAGATGACCGAACCCAGCCACGGGCCGTGGTATTACCAGCAGGTCGAGCTGGGTTTCAATTATCGGATCACCGATCTGCAAGCGGCGCTGGGCCTGTCACAGCTGGGCAAACTGGACGACTTCATCGCCCGTCGCCGGGAACTGGCCGCACGCTACGACCGTTTGCTGGCGTACTTGCCGGTTACCGTGCCGGGCATCCAGCCGGACGTCGCATCGGCCTGGCACCTTTACGTGGTGCGCTTGCAGACCGATCGCATCAGCCTCAGCCACCGTCAGGTGTTCGAAGGCTTGCGCGCGGCCGGTATCGGCGTGAACCTGCACTACATTCCAGTGCACCTGCAGCCTTACTATCGTGAACTGGGTTTCGCCGAGGGAGACTTTCCCGAAGCCGAGCGTTACTACGCCGAAGCGATCAGCCTGCCGCTGTTTCCGTTGCTGAGCGATCAGCAACAGGATTACGTGGTCGAGCAATTGCGTCGATTGACTGAATGAGTGCCGCTGCGGCGGTGGATGGAAAACGGCAATGCGTGATCTGAGCGAACAGGAACAATTCTGGCAGGGCGAATTCGGTAACCAGTACGTCGATCGCAACGTCGGGCAACCGCTGGTGGCGGCCAACCTGGCGTTGTTCGCCAAGGCGCTGACCCGGGCCGGGCGGATCGACAGTCTGCTGGAGCTGGGCACCAACGCCGGCAACAACTTGCAGGCGTTGCGTCAGTTGTTGCCGCGCTGCGAGCTGTTCGGTGTCGAAATCAACGCCAGCGCCTGTACCCAGGCCCGGGCGCTGGACATTGCGCAGATCTGGCACGGATCGCTGTTCGACTTTCCCCGTGAACGCCAATACGACCTGACGCTCAGCAAAGGCGTGCTGATTCATCTGGCGCCGGAGCTGTTGCCGACCGCTTATGCGCAGTTGTACGAACTGAGCCAGCGCTACATTCTGATCGCCGAATACTACAATCCCTCACCGGTGGAAGTGTCCTATCGCGGCAACAGCGGCAAGCTGTTCAAGCGTGATTTCGCCGGGGAAATGCTCGATCGCTATCCGGATCTGCAACTGCTGGATTACGGCTTCGGTTATCACCGTGATCCACAATTTCCGCTGGATGACGTCACCTGGTTCCTGCTGGAAAAACGCCCTTGAGCAACGTCGCAATCATCCCGGCCCGCGGCGGAAGCAAACGCATTCCGCGCAAGAATCTCAAACCGTTCGACGGTGTGCCGATGATTGCCCGTTCGATTCGCACGGCACTGGATTCGGGGTTGTTCGACCAGGTGGTGGTCAGCACCGATGACAAGGAGATTGCCGAGCTGGCGCAGGCTCATGGTGCGCAAGTGCCGTTCTTGCGCCCGGCGGATCTGGCCGATGACTTCACCGGCACCGCAGCGGTGATCGTGCATGCCTTGCAGCAATTGCCGCACTTTGATTACGCCTGTTGCGTGTACGCCACGGCGCCGTTGTTGCAGGCGCGCTTCCTGCGTCAGGGGCTCGAGTTGCTGGAGCAGCATCCCGACAAGTCCTTTGCTTTTACGGTCACCGATTTCGGCTTTCCGGTACAGCGTGCCTTGACCCTGGACGGGCAGGGCGCGCTGACGGCGTTGTACCCCGAGTTTCGCAATACCCGTTCGCAGGATCTGCCCGCTGCCTTTCAGGATGCCGGCCAGTTCTACTGGGGGCGCAGCGAGGCCTGGTTGTGTGGCGAGATTCTTTATTCGCCGGCCAGCCTGCCGGTGATCCTGCCCCGGCATCTGGTGCAGGACATCGACACTGCCGAGGACTGGAAGCGCGCCGAGTACCTCTACGCGGCACTCAAGGCCGGCGGGGAGCTGCAATGAGAGTACTGATTCGCGCCGACGCCTCGCCGACCATTGGCAGCGGCCATATCGCCCGATGCCTGACGCTGGCGCGAGTGTTGCGCGCCCAGGGCAGTCATGTGGCATTTGCCTGTCGGCGCTTGCCGGGGCATCGTCTCGATGCGTTGCAGGCTGAAGGTTTCGAGACGTTCGCGTTGCCGGATCGCTACGCCGGTGAAGATCCGGAGCAGGCCATCGAGTCGATGCTGCCGTGGCAGGCGGATATCGATGCATTGGCGACGCAGCTGGAAGGGCAGGCCGAGTTCGACTGGGTCATCGCCGACCATTACGGCCTCGATCATCACTGGCAGACCGCTGCCCGGCGCTTCGCGCCACGGATCGCCGCCGTGGACGATCTGGCGACCCGTCGCTACAGCGTGGATCTGCTGCTCAATCAGAACCTCTCCGGCCTCAGTGAAAACTATCAGCCGCTGCTGCCGGCAGGCTGCCGGACGTTGCTCGGTCCGCGCTTTGCCATGTTGCGCGAAGAGTTCAGCGGCCCGGCCATCGGGATCAAACCCGTTGCGCGACGGGTGCTGGTGAATTTCGGCGGCTTCGACGCTGCCCGCCAGACCCATCACGCGATGCTGGCGCTGGCGGATTTTTCCGGGTTGGAAGTGGACTTTGTCGCGGGAGCCGACAACCCGGCATGGGCGGAAATGCAGGCACTGGCCGAATGTCGGCCGAACTGGCGCCTGCACAGTTTCGTCAGCGATTTTCATCGACGCATGACCGAAGTCGACCTGTTCATCGGCGCCGGTGGTGGCACCAGTTGGGAGCGCGCAGCCTTGGGCCTGCCGACGATCTGCATCGCGGTATCGAACAACCAGCAGAACAACGGCGAGGTGATGGCAGCGGCCGGGGCTCATGTGTTTATGGGCGCGCGGGAGCAGGTCAGTGTTGAGCAACTGCGTGATGCCATCGGTTTTGTCGTCGACAATTTTTACCTGCGCCAGAGCCTGGCCGAGCGTTCACGACAACTGGTCGACGGGCGTGGGGCGTTGCGGGTCGCCGCGGCATTGGCGGGTGCAGTGCTCAAGGTGCGTGAGGCAACACTGGACGATGCGCAGTTGCTGTTTGACGGGCGCAATGCCGAAGCGGTGCGTCGCTGGTCGCTGGAAAGCGGCGTGATCGAGTGGTCGCAGCATCTGAACTGGTTGAACGCCAGTCTGCGCAATCCTCAACGACTGTTGTTGATCGCCGAGGCCGATGACGGCCCGGTCGGGGTGTTGCGCTACGATCTTCGCGGTTTCGAGGCCGAGGTTTCGCTGTATCTGCTGGAGGGGCGTTTCGGTCTCGGCTGGGGCAGGGCGCTGCTGGCTCGAGGCGAGGCATTCGTCACTGCGCACAGGCCGCAACTGACCGCGATCAGCGCACAGGTCTTGCCGGCCAATCAGGCCTCATTGAATGTATTTCGTGACGCCGGGTTCACCCAAACTGCCTGCGCGTTTACCAGGGATTTGAAGGAACAGCGTTCATGAACAGTTTCAAGATTGGCGATCGCCTGATCGGTGCCGACGCACCGCCATTCATCATTGCTGAAATGAGCGGCAACCATAACCAGTCGCTGGACGTCGCCCTGCAGATTGTCGAGGCGGCGGCCAAGGCCGGTGCCCATGCCTTGAAGCTGCAAACCTACACCGCCGACACCATGACCCTGGATCTGGCTGAAGGTGAGTTCTTCATCAAGGATCCGAACAGTCTGTGGGCCGGCACGTCGCTGTACGATTTGTACGAAAAGGCCCACACGCCGTGGGAATGGCACGCGCCGATCTTCGCCCGGGCCAAGGAGCTGGGCATGCTCGCGTTTTCGACACCGTTCGATGACAGCGCCGTGGACTTTCTGGAAAGCCTCGACGTGCCGGCCTACAAGATCGCCAGCTTCGAAAACACGGATCTGCCGCTGATTCGTCGCGTCGCGGCGACTGGCAAACCAATGATCATTTCCACCGGCATGGCCAGCATCGCCGAGCTCGACGAAACCGTGCGTGCTGCCCGTGAAGCCGGGTGCAAGGATCTGGTGCTGCTCAAATGCACCAGTACCTACCCGGCGACACCGCTCAACAGCAACGTGCGCACCATACCGCATCTGCGTGAGCTGTTCGGCTGTCAGGTGGGGCTGTCCGATCATTCGATGGGTGTTGGTGTGTCGGTGGCGGCTGTGGCGCTCGGGGCTACGGTGGTTGAAAAGCACTTCACCCTTGACCGCGCGGCGGGCGGGGTGGACGCCAGTTTCTCGCTGGAGCCAGCGGAAATGGCCAGCCTGGTGGTCGAAACCGAGCGCGCCTGGCAGGCCATGGGGCAAGTACATTACGGCGTGACCGAGGCTGAGAAAAAGTCTCTGGTTTACCGTCGGTCGCTGTATGTCACGGCCGACATGGCGGCCGGTGAACCCTTCACGGCGGCCAATCTTCGCGCCATCCGTCCCGGTCTCGGTCTGCCGCCCAAGCACACCGACGCCGTCCTCGGCCGCCGCGCGCGCGCACCGATCAAACGTGGCACGCCGCTGGACTGGTCGCTGGTCGAATAACCCGATCTGCACCGATTCGGCAAAATAGCGTGACCTGCGAGTCATAACGCGCATCTTCACTGTATTGTATTGACCGGGGAGATGGCGCCTGGCCCGTTAGCGGCTCCAGTGATAGCCCTTTGCGCTCCCCGTGGCTGCCCGTTGTGGCGGCCGTTTTCTGTTTGTCGGCGCCCCTCGAAATCCTTGCGAGCGGTGGTATTGGGCTGTTTATTATTGGGAAGCCGTAATGATTGGCATAAAAAGCATTGCGAGCTACGTTCCTGTAGCCGGCGTGGACAATTACGCACAAGGTGCAAAATTCGAGAAGGATGAGGAATTCATCCTCGGCAAGATCGGTTCGGCCTTCCTGCCACGTAAAGACGCAGATCAGGAAACTTCCGATCTGTGCGTTGAAGCGGCCAATGCGCTGTTTGCCAGCAACCCTGAACTGAAACGTGAATCCATCGATGCGCTGATCGTCGTCACCCAGAACGGTGACGAAGAAGGCTTGCCGCATACTGCTGCAATCGTCCAGGACAAGCTCGGTCTGCCGACCAATGTCGCCGCGTTCGACATTTCCCTGGGCTGCTCCGGTTACGTCTACGGCATCTACGCGATCAAGGGCTTCATGGAAGCCGCCGGCCTGAAGAACGGCCTGCTGATCACTGCCGACCCGTATTCCAAGATCGTTGACCCGGAAGATCGCAACACCACGATGCTGTTCGGCGACGCCGCCACCGCGACCTGGATGGGTGAAGACCCTGTCTGGGCACTGGGCAAGGCCAAGTTCGGCACCGACGGTTCGGGTGCGCCGCACCTGAAAGTCACCGATGGCGTGTTCTTCATGAACGGTCGCCAGGTGTTCAACTTTGCATTGTTGAAAGTCCCGGCGCACTTGCATGAGTTGCTCGACGATTCCGGCCTCAACGCCGATGACATCGATGCATTCTGCATTCACCAGGGCAGCGCGGCGATTGTCGATGCCGTGGCGCGGCGCTTCGAAGGCGAACCGGAGAAGTTCATCAAGGACATGGTCGAGACCGGCAACACCGTGTCATCGAGCATTCCGCTGCTGCTGGAGAAACACGCGCTGGATTCCAGCTGGAACCGAGTGGCGCTCAGCGGTTTCGGCGTCGGTCTTTCGTGGGGTTCGGCGATTATCTATCGTCCTTGAACCTACCCAAAACGACGGATACAAAAATAGCGTTCAAGGGGTAACCTTGAACGCTATTTTTTTGCCTGAAAGGAGCGCGAGGCGCCATGAGCGAGTTTTTCCAAGCCAATGCCAACGTCATTGAGCGACGCTGGCCGGCGCTGTTCGCGCGATTGCTGAACGAAGACAGTTCGGTGATCGACGCCGGATTGACGCAGGGGCTGGGTTCGACGCTGAGCATCAACGGCATTCAGCTCACCAGTCGCCACGACCGCGTCCATGAGGCCCGGGTTCAGGCCGCCAGCCTGCCGGCGGACAAGTCGCGACTGCACGTCTATGGCACCGGCCTCGGAGATTTGCCGACCGTGCTGCTGGAGCGTGCCGGGCTAGAGCGCCTGTACGTGCACATTCTCAATGGCGCGCTGTTCGCCCTGGTGTTGCAACTGATCGATCAGCAGCAATGGCTGGAAGATCCGCGGGTAGAGCTTTTGTACGCCGGTGACCTGCCGGACATCTGCACGCCGTTTTTTGGCTTGCCCGCCGAAATGCTGCTGGCCGACGACTTCAACGCGAAGATCCGTGATCGGCTGGTCAGCGAAGTGCACCTGAGCTTCAACAATCGAGAGTTCGATCCGCAGTCGCCGTTCATTCAACAGCGTCTGCAGGACTGCCTGCCGGTGTTGCTCGCTGACGATGATGTGGCGCAATTGTTCGGCACCTGCGTTGGTCGGGAGATCTATGTGATCGGCACCGGGCCGACCCTTGAACAGCATTTCGAGCGTCTGGCTGCGATTCGCGGGCGAGAAGAGCGGCCGCTGTTCATTTGTGTCGATACCGCTTACCGGCCGCTGCGTGAGCACGGGATCGTGCCCGACTACGTGGTGAGTATTGATCAGCGCATCAGCTTTCGGCATTTGCCCTTTGAAGAGTCCGACGGCATCCCGCTGGTGTATCTGCCCATGAGCGACCCCGAGGTGCTGCGGGCCTGGAAGGGCAAGCGCTACGGCGGTTATTCGCTCAGCCCGGTTTATGCGGCGTTGCGTGAGCAGCATCCGAGGGCGCTGCTGCATGTGGGCGGCAGTGTGATTCATCCGGCGGTGGATCTGGCGGTGAAGATGGGCGCGGCGCGGATCACGCTGTTTGGCGCCGATTTCGCGTTTCCGATGAACAAGACCCACGCCGGCTGGAATGACGGTGACCTGGGGCCTTCAGTGAATCAGGCACGGCACTGGGTGCGCGACGGGTTCGGTGAGCGGGTCAGTACGCAGCTCAATTTTCGCGGTTATCTGTGTGTGCTTGAGCGATACATCGCCAGTCAGCCGCACGTCGAGTTTTTCAACAGCAGCCGCTCAGGCGCATTGATTGCCGGGACGCGTTTCAATCAGGAGTTCGTGCAATGAGTGCGTTGCAAGGTTGTGTCGACGAATGTCGACGCTGTGCCGGGCTGTTTCGCCTGGGGCGGGATGTCGAAGCGGCGCTGGAGATGGTTGAAGTGTTCGAAGGTGCGCAGCTGTTGCTGGTGTCCGCTCCGCCGGATATCCAGCAGTCGTGGGCGCAAGTGCTCACGCAAATGCTCGAATGTCAGGAGCGCCAGGACTGGCTCGGGCTCGCCGATTTCATGGAGTACGAATTGATCCATCTGCTGGAAAGTTCTTCGGCATAAAAGAGCACCGACCGCACTGGCCCGCAGCTTTGCGCGGCGGACGGTTTTATGGCGTCATTTTTTCGAGGGTGAAGTGCTGCTAAGTCTTTGTTTTCTCGGGGGTGGCAGGGTGATGGCAAAAATTTTCAAAAAAGCCCTCAAGCAACCTGCAAACCCGACGATAACTATTACGAAGGTTCTCTAGGCCATACCCGGCGGTTGCCAGGGCCGGAAGCCGCAGTACCCAACCAACGAGGAATTCGTCATGGCTTTAACAGTAAACACCAACACCACGTCGTTGAACGTTCAGAAAAACCTGAACCGCGCCTCCGACGCTCTGTCGACTTCGATGCAGCGCCTGTCTTCCGGCCTGAAAATCAACAGCGCTAAAGACGACGCCGCTGGCCTGCAGATCTCCAACCGTATGTCTTCCCAGATCCGCGGTAACACCCAGGCTATCCAGAACGCCAACGACGGTATCTCCGTTGCCCAGACCGCTGAAGGCGCTCTGCAAGCTACTACCGACATCCTGCAGCGTATGCGTGAACTGGCTGTTAAAGCACGTAACGGTACCAACGGCACTGCTGACCAGACCGCTACCAACGCTGAATTCGCTCAGATGTCCGACGAGATCACCCGTATCTCGGCTTCGACCAACCTGAACGGCAAAAACCTGCTGGACGGTTCGGCTGGTACTGTGACCCTGCAAGTGGGCGCAAACACCGGTTCGGCTAACCACATCGACCTGGTACTGAGCTCCAAGTTCGACGCCGTCAGCCTGTCGGTTGGCAGCGGTACTCTGTCCCTGACCGGTGCTACCGTAACTGGCGCTTCGCAGAACATCGACAACGCGATCACTGCAATCGACGCCGCTATCGCTGCAATCGGTGCAACTCGTGCCAGCCTGGGTGCTTCGCAAAACCGTCTGACCAGCACCATCCAGAACTTGCAGAACATCACCGAGAACACCACTGCTGCACAAGGTCGCGTACAAGATACCGACTTCGCCGCAGAGACTGCTAACCTGACCAAGCAGCAAACCCTGCAACAGGCTTCGACCTCTGTTCTGGCTCAAGCCAACCAACTGCCTTCCGCTGTACTGAAGCTGCTTCAGTAATTTCGGAATGAGTTTGGCGGGGGAGTGCGCTTGCGTGCTCTCTCGCTTTTTCACGTCAAGAGGTGATGAGCATGGACATGAGCGTAAAGCTTAACGTGTCTTATCCGGCTCCGAAGCCAGCCAACACCGTCCCCGACAAGCCGTCGGAGACCAAGCCTCAAGCCGTTGATGCCGTTTCTGACTCGAAAAAAAGCCAGGAATCGGATGAAACCAAGTTGAAGCTGGCGGTGCAGGAGATCGAGAAGTTCGTTCAATCGATCAAGCGCAACCTGGAATTCTCGATCGATGAGCATTCCGGAAAGGTCATCGTCAAGGTGATCGCAAGCGAGACGGGCGAGGTCGTACGACAGATCCCTTCCGCGGAAGCTCTCAAGCTGGCAGACAGCCTGGCCAACGCGAGTCACGTGTTGTTCGACGCCAAAGTCTGATAGCTGGCATGAATCGTGTTTGAAGTTCTTTAGACCCCACAAGGGTCAAAAGACTGGCAACAACCCCAAGGGAGATGCACATGGCAAGTCCAATTTTACCGGGTTCCGGCCTGGGTTCCGGCCTGGACATCGGTGCGATCGTTACTGCGCTGGTCAACGCCGACAAGTCGCCGAAACAGACGCAGATCGACAATGCGACAAAAACCAACACGCTGAAGATTTCCGGTGTCGGCACGCTGAAGAGTGCACTGACTGCATTCCAGACGGCGATGAACAACCTGGGCAGCAAGACCAGTCCAGCGTTTTCCGGTTACGTGGCGACTTCGGGCACGCCTACCGTTTTGGGTGCGACTTCGGATAACACCGCAGTCTCGGGCACTTACAGTGTTGTTGTGAATAATCTGGCTACCGGCTCGAAAATAGCCAGTGCGTCCTTTGCCGGCGGTGCTGCCAGTGCCATTCCGAGTGGTACCCTGAAAATCAGTCAGAATGGCACTGATTACAATGTCACGATCCCGGCCAACGCGACCCTGCAGAGTACTCGTGACGCCATCAACACGGCTCAGGGTGTCAATGGCATTTCCGCCAACATCGTGACCGACAGCACCGGTGCATCGCGCCTGGTCATCAGCTCCAGCAAGACTGGCGCGGGCTCGGACATGACCGTCAGTGGTATTGCCGGTCTGGAAATCGATGGCACCAAACCGATGAGTGCCACGCCGGCTGCGGGTGATTCCGGAGCGGTAAACGGACTCGCCAAGGATGCGTCGCTGACCATCGACGGCCTGACAGTGACCAGCAAGAGCAACACGGTGACCGGCGCGATCAGTGGTTTGACCATGAACCTGCTGACGGTTCCCAATCCGCCTGGCACGCCTGTCGTGGTGAGTGTGGATGCGAACACCAAGAACCTGCAGGCCTCGGTTCAGTCTTTCGTTGATGCCTACAACACCCTGAAGACCACCATCGACACCTTGAGCAAGGCGACGCCGGATGAAGATGGCAAGCTGACCGTTCAGGCGGCATTCACCGGTGACTCCCTGCCGCGTTCGTTGATTGCCGATATTCGCAGCCAGCTGACCATGCCGAGCGGCGATACCAAAGGACCGATGTCTTACTTGTCGCAGTTGGGTGTGATGACCGACAAGCTCACCGGTAACTTGACGTTTGACACGGTTGCATTCAACAAGACCATGTCGACGCCGGGCATGACCGGTCAGGTTCAGCAGCTGTTCACCGGCACCACTGACAGCAACGGTCTGCTGGCGCGCATGAGCAAGGCGGTGGACCCGTATCTGAAAGCGCCTGCCGGTAGCCTCCCTACCGCCACGGGCTTGCTTGATCAGCGCATGGCCATTTTGAACAACAACACCAAGAGCCTGACCAGCCAACAGCTGGCGCTGGATCTGCGTGTTGCCAACCTGACCAAGACCCTGACAGCCAAGTACAACGCCATGGACTTGCTGGTAGGGCAGATGAAGGCAACGGCCAGCAACATCACGTCGTTCTTCAGCTCGCTGAACGCTCAGCAATCCGCGAAGTAACATGTAAGAGCGACAAAAACCCGGCTACGCTTTCGAGCGTGTGCCGGGTTTTTGTCTTATGGTCTAAAGTTTTTCGGCTCGCTGGCGATACACTGGTCATACGAGTCATTGTGGCAAATGAGGTAGAACATGAATCCGATGTTAGCCCTTCGGCAATACCAGAAAGTGGGTGCCCACGCTCAGACGTCCGAAGCGAGCCCTCACCGTCTGGTGCAAATGCTGATGGAAGGTGGCCTGGCACGTATTGCCCAGGCCAAAGGCGCGATCGAGCGCAAGGACATTCCTGCCAAGTGCACGGCGATCAGCAAGGCCATTGGTATCGTCAGCGGCTTGCGTGAAGGCCTGGATCTGGAGAATTCCGCCGATACGCTGGCTGATCTGGACGGGCTGTATATCTACATGATGAAGCGTCTTGCCGAGGCCAACATCAACAGCGATCCGCGCATTCTGGATGAAGTCGCCGGCTTGCTGAGCACGGTAAAAGAAGGCTGGGATGCCATTGCTCCTACGCCTGCTCCTCAGTTTTAAGGAGATCACCATGAGTCTTGTATTGCAGCGAATCGAAGAAACCCGAGTGGCGTTGGTCGGTGCTTTGGCCGAGCGCAACTGGGAGGCGATCGGTCAACTGGACCTCGATTGCCGTTCCTGCATGGAAGATGTCTTGAGTGAGGCTTCGCTGGATGAGGTCGCGCTGCGTGACAATCTCGAGGAGCTGCTGCATGTCTACAAAGAGCTTCTTGAAGTCGCCATGGGTGAGCGTCAGGCGATAGTCGACGAGATGTCGCAGATCACCCAAGCGCAGAACGCGGCAAAGGTTTACCATCTGTTTGGTTAATTAACCCTCAGTTAATCCAGACATGTGCGCCATAAATTTGACTGTGCACGGTTTTTTGACTTAACTAGTGGCTGTTTTCAGATTTCAGGCGTCTACAGGCACGAAGTGTCCTGCAAGCGTCTCGCTTGCCCCTCGTTTCGGGCATTGAGTTGACTAGGGAAGTTGCTATTGCATGTGGCGTGAAACCAAAATTCTGCTGATTGATGACGATAGCGTCCGCCGCCGCGACCTGGCGGTGATTTTAAATTTTCTTGGCGAAGAAAATTTACCCTGCGGAAGCCATGACTGGCAGCAGGCAGTCGGCTCTTTGTCGTCTAGTCGTGAGGTCATTTGCGTACTGATCGGGACGGTCAATGCTCCTGGTGCGCTTTTGGGCCTGTTAAAGACACTCTCGACCTGGGATGAGTTCCTTCCGGTTTTGCTGATGGGCGATAATTCTTCGGTGGACTTGCCCGAAGACCAACGCCGCCGGGTACTTTCGACTCTCGAAATGCCGCCGAGCTACAGCAAATTGCTGGACTCCCTGCACCGTGCCCAGGTCTATCGCGAAATGTACGACCAGGCCCGCGAGCGCGGTCGTCATCGCGAACCCAACCTGTTCCGCAGCCTCGTCGGCACCAGCCGGGCGATCCAGCATGTGCGCCAGATGATGCAGCAGGTGGCCGACACCGACGCCAGCGTGCTGATCCTCGGTGAGTCCGGCACCGGCAAGGAAGTGGTTGCGCGTAACCTGCATTACCATTCCAAGCGTCGTGACGCGCCGTTCGTGCCGGTCAACTGCGGGGCGATCCCGGCAGAGCTGCTGGAAAGCGAACTGTTCGGCCACGAGAAGGGCGCCTTCACCGGCGCGATCACCAGCCGTGCCGGCCGCTTCGAGCTGGCCAACGGCGGTACGCTGTTCCTCGACGAAATCGGTGACATGCCGCTGCCGATGCAGGTCAAGCTGCTGCGTGTGCTGCAGGAACGCACCTTCGAGCGCGTGGGCAGCAACAAGACCCAGAGCGTCGACGTGCGGATCATTGCCGCGACCCACAAGAATCTCGAAAGCATGATCGAGATCGGCACCTTCCGCGAAGATCTCTACTATCGCCTGAACGTGTTCCCGATCGAGATGGCACCGCTGCGTGAGCGCGTCGAAGACATTCCGCTGTTGATGAACGAGCTGATTTCGCGCATGGAGCACGAGAAGCGCGGCTCGATCCGTTTCAATTCCGCGGCCATCATGTCCCTGTGCCGTCACGGCTGGCCGGGCAACGTCCGCGAACTGGCCAACCTGGTGGAGCGCATGGCGATCATGCACCCGTACGGGGTGATCGGCGTGGTCGAACTGCCGAAGAAATTCCGCTACGTCGACGACGAAGACGAGCAAATGGTCGACAGCCTGCGCAGCGATCTGGAAGAGCGCGTGGCAATCAACGGCCACACGCCGGACTTCACCGCCAACGCCATGCTGCCGCCGGAAGGCCTGGATCTGAAGGACTACCTCGGTGGTCTGGAGCAGGGCCTGATCCAGCAGGCGCTGGATGATGCCAACGGCATCGTGGCCCGTGCCGCCGAACGCCTGCGCATCCGCCGTACCACACTGGTGGAGAAGATGCGCAAGTACGGCATGAGCCGGCGTGAAGGTGATGAACAGGCGGATGATTGACGCCTGTTTTTCAACTCCTTCATTTATAAGCCGTTTTTTTTAGGCACGGGTATTGCTACGTCCCTCGCAACGTTCCGTTTAACTGACGGTCAGCCAAGCGAGAGAGCACAATGCCCCAAGCCTCCCAGATGTCTTCTGTTCCCGAGTCCTCGGGGCAACTGCCGTCCGTAGAGCAGGCCAGTCGGCAGGGGCTTGAGCAGGCGTTCGCGCTGTTCAACCAGATGTCGAGTCAATTGACCGACTCCTACAGCATGCTCGAAGCGCGGGTCACCGAGCTCAAGGGCGAGCTGGCAGTGGTCAGCGCTCAGCGCATGCAGGAACTGGCGGAAAAAGAACGTCTGGCCAACCGTCTGCAAAACCTCCTCGATCTGTTGCCCGGTGGTGTCATCGTCATCGACGGTCACGGCATCGTGTGCGAGGCCAATCCGGCCGCCATCGATCTGCTGGGCCTGCCGCTGGAAGGCGAGCTGTGGCGCCATGTCATTGCCCGTTGCTTCGCGCCCCGAGAAGACGACGGTCATGAAATCTCCCTGAGAAACGGTCGACGCCTGTCGATTGCCACCCGTTCGCTGGATGCCGAGCCGGGGCAACTGGTGCTGCTCAACGACCTGACTGAAACCCGTCACTTGCAGGATCAGCTCGCGCGTCACGAACGCCTCTCGTCGCTGGGGCGCATGGTCGCCTCGCTGGCTCATCAGATTCGCACGCCGCTTTCCGCCGCGCTGCTCTATGCCAGTCATTTGACCGAGCAGGCGCTGCCGGTCGCCACCCAGCAGCGGTTTGCCGGGCGCCTCAAGGAGCGTCTGCATGAACTGGAGCATCAGGTGCGCGACATGCTGGTGTTCGCTCGCGGTGAATTGCCGCTGACCGACCGCATCACGCCCAATGCCCTGATGCAGTCGTTGCAGGCGGCAGCGTTGACCCACGTGCAGGATCTGCCAATTCGCTGGCAGTGCGACAGCCACGCAGGCGAGTTGCTGTGCAATCGCGACACGCTGGTCGGGGCAATCCTCAATCTGATCGAGAACGCGATTCAGGCCGGTGGCGGTGATGTGCGTTTGAAAGTGCATTGCTACACCCGCGACAACACCCTGCGCCTTTGCGTCAGTGACAACGGCGGCGGCATCGAGCCGGCGGTGCTGGCGCGGCTGGGCGAGCCGTTTTTCACCACCAAGGTCACCGGCACCGGCCTGGGGCTGACCGTGGTCAAGGCCGTGGCCCGTGCGCATCAGGGAGAATTGCAGCTGCGCTCGCGGGTCGGGCGCGGCACGTGCGCGCAGGTCGTCCTGCCGATGTTTTCCGCTGTACAGGGAGCTGAGTGAAGGTCATGGGCATCAAGGTTCTGCTGGTCGAGGATGACCGTTCATTGCGCGAGGCGCTGGCCGATACGCTGCTGCTGGCCGGTCACGACTATCACGCCGTGGGTTCTGCCGAGGAGGCGCTGAAAGCCGTGGAGTGCGAGGCGTTCAGCCTGGTGGTCAGCGACGTCAACATGCCGGGCATGGACGGTCACCAGTTGCTCGGCCTGCTGCGCGCGCGCCAGCCGCAATTGCCGGTGCTGCTGATGACGGCTCACGGCGCCGTCGAGCGCGCGGTCGATGCCATGCGCCAGGGCGCGGCGGACTATCTGGTCAAGCCATTCGAGCCCAAGGCGCTGCTGGATCTGGTCGCGCGTCATGCCTTGGGCAACCTCGGATCAGCCGACGCAGAAGGGCCGGTTGCGGTCGAGCCGGCCAGTGCGCAGTTGCTGGATCTGGCGGCGCGGGTCGCCCGCAGTGATTCCACTGTGCTGATTTCCGGCGAGTCCGGTACCGGCAAGGAAGTGCTGGCGCGCTACATTCACCAGCAATCCCATCGCGCCAGTCAGCCGTTCATTGCGATCAACTGCGCGGCGATCCCGGACAACATGCTTGAAGCGACACTGTTCGGTCACGAGAAAGGTTCGTTCACCGGCGCCATCGCGGCGCAGGCCGGCAAGTTCGAGCAGGCCGACGGCGGCACGATTCTGCTCGACGAGATTTCCGAAATGCCCCTGGGGCTGCAGGCCAAATTGCTGCGGGTGCTGCAGGAGCGTGAGGTCGAGCGGGTCGGCGCACGCAAGCCGATCACTCTCGATATCCGTGTGGTTGCGACCACCAACCGTGATCTGGCCGGCGAAGTGGCGGCGGGGCGGTTCCGTGAAGACCTCTACTATCGCCTGTCGGTGTTTCCGCTGGCCTGGCGTCCGCTGCGTGAGCGGACCGCCGACATCCTGCCGCTGGCCGAGCGTCTTTTGGCCAAACACGTCAATAAAATGAAGCATGCGATGGCGAAGTTCTCGCCCGAGGCGCAGGCGTGTCTGATCGGTTATCCATGGCCGGGCAACGTGCGCGAGCTGGACAACGCGGTCCAGCGGGCGTTGATCCTCCAGCAGGGCGGGTTGATCCAGCCGCAGGATTTCTGTCTCTCCGGGCCTGCGCTGTTCGCTCCATTGCCGGTGGCAGTGCCGGCAGCGGCGGTCATTCGTGAGGTCGAGATCGAAGCGGATTCGGCCGGGGCGCTGGGCGATGACCTGCGTCGTCGCGAGTTCCAGATGATCATCGACACCCTGCGCACCGAACGCGGTCGACGCAAGGAAGCCGCGGAAAAACTCGGTATCAGCCCGCGTACATTGCGCTACAAACTGGCGCAAATGCGCGATGCCGGAATGGACGTCGAAGGGTATCTGTTCGCCACGTAAGCGGTGGCGCAAACGTTTGAAAACGCATTTCTCGAAGCGGTGCCCGTGAGCTGGCACCGTTGTTGCTAACACCTGAGTACCCGCCGAGTGAGTGTCAAAAAATTGCGGGCCGCCCAAGAGAGTAGACCATGAGCCAAGGTATTGAATTTAATCGGTTGATGATGGACATGAAGGCCATGCAAATGGACGCCATGTCGAAGCCGAAATCGACTGCCGCCGTCCCTGAAGTGGCGGGCAGCAGCTTTTCCGACATGCTCGGTCAGGCCATCAACAAAGTGAACGATACCCAACAGGCTTCGAGCCAATTGGCCAACGCGTTCGAAATCGGCAAGAGCGGCGTCGATTTGACGGACGTGATGATTTCCTCGCAGAAGGCCAGCGTGTCGTTCCAGGCTCTGACCCAGGTGCGCAACAAACTGGTTCAGGCTTATCAAGACATCATGCAGATGCCGGTTTAAGGACGAGATTGAGTCATGGCAGAAGCAGTCGCCGATAACGTTCCGGCCAAGGCCACCCCGATAGACGGCAAACCGCCGCTGTTCGGCCTGTCCTTCCTGGAAAACCTCTCCGAGATGACCATGCTGCGTCAGGTGGGCCTGTTGGTCGGCCTGGCCGCGAGCGTGGCGATTGGCTTTGCCGTGGTGCTGTGGTCGCAGCAACCGGACTACCGGCCTCTGTACGGCAGCCTTGCCGGTATGGACGCCAAGCAGGTCATGGACACCCTGGCCTCCGCCGACATTCCCTACACCGTTGAACCTAACTCCGGTGCCTTGCTGGTCAAGGCCGATGACCTGTCCCGTGCGCGACTGAAACTCGCCGCTGCTGGTGTCACTCCCAGCGACGGCAACATCGGTTTCGAGATTCTCGACAAGGAACAGGGTCTGGGCACCAGCCAGTTCATGGAAGCGACCCGTTACCGTCGCGGCCTCGAAGGCGAACTGGCCCGCACCATCTCCGCCCTGAACAACGTCAAGGGCGCGCGCGTTCACCTGGCGATCCCGAAAAGCTCGGTGTTCGTACGTGACGAGCGCAAGCCAAGCGCTTCGGTACTGGTCGAGTTGTACTCCGGCCGTTCGCTGGAGCCGGGCCAGGTGGTTGCCATCATCAATCTGGTGGCCACTTCCGTACCCGAGCTGAGCAAGTCGCAGATCACCGTCGTCGACCAGAAGGGCAACCTGCTGTCGGATCAGGCGGAAAATTCCGAAATGACCATGGCCGGCAAGCAGTTCGATTACAGCCGCCGCATGGAAAGCATGCTGACCCAGCGTGTGCACAATATCCTGCAACCAGTACTGGGTAACGATCGCTACAAGGCTGAAGTGTCGGCCGACATCGATTTCAGTGCCGTCGAATCCACCGCCGAGCAGTTCAACCCGGATCAGCCGGCGCTGCGCAGCGAGCAGTCGGTCAACGAACAACGTACCGCCAGCAATGGCCCGCAAGGCGTACCGGGTGCCCTGAGCAACCAGCCGCCGTCGCCAGCCTCCGCGCCGCAAACCACCGGCGGTGCCCAGGCTTCGACCGGCATGGTGCAACCTGGCCAGCCACTGGTCGATGCCAACGGTCAGCAGATCATGGACCCGGCCACCGGCCAGCCGATGCTCGCGCCGTATCCGGCGGACAAGCGTCAACAATCCACCAAGAACTTCGAACTCGACCGTTCCATCAGCCACACCAAACAGCAGCAGGGTCGCCTGAATCGCCTGTCGGTGTCGGTAGTGGTGGACGATCAGGTCAAGATCAACCCGGCCAACGGCGAAACCACCCGTGCGCCGTGGAGCGCCGACGAATTGGCGCGCTTCACGCGTCTGGTGCAGGACGCGGTCGGCTTCGACGCCAGCCGTGGCGACAGCGTCAGCGTGATCAACATGCCGTTCTCCGCCGAGCGCGGCGAAGTGATTGCCGACATTCCGTTCTACTCCCAGCCATGGTTCTGGGACATCGTCAAACAAGTGCTGGGTGTGTTGTTCATCCTGGTGCTGGTGTTCGGCGTGCTGCGTCCGGTGCTCAACAACATCACCGGCGGCGGCAAAGGCAAGGAACTGGCCGGTCTGGGCGGTGACGTGGAACTGGGTGGCATGGGCGGTCTGGACGGTGAACTGTCCAACGATCGCGTCAGCCTCGGCGGCCCGACCAGCATCCTGCTGCCGAGCCCGAGCGAAGGCTATGACGCTCAGTTGAACGCAATCAAGAGTCTGGTGGCAGAAGACCCGGGTCGTGTGGCCCAGGTCGTGAAAGAGTGGATTAACGCAGATGAGTGATAACCGAGCCGCCGTCGCCAAACTGTCCCGGGTCGATAAAGCCGCGATTCTGCTGCTGTCCCTGGGGTCGACCGATGCTGCACAAGTGCTGCGCCACATGGGCCCGAAAGAGGTTCAGCGAGTCGGCGTGGCCATGGCCCAGATGGGCAACGTCCACCGCGAGCAGGTCGAGCAGGTCATGAGCGAGTTCGTCGACATCGTCGGCGACCAGACCAGCCTGGGCGTCGGCTCCGACGACTACGTGCGCAAAATGCTCACCCAGGCCCTGGGTGAAGACAAGGCCAACGGCCTGATCGACCGCATCCTGTTGGGCGGCAACACCAGCGGCCTCGACAGCCTGAAATGGATGGAGCCGCGCGCCGTAGCCGACGTGATCCGCTACGAACACCCGCAGATCCAGGCGATCGTGGTCGCGTACCTCGATCCGGACCAGGCCGGTGAAGTGCTGGGCAACTTCGACCACAAGGTGCGTCTGGACATCATCCTGCGCGTCTCGTCGTTGAACACCGTGCAGCCGGCCGCACTGAAAGAATTGAACCAGATCCTCGAGAAGCAGTTCTCCGGCAACTCGAACGCCTCGCGCACCACCCTGGGTGGCATCAAGCGGGCGGCGGACATCATGAACTTCCTCGACAGCTCGATCGAAGGCCAGCTCATGGACTCGATCCGCGAAGTCGACGAAGACCTGTCCGGTCAGATCGAAGACCTCATGTTCGTGTTCAACAACCTGGCCGATGTCGACGACCGCGGTATCCAGGCGCTGTTGCGCGAAGTGTCTTCCGATGTGCTGGTGCTGGCCCTCAAGGGTTCGGACGAAGGCGTCAAGGAAAAGATCTTCAAGAACATGTCCAAACGTGCTGCCGAACTGCTGCGCGACGATCTCGAGGCCAAAGGCCCGGTGCGCGTCAGCGACGTGGAAACCGCGCAGAAGGAAATCCTCACCATCGCCCGCCGTATGGCCGAAGCCGGAGAAATCGTGCTCGGTGGCAAGGGTGGCGAGGAAATGATCTAACACCATGGGCAAGAACGACGACGATGTGACGGACCTGATCCGTGCCCGGGACGTGCGCGGCTTCGAAACCTGGGCCATCCCGAGTTTCGATCCGCCACCACCGGAACCCGAGCCGGAACCGGAGCCCGAACCGCCGGAAATGGAAGAAGTGCCGCTGGAGGAAGTCCAGCCACTGACCCTGGAAGAACTCGAAAGCATCCGTCAGGAGGCTTACAACGAGGGCTTCGCCATCGGCGAAAAAGAAGGTTTCCACAGCGCCACCCTCAAGGTGCGCCAGGAAGCCGAAGTGGTCCTCACCGCCAAGGTCAACAGCCTTGAGCAGTTGATGGCGAACCTGTTCGAGCCCATCGCCGAGCAAGACACGCAGATTGAAAAGTCGCTGGTCGACCTCGTGCAGCACATCGCCCGCCAGGTGATCCAGCGCGAACTGGCCATCGACTCGACGCAGATCGAACACGTCATGCGCGACGCGCTCAAGCTGTTGCCGCTGGGCGTGGGCAATGTGCGGCTGTACGTCAATCCGCAGGATTTCGAGCAGGTCAAAGCCCTGCGCGAACGCCATGAGGAATCTTGGCGCATCGTCGAGGACGAGTCGCTGCTGCCGGGCGGTTGCCGGGTTGAAACCGAACACAGCCGGATCGATGCGAGCATCGAAACCCGTGTCGGCCAGGTCATGGCCAAGCTGTTCGATCAACTGCACGAACAAGCCTTGCACCCGGCCGAACCGGATCTGAGCCTCGACTTGCCGGAAGCGCCGAAACCGGCCCCTGTCACCGACGAGCCGCTCGCGGACGCCCCCGATGCGCCTTGAACGCACCAGTTTCGCCAAGCGCCTGAGCACCTATGCGGAGGCCACCGAGATCCCCGGTGCGCCGATCCTCGAAGGGCGCCTGTTGCGCATGGTCGGCCTGACCCTCGAAGCCGAAGGCCTGCGCGCCGCCATGGGCACGCGCTGCATGGTGATCAACGACGACAGCTATCACCCGTCGCAGGTTGAAGCCGAAGTGATGGGTTTCTCCGGCAGCAAGGTTTTCCTGATGCCGGTCGGCAGTGTTGCCGGTATTGCGCCGGGTGCCCGTGTGGTGCCGCTGGCCGATACCGGTCGTTTGCCGATGGGTATGAGCATGCTCGGTCGTGTGCTGGACGGCGCCGGGCGTGCGCTGGACGGCAAGGGCGGCATGAAGGCCGAAGACTGGGTGCCGATGGACGGCCCGACCATCAACCCGCTCAATCGTGACCCGATCAGCGTACCGCTGGACGTCGGCATTCGTTGCATCAACGGTTTGTTGACGGTCGGTCGCGGCCAGCGTCTGGGCCTGTTCGCCGGTACCGGTGTCGGTAAATCCGTTCTGTTGGGCATGATGACCCGCTTCACCGAGGCCGACATCATCGTCGTCGGCCTGATCGGCGAGCGGGGTCGAGAAGTTAAAGAATTCATCGAGCACATTCTCGGTGAAGAAGGCCTCAAGCGCTCCGTGGTTGTCGCGTCCCCTGCGGACGATGCGCCACTGATGCGTCTGCGCGCGGCGATGTACTGCACGCGTATCGCCGAATATTTCCGCGACAAGGGCAAGAATGTCCTGTTGCTGATGGATTCCCTGACCCGTTTCGCCCAGGCGCAGCGGGAAATCGCCCTGGCCATCGGCGAGCCGCCGGCGACCAAGGGTTATCCGCCTTCTGTTTTTGCCAAGCTGCCGAAACTGGTGGAGCGCGCCGGTAACGCGGAGAAGGGCGGTGGTTCGATCACCGCGTTCTATACCGTGCTGTCCGAGGGCGATGACCAGCAGGACCCGATTGCCGACTCGGCGCGGGGCGTGCTCGACGGCCACATCGTGTTGTCCCGGCGTCTGGCCGAAGAAGGGCATTACCCGGCCATCGATATCGAAGCCTCGATCAGCCGGGTCATGCCGGCCGTGGTGCCGCCTGATCACATGGTCCGGGCGCAATTCTTCAAGCAGCTGTGGTCGCGTTATCAGCAGAGTCGCGACCTGATCAGTGTCGGTGCCTATGTCGCCGGTGGTGATCGCGAGACTGACCTTGCCATCAATCTGCAGCCACAACTGGTCAGATACCTGCGCCAGGGTCTGAACGACAGCATCAGCCTGGGCGAAAGCGAGGCCTACCTCGAAACAATTCTCGCCCCTGCGACCGGCGGGTAACCGGCCATGGCCCTGAGCCGCGCCGCGCGTCTGGCACCGGTGGTTGAAATGGCCGAAAAGGCCGAAAAAACCGCCGTGCAGCGTCTCGGGTATTTCCAGGGGCAGGTGAAAGTGGCCGAAAGCAAACTCGCCGACCTGCATGCCTTTCGTCTGGATTACTCCGAGCAATGGATCGTGCGCGGCAGCACGGGCGTGTCCGGGCAGTGGTTGCTCGGGTTCCAGGGATTTCTGACCCAGCTCGATACGGCGGTCGACCAGCAACGGCAAAGCCTGCAGTGGCACCAGAACAATCTGGACAAGGCTCGCGAGGCCTGGCAACAGGCGTTTGCCCGGGTCGAGGGGCTGCGAAAACTTGTACAACGCTACCGCGACGAAGCCCAGCGCGTCGAAGACAAACGCGAACAGAAATTGCTGGACGAGTTGTCCCAGCGCCTGCCGCGCCGTGACGCCTACTGACGGGTTGATCTCTGACAGTTTGCAGTGACTTCCTGCCTTGCCCCTTACCCTTGCAAGTGCTAAACCTTGTACAGGTTCGTCAATGACAAGGAAGCCAGTACATGTCAGTCGTTACAGAAGTTTCTCCGGATGGCCAAAAGCTGACGATCTCGATCAAGGGCCGATTCGATTTCGGTCGCCATCAGGAGTTTCGCGAGTCCTATGAGCGACTCGCCAGAAGGCCCGACTCCATCGTTGTCGACCTCAAGGATGCCACCTATCTCGACAGCTCGGCCCTGGGCATGCTGCTCCTGCTGCGTGACCATGCCGGCGGCGACGACTCGGATGTGCGGGTGGTCAACAGCAATTCGGATGTGCGCAAGATCCTCGCCATCTCCAACTTCGACAAACTGTTCGACATCAGTTGACGGCCATGCAGCCGCAAGAACCCCTGACGATCCTGATCGCCGAGGACAGCGCCGCTGACCGGCTGCTGTTGTCGACCATCGTGCGACGCCAGGGGCACGAGGTGCTGACGGCCACCAATGGGGCCGAAGCGGTCGAAGTGTTTTCCCGTCAGCAGCCGCACCTGGTGCTGATGGATGCCATGATGCCGGTCATGGACGGCTTTGAAGCCGCGCGGCAGATCAAGGTGCTGGCGGGTGAAAACCTGGTGCCGATCATATTCCTCACGTCGCTGACCGAGAGCGAAGCTTTGGTGCGATGCCTTGAGGCTGGCGGTGACGACTTTCTGGCGAAGCCGTACAACCAGGTGATCCTGTCCGCCAAAATCAAGGCGATGGATCGCTTGCGTCGCCTGCAAGCCACGGTGCTGGAGCAGCGCGACCTGATTGCCCGGCACCACGACTACCTGCTTAACGAGCAGCGGGTCGCCAAGGCGGTTTTCGATAAAGTCGCGCATTCCGGTTGCCTGAGTGCGCCGAATATCCGTTACCTGCAATCGCCCTATGCGCTGTTCAACGGCGATCTGCTACTGGCGGCCTACACGCCGGCCGGCGACATGCATGTATTGCTCGGTGACTTCACCGGTCACGGTCTGCCGGCGGCGGTCGGGGCCATGCCGCTGGCGGAAGTGTTTTACGGCATGACTGCCAAGGGTTACGGGCTGGCCGAAACCCTGCGGGAAATGAACGCCAAGCTCAAGCGCATCCTGCCGGTGGACATGTTCTGCTGCGCCACGCTGCTCTGCCTGAGCTTTCAGCGGCGCAGCGTGGAGATCTGGAATGGCGGCATGCCCGACGGTTATCTGCATCGCATCGCTACGGGCGAGAGGGTACCGCTGGCGGCGCGGCACCTGCCGCTGGGTGTGCTCAGCCCGCAAGCCTTTGACGATCAAACCGAAGTGCTGTCGATGGCGGTGGGCGATCGGGTGTTCCTGTTGTCCGACGGGGTGATCGACACCTGTGACGCCAATGATCAGCTGTTCGGTGTCGAGCGCCTGCAGCGGGTGTTTGCCGGCAATCGCCAGCCGGATCGGTTGTTCGCCGAGATCGAACAGGCGTTGCAGGATTTTCGCGGCGAAGCCCGGGACGATGTGAGCATGGTCGAGGTCAGCCTGCTGGAAATGGCGCAGGTCAACCCGTCGGCACCGGTGTACTCCGACAGTGGCCAGTCGTGCCCGCTGGACTGGTCGGTGAGTTTCGAATTTCGCGGCGCCACGCTCAAGCGCTTCAATCCGCTACCCTACCTGCTGCAATTGCTGCTCGAAGTGCATGGCTTGCGCACGCAGAGTGGCGCACTGTACAGCGTGCTCGCCGAGCTTTATTCCAATGCGCTGGAGCATGGGGTGCTGGGGCTGGATTCCAGCCTCAAGCGCGACGCTTCGGGTTTCGCCCGTTACTATGAGCAACGCAATGCGCGCCTCGATGCCCTGCAGGATGGATATGTGCGCGTGCATCTGGAGGTTCGTCCAGAGGGCGAGGGCGGTTGTCTGGTCGTGCGTGTCGAAGACAGTGGCCAGGGCTTTGACGTGGCTCGGGTGATGGAGCGGCCGCTCGATGATGTCCGCCTGTCGGGGCGTGGCGTCAGTCTGATCCGGCAATTGAGCAGGAATCCAAGCTGGTCGGACGATGGTCGTAGTGCTCGCGTGGAGTTTTTCTGGGAGGCTCTGGCATAATCCGCGCATTCTTGATCAAGGAGTGAACAAGTGACTGATGCCTGTGTAGATCGCGACGTACTGAGTGCGTTGCAAGAAGTCATGGAGGATGGCTATCCGGAATTGCTGGATACGTTCCTGGCAGATTCCGAAGCGCGCCTGCGTGAACTGCAAAAAACCGCCGATGCCGACGCCTTGTCGTCGGTGGCTCATAGCTTCAAAGGCAGTAGCAGCAATATGGGGGCGACCCGTCTTGCTGAACTTTGTCAGGAGCTGGAGCAGCACGCCAGGGACAAGAGCCCGTCCGAAATCATCAAGCTGGTGGCCGACATCCATGACGAGTTTGCGGATGTGCGCCCCGTCTATGAAGCCGAGCGACAGCGCTCTCCCGCCCATTGAGTCAACCGTCCGGCGTTTTTATCCGGCGTCGGACGAAACTGGCCCGGCACTTGCAGTCATCTCGTTCAACTGTACCTACGATCCCAGTGCAGCGGAGACCGTGCCATGCCTGCAACCCCTAACATTCTTATTCAGACTGCCGCCCAGGCCAAGGCGCAAGCCGCCTCTGCCAAACCGTCAGTGGTGGCCGCAGGCCCCGGGGACAAGGCTTCGAGCTTCGCTCAGGTGTTTGCCGATCAGGGGCAGAACAAGCCTTCCGTCACGGTCGATAACTCGGTAAAACCCGCACGCGACAAGGTCGCCGACAACAGCGGCAAGAAAGACGCCGGCAAGGATCAGTCTGCCGCTCCGGACGCGACGGTTGCCGATAGCGGCAAAGCCTTGCCCGCCGACAAAACCTCGTCGGCTGCAACGGATGACCCGGTAGCCAGTGACGATACGTCCGATACGCCTACCACGCCGGTCGCCGACACCACCCCGGTTGTGGATCCGACGCTGGACCCGGCGCTGATGCAGGTCGTGCAGCCGGTCGTCACGCCGCCGGTTGTCGCTGCGCCGGTCGTTGAAACACCTCCGGTGAAGCCAGAGGCCCAGGCGCCGGCGGTGGCGGCATTGCCGGCTGCCGCTACTGCGACGACGCCTGCCGTTGACAGTGATTTCGATCCCGAGGCTGATCCACTCGATTCGATGCCGGCCTTGCGCATGGCGATGGAGCAGAGCGGTCACATTTCCGCTTCCAGCCAGTCGCAGCCCAAGGCGACGCCGGCCCAGACCCAGGCTGACGGCGAACTGACCTCGGCCCAGACCTTCGCCGCCGGCATGGCCAGCATGCTGGATGTGCAGGCCGACAAGGACAGCACCAGTCAGGGCGGCGAAAAGGCCTTCAGTGGTCTGATCGACGATGGTCTGAAAGACCTGAAATCCGCCACCAGCGATACCCGCGTCGATGATTTCGCCAACCGTCTGGCGGCACTGACCCAGGCGGCCACACCGAAAACCGCCAACGCGGTGCCGGTGAACCAGCCGATCGCCATGCATCAGAACGGCTGGACCGAGGAAGTGGTCAACCGCGTCATGTACCTGTCGAGCAACAACCTGAAGTCTGCCGATATCCAGTTGCAGCCGGCTGAGCTGGGTCGCCTGGATATCCGGGTGAACATGGTGCCGGACCAGCAAACCCAGGTGACCTTCATGAGTGCTCACCCGAGCGTTCGCGAAGCCCTCGACGGCCAGATGCATCGCCTGCGTGACATGTTCACCCAGCAGGGCATGGGGCAGGTCGATGTCAATGTTTCCGACCAGAACCGTGGCTGGCAAGGGCAGGGGCAGGAGCAGGCCCAGCAGGGCCAGACGGGGCGCACCAGCGCCGCCGGCGGTCGCCTGGACTCTTCGGAAGAAGAGTTGACGTCTGCGGCCGTGGCTGAAGCGGCTGCCGCGACTACTCACGTGATCGGCTCCAGCGCCGTCGACTATTACGCCTGATTCATCCTTCCCCGAGGGAGCGGCCCTGTCCGCTCCCTCACCTGTTTTGCCACCGCTCTCCATTCCCCTCCGACACTTCTGGCATAACACTTGCTCTTGCCTTGCCGTGCGACTGTGAAAACCCGATTAGTGACGGATTATTGGCATGGCGAAGAGCGAAGCAGCAGCAGTAAAAGACCCCGCAACCAAAGGCAAACTCAAGATGATCATCGCGATCGTGCTCGGGTTGCTGCTGGCCATCGGCGCGTCTGTGGGGGCGACGTGGTTCTTCATGCACAGCGCCCAGAGCAAACCTGCGGCTGCCGTGGAAACCGCTCCGGTCGGCAAGCAGCCGGCGATTTTCGAGCCGATGGCGCCGGCCTTCGTGGCCAACTACAACCAGAACGGCCGTCAGCGCTACATGCAGGTGAGCATTACCATGCTGGCGCGCAACCAGGCTGATCTGGACGCGCTCAAAGTGCACATGCCGGTGATCCGCAACAACCTGGTGATGCTCTTCTCCGGTCAGGATTTCGCCACTTTGGCGACGCCGGTCGGTCAGGAGATGTTGCGCCAGAAGGCCACGGCCAGCGTCCAGGAAGTGGCGCAGAAAGAGCTGGGCAAAGTGGTGATCGAACAGTTGCTTTTCACTAATTTCGTACTGCAGTAGGAACACGACATGGCCGTGCAGGATCTGCTGTCCCAGGATGAAATCGACGCGCTGTTGCATGGCGTCGACGATGGTCTGGTACAGACCGATAACGCTGCCGAACCCGGCAGTGTCAAAAGCTACGACCTGACCAGCCAGGATCGCATCGTCCGTGGACGCATGCCGACTCTGGAGATGATCAACGAGCGTTTTGCCCGCTACACCCGCATCAGCATGTTCAACATGCTGCGCCGCTCGGCGGACGTTGCCGTCGGTGGCGTGCAGGTGATGAAGTTCGGCGAATACGTGCACTCGCTGTACGTACCGACCAGTCTCAACCTGGTCAAGATCAAACCCCTGCGCGGCACCGCGCTGTTCATCCTCGACGCCAAACTGGTGTTCAAGCTGGTGGACAACTTCTTCGGCGGCGACGGCCGTCACGCGAAGATCGAAGGGCGTGAATTCACCCCGACCGAACTGCGCGTGGTGCGCATGGTGCTGGAGCAGGCGTTCGTCGACCTGAAAGAAGCCTGGCAGGCGATCATGGAAGTCAATTTCGAGTACATCAACTCGGAAGTGAACCCGGCCATGGCCAACATCGTCGGCCCGAGCGAAGCGATCGTGGTCTCCACGTTCCACATCGAACTCGACGGCGGTGGCGGCGACCTGCACGTGACCATGCCGTACTCGATGATCGAGCCGGTGCGCGAAATGCTCGACGCCGGTTTCCAGTCGGACCTCGACGATCAGGACGAGCGCTGGGTCAACGCCCTGCGCCAGGACGTGCTGGATGTCGACGTGCCGATCGGCGCCACCGTGGCTCGCCGCCAGTTGAAACTGCGCGACATCCTGCACATGCAGCCGGGTGATGTGATCCCGGTCGAGATGCCGGAAGACATGATCATGCGCGCCAACGGCGTGCCGGCCTTCAAGGTCAAGATGGGCTCGCACAAAGGCAACCTCGCGTTGCAGGTGATCGAGCCGATCGAGCGCCGCTGAAGCGGCGCAACACCCCTTACGCCTTTAACTGAATTGTTGCCCGCCGAGGACAAATGATGAACGACGAAATGAACGCCCAGGACGATCAGGCACTGGCTGACGAGTGGGCTGCCGCCCTGGAAGAAACCGGTGAAGCCGGGCAGGCCGACATCGACGCGCTGCTGGCCGCCGACGCTGGCGTTTCGAGCTCCAACCGTCTGCCGATGGAAGAGTTCGGCAGCGTGCCGAAGAGCAACGAGCCGGTCAGCCTGGACGGTCCGAACCTGGACGTGATCCTCGACATCCCGGTGTCGATCTCGATGGAAGTGGGCAGCACCGACATCAACATCCGCAACCTGTTGCAACTCAACCAGGGTTCGGTGATCGAGCTCGATCGTCTGGCCGGTGAGCCGCTGGACGTGCTGGTCAACGGCACCCTCATCGCTCACGGCGAAGTGGTCGTGGTCAACGAAAAGTTCGGCATCCGCCTGACCGACGTGATCAGCCCAAGCGAACGCATCAAGAAGCTGCGCTGAGTGAAAAAGGTTCTGGGTTCCTTGCTGGCCGCGGTGCTGGCGCTGCCATTGACGGTCATGGCCGCCGAGCCTGCGGCTGCGACTGCTGCTGTGGCTCCTGCGTCTCCTGCGGCGCCCGTGATTGCTCCGGCAGTCAGCAGCGGTGTCGCCGGGCAATTGACGCAACTGGTGTTCGGCCTGCTGCTGGTGCTGGGGTTGATCTTCTTCCTCGCCTGGCTGCTGCGCCGGGTGCAGAACGCAGGGCCGGCGGGCAAGGGGCAGGTGATCGAACTGATCGGTTCCCGGGCGCTCGGGCCGCGTGACCGCTTGATGCTGGTTCAGGTCGGCAACGAGCAGATCCTGCTTGGTCTGAGTCCCGGCACGATCACCGCGCTGCACGTACTCAAGGAGCCGGTGGACGTCCCGGCCACCTCCGAAAAAGCGACTCCGGAATTTGCCCAGCATCTGTTGAAGATCCTCGGCAAGGATCAGAAGGATAAGAAGTAATGGGTGCGTTGCGCATCGTCTTGACCCTGGCCTTGATGTTGGCCGCGCCACTGGCGTTCGCCGCCGATCCGTTGTCGATCCCGGCGGTCACCCTGGGCACCAACGCCAACGGGGCGCAGGAGTATTCGGTCAGCCTGCAGATCCTGCTGATCATGACGGCGCTGAGCTTTATCCCGGCCGCCGTCATCCTGATGACCAGCTTCACCCGGATCATCATCGTCTTCTCGATCCTGCGTCAGGCCCTCGGTCTGCAGCAGACGCCGTCGAACCAGATCCTCACCGGCATGGCGCTGTTCCTGACCCTGTTCATCATGGCGCCGGTGTTCGACCGGGTGAACAACGATGCGCTGCAACCGTATCTGGCGGAGAAACTCACCGCCCAGCAAGCGGTGGAAAAGGCCCAGGTGCCGATCAAGGACTTCATGCTCGCGCAGACTCGCTCCAGCGATCTGGAGCTGTTCATGCGCCTGTCCAAACGCACTGACATCGCGACACCGGATCAGGCGCCGCTGACCATTTTGGTGCCGGCGTTCGTTACGTCCGAGCTGAAAACCGCGTTCCAGATCGGCTTCATGATTTTCATCCCGTTCCTGATCATCGACCTGGTCGTGGCCAGTGTGCTGATGGCGATGGGTATGATGATGCTGTCGCCGCTGATCATTTCCCTGCCGTTCAAGATCATGCTGTTCGTGCTGGTTGACGGATGGGCACTGATCATCGGCACCCTGGCCAGCAGTTTCGGAGGTGTTTCGCCATGACCCCAGAAGTAGCGGTCGACATCTTTCGCGAGGCCTTGTGGCTGACCACGATGATGGTCGCGATCCTGGTGGTCCCGAGTCTGCTGGTGGGCCTGCTGGTGTCGATGTTCCAGGCGGCGACGCAGATCAACGAACAGACCCTGAGCTTTCTGCCGCGTCTGCTGGTGATGCTGGTGACCCTGATCGTCGGCGGTCCGTGGATCATCCAGACCTTCATGGAATACATCATCCAGCTGTACAAAAACATTCCGCTGGTCATCGGCTAGGCCATGCAGTCGCTGCTTCAGTTGACCGACACCCAGATCAGTACCTGGGTGGCGACGTTCATGTTGCCGCTGTTTCGCATCGGCTCGATGCTGATGGTGATGCCGGTCTTCGGCACCACGCTGGTTCCCAAGCGCATCCGCCTGTACCTCGCACTGGCGATCACCGTGGTGATCTCGCCCAACCTGCCGCCCATGCCGGCGGTCAGTCCTCTCGATCTCAGCGGCTTGTTGTTGATTGCCGAGCAGATCCTGGTCGGTGCCGTGCTCGGGTTCTCTTTGCAGCTGTTCTTCCAGGCGTTCGTGATCGCGGGGCAGATCGTTGCGATTCAGATGGGCATGGGCTTCGCCTCGATGATCGACCCCACCAACGGCGTGTCGGTGGCGGTGATCGGGCAGTTCTTCACCATGCTGGTGACGTTGCTGTTCCTCGGCATGAACGGTCACCTCGTGGTCTTCGAGGTGCTGACTGAAAGCTTCACCACGCTGCCGGTCGGCGCCGGCCTGATGACCGCGCATTACTGGGAGCTGGCCGGCAAGCTCGGCTGGGTGCTTGGCGCGGCATTGATGCTGGTGCTGCCGGCGGTCACTGCGCTGCTGGTGGTCAACATTGCGTTCGGCGTGATGACCCGGGCGGCGCCGCAACTGAACATCTTCTCCATCGGTTTCCCGCTGACCCTTGTGCTCGGCCTGTTCATTGTCTGGGTCGGTCTGGCGGACATTCTCAACCAGTATCAGCCGCTGGCCGTCGAGGCCTTGCAGCTGCTACGCGAACTGGCACAGGCGCGCTGAGTCATGGCAGAGAGCGAGAGCGGTCAGGACAAGACAGAAGACCCCACGGAGAAGCGCAAAAAGGACTCCCGGGAAAAGGGTGAGATTGCGCGCTCCAAGGAGCTCAACACCCTGGCGATCATGCTTGCCGGTTCCGGCGCGCTGCTGGTGTTCGGCGGCATGCTCGCGCAGGACCTGATGGAGCTGATGCGCATGAACTTCACGCTGTCGCGGGAAGTGATCATGGATCAGGGCGCCATGGGCAAGTTTCTGATGAACTCCGGGCTGATTGCGCTGGTGGCGATCCAGCCGATCATGATCACTTTGCTGCTGGCGGCGTTTCTCGGGCCGATCGCCCTCGGTGGCTGGCTGTTCGCCGCCGGCTCCCTGGCGCCCAAGTTCAGCCGGATGAATCCCGCCTCCGGCATCAAGCGCATGTTCTCCGCGAAGTCGGTGATCGAACTGCTCAAGGCGCTGGCCAAATTCCTGATCATTCTGGCCGTGGCGCTGGTGGTGCTGTCCGGAGATGTCGATGACCTGCTGCGCATCGCTCACGAACCCATCGACCGGGCCATCATTCACAGCCTGCAAGTGGTGGGCTGGAGCACGCTGTGGATGGCCTGCGGTCTGATCATCATCGCGGCCGTCGACGTCCCGGTGCAGCTCTGGGAGAGCATCAAAAAGCTCAAGATGACCAAGCAGGAAGTGCGCGACGAGCACAAGGACCAGGAAGGCCGGCCGGAGGTCAAGCAGCGGATCCGTCAGGTGCAGCGCGAGATGTCGCAGCGGCGGATGATGGCGGCAATCCCGGATGCCGACGTGGTCATTACCAACCCGACCCACTACGCCGTGGCGCTCAAGTACGACTCGGAGAAGGGCGGGGCGCCGGTACTGCTGGCCAAGGGCAGCGACTTCCTGGCACTGAAGATCCGCGAAATCGCCGTGGCCAACGAAGTCATGCTGCTCGAATCGCCGGCCCTGGCGCGTTCGATCTACTACTCCACCGAGCTGGAAGAAGAAATTCCCGGCGGCCTGTACCTGGCGGTCGCTCAGGTGCTGGCCTACGTCTACCAGATCCGCCAGCACCGCGCGGGCAAGGGCAAGTTCCCCGAGCCGCTCAAGGATGACTTGCCGATTCCGCCGGATCTGCGGCGCGATTCCTGACTTTGTGGTGATGAAAAAAAACCGCCTTCCGGTTGAACCCGGTGGCGGTTTTTTTATGCCCGATGACATGCGTTGGCATTGAGGCCGCCACGACGCATTTCTCAAGCCTTTACACGGAGGTCTGCGACGGCGTTAGTTCCAGATTATTCAACACCCGATTCGCAGCCAGTTCCCCGAGCATGATCAGTTGCCCGATACCCGTCAGCGTCCTGCGTTGCGAGGCGGGCATGAGATGGGCGAAGTCATTGGCGATGGTTCTGGCGGAAGCGAGGGTTTCGCAAAGCTCGACCAGCAGCTCTTCGTTTTTGAAGTCTGCGGTGACGGCAAACATTCGGCGGGTTATGCGCGGTGGTGGTGTGGAGCCGGGCGGGCAGAGGTAGTGATCGAGGGCGCGGTCGGCGGCTTCGTGAAGCTTTCTGGAGTCGAGCGATTCGTAGGGCGAGGCGGGGTCGGTTTCAGGTGGGTTGGGTGTTGGTTTGATCATGGTGAAGCTCCTTTGGGGTGGAGCCGCCAGATCCAGTCGCTAAACAGGAAGGTGGCGGCTGTACGCAGGTTAGCGAACCGGTCAAAGGCACCCGGCAGACCGCAAGGGTCTCCCGCATACAGCCACCATAACGAAATTGCAGACATACAGATCCGCAACGAAGCCTGGAACGCTGGTGCACCTTTAATCTGAGCGAGTCGCTAAACCCGATCGCTGATTCGTCAGCGACCGACCCACAATAGAACCCGACCCCAAGGCGCACAAGCCGGCGGATTCTGGCGTAGCTGTAGGCAATGGCGCAAGAATTCGTAGCCTCCAAGGCGTGTCTGAAGGTGTCTTTTAAACACCCGAGTTTAGAAGGCACTTTTTGCTGACTTCCTGCGAAGGCGGCATCCCGCCCAGCAGAAAAAACCACACTCAAACCCCTCTGTTTCAATCATCGGCAAAAGTTGGAAGGCTTCTTGCAGTAGCCGCCGTGCGTCCGCTCTGGGCGTCAAAAGTTTGCTTTAAAGGAACGGGGAAAACCGGTGGATCGCTCTCAGTTAATCAACAGTGCTCGCTCGAACATTGCCGATCTCAGTCGGGGCAATCTGGGTGTGCCGCTGTTGCTGCTGGTCATGCTGGCGATGATGATGTTGCCGGTGCCGCCGTTCCTGCTCGACGTGTTCTTCACCTTCAACATTGCCCTGTCCATCGTCGTGCTGCTGGTCTGCGTGTACGCCTTGCGGCCGCTGGATTTCGCGGTGTTCCCGACGATCCTGCTGGTGGCGACGCTGTTGCGACTGGCGCTGAACGTGGCGTCGACGCGGGTGGTGATGCTCCACGGTCAGGACGGCCACGCCGCTGCCGGTAAGGTGATCCAGGCCTTCGGTGAGGTGGTGATCGGCGGTAACTACGTGGTCGGTATCGTAGTCTTCGCGATCTTGATGATCATCAACTTCGTCGTGGTGACCAAGGGTGCGGGGCGTATTTCCGAGGTGAGCGCGCGCTTCACCCTCGACGCGATGCCCGGCAAACAAATGGCCATCGACGCCGACCTCAACGCCGGTTTGATCGACCAGACCCAGGCCAAGGCCCGCCGTCAGGAAGTGGCCCAGGAAGCAGAGTTCTACGGTTCGATGGACGGTGCCAGCAAGTTCGTGCGCGGTGACGCCATCGCCGGCCTGCTGATTCTGTTCATCAACCTGATCGGCGGCATGGCGGTCGGTATCTTCCAGCACAACATGTCCTTCGCTGACGCCGGCAAGGTTTACGCCTTGCTGACCATCGGTGACGGTTTAGTGGCGCAATTGCCATCACTGTTGTTATCTACAGCTGCAGCGATCATGGTGACCCGTGCTTCCGGTTCGGAAGACATGGGCAAACAGATCAATCGCCAGATGTTCGCCTCGCCGAAAGCGCTGGCGGTAGCGGCCGGTCTGATGGCGGTCATGGGCCTGGTGCCGGGCATGCCGCATTTCTCGTTCCTGACCATGGCCGCACTGGCTGCCGGTGGCGCATACCTGTTCTGGAAGAAGCAGAACGTGGCCAAGGTGCAGGCGCTGGAAGAGGTCAAACGTCAGCAGGAGCTGCTGCCGTCGCCGGCTCGCGCCATGGAAACCAAAGAGCTGGGCTGGGACGACGTGACACCCATCGACATGATCGGCCTGGAAGTAGGCTATCGCCTGATTCCGCTGGTGGACCGCAACCAGGGCGGCCAGTTGCTGGCGCGGATCAAGGGCGTGCGCAAGAAGCTCTCGCAGGATCTGGGCTTCCTGATGCCGACCGTGCACATCCGCGACAACCTCGACCTGGCACCGAGCGCCTATCGCCTGACCCTGATGGGCGTGATTCTGGCCGAGGCCGAGATCTACCCGGATCGCGAACTGGCGATCAACCCGGGGCAGGTCTACGGCACGCTCAACGGCATCACCGCCAAAGATCCGGCTTTCGGCCTGGAGGCGGTGTGGATCGAAGTCAGCCAGCGCGCCCAGGCGCAATCGCTCGGTTACACCGTGGTGGACGCCAGTACCGTGGTCGCCACCCACTTGAACCAGATTCTGTACAAGCACTCCAGCGAGCTGATCGGCCACGAGGAAGTGCAGCAACTCATGCAATTGCTGGCCAAGAGCTCGCCGAAACTGGCGGAAGAGCTGGTGCCGGGTGTGGTCACGTTGTCGCAGCTGCTGAAAGTGTTGCAGGCGCTGCTGGCCGAACACGTGCCGGTGCGCGACATCCGCAGTATTGCCGAAGCTATCGCCAACAATGCCGCCAAGAGTCAAGATACCGCCGCTTTGGTGGCCGCTGTGCGGGTTGGCGTATCCCGTGCAATCGTCCAAAGCATTGTAGGGACTGAGTCCGAGCTGCCAGTCATCACGCTGGAGCCAAGGTTGGAACAAATATTGCTCAATAGTCTGCAGAAGGCAGGACAAGGCTCGGAAGAGGGCGTTCTGCTGGAGCCAAGCATGGCCGAGAAGCTGCAACGTTCGCTCATCGAAGCGGCGCAGCGTCAGGAAATGCAAGGTCAGCCGGTGATCCTGTTGGTAGCAGGCCCGGTTCGCGCGATGCTCTCGCGCTTTGGTCGCCTGGCAGTTCCCGGACTGCATGTGCTGGCCTACCAGGAAATTCCGGACAACAAGCAAGTGACCATCGTTGCGACAGTAGGGCCCAACGGCTGAGGTAGTGGTTTATGCAAGTTAAGCGTTTTTTCGCCGCCGATATGCGTCAGGCCATGAAGCTGGTTCGTGATGAGCTGGGCGCTGATGCCGCCATCATTGGCAACCGCCGCATTGCCGGCGGCGTCGAGCTGACGGCGGCGCTGGATTACAAACTGTCGGCGCTGGCGCCACGGGTTCCGAACATGGAACTCGAAGACGAGCTGCGCAAGACCCAGTCGCGCATCGTCACCGCCCAGGCCGAGCTGAGCATGCGTGGTGAGGCCGACGGCAACACCAATCGCCAGTTGTTCTCCGGTCTGCCATTGACCGCCGGCCTGCCGCTGACGGCTGCCGAGCCTCTGACAGAACCGACGTACGCCGCACCGGCCCGTCCAGCCCCGGCACCTGCGCCGGCTGCCGCTGGCGTCGATCCGCGTGCGCTGGATTCGATGCGTTTCGAACTCAACAGCCTGCGCGAGCTGATGGAAGTTCAGCTCGGCACCCTGGCCTGGAATCAGCTGCAAGGCAGCCGTCCGGCCCAGGCCAATCTGTATCGTCGTCTGCAACGCATCGGTCTGTCCGGCCCGTTGTCCCGCGACCTGCTGGCGCTGACCAGCGATATCGAAGAACCTCGTCAGGCCTGGCGCATGTTGCTCGCGCACCTGGCGCGGATGATCGCCACACCGGAAGTCGAGCCGCTGGAAGAGGGCGGTGTGATTGCCATGGTCGGCCCGGCCGGCATGGGCAAGACCACCACCCTCGCCAAACTGGCTGCCCGTTACGTGCTCAAGTACGGCGCGCAGAACATTGCGCTGGTGAGCATGGACAGTTTCCGCATCGGCGCTCAGGAACAGTTGAAAACCCTGGGCCGGATCCTCAATGTGTCGGTGACCCACGTCGACCCGGGCCAGTCCCTGGTGCAGGCGCTGGATCCACTGCTGCGCAAACGCGTGGTGCTGATCGACACCGCCGGCCTGCAGGCCAGCGATCCGGCACTGCGCATGCAGCTGGAAAGTCTGGCCGGTCGTGGCATTCGGTCGAAAAATTATCTGGTGCTGGCAACCACCAGCCAGAAACAGGTTCTAACCGCCGCTTATCACAGTTACAAGCGTTGCGGGCTCGCCGGGTGCATCCTGACTAAACTGGATGAGACGGCCAGCCTTGGCGAAGTGCTGAGCCTGGCGATCAGTCATGAACTGCCGGTCGCCTACCTGACCGATGGCCCACGGATTCCGGATGATCTGCATCTGCCGCGCCGTCATCAATTGGTCAGCCGCGCCGTCAGCGTGCAAATGCAGGAAGAACCCAGCGAAGAAGCCATGGCTGACATGTTCGCTGATATCTACCACAGCCCGACCAAGCAGGTTGGCTGAGGTAATGAACAGTTTTTGTACCTACATCGATGGTCTGCCACGCATTGTTCCGGTTGTGAACGCGCAGCCAGTAATGTGGCCTCCGTCTATGCAAGACAAGGTAAAGAAATAACATGGGCAGCATGCATCCCGTACAGGTGATCGCGGTGACCGGCGGCAAAGGTGGCGTCGGCAAGACTAACGTGTCAGTGAACTTGTCCCTGGCGCTGGCAGAGCTTGGCCGTCGGGTCATGCTGCTGGATGCCGACCTGGGTCTGGCGAACGTCGACGTTCTGCTGGGCCTGACGCCCAAACGTACTCTGGCCGATGTGATCGAGGGCCGCTGCGAGCTGCGCGACGTGCTGTTGCAAGGTCCCGGCGGGATCCGCATCGTGCCGGCCGCTTCCGGCACGCAAAGCATGGTTCACCTGAGCCCGGCCCAGCATGCCGGTCTGATTCAGGCGTTCAGCGACATCGGCGACAATCTCGACGTGCTGGTGATCGACACCGCTGCGGGTATTGGTGACTCGGTAGTCAGTTTCGTTCGCGCGGCGCAAGAAGTGTTGCTGGTGGTCTGCGACGAGCCGACCTCGATCACCGACGCCTACGCGCTGATCAAGCTGCTCAACCGCGATTACGGCATGAACCGCTTCCGCGTCCTGGCCAACATGGCCCAGAGCCCGCAGGAAGGTCGCAACCTGTTCGCGAAGTTGACCAAGGTCACGGATCGCTTCCTCGACGTCGCCTTACAATACGTCGGTGCGGTGCCTTACGACGAAAGCGTGCGCAAGGCGGTGCAGAAGCAGCGTGCGGTCTATGAAGCCTTCCCGCGTTCCAAGTGCGCACTGGCATTCAAGGCGATCGCGCAAAAGGTCGACACCTGGCCGCTGCCCGCCAACCCGCGCGGCCATCTCGAATTTTTCGTCGAGCGCCTCGTGCAGCAAACGGCAGGACCTGTGCTATGACCGCCAGCGGTATGAACCTTTACAAAAAGTCGGCGCGTGACGCGCAGTACGAGCTGATCGAGCGTTACGCGCCACTGGTCAAACGCATCGCCTACCACTTGCTGGCGCGGTTGCCGGCCAGTGTGCAGGTCGAAGACCTGATCCAGGCCGGGATGATCGGCCTGCTCGAAGTCTCGACCAAATACGACGCCAGCAAGGGCGCCAGTTTCGAAACGTACGCGGGCATCCGGATCCGCGGCGCGATGCTCGATGAAGTCCGCAAGGGGGACTGGGCACCGCGCTCGGTTCACCGCAATACCCGTATGGTCAGCGACGCGATTCGCTCGATTGAAGCTAAAACCGGCCGTGACGCTAAAGATCACGAGGTTGCGGCCGAACTCCAGTTGAGTCTCGACGATTACTACGGGATTTTGAACGACACCCTGGGCAGCCGACTGTTCAGTTTCGACGACCTGTTGCAGGACGGCGAACACGAAGGGCTGCACGAGGATGGCGCCAGTGCTCATCTTGAGCCGTCACGCGATCTGGAAGATGAACGCTTCCAGGCGGCGCTGGCGGACGCGATTGCCAATTTGCCGGAGCGTGAGCGACTGGTGTTGGCGCTGTACTACGACGAAGAACTGAACCTCAAGGAAATCGGTGAAGTCCTTGGCGTCAGTGAATCGCGGGTCAGCCAGTTACACAGCCAGTGCGCGGCCCGCTTGCGGGGGCGTTTGGGGGAGTGGCGAGCGCGCTGAAGGCAGTGTGGGGACACTGCGAACGAGGCTGGTGCGGTGGTGAACGGCACCGGTCTTGCTCTGTTGTGCTCCAGACAGTCATCGAGTGCTTTGCCGGATTGATTGAAATGGCGCGTTCAGGTGCTGGACGCGTTTAAGACTGCTTGGAGGTCGAATTGAACAAAGACATGAAAATCCTCATCGTTGATGACTTCTCAACGATGCGGCGGATCATCAAGAACCTGTTGCGTGACCTCGGGTTCACCAACACCGTTGAAGCCGACGATGGCACCACCGCCATTCCGGTGCTCAACAGCGGCAGCATCGACTTTCTGGTGACCGACTGGAACATGCCCGGCATGACCGGTATCGACCTGCTGCGTCACGTGCGCGCCGATGAAAAACTCAAGCACTTGCCAGTGCTGATGGTGACCGCTGAAGCCAAGCGCGAGCAGATCATCGAAGCGGCCCAGGCCGGCGTTAACGGCTACGTGGTCAAACCTTTCACGGCTCAGGCGCTGAAAGAAAAAATCGAGAAGATTTTCGAACGCATCGGCTGATGACGCGCGGGGGAGCTATGGAGCATAAAGAATCTTCACAGGGCGACTTCGAGTCGACGCTGAAAAAACACGCGGTCGAACTGGTCGAAAGCCTTGAAAAAGGCAGGTTCGGCGACGCTGTGCAACTGATCCATGAGCTCAATCAGACCCGTGACCGTGGCCTGTACCAGGAAGTCGGCAAGCTCACGCGCGAACTGCACAGTGCAATCGTCAACTTCCAGATCGACCCGCACATGCCGCAGGCCGAGGAAGTGTCGCAGATCACTGATGCGACCGAGCGCCTGGGCTATGTGGTCAAGCTGACCGAAGCTGCGGCCAACCGCACCATGGATCTGGTGGAAAGCGCCACGCCGGTGGTCAATGGTCTGGCTGATGAAGCCCAGGCGTTGAGTGCCGACTGGGGACGTTTCATGCGCCGCGAAGTCGGGGCTGAAGAGTTCCGCGAACTGGCGCGTCGGGTCGACGGTTTTCTGGCACGCAGCAGCGCGGACAACCGCGCGGTGTCGAGCAACCTCAACGACATTCTGCTGGCCCAGGATTACCAGGATCTCACCGGTCAGGTGATCAAGCGCGTGACCCAACTGGTCACCGAAGTCGAAAGCAATTTGCTCAAACTCGTCCTTATGGCCAGTCAGGTTGACCGCTTTGCGGGTATCGAACATGACCGTGCGGCGATGCTCGCTGAAAAAGATCCACAAAAACATCTCTCGCAGGGTGAAGGTCCGCAGATTCATGCCGATAAACGAGAAGACGTTGTGTCCGGTCAGGACGATGTGGACGATTTGCTATCCAGCCTTGGATTTTGAGTTTTTTTGGGTTTTTAGACCTGTAGGAGCACCCCATTAATGAGCTTCGGCGCCGATGAAGAGATCCTTCAGGATTTCCTGGTTGAGGCCGGCGAGATTCTTGAGCAACTGTCCGAACAACTGGTCGAGCTGGAAAGCCGCCCGGATGACGCAGATCTGCTCAACGCAATTTTTCGCGGTTTCCACACTGTAAAAGGGGGCGCCGGCTTCCTTCAGCTCAACGAGCTGGTGGAGTGCTGTCACATCGCCGAAAACGTGTTCGACATCCTGCGCAAGGGTGAGCGTCGCGTAGATGCAGAACTGATGGACGTGGTGCTTGAAGCGCTGGACGCGGTGAACAGCATGTTCAGCGAAGTCCGCGATCGCAGCCCGATTACCGCTGCAACCCCGGAACTGCTGGCCGCTCTGGCGCGCCTGGCCGAACCGCAATCGGCGGATGAAGCTCCGGCTTCGCCCGTGGCCGAGATGATCGAAGAGCTGGTCGTTGAAAACGAAACCGGCGACTCCGGCGACATCACCGATAACGAATTTGAACAGCTGCTGGACTCGCTGAACGCCGTCAAGGCCGAAGCCGAAGCCCCGGCGGCTGCCGCTGCGCCGGCTTCCGACGAAGCGGCCAGCGATGAAATCACCGACGCCGAGTTCGAGTCGCTGCTCGACCAGTTGCACGGCAAGGGCCAGTTCGCGGCGGACGCCGTGGCACCGGCGGCCGCTGCGCCTGCTGCTCCGGCGGCGGGTGACAGCTCGGACATCACCGACGACGAATTCGAAGCCTTGCTCGATCAGTTGCACGGCAAGGGCAACTTTGCTGTCGATGCGCTGGAGTCGGCGATTGCTTCCGTCCCTGCGAATGCAAATGCTGCCCCGGCAGCGGCTGCAGCCGGTAGCGATCTGATCACCGACCACGAGTTCGAATCGCTGCTCGACGATCTGCATGGCAAAGGCAAGTTCACTGACGTCGCCACCGGTGCCGTCGTGACGGCCGGCAATGCTTCGGCGGTTGCAGCGCCTGCCGCCAAGGCCCCGGCCGCTGCGGCGAAACCTGCTGCAAAAGCGCCTGAGCCAAAAGCCGAACCGGCCAAACCGGCTGCCGCTGCCGCACCGGCTCCGGCCCGTGCTCCGGCGACTCCGCCACCGGAAAAACCGGCGAGCGAAGCCGAGACTACCGTGCGTGTAGACACCGCGCGTCTCGACGAAATCATGAACATGGTCGGCGAGCTGGTACTGGTGCGTAACCGTCTGGTGCGTCTGGGCCTGAACAGCGGCGACGAGTCGATGCAGAAGGCCGTGTCGAACCTCGACGTGGTTACCGCCGACCTGCAGACCGCTGTCATGAAGACCCGGATGCAGCCGATCAAGAAAGTCTTCGGCCGCTTCCCGCGTCTGGTTCGCGACCTCGCGCGTCAGCTCAAGAAAGAAATCAACCTGGAACTGGTGGGCGAAGAGACCGACCTCGACAAGAACCTCGTCGAGGCACTGGCCGACCCGCTGGTCCACTTGGTGCGCAACGCGGTCGACCACGGCATCGAGTCGCCGGAAGAACGCGAAGCGTCGGGCAAGGCCCGTGGCGGCAAGGTGATCCTGGCCGCTGAACAGGAAGGCGACCATATCCTGCTGTCGATTTCCGATGACGGCAAAGGCATGGACCCGAACGTCCTGCGCGCCATCGCCGTGAAACGCGGTGTGATGGACAAGGATGCCGCCGATCGCCTGAGCGACACCGAGTGCTACAACCTGATCTTCGCCCCGGGCTTCTCGACCAAGACCGAGATCTCCGACGTGTCCGGCCGTGGTGTCGGCATGGACGTGGTGAAGACCAAGATTTCCCAGCTCAACGGTTCGATCAACATCTACTCGACCAAGGGCGCCGGCTCGAAAATCGTCATCAAGGTACCGCTGACGCTGGCGATCATGCCGACCCTGATGGTGATGCTCGGCAACCAGGCGTTCGCGTTCCCGCTGGTGAACGTCAACGAAATCTTCCACCTCGACCTGTCGACCACCAACGTGGTGGATGGCCAGGAAGTGGTGATCGTGCGGGACAAGGCGCTGCCATTGTTCTACCTCAAGCGCTGGCTGGTCAGCTCCGCCGCTCACGAAGAGCAGCGCGAAGGCCATGTGGTGATCCTTTCGGTGGGCACCCAGCGGATCGGCTTCGTCGTCGATCAACTGGTCGGCCAGGAAGAAGTGGTCATCAAGCCATTGGGCAAAATGCTGCAGGGAACCCCGGGCATGTCCGGCGCCACCATTACCGGTGACGGCCGCATTGCGCTGATTCTCGATGTTCCAAGCATGCTCAAGCGTTACGCCGCACGGCGTATTTGAATCCGGGGCAGCGGGGCGACAACGTCCCGCTGCACCTAATGGAGTGTTTATGGCAGTCAAAGTCCTGGTGGTGGACGATTCGGGTTTTTTCCGCCGCCGCGTCTCGGAAATTCTTTCAGCGGATCCGAGCATCCAGGTTGTCGGTACGGCAACCAACGGTAAAGAGGCGATCGATCAGGCCCTGGCCCTCAAGCCGGACGTGATCACCATGGACTACGAGATGCCGATGATGGATGGCATCACGGCGGTGCGGCACATCATGCAGCGCTGCCCGACCCCGGTGTTGATGTTCTCCTCGCTGACCCATGAAGGCGCCCGGGTGACCCTGGATGCGCTGGATGCCGGCGCGGTGGATTTCCTGCCGAAGAATTTCGAGGACATCTCGCGCAATCCGGAGAAGGTCAAGCAACTGCTGTGCGAGAAGGTGCACAGCATCTCGCGCAGCAACCGTCGTTTCAGTGCCTACAGTGCGCCGGCGCCAGCCGCTGCACCGGCACCTGCGCCGACTCCGGCTGCGGCACCGTCGAGCTTTGGCAGCCACAGTGCTCCGGCTCGTCCGGCACCCGCGCCTGCCCCGGCTCGCGCTCCGGCCGCCAGCGCTTCGTCGCCGGCGCCGAAACGCAAGGCCTACAAACTGGTGGCGATCGGCACCTCGACCGGTGGCCCGGTTGCGCTGCAACGGGTTTTGACCCAGTTGCCGGCCAACTTCCCGGCGCCGATCGTGCTGATCCAGCACATGCCGGCGGCCTTCACCAAGGCCTTCGCCGAGCGTCTGGACAAGCTGTGCCGCATCAGCGTCAAGGAAGCCGAGGATGGCGACATCCTGCGTCCGGGCCTGGCGCTGCTGGCACCGGGTGGCAAGCAGATGATGATCGACGGCCGTGGCGCGGTGAAAATCCTGCCGGGCGACGAGCGTCTGAACTACAAGCCTTGCGTGGACATCACCTTCGGTTCCGCAGCGAAATCCTACAGCGACAAAGTTCTGGCGGTCGTACTGACCGGCATGGGCGCCGACGGTCGCGAAGGCGCGCGTCTGCTCAAGCAGGGCGGCAGCACCGTCTGGGCCCAGGACGAAGCCAGTTGCGTGATCTACGGCATGCCGATGGCGATCGTCAAAGCTGACCTCGCGGATGCGGTGTACGGTCTGGACGATATCGGCAAGCACATCGTCGAGGCGTGTATCTGATGGATGTTCTAAGCCTTATCGGGATCATCATGGCGTTTGTCGCCATCATCGGCGGCAACTTCCTTGAAGGTGGTCACCTCGGCGCACTGGCCAACGGCCCGGCGGCGCTGATCGTGCTCGGCGGGACCATCGGTGCCGCCTTGCTGCAATCGCCGATGAGCGCGTTCAAGCGTGCCATGCAAATCCTCGCCTGGATCTTTTTCCCGCCCCGTGTGGATCTGGCCGGCGGCATCGACCGCGTCGTCAACTGGAGCCTCACCGCACGCAAGGAAGGTCTGCTGGGCCTGGAAGGCGTGGCGGATGCCGAACCCGACGCCTACTCGCGCAAGGGCCTGCAACTGCTGGTCGACGGTGCCGAGCCGGAAGCGATCCGCAGCATTCTCGAAGTGGATTTCTACACCCAGGAAGCCCGCGACATCGAAGCCGCCAAGGTCTTTGAAAGCATGGGCGGCTACGCGCCGACCATCGGTATCATCGGTGCGGTGATGGGCCTGATCCATGTGATGGGCAACCTGGCCGATCCGTCGCAACTGGGCAACGGCATCGCCGTGGCATTTGTCGCCACCATCTACGGTGTGGCCAGTGCCAACCTGGTGTTGCTGCCGGTCGCTGCCAAGCTCAAGTCAATTGCGTTGCGGCAGTCGCGTTATCGCGAAATGTTGTTGGAAGGTATTTTGTCGATCGCTGAAGGTGAAAACCCACGCTCCATCGAGTTGAAGCTTCAGGGCTTCATGGATTAAGGGACTAACCTCATGGCACGTCGTCGCCAGCATGAAGAGCATGTAAACCATGAACGTTGGCTGGTTTCCTACGCCGACTTCATCACCTTGCTCTTTGCCTTTTTCGTGGTGATGTACTCCATCTCGTCGATCAACGAAGGCAAGTACAAGGTCATCTCCGAAGCGTTGATCGGGGTCTTCACCGACTCCGACCGCTCGCTCAAGCCGATCCCGATCGGTGAAGAGCGCCCGAAAACCGTGACCCCGGCCAAGCCGCTGGTCAAGGACTCCGAACAGGTCGATGCCGGCATTGCCGGGGCCAGCGATCCGCTGAAAAGCATCGCCGACGATATCAGCGCCGCGTTCGGCGACCTGATCGCGAGCAACCAGATGACCGTGCGCGGCAATGAGCTGTGGGTCGAGATCGAACTCAACTCCAGCCTGTTGTTCGGCAGCGGTGATGCGATGCCGAGCGACATCGCGTTCAACATCATCGACAAGGTTGCAACGATCCTCAAACCGTTCGACAACCCGATCCACGTCGAAGGCTTTACCGACGATCAACCGATCCGCACCGCGCAGTACCCGACCAACTGGGAACTGTCTTCGGCGCGTTCGGCGAGCATCGTGCGCATGCTGGCGATGCAGGGCGTCAACCCTGGCCGCATGGCTTCGGTGGGTTACGGCGAATTCCAGCCGGTGGCCAACAACGCCACTGCCGAAGGCCGGGCGAAGAACCGTCGCGTGGTGCTGGTGGTGTCGCGCAATCTCGATGTTCGTCGCAGCCTCACAGGCACCGGAACCGCCAATGCAACACCGGACGCCGCGTTGAAGCGTGCTGGCACACAAACTGCACCGACCCCGGTCAAGACGCCGGGACGCGAGAGTGCCGTCAATTCTCCGTCGCCCGCATTAATACGCTGAGCCATGTCTCGGCCGAGCATCTCGGCCGGGAGGAACAATCCGAATGAGAGTCTGGGCAGTCGCCAATCAAAAGGGTGGTGTTGGTAAAACCACTTCTTCCATCGCTTTAGCCGGTTTGCTGGCCGAGGCGGGCAAACGCGTGGTCGTGGTCGATCTCGACCCGCACGGCTCGATGACCAGCTATTTCGGTTACGACCCCGACAGCCTGGAACACAGCAACTACGACCTGTTTCTGCACAAGGGCAGTGTGCCGCAAGGCCTGCCGGGCCAGTTGCTGCTGTCCACCAGCGATGAACGCATTTCCCTGCTGCCGTCGAGCACCGCGCTGGCAACCCTCGAGCGTCAGTCGCCGGGGCAGAGTGGACTGGGCCTGGTGATCGCCAAGAGTCTGGCGCAGCTGTGGCAGGACTTCGATTACGCAATCATCGACAGCCCGCCGTTGCTCGGCGTGCTGATGGTCAACGCCCTGGCCGCCAGTCAGCAACTGGTGATCCCGGTGCAGACCGAACACCTGGCCGTCAAAGGCCTGGAACGCATGGTCAACACCCTGGCGATGATCAACCGTTCGCGCAAACAGGCGCTGCCGTTCAGTATCGTGCCGACCCTGTTCGACCGCCGCACCCAGGCGTCGATGGGCACCTTGCGCGTGCTGCGTGACAAATTCCCCGACGAGATCTGGCAGGGTTACATCCCGGTCGATACCCGTCTGCGCGACGCCAGCCGTGCCGGTGTCACGCCTTCGCAATTCGACGGCAAGAGCCGTGGCGTGCTGGCCTATCGCGCGCTGCTCAAGCATCTGCTGGCGCAACAACTCGTTCCGCAGGTGGCCTGAGCATGAATCGGCCGATCAAGCTGACATCGAAGCCGCAACTGGCGCTGCAGTCCTATCTGGACGGCTTGCTGCAGGAAGTGACGGACGAGGTCGAGCAGGAAATCGCAGCGCCGGTCGAGGTGGTCGAGAACACCGCCGTACTCGATGAATTCCAGGCCGCCGTGCTTGAAGAACAGGCCCGGGATGCGCAGCAAGCTGCCCGGCCGGTCGCCCCGGTTGCAGCGCCTGCGGCTGTGGTGGCGAAGGCTCCTGCGACTTTGATCAAAGAGCCTGAGCCGGTGCGCGTGGTCTCGACCCTGGCACCGCTGCTGCAAACCCAGCTTCTGCAAACGCCTGCGGTTCCGGCGGCGCCAGCGCCCGAGCCTGAAGCGCCTGCGCCAGCCCCGGTCGAGCCGACTCTGGTTGCGCCACTGGTGGAAGTGCATCTGCCACCGAGCAATACGCCGCCACCGGTGGAAACCGACGGTCGTCCGGCCTGGGCGTCGGAAGCCTTTGAATGCCTGCTGTTCGACGTGGCCGGATTGACCCTGGCCGTGCCGCTGGTGTGCCTCGGTTCGATCTATTCGCTGGCTGGCCATGAGCTGACGCCGCTGTTCGGTCAGCCGGAATGGTTCCTCGGCATCTTGCCAAGCCAGGCCGGCAACCTGAAGGTGCTGGACACCGCGCGCTGGGTCATGCCGGATCGCTATCGCGATGACTTCCGTCAGGGCCTGCAATACGTGATTTCGGTACAAGGTTACGAGTGGGGGCTGGCGGTGCATCAGGTCAGCCGCTCGTTGCGCCTGGACCCGAATGAAATCAAATGGAGAAGTCACCGGGGTCAGCGGCCATGGCTCGCGGGCACGGTGATTGAACACATGTGCGCCTTGCTCGATGTTTCCGCACTGGCCGAGCTGATCGCCAGCGGTGGGGCAAAGCACATGTCCGGCAGTAAGCCGAACCACAAACCGACATAACACTTACATAACAGACAGCACCGGCATACGCATGGCGGCGCACAGAACACACACCGCCAGGCGCGGTTTTTCGAGGGGCTAGGGTATGAACGACAAGGCTACTGCGGCAAAGGGTTCCGAAGATCCGATCCTGCAATGGGTGACCTTCAAGCTGGACAACGAAACCTACGGCATCAACGTGATGCGCGTTCAGGAAGTCCTGCGCTACACCGAGATCGCTCCGGTTCCGGGTGCTCCAAGCTACGTGCTGGGCATCATCAACCTGCGCGGCAACGTGGTGACCGTGATCGACACCCGTCAGCGCTTCGGCCTGATGAGCGGCGAGATCAGCGACAACACCCGTATCGTCATCATCGAAGCCGACAAGCAAGTGGTCGGCATCATGGTCGACAGCGTGGCTGAAGTGGTTTACCTGCGTCAGTCGGAGATCGAGACCGCACCGAACGTCGGTAACGAAGAGTCGGCCAAGTTCATCCAGGGCGTGTGCAACAAGAACAACGAGTTGCTCATCCTGGTCGAGCTGGACAAGATGATGAGCGAAGAAGAATGGTCGGAACTGGAGAATATCTGATTGATTCTCGAGGTAGCGGTCATTGTCCTGTTCCTGTTCTGGGCAGGCACGCTGGCGATGTTTCTGGCGTACATCAAGGCGCAGCGCGTGATCGCTGCGCAACAGGCCCAGGGCGATGCGCTGCGTGACCAGCGCATCAAGGACCTGGCCAAGCGTGTCGACGATTACCAGAACGGCAACGTGCGCATGGGCGAAGCCCTGCACGAGCTGCGCGCGGTCGTCAGTCCGATCCCGGACAAGATCACCCAGCTCGAACAACGCGACCCGTCCAGCCTGTCATTCGCCCAGGCGGCGAAACTGGTCGGGATGGGCGCGAGTGTCGATGAGCTGACTCAGTCCTGCGGGTTGACCCAGGCTGAGGCGGAGTTGATGCGCAAGCTGCACAGAAGCAGTTGAGAGTTTCGAGCGGAACAAAAAAATCGCAGTCGATGACTGCGATTTTTTTTGCCCTCAGTAATCGTCGCCGCGATCGGTGATGTCCTTCTCGACCATCGGTGCATCCGGATCATGTCCTTGCGGGAACTTGCCCTTGAGGTTCCAGGCAAATGCAATGATCTCGGCAATCGTCAGGTACAGCTCCTGCGGGATGCTGTCGCCCAGCTCCATGCGTGCCAGCAACTTGACCAGTTCGGCGTTCTCGTAGATCGGCACTTCACAGTCGCGGGCGATGCGCAGGATTTCCTCGGCCAGTTCGTCGTCGCCCTTGGCGGTGAGGGTCGGGGCGTGGCTGCCGTCGTACTTGAGGGCGATGGCCTGGCGTGGTGCAGTGGAATCGTTCATGCGGTTTCGTCGACCCAGCGGTGTTCGAGACGGGTTTGGATGCCTTGCGGCGGGGTGCCGAGGTGGCAGTCGAGATCGCCGACGTTGAGTCCGCGATCCAGCAGGCGTTGGCGCAGTGCGGCCAGATTGGTTTCGATCAGGTCGGCAGTGTACGGCCGTTCGGCCCATAGCTGGCTCGACAGGCTGCCGTTGATCAGTTGCGCCTGAACCTGCATCGGCCCCAGTGGCTCCATGTCGAACGCCAGATCGACGCGCCACAGTTGCTGTTTGGTTTCGCGCTCGCTGTCACGGCGGTCGTTCTGTTTTTCTTCTTGCGGCGCTTCTTCGCGCTGGAACTTGACCTGCAACGGCACGATGTCCTGCAGGTTGCGCATCGGGATTTCCAGTTGCCAGGTGCTGAGCAGGCGCCCGTCGTCGGTCACGCCGGTCTGTTCCAGGCTCGACAGTTGATGGCTTTGCAGGCGCGAGACCGCGGCGGCGGCGAGGCGCAGCAAGTGTTCCAGATCGCCTTCACCTTCCAGGCTCTGCAGCAGCCGGTCCGGCAGCGGGAAACTGCTCGGCAGCGGTTTGGCGCTGACCTGACCGAGCATGCCGAGGGCATTGCGCACGAAGCTCGGCATTGCCTGGGCCAAAGTGTTGGCGGCGATGATTGCATTCAGATTGGTATTGCCGGGCAGACCGGGGGTGAGTTGCGCGATCAGCTTGAGCAGATCGCCTTTCATGTCCGGGGTCAGCGTCGGGTTTTGCCCGGCGAGCAATTTGGCTTCAAGAAACGCGCCGCTGTTGAGCAGCGCCTGGGCCAGGCCTCTGGGTGTGCTCAGTTGCTCGACGTCCGGCAGGTTCGCCAGCAGCCGGTCCACGGCCGCGCGCAGATCACTGGAGGTCTGGTCGTCGGCGGGTGGCAGGCTCTGGAGCATTTTCAACAAGCCATCCAGCGAACCCTGGCGGCTTTGCTGGCTGACCAGCTGCTGACTGACCGCCAGTTGTTCCTGGCGATTGCTCAGCGGCAGGAATTTCAGGGTCTGGGAATCCTGCACCAGCGCTGACAGCAGGGTGCCGATGCGTAATGGCTGCGGGCTGTCGATGCTCAGGGTACTGCCGCTCAACACCGTGTTGAGCAGGCTGACCGTCGAGCGGAACACCGTCGGCTGCCCCGGCACCTGCGGCAAGGCCTGATTGGTCAGCACCTTGCCTTGCAGCAGCGTACCGACCGGCAATTGCGCCGTGTCGATGCGGGTGAGGGTGGCGACAGCCGTGGCGATGGCTTGCTGCACGGTGATCGCCAGATTACCCGCCGACGGCTGGGTGACCGCCAGATTGGTGCCTTGCGGCAGCGGCAGGGGACTGGTCGCCTGCACGGTGGTCTGACGGCCGCCGTCGAGGGTGACCTTGAGCAGCACCTGAAAGGCCTGGTCCGCCGGTTTCAGCGACAACACCTCGGCCTTGGCGCTCTGGCCGGCGGCAATCAGCCCGTCCATCGGCGTCAGCAACTTGAGCAGCTCACCGACCTGCGGGCGAGCGGTCGCCGGGGTGGTTGGCGGGAGCGGGAGGATGTTCATTTCGCCTGTCATACGCGGACACAACCTGAGGAAAATGCACTCGGGAGAGCAGGGGACGCCATGTATAATGCCGCCCGTCCTTCCGTTCGTTCAAAAAAACATAGCAATTGTTTGACGCAGCTCTCTGGATTGAGCCGTCATTGCATTTATGCTGCAACTCTTTAACGGCCGCCCCAGAGCCGACTTGAACCGTATAAGGCCCGTGAACCCTTGACCAGCCCTGTCCTGCAAACCGTCGGCCTCGCCTGTGAGCGCGATCTCAGACTGCTCTTCGAGAATCTCGAATTGAGACTGGCCAGTGGCGATATGGTGCAGATCAGCGGTCCCAACGGCAGCGGCAAGACCAGTCTCTTGCGTTTGCTCGCCGGCCTGATGCAACCGACCGACGGTCAGGTGCTGCTCAACGGTCAACCCCTGGCCGAGCAACGCAGCGAGCTGGCGCGCAACCTGCTGTGGATCGGCCATGCTGCCGGGATCAAGGACTTGCTCACCCCGGAAGAAAACCTCGCCTGGCTCTGCGCCCTGCATCAACCTGCCGGACGCGAGGCGATCTGGCAGGCACTGGCGGCGGTTGGATTGCGCGGTTTCGAGGATGTTCCCTGTCATAGCCTGTCCGCCGGTCAGCAGCGCCGCGTGGCGCTGGCGCGGTTGTATCTGGACAGCCCGCCGCTGTGGATCCTCGATGAGCCGTTCACCGCACTGGACAAACAAGGCGTGGCGCAACTCGAAGAACACCTGGCCAATCACTGCGAGCAGGGCGGTCTGGTGGTGTTGACCACGCACCACACGCTGAGCCGGATGCCGGCCGGTTATCGCGACATCGATCTGGGGAACTGGGCAGTATGAGTGTGTTCGGCCTGCTGGTTGCCCGTGAATCCCGACTGCTGTTTCGCCGCCCGGCGGAGCTGGCCAATCCGCTGATTTTCTTCGCCATCGTCATCGCGCTGTTCCCGCTGGCCGTCGGACCGGAAACTCAAGTATTGCAAAACTTGTCCCCGGGGTTAGTCTGGGTGGCGGCGCTTTTGTCGGTCCTGCTCTCGCTGGACGGGCTTTTCCGCAGTGATTTCGAAGACGGATCCCTTGAACAGTGGGTCCTTTCGCCGCACCCCCTGCCACTTCTGGTGTTGGCCAAGGTGCTGGCACACTGGCTTTTTTCCGGGCTGGCACTGGTTTTGCTCTCGCCGTTACTGGCGTTGATGCTCGGGTTGCCGGCTGCGTGTCTGCCGGTATTGCTGCTTTCGTTGTTGCTGGGTACACCGGTGCTGAGCTTGCTCGGCGCGGTGGGCGCGGCGCTGACGGTCGGTCTGAAACGCGGTGGCCTGTTGCTGGCGCTGCTGATTCTGCCGTTGTACATCCCGGTGTTGATCCTCGGCAGTGGCGCCTTGCAGGCGGCACTGCAAGGCATGCCGGCGACGGGTTATCTGTTGTGGCTTGGCAGCCTGACCGCCCTGGCGATAACCCTGACACCTTTTGCAATAGCTGCTGGCCTGAAGATCAGCGTCGGCGAATAATGAGGTCTGGTTAAAATTTAACCAGCAAAGACCCTGAGACTGCTCACACCGATGAGCGGCACCCGTGATGGAAACAGTATGAACTGGACCTGGTTTCACAAGCTCGGCTCGCCCAAGTGGTTCTACGGCATCAGCAGCAAGTTTCTGCCGTGGCTGAGCATTGCAGCGTTGCTGCTGATCGCTGTCGGCGTCGTCTGGGGCCTGGCCTTCGCGCCGCCGGACTATCAGCAAGGAAACAGCTTTCGCATCATCTACATCCACGTTCCCGCCGCGATGCTCGCCCAGTCGATCTATGTGATGCTGGCGGTGTGCGGTGTGGTCGGGCTGGTGTGGAAGATGAAACTGGCCGACGTCGCCCTGCAATGCGCTGCGCCGATCGGTGCCTGGATGACCGCCGTGGCGCTGGTCACCGGGGCGATCTGGGGCAAGCCGACCTGGGGTTCGTGGTGGGTCTGGGACGCGCGGCTGACCTCGATGCTGATTCTGCTGTTCCTGTACTTCGGCGTGATCGCCCTGGGCAACGCCATCAGCAACCGCGACAGCGCCGCCAAGGCCTGCGCGGTGCTGGCCATCGTCGGCGTGATCAACATCCCGATCATCAAATACTCGGTGGAGTGGTGGAACACCCTGCACCAGGGCGCGACCTTCACCCTCACCGAAAAACCGGCGATGCCCGCCGAAATGTGGCTACCGCTGCTGCTGACCGTGCTGGGTTTCTACTGTTTCTTCGGCGCCGTGCTGTTGCTGCGCATGCGCCTTGAAGTGCTCAAGCGCGAAGCCCGCGCCAGTTGGGTGAAAGAAGAAGTGCAGAACAGCCTGGAGGCCGCTCGATGAGTTTCGCGTCATTCGGCGACTTCCTCGCCATGGGCCATCACGGCCTGTACGTCTGGTCGGCCTACGGCATCTGTCTGGCGGTACTGATCCTCAACGTGGCGGCGCCGATTGCGGCCCGCAAGCGTTATCTGCAACAAGAGGCGCGTCGTCTGCGCCGGGAGAACGGCAAGTGAATCCGCTGCGCAAAAAGCGTCTTATCATCATTCTGGCGATTCTGGTCGGGGTCGGCGCTGCCGTCGGCCTGGCCCTGAGCGCCCTGCAGCAGAACATCAACCTGTTTTACACCCCGACCCAGATCGCCAACGGCGAAGCGCCGCAGGACACCCGCATCCGTGCGGGCGGCATGGTCGAGAAAGGTTCGCTGCAACGTTCCCCGGATTCCCTGGACGTGAAATTCGTGGTCACTGACTTCAACAAATCCGTGACCATCACCTATCGTGGAATCCTGCCGGACCTGTTCCGCGAAGGGCAGGGCATCGTCGCACTGGGCAAGCTCAACGCCGACGGCGTCGTAGTGGCCGATGAAGTGCTGGCCAAGCACGATGAGAAATACATGCCGCCGGAAGTGACCAAGGCCCTGAAGGACAGCGGTCAATCCGCGCCGACCCAAGCGAAGGAGGGTTGATCGATGACGTCCACCATTTTCATTCCCGAGCTTGGCCATCTGGCCATGATCCTGGCGCTGTGTTTCGCGCTGGTGCAGGCCGTGGTGCCGTTGCTCGGTGCCTGGCGCGGCGACCGTCTGTGGATGGGCCTGGCGCAACCGGCAGCGTGGGGGCAGTTCGCGTTCCTGCTGTTCGCTTTTGGCGTCTTGACCTACGCGTTCATGACCGACGACTTCTCCGTGGCCTACGTCGCGATGAACTCCAACAGCGCGCTGCCGTGGTACTACAAGTTCAGCGCGGTGTGGGGCGCCCATGAGGGGTCGCTGCTGCTGTGGGCGTTGATCCTCGGTGGCTGGACCTTCGCGGTGTCGGTGTTCTCCCGGCAGTTGCCGCAAGTCATGCTTGCTCGCGTTCTGGCGGTGATGGGCATGATCAGCACCGGTTTCCTGTTGTTCCTGATCCTCACCTCCAACCCATTTTCGCGAATCCTGCCGCAGATCCCGGCCGACGGTCGTGACCTCAATCCATTGCTGCAGGATATCGGCCTGATCGTGCATCCGCCGATGCTGTACATGGGCTACGTCGGTTTCTCCGTGGCCTTCGCATTCGCCATCGCCGCACTGCTCGGCGGCCGTCTGGATGCCGCGTGGGCACGCTGGTCGCGTCCATGGACCATCGTCGCCTGGGCCTTCCTCGGCATCGGCATCACCCTCGGTTCGTGGTGGGCTTACTACGAACTCGGCTGGGGCGGCTGGTGGTTCTGGGACCCGGTGGAAAACGCCTCGTTCATGCCATGGCTGGTGGGCACGGCGCTGATCCACTCGCTGGCGGTCACCGAGAAACGTGGCGTGTTCAAGAGCTGGACGGTGTTGTTGGCGATTGCCGCGTTCTCCCTGAGCCTGCTCGGCACCTTCCTCGTACGTTCCGGCGTGCTGACCTCGGTGCATGCGTTTGCCTCGGATCCTGAGCGCGGCGTATTCATCCTGATCTTCCTGCTGTTCGTGGTCGGCGGTTCGCTGACGCTATTTGCCTTGCGCGCCCCGGTGGTCAAGAGCCAGGTCGGTTTCAACCTGTGGTCGCGGGAAACCCTGCTGCTGGGCAACAACCTGGTGCTGGTGGTGGCCGCGTCGATGATCCTGCTCGGCACGCTGTACCCGCTGATTCTCGATGCGATCAGCGGCGCCAAGCTGTCGGTCGGCCCGCCGTACTTCAACGCGCTGTTCATTCCGTTGATGGCCTTGCTGATGGTGGTGATGGCGGTCGGCGTGATCGTGCGCTGGAAAGACACGCCGGTGAAATGGCTGGCCAACATGCTGACCCCTGTGTTGTTGGGCAGCGTTGCACTGGCAGTCGTTGCCGGTGTCGCCTACGGCGATTTCAACTGGGCGGTGATCGCGACCTTCCTGCTGGCGGCCTGGGTGTTGCTGGCCGGTGTGCGCGACATCTTCGACAAGACGCGCCACAAAGGCCTGATCAAAGGCCTGCCGACCCTGACCCGCAGCTACTGGGGCATGCAACTGGCCCACATCGGCATCGCCGTGTGCGCGCTGGGCGTGGTGTTGTCGAGCCAGAACAGTGCAGAGCGCGACCTGCGTCTGGCGCCGGGCGAGTCGATGGAACTGGCCGGTTATCAGTTCGTGTTCGAAGGTGCCAAACACTTCGAGGGCCCGAACTTTACCTCTGACAAAGGCACCATCCGGGTGATCCGCGATGGCCGCGAAGTCAGCGTGCTGCACCCGGAAAAACGCCTGTACACCGTGCAGAGTTCGATGATGACCGAAGCCGGGATCGACGCCGGTTTCACCCGCGACCTCTATGTCGCACTGGGTGAACCTCTGGGCGACGGCGCCTGGGCGGTGCGGGTGCATGTGAAACCGTTTGTGCGCTGGATCTGGTTCGGCGGTCTGCTGACCGGTCTGGGCGGGATGCTGGCAGCGCTGGACCGGCGTTACCGGGTCAAGGTCAAAGCCAAGGTGCGTGAAGCGCTGGGCATGGAAGGAGCCGCTGCATGAGACGTTGGTTGATGCTGGTGCCGCTGGCGATTTTCCTGCTGGTGGCAGTATTTCTTTATCGCGGTCTGTACCTGGATCCGGCGGAACTGCCGTCGGCGATGATCGGCAAGCCGTTCCCGGAGTTTTCCCTGCCGGCGGTGCAGGGCGAAAAAACCCTGACCAAGGCCGACATCCTCGGCAAACCGGCGCTGGTCAACGTCTGGGGCACCTGGTGCATTTCCTGCCGGGTCGAGCATCCGGTGCTGAACAAACTCGCCGAGCGCGGCGTGGTGATTTACGGCATCAACTACAAGGACACCAACGCCGATGCGTTGAAGTGGTTGGCCGAATTCCACAACCCGTATCAACTGGACATCCGCGATGACGAAGGCTCCCTGGGCCTGAACCTCGGTGTCTACGGCGCGCCGGAAACCTTCTTCATCGACGCCAAGGGCATCATCCGCGACAAGTACGTCGGCGTGATCGACGAGCAGGTCTGGCGCGAAAAACTGGCGGCCAAGTATCAGGCGCTGGTCGATGAGGCCAAGCCATGAAGCGCTTTTTCGCCGCCATGGTGTTGGGCTTGAGTCTGGCCGGCGTGGCCCACGCCGCCATCGACACCTACGAGTTTGCCAAAGAGGGTGATCGCGAGCGTTTCCGCGAACTGACCAAGGAACTGCGTTGCCCCAAGTGCCAGAACCAGGATATCGCCGACTCCAACGCGCCGATTGCCGCCGACCTGCGCAAAGAGATTTTCCGCATGCTCGGCGAGGGCAAGGACAATCAGCAGATCATCGACTTCATGGTCGATCGCTACGGTGATTTCGTCCGCTACAAACCGGCGCTGAATGCCAAGACCGCGCTGCTGTGGTTCGGCCCGGCGGGATTGCTGCTCGGCGGTTTTGTCGTCATCGCCGTGATCGTCCGTCGCCGTCGCGGGCAACGCGCCGAGACTCCGCAATCGCTGTCCCCCGAAGAGCGTCAGCGCCTCGACCAACTGTTGGATAAAAACCAAGAATGATTGATTTCTGGCTTGCCGCAGGGCTGTTGCTTCTGGTCGCCCTGAGTTTTCTGCTGATCCCTGTTTTGCGCGAACGTCGTGCCCAGCGTGAAGAGGATCGGACTGCCCTGAACGTCGCGCTGTATCAGGAGCGTGTCGCCGAACTGCAAGCGCAGCAGGCTGAAGGCGTGCTCGATGCCGCGCAAATGGACAGCGGCCGTGCTGAAGCGGCCCGTGAGCTGCTGGCCGACACCGAAGGTGTGGCGCCGACCCGGGTTTCTAGACTGGGCAAGCCGTTGCCGTTGCTGGCAGCTTTGCTGGTGCCGGTATTGGGCCTCGGTCTGTACCTGCATTTCGGTGCTGCCGACAAAGTCGAGCTGACCCGCGAGTTCGCCCAGGCACCGCAGTCAATGGAAGAGATGACCCGGCGCCTGGAACGCGCCGTGGCAGCGCAACCGGATTCGGCCGAGGGCCTGTATTTCCTCGGTCGCACCTACATGGCTCAGGATCGTCCGGCGGATGCGGCGAAGATGTTCGAGCGCGCCGCCAACCTGGCCGGTCGTCAACCGGAACTGCTCGGCCAGTGGGCGCAGGCGCAGTACTTCGCCGATGGCAAGAAGTGGTCGGACAAGATCCAGGCCTTGACCGACGAAGCGCTGAAGGCTGATCCGAAAGAAGTCACCAGCCTCGGCCTGCTCGGTATCGCCGCGTTCGAAGGCGAGCGCTATCAGCAAGCTATCGACTACTGGAACCGCTTGCTGGAGCAACTGCCGGCGAATGACAAATCCCGCGAAGCCCTGCAGGGCGGTATCGCGCGAGCGACCGAGAAACTTGAAGCCAGCGGCGGCAAGGTGGCTCAGGCGCCAGTGGCGAAAACTGCATTGCTGAAGGTCAGCGTCGATCTGGCCAGCGAACTCAAGGGCAAGGTGCAACCGGGTGACAGTGTGTTCATCTTCGCCCGCGCCGTTTCCGGTCCTCCAGCGCCGTTGGCCGCCAAGCGTCTGACCGTCGCTGACCTGCCGGTAACCGTCGAGCTGGGCGATGCCGATGCAATGATGCCGCAGTTGAAACTGTCGAACTTTCCTGAAGTCCAACTGGTTGCGCGCGTCTCCCGTGCCGGTCAGCCGACCGCCGGTGAGTGGGTAGGCCGCAGCGGGCCTCTGGCCAGCAGCACCACCGCGCCACAAAAACTGACCATCGACAGCCCGGACAAATAGCCGGAACCATCAGGAACGCACCGCCATGAACGCCATCGCCCGAATCACAGTCCTCACACTGGCCCTGGGTTTGAGCGCATGTGCGGTGCAACGGCCGGAGCCGACGACACGGCTGCCGCCGATCCCGCCGTCACAGCCGAGCCCGACCCCGTCGACCAGTCCGACGCCGGGCAAACCGGGTATCCCGGCCAAACCCTCGAAACCCGCCCCGCGCACCTCAGCCAGCTTCGCCCCGCCACCGGGCGGCAACAGCCACTGGGACCAGAAGCTGGGCGTGTACGTGCTGGATGACCAGCCCAACACCTTCTACCGCCAGCGCACCTATTACCGCTGGAACAACGGCTGGAGCCGCTCGATCAGCCCGAACGGGCCGTGGGAGGACACCAACATCCACGGCGTACCGGCGGGGTTGGGCAAGCAGTTCGGGGAGTAATGAAAAACGGCGATCTTTGGATCGCCGTTTTGCTGTGTGGGTTTTTACAACGCTCGCGCCAACAACCCCTGCACATATTCAACAAACGCCCGCGCCTTGGCGCTGGCCATCCTGCCCGTCGGAAACACCGCCCACAGCTCCTGCTTCGGCAAAACCCAGTCGCCCATGACAGCCTTCACTGCGCCACTGGCCAGTTCCGGTGCGAACATCCACTCCGAGCCCAGCGCCAGACCCTGATGGGTCAGAACCGCCTCACGCAAACCTTCGGCCGCGCTGACGCGCAGGCGGCCATTGACGGTCACGGTCTGTTCTTCGCCATCCTTGTTGAAGTGCCAGGTCGCACCACCACCGCGGTTGTAGATGACGGCGCGGTGTCGGCTCAGATCGGCAGGGCAGGCAGGTTCACCGTGACTGGTGAAGTAGGCCGGAGTGCCAACGATGACGCGCCGGCATTCGGCGATCTTGCGCACGGTCAGGCCGGAGTCACTGAGCGGCCCCAGGCGCAGGGCGACGTCGATGCCTTCTTCCACGAGGTTGATGTTCTGGTCGTCGAGCAACAGATCGACATTGAGTTGCGGGTGTTGATCGAGGAACGGCCCCAGGTGCGGCACCACATGCATCCGGCCAAAGGTGACGGCCGTGCTGACCCGCAGATTGCCGCTCAGGCCGCCCGCTACGCCACGGGCAGCGTTGTCAGCCTCGTCGGCTTCTTCGAGCGCACGCCTGGCCCGTTCGAAAAATGCCAGCCCGGCCTCGGTCGGCGTCAGACCTCGGGTCGAACGCAACAGCAGGCGCACGCCGAGGCGGGTTTCGAGTTGCGCGATGGTTTTCGACACGGCGGGCTGGCCGATATCCAGTCGCCGGGCGGCGGCGGAAAACGAGCCGGTTTCCACGACGTAGACGAAGGTTTCCATGGCGGCGAGGCGGTCCATCGGTGGTCCTTGAGAATAGAGAGGAGCAAGCATGACAGCCGAGTTTAATCGGGTCCGAGGACAGTGCATCAATCACATGCTGCAAAACAACCGAACGTCGTCCTGCGGATTTCTGTGCTTGAGTAAAGATAACTCTAGAGTTACTTTTATTGAGCCGAAGCAAGGAGGCGGTTGGTGCAGAGCAGGTTATTGATCAAGGAGCTGGAGGAAGCAGGCTGGACGCTGGATCGGATTACCGGCAGTCATCACATCTTCACGCACCGTTACAACCCTTACACGATTCCCGTTCCTCATCCGAAGAAGGATTTGCCGGTCGGGACGGTCAAGAGCATCAGGAGGCGCGCCGGGTTATACAACCCGCCAGCCAGTGACACAGGAGATTCGTAATGCAATACCCAATCTGCATCGAGTGGGGCGACGAGAACACCGCCATCGGTATTCAGATCCCCGATATTCCCGGCGCGGTAACGGCCGGTGATACGTTTGAGGATGCCTACAACGCAGCCGTCGAGATTGCCCACATCATGCTGCAGGAGATTGCGGCGGATGGTGATCCGATTCCGATGCCGACCTCGGCGGCCACCCACCGCAACAACCCGGAATTTGCCGACATGGGCTGGGGCATGCTGGAGCTGGACATCTCGCCGTACATGGGCAAGACCGAGAAGGTCAACGTGACCTTGCCCGGTTATGTCATCCAGCGGATCGACCGTTATGTGCGCGAGCACAACGTCAAAAGCCGTTCATCCTTTCTGGCGGATGCTGCCATGGAAAAACTGGTCCGGCATTGAGCGTCGGGCGCTGCCGGTTGGCAGCGCCTCGTACCTTTCAAGCAGTCGCCATCACTGCTTTCTGGGACGCACTCAGAAACCGCACCAGCGCCAGCAGCGGAAACGCACTGCCAACAATCACGATCCACAACCAGCCGCCATGTTCGTACACCGCACTGGCCACCGACGAGCCGAAGGCGCCGCCGATGAAGATGCTGGTCATGTAGAGCGCGTTGAGGCGGCCACGGCTTTTGGCGTCGAGGGAGTAGACCGCACGCTGGCCGAGCACCATGTTCATCTGCACGCAGAAGTCGAGTACCACGCCGGTAACGGCCAGGCCGATCACGCTGTAGGCCGGGTGGATGAAGGCGGGCAGGAAGCTCAGGCTGGCGAACAGCATGGCCAACAGCGAGGCGACGCGGGTGTGGCCGGCGTCGGCCAGGCGTCCGCTGATCGGGGCGGCGATGGCACCGATGGCGCCGACCAGGGCGAAGATCGCGATTTCACTCTGTGACAGGCCATGGTTGCGAGCCAGTTCCAGCGGCACTGCGGTCCAGAACAGGCTGAAGGTGGCGAACATGCAGGCCTGGTAGAACGCCCGCTGACGCAGCACCGGTTGCTGGCGCAGCAGCGTCCACAGCGAGCCGATCAACTGGCCGTAGGAAGCGCTGTGATCCGGTTGGCGCTTGGGCACGGTCAGGGCCAGCACGATGCTGATCGCCGCCATCAACGCCGCCGCGATCATGAACATGGCCCGCCAGCCGAAATGGTCGGCAACGACGCTGGACACCGGCCGTGCCAGCAGAATGCCCAGCAGCAGACCACCCATGATCCCGCCGACCACCCGGCCACGGGACTCCTCGGGCGCCAGATGCGCGGCCAGCGGAATCAGGATCTGCACCGACACCGAACTGAAACCCACCAGCAGCGAAATCAACAGGAACACATTGGGCTGATCGGTAAACGCCGCCCCCAGCAGACTGGCAATCGCCACCACCGTGGTGATGATCATCAGGCGGCGGTTTTCCAGCAGGTCCGCCAGCGGCACCAGGAAGAACAGGCCCAGCGCATAACCGATCTGGGTCAGCGACACGATGAAACTGGCCATGGTGTCGGTCAGGCCGATGTCCGGGGCAATCAGGCCGATGATCGGCTGGGCGTAGTAGATGTTGGCAACGATGGCGCCGCAGCAGAAAGCGAACAGCAGCACCATGCCTCGGGTCATTGCGTGAGTTGTGGCGGTCATAGGGTTTCTCGATCCAGCGAAAAGGAATGCGGTGAGGCTAAGGGACGAAACGGGCGGGCGGTAGAAGCCCTGGATCGATATCAGTTATTCCGTTGCGGAATAGATCGCGTCGAACAATCCGTCGTCCATCGGCGAACCTTGCGTCCGACCGAAGAGGGGCGATGATACATTCACTTACATCTTGTTCGATAGCGTGCTTATGTTGCGTCTGGATTTCCATGTGCACTCAACGGGAGGATTGCGATGTTTCGTCAGCTGCTTCGCCACACCACGACTCTTTTGATGGTCGGCGTACTGAGTGCCGGTAGCGTCTACGCCGGCGAAGCCCCGGGCATGCGCATCGGTGTGCGTGGCGAAATCACCGGGGTTAGCTCCGACTCCCTCAAGGTGCACGTCAACACGGGTGAAAATGTGGTGGTCCAGTTGACCCCGGACACCAAGGTCCGCGCCGTCACCCTGGCCAACATCGAAGACATCAAGCCCGGCAGTTACATCGGTTCGGCAGCCATTCCCCAGGAGGATGGCACGCTCAAGGCGCTGGAGGTTCACGTCTTCCCGCCGGAGCTGGCCGGCAGCGGCGATGGCCACCGGCCGTTCGACCTGGCCAAGGGCAGCAGCATGACCAATGGCAGCGTCGGCGATCTGGTGGTGAGCAACGGCCGGGTGCTGACCGTCAACTACAAGGGCGGCCAGCAGAAGATCCTGGTGCCGGAGGACGTGCCGATCGTCAATCTGACGCCGGGGGATCGCAGCCTGCTCAAGGTCGGGGTGAAGATCGTCACCTTCGTAACCCAGAGCGCGGACGGTACATTGACCGCGCAATCGATTTCGGCCGGCAAGGATGGCGTCAAGCCGCCCATGTAGCCGACCACAAAAAAGGCGACCTCTGCAGGTCGCCTTTTTCATGTCAGCTCACGCCTTACTGGCCGTTGTAGATCTGGTCGAAGATCCCGCCGTCGTTGAAGTGGGTCTTCTGCACGGTGCGCCAGTCACCGAAGGTTTTCTCGACCGACAGGAAGTCGACTTTCGGGAAGCGGTCGGTGTACTTGGCCAGGACCGCCGGGTCACGCGGACGCAGGTAGTTGGCGGCAGCGATTTCCTGACCTTCCGGCGACCACAGGTACTTCAGGTATTCCTCGGCGGCGGCGCGGGAGCCTTTCTTCTCGACGACTTTGTCGACTACCGACACCGGTGGCTCGGCTTCGGCGGAGACGCTTGGGTAGATGACTTCGAACTGGTCGCGGCCGAATTCGCGGGCGATCATTTCGGCTTCGTTCTCGAAGGTCACCAGCACGTCGCCGATCTGGTTGGTCATGAACGTGGTGGTGGCGGCACGGCCACCGGTGTCCAGCACTGGCGCTTGCTTGAACAATTTGCCGACGAAGTCTTTGGCCTTGTTCTCGTCACCGCCGTTTTTCAGCACGTAGCCCCAGGCCGACAGGTAGGTGTAGCGGCCGTTACCCGAGGTTTTCGGGTTCGGCACGATTACTTGCACGCCGTCCTTGAGCAGGTCCGGCCAGTCTTTCAGGGCTTTCGGGTTGCCTTTGCGCACGATGAACACGGTCGCGGAGGTGAACGGTGCGCTGTTGTTCGGCAGACGAGTGACCCAGTTTTCCGGGACCAGTTTGCCGTTGTCGGCCAGGGCGTTGATGTCGGTCGCCATGTTCATGGTGATGACATCGGCCGGCAAACCGTCGATTACGGAGCGGGCTTGCTTGCTCGAACCGCCGAAAGACATCTGCACCGTGATGTTTTCGTTGTGTTCGGCCTGCCAGTGTTTCTGGAACGCAGTGTTGTAGTCCTTGTAGAAATCGCGCATCACGTCGTAGGAAACGTTAAGCAGGGTCGGTGCGGCCTGAGCCACGCTGCCGAAGGCAAGACCAGCGGCGAGAAGTGAGGCGCCAAAGAGTTTTTTCACTGCGCATTCCTTGTTCTGTGGGGGTGTTTTTACAAAGGTGAGGCCATTTGCCAGCGACTATAGCGGGGCGCGCATAGTCGCTTAAAGATTAAAAAGAACTTTGCTTATTCCATTTTCTTGAACAGCGCATTGCCGCAACGGGAGCAGAACGACGCGTCCTGTTCGTGGCTGTCTTTCTTGCACACCGGGCAATCGTGCTGCAGCTGACCGCCGCGCATCGCCGTGGCCAGTTCAGCGGTGAAAATCCCCGTGGGCACGGCGATGATTGAATAACCGGTGATCATCACCAGCGACGAAATCACCTGGCCCAGCACGGTCCTCGGCACGATGTCGCCATAACCCACGGTGGTCAGGGTCACAATAGCCCAATAGATGCCTTTGGGAATGCTGGTAAAGCCATGCTCCGGGCCTTCCACCACATACATCAGGGTGCCGAACACGGTGACCAGGGTGCAGACGCTGAGCAGGAACACGAGGATTTTCTGCTTGCTGCCGCGCAGGGCGTCGAGCAGGTAATGCGCCTGTTTCAGGTAGGGGCCGAGCTTGAGCACACGGAAGATCCGCAGCATCCGGATCACCCGGATGATCAGCAGGTACTGGGCATCGCTGTAATACAGCGCGAGGATCCCGGGCACGATCGCCAGCAAATCCACCAGCCCGTAGAAACTGAAGGCGTAGCGCAGCGGCTTGGGCGAGCAGTACAGGCGCAGCAGGTACTCGCCGAGAAAGATGACGGTGAAGCCCCACTCGATGTACGCCAGCACATCGGCATAGTTCTGGTGGACGTCATCGATGCTGTCGAGGATCACCGTCACCAGACTGGCGAGGATGATCAGCAGCAGGGTCTTGTCGAAACGACGTCCTGCTACTGTGTCCGTCTGAAAGATGATCACGTACAGGCGATCACGCCACGTGTTGTTGCCGTTCATGCGAATCGCCCTGGCCATAAATCAGCGCAGCCTAGGTTGATTCTCCCCGTCAGCGCAAGGCGCCGCGTTCAACTCGGGTTGGCGCATCAGGCGGATGCCGGTGCGCAGCAGCCAGCAGGCGAGAATGAACGGTGCGGTGAGCGTCGCCAGGCCCAGGGCACTGAACAGCGGTGTCACCAGCAGCGCCAGGCCGATGCCGAACAGTGGCAGCCACGGTTGCTGGCGCTGGGTGCTGAAGGCGAGGGCGGCGAGCACCGCGTTGTAGCCACCCAGGCCGAGCAGCGCGACCTGGCTGTCGTGATGCAACAGGCTGGAGCCCAGACCGATCGCCGAGGCCGCCATTGCCCAGGCAAATGCCCGGCGATCGGCGATCAGCAGACCGGCAGCGATCAATGCACCGGCCAGCGGATGGTCGAGGAACATCACCTGGCCCAGCCCTTTCAGGGCGGCACCAAGCAGGTTCAGCGTGTTCAATTCAAGCGCCGGAGCCGGCGCCGAAGGCTCGGCGAAACACAGGAACACCCAGCTCAGCAACACGAACGGCGCAGTGTAGGCCGGCAGGTATTCGGTGAGGCGTGCGCGTTTGAGCCACTGTTGCGTGATCATCGCGCTCAGACCACCGGCCGCCAGAATCAGCGGTGGCAGCATCGGCGACCAGGGGAAATACAGGCTCAACAACAGGCCGACCAGCACGCCGTTGTAGCTGAACAGTCCGGCCTGGCGATCAGCCTTGGCGTAGTTGCGTCGTTGCGCGGTGAGCAACCCGGCGACCGCGCCGAGCAGCGCGCCGGCAAACAGCACCGGTGCGGTGAATAAAATGGCCAAAAGGCACAGCAGGCCACACAACGGGTGGCGCTGGAGGAAGATCTGACTGAAGCCGTTGAGCAAGGCTTCGGCCCAGTCGGGGCAGTGGGTGTTGAAATGGTTGGCAGGCATGTCTGGACAATCTGGGCAGTAGGACAATCAAAAGGTCTTGCTTGAAGCTGTGGCGAGGGAGCTCATGCCCGGTGAATGCGGTGTCTCTTGTGGAAACCGTCATGCCGAGCGACGGGAGCACGCTCCCTCGCCACACAGGTATTGCTTAAATCAATGTTTCGATCCGCAGCGAATTAGTCGACCCCGGCTGCCCAAACGGCACACCCGCGGTGATCAGCAACGTATCGCCACGCTCGGCCATTCCTTGAGCCTGAGCGATTTCCAGCGCGGTCGAGCACACTTCATCCACCTGACGCAGCCGATCATTGACCACCGAGTGAATGCCCCACGCCACGCTCAAGCGGCGAGCGGTCTGCAGGTTCGGCGTCAGGTTGAGGATCGGCGCTTTCGGCCGCTCCCGCGCCGCACGCAGACTCGATGCACCGGACTCGCTGTAGTTGACCAGCACCGCCACCGGCAGCACGTTGCTGATGCGGCGGATCGCACAGCTGATCGCATCGGACACGGTCGCTTCGGCTTTCGGCCGGCTGACGTCGAGTTGGGTCTGGTAGTCCGGACCGTTCTCCACCTGGCGGATGATCTTGCTCATCATCTGCACGGCTTCCAGCGGGTATTCGCCGGACGCGGTTTCCGCCGACAGCATCACCGCATCGGCGCCTTCGGCCACGGCGTTGGCCACGTCCGTGACTTCGGCGCGTGTCGGGGCAGGCGAGAAGCGCATCGACTCGAGCATCTGCGTCGCCACCACCACCGGTTTGCCGAGCTGACGGCAGGTGGTGATGATGTTTTTCTGGATCTGCGGCACGCTTTCGGCCGGCACTTCCACGCCCAGGTCGCCGCGGGCAACCATGATCGCGTCGCTCAGCTCGGCGATTTCGCGCAGTTGTTCGACAGCCGACGGCTTCTCGATTTTCGCCATCAGGAACGCCTTGTCGCCGATCAGCTCGCGGGCTTCGATGATGTCTTGCGGACGCTGCACGAACGACAGCGCGACCCAGTCCACACCCAGTTCCAGACCGAAGCTCAGGTCGCGGCGGTCCTTGGTGGTGAGCGGGCTCAGGTCGAGCACCGCTTGCGGAACGTTCACGCCTTTGCGATCCGACAATTCGCCACCGTTGAGCACGGTGGTGTCGATCGCATCGCTGTATTTGGTGACGACCCGCAGGCGCAGTTTGCCGTCGTCGAGCAGCAGGTCCATCCCGGCTTCCAGCGCCGCGATGATCTCCGGATGCGGCAGGTTCACCCGGCGTTCGTCGCCCGGTGTCGCGTCCAGATCGAGGCGGAAGGCCTGGCCGCGATGCAGTTGAACCTTGCCGTCAGCGAACTTGCCGACCCGCAGTTTCGGCCCTTGCAGGTCCATCAGGATGCCGAGCGGATAGTTGAGCTGGCGCTCGACTTCGCGGATCCACTGATAGCGCTTGGCGTGGTCGGCGTGATCGCCGTGGCTGAAGTTGAGGCGGAAGATATTGACCCCGGCCTCGACCAGCTCGCGGATGTCTTCGATGCCGTCGACGGCAGGCCCGAGGGTGGCGAGGATTTTGACCTTTTTGTCAGGCGTCATGATTTAGAGCTCTCGAGGATCAGGATGGCGCGGAAGTCGTTGACGTTGGTGCGGGTCGGCTCGGTGACGATCAGCGCATCGAGCGCCGCGAAGTAGCCGTAGCCGTTGTTGTTATCCAGCTCGTCGCTGGCGCTCAGGCCGAGGGCGGCGGCGCGGGCGTAGCTGTCCGGGGTCATGATCGCGCCGGCGTTGTCTTCCGAGCCGTCGATGCCGTCGGTGTCGCCGGCCAGCGCATAGACGCCGGGCTGGCCCTTGAGGCTGTCGGTGAGGCTGAGGAGAAATTCGGCGTTGCGTCCGCCACGGCCATTGCCGCGCACGGTCACCGTGGTTTCGCCGCCGGAGAGAATCACGCACGGTGCTGCCAGCGGCTGGCCGTGATGGATGATCTGGCGCGCAATGCCGGCGTGGACTTTCGCCACTTCCCGGGATTCGCCTTCCAGGTCGCCGAGGATCAGCGTGCTGAAACCGGCCTGACGGCATTTCACTGCCGCCGCATCCAGCGATTGCTGAGGGCGGGCGATCAGCTGGAAGTGACTGCGGGCCAGGCTCGGATCACCGGGTTTGACGGTTTCCGATTCCGGGCTTTGCAGCCAGGTGCGCACGGAGGCCGGGATCTCGATGCCGTAGCGCTTGATGATCGCCAGTGCTTCGGCGCTGGTGCTCGGGTCGGCCACGGTCGGGCCGGAGGCGATGACCGTGGCGAGGTCGCCCGGTACATCGGAAATCGCGTAGGTATAAACAGTTGCCGGCCAGCAGGCCTTGCCCAGGCGTCCGCCCTTGATCGCCGAGAGGTGCTTGCGCACGCAGTTCATCTCGCCGATGGTCGCGCCGGATTTGAGCAGGGCTTTGTTGATCGACTGTTTGTCGGCCAGGGTTATGCCTTCGGCCGGCAGCGCCAGCAGGGCAGAACCGCCGCCGGACAGCAGGAAGATCACGCGGTCGTCTTCGGTCAGATTGCTGACCAGTTCCAGCACGCGTTTGGCCACGGCCAGACCGGCAGCGTCCGGCACCGGGTGCGCGGCTTCGACCACTTCGATTTTTTCGCACGGGGCGCCGTGACCGTAGCGGGTCACCACAAGGCCCGAGACTTCACCTTCCCAGCAGCGCTCGACCACTTGCGCCATGGCAGCGGCAGCCTTGCCGGCGCCGATGACGATCACGCGACCTGTGCGATCGGCCGGCAAATGGGCTTCGAGGACCTGGTTCGGATGGGCCGCGTCGATGGCTGTGGCAAACAGCTCGCGCAGCAGTTGTTGCGGATCGACCGACATGGCGGGCTCCCGGAATTCTTGTTATTGGAAGGGCAACTCGGTCCAGTGTGGAAGCAGGGCTGCTTCCACACTGGGGGCGGGGCAGGGCTTACTTCTTGTCGCGAATCGAGAAGTTGGCCATGTGTTCCAGGCCCTTGATCAGCGCCGAGTGGTCCCAGTTGCTGCCACCGATGGCCGCGCAGGTGCTGAACACTTGCTGGGCGTTGGCGGTGTTCGGCAGATTGATGTTCAGCTCCTTGGCGCCTTGCAGGGCCAGGTTCAGGTCCTTCTGGTGCAGGCTGATGCGGAAGCCCGGATCGAAGGTGCCCTTGATCATGCGCTCGCCGTGTACTTCGAGGATCTTTGAGGAAGCGAAACCACCCATCAGCGCTTCACGCACCTTGGCCGGATCGGCACCGTTTTTCGAAGCGAACAGCAGGGCTTCGGCGACGGCCTGAATGTTCAGGGCAACGATGATCTGGTTCGCCACCTTGGCGGTCTGACCGTCGCCATTGCCGCCGACCAGGGTGATGTTCTTGCCCATGGCCTGGAACAGCGGCAGTGCGCGTTCGAAGGCATCGGCATCGCCACCGACCATGATGCTCAGTGTCGCGGCCTTGGCGCCGACTTCGCCACCGGACACCGGAGCGTCGAGGTATTGCGCGCCTTTTTCGTTGATCTTCGCGGCGAAAGCCTTGGTGGCGGTCGGCGAGATCGAGCTCATGTCGATCACGACTTTGCCTTTGCCGATGCCGGCAGCAACGCCGTCGGCGCGGAACAGGACGTCGTCGACCTGCGGGGTATCCGGCACCATGACGATGATGAATTCAGCTTCCTGGGCCACTTCGCGCGGGTTGGCCAGGGCCACGGCGCCAGCGGCGACCAGATCGGCAGGAGCGGCGTCGTGGTGTGCCGACAGGAACAGGCTGTGACCGGCTTTCTGCAGGTTCGAAGCCATTGGGTGGCCCATGATGCCGGTGCCGATAAATCCGATTTTAGCCATGAGAAATTCCTCTTGTTTTTGTCTTGCTCAAGCAAATAGGGGGTCAGATCGCGTTGTGGGATTTCAGCCAGCCGAGGCCCGCTTCAGTGGTGGTCAGCGGTTTGTACTCGCAGCCGACCCAGCCCTGATAACCGATGCGATCGAGGTGTTCGAACAGGAAGCGGTAGTTGATCTCGCCAGTGCCCGGCTCGTTGCGGCCCGGGTTGTCGGCCAACTGCACATGGTTGATCTCGCCCAGGTGCGATTGCAGGGTGCGGGCCAGATCGCCTTCCATGATTTGCATGTGATAGATGTCGTATTGCAGGAACAGGTTGGCGCTGCCGACCTGCTCGCGAATCGACAGGGCCTGCGCCGTGTTGTTCAGGTAGAAGCCCGGGATGTCGCGGGTGTTGATCGCTTCCATCACCAGTTTGATGCCGACGGCTTGCAGCTTCTCGGCGGCGTACTTGAGGTTGGCGACGAAGGTCTTTTCAACGGTGGCATCGTCCACGCCCTGCGGACGGATACCGGCCAGGCAGTTGACCTGGGTGTTGCCCAGCACCTGTGCGTAAGCGATGGCCAGATCGACACCGGCGCGGAACTCTTCGACCCGGTCCGGCAGGCTCGCGATACCGCGCTCGCCCTTGGCCCAGTCACCGGCCGGCAGGTTGAACAGCACTTGGGTCAGACCGTTGGCGTCGAGTTTGGCCTTGATTTCGGCGGAGCTGAAATCGTACGGGAACAGGTACTCGACACCGCTGAAGCCCGCCTTGGCGGCGGCGTCGAAACGGGCAAGGAAATCCTGTTCGGTGAACAGCATGGACAGGTTGGCTGCGAAACGCGGCATGGTGGTCTCCTAAAACAAAATGTCTGACACAACGCAATCAGTCCCCTCTCCTGGGGGAGAGGGACATGTAGCCACCCTCTCCCAAAGGGAGAGGGAGCAGGTTACGTTCAGTCGAGCAGCGAAATCGCGGTAGGCGCATCGTTGCCGACCAGCGCCAGGTCTTCGAATTCGTTGACGGCGTTGATCTCGGTACCCATGGAGATGTTGGTCACACGCTCCAGAATGATCTCGACGATCACCGGCACCTTGAACTCTTCGATCAGCTCTTCGGCCTTGCGCAGGGCAGGGGCGATGTCAGCCGGTTCGAACACACGCAGCGCCTTGCAGCCCAGGCCTTCGGCGACTGCGACGTGGTCGACACCGTAACCGTTGAGTTCCGGCGCGTTCAGGTTATCGAAGGACAGCTGCACGCAGTAGTCCATTTCGAACCCGCGCTGTGCCTGACGGATCAGACCCAGGTATGAGTTGTTCACCACGACGTGGATGTACGGCAGATTGAACTGGGCGCCGACCGCCAGTTCCTCGATCATGAACTGGAAGTCATAGTCCCCCGACAGGGCCACGACTTTACGGTTCGGATCGGCCTTCACCACGCCCAGCGCTGCCGGAATGGTCCAGCCCAACGGGCCGGCCTGGCCGCAGTTGATCCAGTGACGCGGCTTGTAGACGTGCAGGAACTGCGCGCCGGCAATCTGCGACAGACCGATGGTGCTGACGTAGCAGGTGTCCTTGCCGAACACCTGGTTCATTTCTTCGTACACGCGCTGCGGCTTGACCGGCACGTTGTCGAAGTGGGTCTTGCGTTGCAGGCTGGACTTGCGCTGCTGGCAGTCCTGCAGCCATGCACTGCGGTTTTTCAGTTTGCCGGCGGCTTGCCATTCACGGGCGACTTCGATGAATACGGTCAGCGCGGCGGCGGCGTCGGAAACGATGCCCAGGTCCGGGGTGAACACGCGGCCGATCTGGGTGCCTTCGATGTCGACGTGAATGAACTTGCGACCTTCGGTGTACACGTCGACCGAACCGGTGTGACGGTTAGCCCAACGGTTACCGATGCCCAGCACCACGTCGGATTTCAGCATCGTGGCGTTGCCGTAGCGGTGCGAAGTCTGCAGACCGACCATGCCGACCATCAGCGGGTGATCGTCCGGAATGGTGCCCCAGCCCATCAGGGTCGGGATCACCGGAATGCCGGTCAGCTCGGCGAATTCCACCAGCAGATCGCTGGCGTCGGCGTTGATGATGCCACCACCGGCGACCAGCAATGGACGTTCAGCCTGATCGAGCAGCGCCAGAGCCTTTTCAACCTGCACGCGAGTGGCGCTCGGCTTGGCCAGCGGCAGCGGCTGGTAGGCGTCGATGTCGAATTCGATTTCGGCCATTTGAACGTCGAACGGCAGGTCGATCAGCACCGGGCCCGGACGGCCGGAGCGCATTTCGTAGAAGGCTTTCTGGAACGCGTAAGGCACCTGGCCCGGCTCCAGAACGGTGGTTGCCCACTTGGTCACTGGCTTGACGATGCTGGTGATGTCGACGGCCTGGAAGTCTTCCTTGTGCATACGGGCACGTGGCGCCTGGCCGGTGATGCAGAGGATCGGGATCGAGTCCGCGGAGGCGCTGTACAGACCGGTGACCATGTCGGTGCCGGCCGGGCCGGAAGTGCCGATGCACACGCCGATGTTGCCGGCCTTGGTGCGGGTGTAGCCCTCGGCCATGTGCGAGGCGCCTTCAACGTGGCGAGCGAGGACGTGATCGATGCCACCGACTTTCTTCAGGGCGGAATACAGCGGGTTGATCGCAGCACCCGGAATGCCAAAAGCGGTATCAACCCCTTCACGGCGCATCACCAGAACGGCGGCTTCGATTGCTCTCATTTTGCTCATGGTTTTGTGCCTCTTTACGTTTTGTAATTGTATACAAGTGGCTTTGCGCAGAGTGTATTCACGGCGGACGGCGCAGGTCAATCCATTTTCTCAAGCGGCTGTTTCATTCGTCGGAAGCCTGTTCTGCTGTGGCTTTTCGTCGCATTGAGCGCTTTTCGATAATTATTGTATACAAAAAAATAATTCATTGTGTTCTATTTGTTGCGTCGGGCTGCGGCAGAAAAGCGCAGCCCAACGGCTTTCCCAATAACAAAATGAGGACGGCACCATGAGCGCTTTAACCTTGAAAGTCGCAGTCAACCTGGTCAACGAAGCCATCAACGCCGGGCGGGCTATTTCCGCTGCGCCGCTGACCATTGCGGTACTGGATACCGGCGGCCACCTGGTCACCTTGCAACGCGAAGACGGCGCCAGCCTGCTGCGCCCGAACATCGCCATCGGCAAAGCCTGGGGCGCCATCGCCCTGGGCAAGGGCTCACGCCTGCTGGCGCTGGACGCACAACAACGCCCGGCGTTCATCGCCGCGCTCAACAGCATGGGGCAGGGCAGCGTCGTGCCGGCACCGGGCGGCGTGTTGATCCGTGATCAGGCGGGCAACGTGCTGGGAGCGATCGGCATCAGCGGCGATCTGTCGGATGTCGATGAGCAGGTCGCGATCAAGGCTGTGGAGGCTTTGGACCTGCGGGCGGATGCGGGGGGGGCGGCCTGACGGGAACTGAATCACCCCGGTTGGGTTTGGGGTGATGACGAATCGGGGTGGCGTCGATAGACTGCCGCCCCGTTTTTGTATCAAGGAAGATCAGCGTGAAGACGCTACTTGGCTTTTCTCTGGCCACGGCCATGACCCTCATCACTCCCATTCTGCACGCCGCCGAACCGCTGGACGCCGAAGACATCGCGTTCCAGGCGCTGAGCCCGGTGGTCACCGCATTGATCAATGCCGACGATGTTCCGGAGTTGATGGCGCGAGCCGAGAAGCTCGAAGACACCGACACCTTGCAGGCCATTGCGGTTTATCTGGCGGCCACTCGTGAAGATCCCGAACAGATGCTCGCGCCTTATCAGGTCGCTGCGCTGTTTGCCCGCCGTGGCGACGACAAACTGGCCCTGCGCTTCCTGCAAGAGGCTGATGATCGTGGTATGTGGTTCGGCCCATTGCTGGCCGGCGACGAAGATTTTTCCGATCTGCGCGAGACAGCCACCTACAAAACCGTATTGGCCAACGCGCAGCAGCGCTACAAGACCATCGCTCCCGGCAAGGTTGGCGCCATTTCAGTGCTCAATCCGTCGGCGGATATTCCCGCGCCCAAGGCGTGCCGTCCGGTGGTGGTCTGGCTGCACGGCTACGGCATCAATGGTGAGCTCGACGAAAGCTACCAACCACTCGCTGATACCGGGGCCATTATTCTTGGCATCAACGGTACAGAGATGATCAATGCGGTCGACAGCTTCCGCTGGATCGGCCCGGGCTTCGAAGGCACCCATCAAGCGGTGCAGAACGGCTTGAAGCAATTGGCGGCGCAGCAATGCATCGATCGCAAGCACGTCTACCTGATGGGCTTCTCTCAAGGTTCACAACACGCGGGCGCCTTGCTGGCGCAACATCCGGATGACTACGCGGGTGCTCTGTTGCTGTCACCTGGCGGCCGGCAGCCGACACCGACGGTGAGCAAGGCGCATGGCAAAAGAGTGTTTGTGATCAACGGCAAGATGGAGGGCGCGGGCAATCAGCAGATGGCCACTGACTTCCGCAAGCTGTTCAGTGACGGCAACGAAGTCAAATCCCGTACCCATGAAGGCGGGCATTCCTTCCCGGACGACTGGAGCACCTCCTTGCCGCAAGCGCTGCGCTGGTTGATGGGTAGCGACGCCTGAAACAAAAAAAAAGCAGGTCGGGCCACGTCTTCAGGACGCTTTGGCCAGGCCTGCGTTTTTTTGCGTGTGTGTAGCGCTGTCAGTCCGGCTCGCAGCCCTTGAGCACCAACCGGATGATGGTTTGTGCCGCGGACTCATAATCGGCTTCGTCGAGCTTTTCCTTGCCGGTCACGGCGGAGATCTGCCAGTCGAAGTCGGCGTAGGTCTGGGTCGCGGCCCAGATGCTGAACATCAGGTGGTTGGGGTCGATCGGGGCGATCTGGCCGCGGTCGATCCAGCTCTGGATGCAGTCGATGTTGTGCTTGGCCTGGCTGTTGAGTTGCTCGACCAGGTCGGCGCTCAGGTGCGGGGCGCCGTGCATGATTTCGCTGGCGAACACCTTGGAGGCGAAGGGCAGGTCACGGGAGATGCGGATCTTCGAGCGGATGTAGCCGCTCAGCACTTCGCTCGGTACGCCGTCCGGGTTGAACGGGGTCGAGGCCTGCAGGATCGGCACGATGATGCTTTCCAGAACCTCGCGGTAGAGGTTTTCCTTGGACTTGAAGTAGTAGTAGACGTTGGGCTTGGGCAATCCCGCCTTGGCGGCGATGTCGCTGGTTTTGGTCGCAGCGAAGCCCTTGTCGGCAAACTCTTCACTGGCGGCACGCAGGATCAGTTCTTTGTTGCGCTCGCGGATTGTGCTCATAAACCCGGTGGTTCCTTGCCTGTTCTGGCGGTTGCGCATGGTAGCACCGGCCTCGCGCGCCGCTCAACAATGCCCGTCGGTGGCGCTCGTCGCGTCAGTCTGTCGCCTGCCTGAACAAATTCGCCATGCCCCGCGATGGCTGTCGGGACGCTGCTAGAGTCAAGGCAGACGCGGGGGCAAGAGGCGGGCGGTCATGGCGAAACGCAGGCGCGGCAAAGTCCTGTTGATCATCGGCATTGTGCTGTTGCTGGGGCTTGCCCTGTGGTTCTACCTGAGCGCCGGTCAGCATCGGGTCAAACCCCCGCCGGCCGCCGAGCCGGTCGCAACGGTCGCCGTCAAGCTTCAAGATGTGCCTGTCTACATTGATGCCTTGGGCACGGTGACCCCGACCCGCAGCGTGACCGTGGTGACCCAGGTCAACGGCATTCTCAGCTCGGTCGAGTTCAAGGAAGGCCAGCACGTCGCCAAAGGCCAGGTCATCGCCCGCATCGACGACCGCGCACTGAAGGCGCAACTGGCGGTGGCCAAAGGCACGCTGATGCATGATCAGGCGCTGCTCGCCAACTCCGTGCGCGATCTGGCGCGTTATCGCGAACTGATCAAGGTCGGCTCCACCACTCAGCAAACCCTCGATACCCAGGCCTCGCTGGTGCAGCAACTGCAAGGCACGGTCGCTTCGGATCAGGGCAGCGTGCAAAACCTCGAAGTCCAGTTGAGCTACTGCACGATCACTTCACCGGTGGATGGCGTGATCGGTTTGCGCCAGGTCGATCCCGGCAACTATGTGACCACCACCAGCACCACCGGGATTGCCGTGATCACCCAGATGACCCCGGCCACCGTGGTGTTCGCCGTGCCCGAGGACGATCTGGGGGCGATCAATCAGGCGATGGCCAAAGGCGTAGTCACGGTGCTGGCCTACGACCGCAACAAACACAACCTGCTGGCCACCGGCAATCTGCTGGCGCTGGATAACCAGGTCGATACCAGCACCGGCACGATCAAGGTCAAGGCGCAGTTCGACGATTCGGCCAAGGCGCTGTTTCCCAATCAGTTCGTCAACGCCCGGCTCAAGGCTGACACTCTGAGTCAGAACCCCGTGGTGCCGACCCGGGCGATCCAGCACGGCAGCAAGGGCGATTTCGTCTTCGTCGTGGTCGATCCCGGCAACAAGGTCAGCCTGCGTAACATCAAGACCGGGCCGGCGACTGGCGATGTTTCGGCGGTACTCGACAACGGGGTGAAGGAGGGCGAGCAGGTCGTCACCGAGGGCGCCGACAAACTCGACGATGGCTCGGCGGTGAAAGTCGTCGCGCCGTAGGAGGCGTAGCCCATGAACGTCTCGCGCCCCTTCATCGAACGCCCGGTGGCCACCACGCTGCTGATGGTCGCCGTACTGTTGCTCGGTCTGCTCGGTTATCACTTGCTCTCGGTGTCGGCGTTGCCGGAGGTGGATTACCCGACCATTCAGGTGTTCACCCAATACCCCGGCGCCAGTCCCGAGGTCATCAGTTCGTCGATCACTGCGCCGCTGGAACGCCAGCTCGGCGAGATGCCGGGGCTCAAGTCGATGAACTCCACCAGCTCCGACGGCGCCTCGGTGGTGACCCTGCAATTCGATCTGTCGCTGTCGCTGGATGTCGCCGAGCAGGAAGTGCAGGCTGCGATCAACGCCGCCGGCACCTTCCTGCCGGCGAACCTGCCGTACCCGCCGGTCTACAGCAAGGTCAACCCGGCCGATGCGCCGGTGCTGACGCTGTCGCTGACCTCCGACGTGTTGCCGCTGACCAAGGTTGAAGACCTCGCCGACACGCGGCTGGCGCAAAAGATTTCGCAGATCACCGGCGTCGGTCTGGTCACCCTCAGCGGCGGTCAGCGCCCGGCGGTGCGGGTCGAGGCCAACACCTCGGCGCTGAACAGTCTGGGGCTGTCCCTCGATGACCTGCGCACCTCGCTGGGCACGGCCAACGTCAATCAGGCCAAGGGCAATATCGACGGCAAATATCAGGCGTATTCGATCGGCACCAACGACCAGTTGCAGTCCGCCGAGGAGTACCGCGATCTGGTGATCGCCTACAAGAACGGCGCGCCGATTCGCCTGTCGCAGATCGCTTCGTCGACCCAGGGCCCGGAGAACCCCCGGCAAGCGGCATGGACCGACAGCACGCCGTCGATTGTCCTGAATATCCAGCGTCAGCCCGGGGCCAACGTGATTGATGTGGTCGACCGCGTGCAACAACTGCTGCCCAAGCTGCGTGCCAGCCTGCCCGCGACGCTGAAGGTCAACGTGCTCACCGACCGCACGCAAACCATCCGCGCTTCGGTCACCGACGTGCAATACGAACTGGCGGTGGCGGTGTTGCTGGTGGTGATCGTGATCTTTCTGTTCCTGCGCAACGTGGCGGCGACGATCATCCCGGCGGTGACCGTGCCGTTGACGCTGGTCGGCACCCTGGCGGTGGCCTACGCGGTGGGGTTTTCGCTGAACAACCTGACGCTGATGGCGCTGACCATTGCCATCGGTTTTGTGGTCGATGACGCCATCGTCATGATCGAAAACATCACCCGCTACATCGAGGCCGGCGACTCGCCGATGCAGGCTGCGCTCAAAGGCGCGGAGCAAATCGGCTTCACCATCATTTCGCTGTCGGTGGCGCTGATCGCAGTGATGATTCCGCTGCTGTTCATGGGCGATGTGGTGGGCCGGCTGTTTCGCGAATTCGCCATGACGGTGGCGGTGACCATCGTCATCTCGGCGCTGATCACCCTGACCCTGACGCCGATGATGTGTTCGCGGATGCTCAAGCACAAACACGAGGAACGCCGGGTCGATTTCTTCGACCGGGTCAACGGCTATTACGTCAAAGGCCTCGACTGGGTACTGCTGCATCGCGGGCTGACGCTGATCTCGGTGGTGCTCACCGGGCTGCTGACGCTGTTGATCATCGTGATCATGCCCAAGGGCTTTTTCCCCGAGCAGGACACCGGGCTGATCCAGGGCATTTCCCAGGCCTCGCCGGGCATTTCCTTCCAGCAGATGCAGAGCGAACAGCAGCGGCTGGCTGCGCGGATTCTCAAGGATCCGGCAGTGGCGAGCCTGTCGTCATTCGTCGGCATCGACCAGACCAACCCGACGATCAATCAGGGCAACCTTCTGATCAACCTCAAGCCCCACGGCGAGCGCGACAGCAGCGCAGCGGTGATTCGCCGGCTCTCCGACGCCAATGCCGACGACGCCGGGATTCGCCTGTACCTGCACAGCGTGCAGGACCTGACGCTGGACGCCACGGTCTCGACCACCAGTTACCGTCTCGGCCTGCAAGCCACTGACCCGGGCGAACTGGAAACCTGGACCAACAAGCTGCTGGCGGCGATCAAACAGGACCCGATGTTCACCGACGTGCAAAGCCAGGCGATGCAGTTCGGCAATCAGATCCAGCTCAACTTCGACCGCGCCACCGCATCGCGTCTGGGCATCACGCCGCAGGCCATCGACGACGTGTTGTATGACGCTTTCGGACAGCGCCAGGTGTCGACCATCTACACCCAGCTCAACCAGTATCACGTGGTGATCGCCACCGACCATCCGCCACACAATCTGGCGGATCTGTTGACCGGGCTCTACGTCGACATTCCCGGCGGCGGGGTGGCGCCGCTGTCGAGCATGGCGACGATGCAGGTGATTCGCGCGCCGGTAACCATCAATCGTCTGGGACAGTTTCCCTACGCCGATGTCTCGTTCAACCTCGCCCCCGGCCAGACCCTCGGCGCGGCGGTGACACGGCTCAAGGACATCGAAACCCGGGCCGGCCTGCCGCTGTCGGTGCAGGCCAATCTGGAAGGGGCGGCGGCGACGTTTGAGGCGTCGTTGTCCAATCAGGTGTTTCTGGTGCTGGCGGCGATCATCGTGGTGTACCTGATGCTGGGGATTCTCTACGAGAGCTTCGTGCACCCGGTGACAATTCTCTCGACCCTGCTGTCAGCCGCGCTCGGCGCCTTGCTGGCGTTGCTGATCACCGGCACGCAGTTCGACATCATCGGTTTGATCGGCATCGTGCTGCTGATCGGCATCGTCATGAAGAACGGCATCATGATGGTCGACTTCGCCCTGGAGCTGGAGCGCAAGGGCGGGCTCGATCCGGTGGCCGCGATCCGTCAGGCCGCCGAGCTGCGTTTCCGGCCGATCTTGATGACCAGCATGGCCTCGCTGTTCGGCGCGGTGCCGTTGGCGCTGGGCACCGGGATCGGCTCGGAGCTGCGCCATCCGCTGGGGATCGCGATCATCGGCGGGCTGTTGCTGAGCCAGTTGCTGACGCTGTTCTCGACCCCGGTGATTTTCCTCGCCATGCATGGCCTGGAGCAGCGCTTCACCCGGCGCCGTCCAGCGGCGGCCGAGGCCTTGCGCGATGAACCTTAGCGCGCCGTTCATTCAGCGCCCCATCGCCACCACGTTGCTGGCGGTCGGGCTGGCGCTGTTCGGCGTATTGGCGTTCAACCTGCTGCCGGTGGCGCCGCTGCCGGAGGTGGATTTCCCGACCATCAGCGTGCGCGCGTCGTTGCCCGGTGCTGACCCGAGCACCGTGGCGTCATCGGTGGCGACGCCGCTGGAGCGCCAGTTCGGGCAGATCGCCGGGGTCACCGAAATGACCTCGTCCAGTTCGCTGGGGGCGACCCGCATCACCTTGCAGTTCGACCTCAATCGCGACATCGACGGCGCGGCGCGGGACGTGCAAGCGGCGATCAACGCAGCGCGCAGCAGCCTGCCGAGCGACCTGTCCGGCAACCCGACCTACCGCAAGGTCAACCCGGCCGACTCGCCGATCCTGATTCTCAGCCTGACTTCCGATTCGGCGACCCGTGGCCAGATGTACGACGTGGCCTCGACCCTGCTCGAGCAGCGGCTGTTGCAGACCACGGGTGTCGGCGATGTCACGGTGGGCGGCGCGGCGCTGCCGGCGGTGCGCATCGAGCTTAATCCGGACCGGCTCAATCGCTACGGCGTCAGCCTGGAGCAGGTTCGGCAGGTTATTCAGGCGTCCAACGTCAATCTGCCCAAGGGCACGGTGTCGGTCGGCGATCAGTCCTATGGCCTGAAGGCCAACGACATGCTCTATCAGGGCAGCGATTACGGGCCGCTGGTGGTCAAGCAACGCAACGGCGATCTGGTGCGCATCTCGGACGTGGGCGACGTCACCGAGGATGTCGAAGACCTGCGCAACTTCGGCCTGTCCAACGGCAAACCGGCGGTGTTGCTGGTGGTGTTCAAGCAGCCCGGGGCCAACGTCATCGACACGGTGGATGCGGTGAAGGCCGACCTGCCGTTCCTGCAGAGTTCGATCCCCTCGGCGATCAAGATCAACATCCTGATGGACCGCACCACCACCATCCGCGCCTCGCTGCACGACGTGGAAGTGACCCTGCTGATTTCGATCGCGCTGGTGACGCTGGTGACCTTCGGTTTCTTCCGCGACTGGCGCAGCACGCTGATCCCGGCCATCGTCGTGCCGCTGTCGCTGCTCGGCACTTTCGGGGCGATGTATTTTCTTGGCTACAGCCTCAACAACCTGTCGCTGATGGCGCTGACCATTTCCACCGGGTTTGTTGTGGACGATGCGATCGTGGTGGTCGAGAACATCATGCGACATCTGGAGAAAGGTGAAAGCCGCGTGCAAGCCGCTCTGGCCGGGGCGCGGGAGGTGGGTTTCACGGTGATGACCATCAGCGTGTCGCTGGTGGCGGTGTTCATTCCATTGCTGCTGATGGGCGGGGTGGTCGGGCGGTTGTTTCGCGAGTTTTCGATTTCGCTGTCAGTGGCCATCGTGATTTCGATGCTGGTGTCGCTGACGGTGACGCCGATGCTGGCCAGCGTGCTGCTGCGCACTCAACAGCAGAGCGGCAACGGCGATGATCATCCGGATTCGTACTTTCACCGGTTCTACGACCGCACGCTGGGTTGGGTTGTCGAGCATTCGTTTTTGATGGGCCTGCTGACGCTGCTGGTGATCGTGCTGGCGTGCGTGCTGTATGTGCTGGTGCCCAAGGGTTTCTTTCCGCAGGAAGACACCGGGCGCATGTCCGGCAGCATCATTGCGGCGCAAAGCATTTCCTTCGGGGCGATCCAGTCGAACTTCAGCGAGATCAATAAAAAGGTCTTGAGCAATCCGAACGTGGCGACCGTCGGCGGGTTTGTCGGCGGCGGTGGCGGGATCGGCGGGGCGGTCAACAGTGCGCAATTGTTCATCACCCTCAAGCCGCTGGCGGATCGCAAGGACGGCGCCGATCAGGTCATCGGCCAGATTCGCCACACCCTCGGCGACATGCCCGGCACTCGCCTGTATCTGCAATCGGCGCAGGACATCACGGTTGGCGGCCGGCAGAGCGGGGCGCAGTACCAATACACGATGACCGCCGACGACCAGAGCACCCTCGATGAATGGGTGCCGAAAGTCGTCGCGGTGCTGCACGGCTTGCCGCAATTGACTGATGTGAACACCGATCAGCAGGACAACAGTCTGATGTCCAGCGTGACGGTCAATCGCGACGCTGCCGCCCGGCTCGGGGTCAGCATGTCGGCCATCGACCAGACGCTGTATGACGCCTTCGGCCAGCGCCAGGTGTCGACCATTTACCGTTCCGCCAACCAGTACCACGTGGTGATGGAAGTGGCGCCGGCGTACTGGGCGTCCCCGGCGACCCTGAAGAACATTTACGTGCCGGTGGGCACCGCAGCGGTCACGACCAAGGGCGCTGCGGCAGCGCCGAACCTGAATGCCAAGGTCTCGCAGACGCTGGTACCGCTGTCGGCGCTGGCTGATTACTCCGTGGGGCGCACGGCGATTTCGATCAGTCATCAAGGGACTTTTCCGGCAGTGACCGCGTCGTTCAACCTCGCGCCGGGCGTCTCCATCGGCCAGGCAACGGCCCTGGTGGACAATGCCGTCAAACAATTGCGCATGCCGGCCAGTGTGGTCGGGCAGTTCGCCGGGACGGCGCAGGTGTTCCAGTCTTCGGTGGCCAGCGAGCCGTTGCTGATCGTCGCGGCGCTGCTGTCGGTGTACGTGGTGCTGGGCATGCTCTACGAGAGCCTGGTGCACCCGCTGACGATTCTTTCGACCTTGCCGTCGGCCGGTGTCGGCGCGCTGATCGCTTTGCTGCTGACCGGCACTGAACTGTCGATCATCGCGCTGGTGGGGGTGATTCTGCTGATCGGGATCGTCAAGAAGAACGCGATCATGATGATCGACTTCGCCATCACCGAGCGCCGCGAATTCGGCCTGAGCGCCAAGGACGCGATCCGCCGCGCCTGCCTTATCCGCTTCCGGCCGATCATGATGACCACGCTGGCGGCGATCCTCGGTGCACTGCCGCTGGTGCTGGGCAGCGGTTATGGCTCGGAGCTGCGCCGGCCGTTGGGGATTTCGATCATTGGCGGACTGCTGTTCAGCCAGTTGCTGACGCTGTACACCACGCCGGTGATCTACCTTTGGCTGGACCGGGCGTCGCAGCGCCTGAAGCGTAAGGAGCGATAAATGAAACGTCGCCTGTTTCCCGTGGGTGCCAGCCTTGTGCTGAGCCTGTTGCTGAGCGGTTGCATGGTCGGCCCGGACTATCACAAGCCAGCGATTGAATTGCCGACTTCGTTCAAGGAAGGCACCCAATGGCAGCGCGCCCGGGCCAATCCGCAAGGCGCGTTGGACAGCCAATGGTGGCGGATCTATCAGGATCCGGTACTCAACAATCTGATCGAGCGCTCCGCCAAGGCCAACCAGTCGATCATCGGCGCCGAGGCGGCGTATCGGCTGGCGCAGGCGCAGGTGGCGTCGAGCCGTGCCGGGTTGTGGCCGACGGTGGGTGTGGGTTTGTCCGGCGCTCGCGGTGTTGGCGGCGGGGCCAGCGGCAGCACCACCAGCGGTTTGACCGGCAGCAGCGGCAGCACCGTCGAACAAACGGTCAGCGCCACCCTGACGGCCAGTTGGGAGCCGGATCTGTGGGGGCAGGTGCGACGCGGTATCGAGTCGAGCCAGGCGTCGCTGCAATCCTCCGACGCGCTGCTGGCCGGTGTGCGGCTGTCCATCGGCGCCAGCGTGGCGACCAATTATCTGGGGCTGCGGCAACTGGATATCGACATCGACCTGTTGCAGCAACAGCATGCCATCAATCAGCAATTGCTGACGATGATCCAGGCGCAAACCGTTCAAGGCACGGCGACCAACGATCAATTGCTGGTGGCGCAGGATCAGCTCAGTACGGTGATCACGGCGCTGCAAACCGCCCAGCGTTCGCGGGAGCAGGCCGAACATGCGCTGGCGGTGCTGGTGGGCATGGCGCCGGCGCAGTTCGATTTGCCCAAGGCCGCTGACTATCGCTTCACGACGCCGATGCCGCCGCCGGTGCTGCCGTCGAATCTGTTGCTACGTCGACCTGATGTGGTGTCCGCCGAACGTCTGGCAGCAGCGGCCAACGCGCGGATTGGCGTGGCCGAAGCGGCATTCTTTCCGACTCTGAGCCTGACCGCCGAAGGTGGCTTCCGGGGTTCGGCGCTGGGCGGCCTGTTCTCTGTGCCCAACCGCATCTGGACTCTAGGGCCGGCGCTGGCGGAAACCATTTTCGACGGCGGTGCCCGGCAAGCGGCCAAACAGGAAGCTGAAGCCACTTACGATCAGGACGTGGCCACGTATCGCGGCACGGTGCTCGGGGCGTTGCAGAACGTCGAGGACAATCTGTCGGCGATCAATCATCTGCATATTCAGGCGCAAGCCTTTGATCAGATGTTCCAGCGCAATCAGCAGTTGTTCGGCAGTCAGCAGGCGCAGCAGCGGGCGGGGACGGTCAGCCAGCAAGCGGTGCTGACCCAGCAATTGGTGCTGTTGCAGGCCGAGCAGAATCTGCGCGATACCCAGGGCTTGCTCAGTCAGGGCAGTGTCGCGCTGTTCCAGAGCCTGGGCGGTGGCTGGCAGGTGCCGTAGCCTCTCGCTCCCTTGAGTGGCGCACGGTATGCTGCGCGCACTTTTTTACACAGGGAAGCCTGACCCATGGCAGGAAGCAGTTTGCTGGTGCTGATCGACGACATCGCCACCGTTCTGGATGATGTGGCGTTGATGAGCAAAATGGCCGCCAAGAAGACCGCCGGGGTGCTCGGCGATGACCTGGCGCTCAATGCCCAGCAAGTCTCGGGCGTGCGCGCCGAACGGGAAATTCCCGTGGTGTGGGCGGTGGCCAAGGGCTCGTTCGTCAACAAACTGATCCTGGTGCCATCGGCGTTGGCGATCAGTGCGTTCGTGCCGTGGCTGGTGACGCCGCTGTTGATGGTCGGCGGCGCCTATCTGTGCTTCGAGGGCTTCGAGAAACTCGCGCACCCACTGCTGCACGGCAAGGATGAAGATCAGGCCGAACATGCGCAGCTGACCGAGGCCGTGGCCGATCCTGCGACCGATCTGGTGGCCTACGAGAAGGACAAGATCAAAGGCGCGATCCGCACCGACTTCATCCTCTCGGCGGAAATCATCGCCATCACCCTTGGCACCGTGGCCGAGGCTTCGCTGACCCAGCAAGTGATCGTGATGTCGGGCATCGCGGTCGTCATGACCGTGGGCGTCTATGGTCTGGTGGCCGGCATCGTCAAACTCGATGACCTCGGCCTGTGGCTGACCCAGAAGCCCGGCGCTGCGGCGAAACGCATCGGCAACGCGATCCTGCGCGCCGCACCGTACATGATGAAAGGCCTGTCGGTGATCGGCACGGCGGCGATGTTCCTGGTCGGCGGCGGCATCCTGACTCACGGCGTACCGGTGGTGCATCACTGGATCGAGAGCGTTGCCGCAGCGGCGGGCAGTGCAGGGTTTGCAGTGCCGGTGTTGCTCAATGGCGTGGCGGGGGTTGTCGCGGGGGCGGTGGTGCTGGCTGTTGTGTCGGTCGTCGGCAAGCTCTGGAAAGCCCTGAAGGGCTGATTGACGGCTCAATAAAAAAGGCCATTCGATACCCATCGAATGGCCTTTTTTGTGGCTGCCGGTGTTACTCGGCGATCTGCAGCTTGCGCGATTCGGTGTACACGTAGCGCACCTTCTCGTACTCGAACGGCGAGTTCATCTGACCGTAGCGGAAGCGGGTCTGATAACGCTTGTCGACCGCACGCAGCGCCCAGATTTCCGGGTGGTTTTCGCTGACTTTCGACACGTTCAGGTAATTGATCGCCGATTCGGCGGTGTAGTCCACGGCCAGGCCGGCGGTGTCGCGGATGTTCGACGGGCCGAGGATCGGCAGTACGAAGTAGGCGCCGCCCGGTACACCGTAGAAGCCCAGGGTCTGGCCGAAGTCTTCGTTCTGGCGCGGCAGGCCCATGGCGGTGGCCGGGTCCCACAGGCCGGCGATGCCGATGGTGGTGTTGAGCAGCAGACGCGCGGTGGTTTCCATCGAGCGCTTGCCCTTGAACTGTAACAGGCTGTTGACCAGGTTCGGCACGTCGCCAAGGTTGTTGAAGAAGTTGCTCACACCGGAGCGCACGAAACCGGGCGTGACGTAGCGATAACCATCGACCACCGGCAGGAACACCCATTGGTCGAAGCGGTAGTTGAAGTGGTAGACCCGACGGTTCCACGACTCCAGCGGGTCATACACGTTCAGCGCGTTGAGCGTCGAGCGCTCGAACTCGCGCTGGTCCAGCCCCGGGTTGAACTTGAGTTTGGACAGTGGCTCCTTGAAGCCGTCACTGTCGACCACCACCGGTGCGTTGGCTTTGCTGTTGTCGGCCTGGGCCACGCCTGCACAGAGTAACGCTGCAAACAGCAGGAGATATTTAGCCACGGAAGAACTCCAGCATGGCGTCGCTGTTGACGCGGTAGTTAAGGTTGCCGCAATGGCCGCCCAGTGGATAAACCGTCAGGCGATCGCCGAAGGTCTTGCGCAGGAAACCGAGGTCGCCAGGGCCGAGGATCACGTCGTCGGCGTTGTGCATGACGGCGATTTTCGGGCTGTCGTGCAGGTAATCCTTGAGGGCGTACAGGCTGACCTGATCGATCAGTTGCAGCAGGCTGCCGCCGTCGGTGCGGGCGCGCCACATCGGGATCACTTGTTCGGTCAGGTAGCAGTCGAAGTCGCATTGCAGCGCACGCTTGAGGAACGGCGTGAGGCTGGTGCCTTCGGTGATCGGGAATTTCGGCGGGGTGATCAGGCCGCGACGGTTGATCAGGTCCGAAGTAAAGGCGATGTCCGCCGCCGAGAAGCGGAACGAGGTGCCGATCAGCATCGCCATCTGCTCGTTGCTCAGGTGCTGCTTGGACTGCTGGAAGTCATAGAGCAGTGCATCGTTGAGGTCGATGTAGCCTTTCTGCTGGAAGTAGCGGGTCAGTTTGGCCAGCACCAGTTCATAGAACGTGGTGCTGTTGTTGATGCCCTTGACCTCGGTCTGCACCAGCTTGTCGAGGTTGGTGATCGAGGTGTACAGGTTGACCGGCGGATTCAGCAGCAGGACTTTCTTGAAGTTGAAACTGCGGCGGGTTTCGTCCAGGTGGGCGACGAACGCTGCGTCCAGCGCACCGAGGCTGTAACCGCTGAGGTAATAGTCGGTGACCGGCACTTTCGGGTTTTGCGCACGCACGGCCTGCATCACCCGGTACATGTCTTCGGCGTCTTCCTTGGTCACGCCGGGAGTGGCGAAACGCGAGGCGGCGCTCATGAAGTCGAAACTGGTAGGGGAGGACAGCTGCACTACGTGGTAGCCGGCCTTGTAGTAGAGCTTTTTCAGGTATTCGTTGAGGCTGCTGTCATACCGCGCGCCGGTGCCGGCAATCAGGAAAATCAGCGGGGCTGCCTTGTCCTGGGTGGCGATGCGATAGGTGAGTTTTTTCACTGCCCAGAAGTTGTCCGGCAGGATGAACTCGCGTTCCGGACGCAGGGTGACGCTGCGGTCGGTCTGATTGATGTCGTCGTCCGACGGCAACTCCGGACGCAGGTCCGGCGGCGTGGTGGCGATGGTCGCTTCAAACGGGTTGGTCAGCGGATAGCCGTAACTGGCGGCGTCGATATCCACCGCCAGCGCGGACGCACTCAGGATAAGGCCGCCAAACAGGGCGGCGAAGCGCAAGGATCGGAGCATGAGTGAATCCCTTAAAGGAAGGTGCCGAATGAGGTTCGCAGGCTATGACCACTGGGTTAGCGCCAAAGTGCCATGCATCGGCACCAATCAGACGGAATTCGGGGTAATAGTAGCCGGACGATACACTTTGCGCGGATCGAAAGACCAGTTAAGAGTTGTTAGTTCTTGCACACGGCTGGCAGGCGATTAAGCTGGCCGCCGATTTCATCGATTGGAGTGCTCCATGTCCCGCCGCTTGCCCGTGATTCTGCTGCTCGTTCTGTTGCCGTTATGGCTGGCCGCCAGTTATGGCGCGCGTTATGGCTTCATGGAGGACGCGCAGTGGGTGGGCATCTGCGTTGACGAGGCGAGCCGCTGGGAATGCTCGGTGCGCTCGAACCTGGGCCTGATGATTCATTTCCAGATGCTCGGCTGGGCGGCGGTCGCGGCTGCCGTGATCGGTTTTGTCGTGCCGGGACGGGCAGGGTGGTGGCTGGCGGTGCTGGCGCTGGTGTTCGGGTTTCCGGCGCTGGCGTTGTACAACACCACGCTGGCGGTGTTTGCGGTAGTGATTGCCGGGCTGCGGTTGGTCAGAGAGTCTCGCAGCGTCTGACACTCAGTCATCGCGGGCAAGCCCGCTCCCACAGTGGTGCGTGGCGCACACAAAACCCGAGCTTGACTCGGTCACTGTGGGAGCTGGCTTGCCAGCGAAGAGGCCGGTTCAGCCTCTGAAGATCAGCGGTTGCGAACCCGCAGACAGCGCCACAACGCGGCCACCATCAACCCGCTGACCAGCGCCCAGCCCCAGGCCTGTTGGTTCTGCAAGCCTTCACGGAACAGCTGCGGCGCAATGCAGGCACTGATGATGAAGGTCAGCAGGGCAATTTCCCGGCGGGCCACCGGCACCGGGCGGCACAGGTAAACCAGTGCCGGCAGAATGAACGCCGCACTCGCGAAGCTGCGATAGCGTGGATCGAACACCATCTCCAGCACCATTACCGCTGCCGCAAAACCGGCCGCTGCAACCAGCCAGCCGGCGTGTCGTTCAAAGGCATTGAAGGCGCGTTCACGCCAGCCACTGCGGGCGCTCAAGGTCAGTGCGGCATGGGCCAGCACCAGCAGATTCAGCACAGTCAGCAGGCCGACCCATACCCATTCGCTGGCGAAGCGCGTGGTCAGCCATGCCAGGTTGGCCCAGGCGCCGATCGAGCAAGCGGCGAGGGCGCCAAGCAATGGCAGCACCAGCGCTGAACCCGTGGTGCGAACCCGGCCGCCAAGCGCCAGCGTGCCGAAGAAGATCAAGCCGCCGATTGCCAGCCAGCGCGACCAGTCAGGCACGTTCGACACCGGCCCGGCCAGCACGCCTTTGTCTTGGCGATCCGCATCGAACAGCCCCCAGTAACCGCCGACCGCACCTTCACTGCCGCGCTTCCACGGCTGGTCGAACGCTTCGATCAGGTTGTAATGCCAGCCCTGCTGTTCGGCCAGGGTGACAAAACCACGAATGAACCTGGCTTCGTTGACCCGGCTCGGCAGCGCAGTCTCACGCTGGCGACCTTCGCTCGGCCAACCGGTTTCGCCGATCATCACGTCCTTGGGCGCGAACTTGTTGCCGAACACCTGGCGCACATCGGCCACGTGTTGCAGGGCAGCGTCGATGTTCGAAGGATCATCTTCCCAGTACGGCAGCAAATGAATGGTCAGGAAGTCCACCGCCGGCGCGACTTCCGGGTGCTTGAGCCAGAACTCCCAGACATCGGCGTAGGTCACCGGTTGCTTGATATGGCTTTTGACTTTGTTGATCAGCTTCGCCAGTTGCGCACCGGTGACTTCCTTGCGCAGCAAGGCTTCGTTGCCGACGATCACGGCACTGACCACGTCCGGGTTGGCGTTGGCCGAAGCGATCAGCAGATCGACTTCTTTCTCGGTGTCCACCGGGTTGCTGTTGACCCAGGCGCCGATCATCAGCTTCAAACCATGCTTGCGCGCCAGCTCCGGCAGGGCTTCGAGGCCGGTCATGGAATAGGTGCGGATGCATTCGAAGCGGGTGGCGAGCAGGGCGAGGTCGGCGTCCATGCGCTCCGGGCGCAGTTTGAACGGCACGTCGAACGGCGACTGATCCTTGTCGAACGGCGTGTAGGAGGCGCACTGCAACTTGTGGGTCGGGGTGGCGACATCCGGCAGGATCACCGGTTTGCCGAGGCCGTACCAGAAGCCGCAAAGCGCAAACAGGCCGAGCAGGCAGGCGAACAGATAAGGAAGAAAAGGGAAGCGGGAGGATGCGGACATGGTCAGGCCGAGTGGCTGCAAAGCGACGCATGTTACCTGCATTTATAGAGGGGTTGGTGGCCTGCATGTTTTTGACATGCAAAGTTCGGGCGGATTGTCTGGCGTCAAATATTCAGACGCAGTTAATGGCTTTCTGATGTCGTTTCTCGTTGCTTCGAGGTCGCTGGCAGAGCAGGTCGCTGTGTGCGTCAGGTTGATGATCAAAGCCATCAGTACTCCGCTGATGTTCGAACGAGTTTGCGGTCAGGCGTGATGGGGGCGCTGTGCACCATAACAATACGTTGACGATGCCCGGCATCCGTCGGGCGCAGCATTTCGGGGAAGTAACGATGAAGATGCGACGACTTTTAGGCGCAGGTGCCGCTCTGGTGCTTGCGATGAGCTCAACTTTCGCCAGCGCTGAAAAACAGACCCTGAACATCGGTTACGTTGACGGCTGGTCCGACAGCGTCGCGACCACCCACGTGGCGGCCGAAGTCATCAAACAGAAACTCGGCTACGACGTGAAACTCCAGGCCGTCGCTACCGGGATCATGTGGCAGGGCGTTGCCACCGGCAAACTCGACGCCATGCTGTCGGCCTGGCTGCCCGTGACCCACGGCGAATACTGGGCGAAGAACAAGGATCTGGTCGTCGATTACGGCCCGAACTTCAAGGACGCGAAAATCGGCCTGATCGTGCCCGAGTACGTCAAAGCCAAATCCATCGAAGACCTGAAAACCGACGACAGCTTCAAGAATCGCATCGTCGGCATCGACGCCGGCTCGGGCGTGATGCTCAAGACCGACCAGGCGATCAAGGATTACGGCCTGACCGGTTACACCCTCAAGGCCAGTTCCGGCGCCGGCATGATCGCCGAGCTGACCCGCGCCGAGAAAAAGAACGAATCCATCGCCGTGACCGGCTGGGTGCCGCACTGGATGTTCGCCAAGTGGAAGCTGCGCTTCCTCGACGACCCGAAAGGCGTGTATGGCGCGGCTGAAACCGTGAACAGCATCGGCAGCAAAGAGCTGGATGCCAAGGCGCCGGAAGTGGCGAAGTTCCTGAAGAACTTCCAGTGGGCCTCCAAAGATGAAATCGGTCAGGTGATGCTGGCGATTCAGGACGGTGCCAAACCTGAAGCCGCTGCCAAGGACTGGGTCGCCAAACACCCGGACCGCGTGGCTGAATGGACCAAGTAATATAAGTCGAAGCGTCTAGTCTGCGCTTCCCAGGGCCGCCCGGCATTCACGTCGGACGGCCTTTTTTATGGCCCTTCCTTTAATGGCGGATGCGCACCTTTTTCGGGCCGTCTGGAAATTGGCAAAAACGCCATGGCGTTCTACTACTAAGGTCGTCTGGAAGCCGGCTCGCAGCCGCATACAGTGGATATGTTCCAAAAATAAAAATCTGTGCTGCGAGGATAAAAACAATGAACGACAGCATTTACCTCTCTATTCAGAACAGCCCGCGCTTCAAGGAGCTGGTGAAAAAAAGGGAAAGATTCGCCTGGATACTCTCGGCGATCATGCTAGGGCTCTACTCCGGATTCATCCTGCTGATCGCGTACGGGCCGCAAGTGCTCGGGACCAAGATCAGTGCCGGCTCATCGATCACCTGGGGCATTCCCATCGGTGTCGGGCTGATTGTCTCGGCCTTCATCCTGACCGGTATCTACGTACGCCGCGCCAATGGCGAGTTCGACGACCTGAACAATGCGATTCTCAAGGAGGCTCAGCAATGATCCGGCGTCTACTGGCTCTTTTGAGCATCGCAGCGTTCGCTCCGGCCGCCTGGGCCGCTGACGCCCTGACCGGCGAAGTCCACAAACAACCGCTCAACGTTTCCGCGATCGTCATGTTCGTGGTGTTCGTCGGCGCGACCCTGTGCATCACGTACTGGGCCTCCAAACGCAACAAGTCGGCTGCCGACTACTATGCGGCGGGCGGCAAGATCACCGGTTTCCAGAACGGTCTGGCGATTGCCGGTGACTACATGTCGGCGGCGTCCTTCCTGGGGATTTCCGCGCTGGTGTTCACCTCCGGCTACGACGGCCTGATCTACTCGATCGGCTTCCTGGTGGGCTGGCCGATCATTCTGTTCCTGATCGCCGAGCGTCTGCGCAACCTCGGCAAATACACCTTTGCCGACGTGGCGTCCTACCGCCTCGGGCAAACCCAGATCCGCACGCTGTCGGCCTGCGGTTCGCTGGTGGTGGTGGCGTTCTACCTGATCGCGCAAATGGTCGGTGCCGGCAAGCTGATCCAGCTGCTGTTCGGTCTCGACTACCACGTCGCGGTGATTCTGGTCGGTATCCTGATGTGCCTGTACGTGCTGTTCGGCGGTATGCTGGCGACCACTTGGGTGCAGATCATCAAGGCGGTGCTGTTGCTGTCCGGTGCCTCGTTCATGGCGCTGATGGTGATGAAGCACGTCAACTTCGACTTCAACACCCTGTTCTCCGAATCCATCAAGGTTCACGCCAAGGGCGAAGCGATCATGAGCCCCGGCGGTCTGGTGAAAGACCCGATCTCGGCGTTCTCCCTCGGCCTGGCGCTGATGTTCGGTACCGCCGGCCTGCCGCACATCCTGATGCGCTTCTTCACCGTGAGCGACGCGAAAGAAGCCCGTAAGAGCGTGCTGTACGCGACCGGTTTCATTGGCTACTTCTACATCCTGACCTTCATCATCGGCTTCGGCGCGATCCTGCTGGTCAGCACCAATCCGGCCTTTAAAGATGCGGCGGGTGCTCTGCTCGGCGGCAACAACATGGCGGCGGTGCACCTGGCCAACGCCGTGGGCGGCAGCATCTTCCTCGGCTTCATCTCGGCCGTGGCGTTCGCGACCATCCTGGCGGTAGTGGCGGGCCTGACTCTGGCCGGTGCTTCGGCGGTGTCCCACGACCTGTACGCCAGTGTGATCAAGAAGGGCAAGGCCAACGAGAAGGATGAAATCCGCGTTTCGAAGATCACCACCGTCGCACTGGGCGTGCTGGCCATCGGCCTGGGCATCCTGTTCGAAAGCCAGAACATTGCGTTCATGGTCGGCCTGGCGTTCTCCATCGCGGCGAGCTGCAACTTCCCGGTGCTGCTGCTTTCGATGTACTGGAAGAAGCTGACCACCCGTGGCGCCATGATTGGCGGCTGGCTGGGTCTGGTGAGTGCGGTGGGCCTGATGATTCTTGGCCCGACCATCTGGGTGCAGATTCTGCATCATGAGAAGGCGATCTTCCCTTACGAGTATCCGGCGCTGTTTTCGATGATCATTGCGTTTATCGGAATCTGGTTCTTCTCGATCACCGACAAGTCGGCGGCGGCAGAGAACGAGCGGGCGCTGTTCTTCCCGCAGTTTGTGCGTTCGCAGACGGGGTTGGGGGCTAGTGGGGCGGTTTCGCACTGAGGCTTTTTGTGTAGGTTGAGTTGAATGGAAAATGCCCTGGTCGAGAGATTGGGGCGTTTTTTTGTGGGCGGTTATCGGATGTTCTTGGGGATTGGGTGTATATCCGTTGCTGCGGTAACGGCTTCTTAGGGTTCCGCCCTTACGGCGGGTCACTTTTGACAAACGCCTCAAAAGTAACCAAAAACGCTTGCTCCTACGTCCGGCCCGCTCGCTGGGGCTCGGGGTTCCTTCGCTCCGGAATTCATCCGGGGGGCATCGCCTACGGTTTGCTTCGCTGCACCTCCTCTCGATGTGTTTGGCTTCGCCAAACGGTCGCTGCGCTCCCACCCCCGGATAAATCCCTCCACTCAGCCTTCCGACGTCGCCAAAAGATCAAAAGCTTTTCTCGAGCTAACGCTCATCGTGGTGAGTGGCTCTTGATCTGGCTTTTGCTCTGGCTCTGGCTCTGGCTTTTGATTTTTTGCCCCTTCGGCAGGCCGAGCGGAGGTGTTCATCAGGGGGTAGGCGCGCAGCGCCGTGCGGCGTAGCCGCATACATCGAGAGGAGGTGCAGCGAAGCAAACCGTAGGCGATGCCCCCTGATGGACGCCGTAGCGAGGGAACACTGAGCCTAAGCGAAGTGCCGTACGCCGGGGCAAAGCCTTTTGCTTACTTTTCGGCGTTTGGAAAAGTGAGTCGCTGTAAGAGCGAAACCGCCAGCGGCAGCACCCGAAGAAACGGATATGTACCCAATCTACAAACAGTCGGCCCGAAGGCCGCTGAGATGAAACAAACAAAAACGGCCCCCATTCACATGGAGGCCGTTCCCGTTACAACTTAAGACGTTATCGCAAGACTGGTCTTATTTGCGGTCTTCCAGCTTGGTGATATCCCGCGACTCATAACCAGTGTACAGCTGGCGCGGACGGCCAATCTTGTACGGACTGGAGAGCATTTCCTTCCAGTGCGAGATCCAGCCGACAGTACGTGCCAGGGCGAAGATCACGGTGAACATGCTGGTCGGAATGCCGATCGCCTTGAGGATGATCCCCGAGTAGAAGTCGACGTTCGGGTACAGCGAGCGTTCGATGAAGTACGGGTCGGTCAGGGCGATCTCTTCCAGGCGCATGGCCAGTTCGAGTTGCGGATCGTTCTGGATGCCCAGTTCCTTCAACACTTCGTCGCAAGTCTGCTTCATCACGGTCGCACGTGGGTCGCGGTTCTTGTAGACGCGGTGACCGAAGCCCATCAGCTTGAACGGATCGTTCTTGTCCTTGGCCTTGGCGATGAACTTGTCGATGTTCGAGACATCGCCGATTTCATCGAGCATGGTCAGCACGGCTTCGTTCGCACCGCCGTGGGCAGGGCCCCACAGTGCAGCGATACCGGCGGCGATACAAGCGAACGGGTTGGCACCCGAGGAGCCGGCCAGACGCACGGTGGAGGTCGAAGCGTTCTGCTCGTGGTCGGCGTGGAGGATGAAGATCCGGTCCATGGCCTTGGCGAGTACCGGGCTGATCGGTTTGATCTCGCACGGGGTGTTGAACATCATGTGCAGGAAGTTTTCCGCGTACGACAGGTCGTTGCGCGGGTACATCATGGGTTGGCCCATGGAGTACTTGTAAACCATCGCGGCCAGGGTCGGCATCTTGGCAACCAGGCGGATCGCGGAAATTTCGCGATGCTGCGGGTTATTGATGTCGAGGGAGTCGTGGTAGAAGGCCGAGAGGGCGCCGACTACACCGCACATGACGGCCATCGGGTGGGCGTCACGGCGGAAGCCGTTGAAGAAGGTTTTCAGCTGCTCGTGAACCATGGTGTGGTTCTTCACGGTGCCGACGAACTGGGCCTTTTGCTCTGCAGTCGGCAGTTCGCCGTTCAGCAGCAGGTAGCAGGTTTCCAGGTAGTCCGACTTTTCAGCCAGCTGTTCGATCGGGTAGCCGCGGTGCAGCAGGATGCCGTTGTCGCCGTCGATATAGGTGATCTTCGATTCGCAGGAAGCGGTCGACATGAAACCGGGGTCGAAAGTGAAGCGGCCCGTGGCCGTCAGGCCCCGAACATCGATTACATCGGGACCAACGGTGCCGGTTAAAATGGGCAGCTCGACGGGGGCTGCGCCCTCGATGATCAACTGCGCTTTTTTGTCAGCCATGTGGCCTCCTATTTATGCTTGAAATCATCAGACAGACCCCCCACGCAGGGCCCGCACCACTATAGTGAGATAAATTCGAATGTCAATTTGCCTAAAGTCTTGCTCCAGAAGGCTTTAACCGCACTTTTTCCTCGAAATTGCCTGCCATTTACGCCTTTTATACAACTTGTGCAATCAGCTATTGGGGGTAGGCGATTGCGTTGTCATTAGTAGCCTAACTGTCTATACTCGGCGACCGACCGCCAAGGGCTTTTGGGCTTGCTTTCATTGGGGGTCGCATCCCTGGGTGGTGGTTACCTGACCAGTGCACTCCCCAACAACTTTGCCCTGATTGTTAGGGGCTCTTCAGTGTGAAAAAAAAGCCGTGAAAAGCCAACGACCTGTAAACCTAGACCTAAGGACCATCAAACTCCCCATCACCGGCGTTACGTCGTTTCTTCACCGTGTTTCCGGCATCATCCTCTTCCTGGGCCTCGGCATCATGCTTTATGCATTGGGCAAATCCCTGGGTTCCGAGGAAGGTTATGTCGAGGTGAAGGCATGCTTGACCAGCCCGCTGGCCAAGTTCGTAGCATGGGGCCTCCTGTCCGCTCTGCTGTATCACCTGGTTGCCGGTGTGCGCCACTTGATCATGGACATGGGCATCGGTGAGACGCTGGAAGGCGGCCGCCTGGGCTCGAAACTGATCATCGCCGTTTCCGTGGTGCTGATCGTTCTGGCAGGAGTTTGGATATGGTAACCAGCGTTACAAACCTTTCGCGTTCGGGCCTCTATGACTGGATGGCACAGCGCGTGTCTGCGGTCGTTCTCGCGGCTTATTTCATTTTCCTGATCGGCTACCTCGCCGCTCACCCGGGCATCGGCTATGAACAATGGCATGGCCTGTTCGCCCACAACGGAATGCGTATCTTCAGTCTGCTGGCACTGGTTGCCCTGGGCGCTCACGCCTGGGTCGGCATGTGGACCATCGCGACCGACTACCTGACGCCGATGGCGCTGGGCAAGTCCGCGACTGCAGTACGTTTCCTTTTCCAGGCAGTATGCGGCGTCGCGATGTTCGCTTACTTCGTCTGGGGTGTGCAGATTCTCTGGGGTATCTGATTCATGGCTAACATTCCAACGATTTCTTTCGACGCCATCATCATTGGTGGCGGCGGTGCCGGCATGCGCGCTGCGCTGCAGCTGGCACAGGGCGGTCACAAGACTGCCGTGATCACCAAGGTCTTCCCGACCCGTTCGCACACTGTATCCGCCCAGGGCGGCATCACCTGCGCCATCGCGTCGGCCGACCCGAACGATGACTGGCGCTGGCATATGTACGATACCGTCAAGGGTTCCGACTACATCGGTGACCAGGACGCTATCGAATACATGTGTCAGGAAGGCCCGGCTGCCGTTTTCGAGCTGGACCACATGGGTCTGCCGTTCTCGCGCACCGAAACCGGCCGTATCTACCAGCGTCCGTTCGGCGGTCAGTCGAAGGATTACGGTAAAGGCGGGCAGGCTGCCCGTACCTGCGCCGCTTCCGACCGTACCGGTCACGCGCTGCTGCACACCCTTTATCAGGGCAACCTGAAAGCCGGTACCACGTTCCTGAACGAGTACTACGCTGTCGATCTGGTCAAGAACGACGCAGGCGACTTCGTCGGTGTGATCGCAATCTGCATCGAAACCGGTGAAACCACCTATATCCGCGCCAAGGCCACCGTGCTGGCGACCGGCGGTGCAGGTCGTATCTATGCGTCCACCACCAACGCCCTGATCAACACCGGTGACGGCGTCGGCATGGCTCTGCGTGCTGGCGTGCCGGTACAAGACATTGAAATGTGGCAGTTCCACCCGACCGGCATCGCCGGCGCCGGTGTACTGGTTACCGAAGGTTGCCGTGGTGAAGGTGGTTACCTGATCAACAAGCACGGCGAGCGTTTCATGGAGCGTTATGCTCCGAACGCCAAAGACCTTGCCGGTCGTGACGTGGTTGCCCGCTCGATGGTTAAAGAAATCATCGCCGGCAACGGTTGCGGTCCGAATGGCGACCACGTAATGCTCAAACTCGACCACTTGGGCGAGGAAGTGCTGCACAGCCGTCTGCCAGGCATCTGCGAACTGTCGAAGACTTTCGCACACGTTGACCCGGTGGTTGCTCCGGTTCCGGTTGTTCCGACCTGCCACTACATGATGGGCGGCGTTGCCACCAACATTCACGGCCAGGCAATCACCCAGAACGCCGAAGGCGTAGACACCATCATCCCGGGCCTGTTTGCGGTCGGTGAAGTGGCTTGCGTATCGGTTCACGGCGCCAACCGTCTGGGCGGCAACTCGCTGCTCGACCTGGTGGTCTTCGGTCGCGCTGCCGGCCTGCACCTCGAAAAAGCCCTGACTGACGGCATCGAATACGATGACGCCACCGAAGCCAACATCGAGGCTGCCCTGGCACGCCTGAGCGCGCTGAACAACCGTACCGACGGCGAAGACGTCGCTACCCTGCGTCGCGAGCTGCAAAGCTGCATGCAGAACTACTTCGGTGTATTCCGTACCGGCGAATACATGCAGAAGGGTATTGCCCAGCTGGCCGATCTGCGCAAGCGCATCGCCAACGTGAAGATCAACGATAAGTCGCAGGCGTTCAACACTGCACGTATCGAAGCGCTGGAACTGCAAAACCTGCTGGAAGTGGCTGAAGCTACCGCCATTGCTGCCGAAGTACGTAAAGAGTCCCGCGGTGCTCACGCCCGTGAAGACTTCGAAGACCGTGACGACGAAAACTGGCTGTGCCACACCCTGTACTTCCCGGGTGAGAAACGTGTCGCCAAGCGTGCCGTGAACTTCTCGCCGAAGACTGTTCCGACTTTCGAACCAAAAGTCCGGACTTATTAAGGGTGACCGCCATGTTGAAAGTCAGTGTTTATCGTTACAACCCTGATCAGGACGCTGCGCCGTTCATGCAGGAATTCCAGGTCGATACCGGTGGTAAAGACCTGATGGTGCTGGACGTGCTGGCCCTGATCAAAGAGCAGGACGAGGGTTTCTCCTATCGTCGCTCCTGCCGTGAAGGTGTTTGCGGCTCCGACGGCATGAACATCAACGGCAAGAACGGCCTGGCGTGCATCACGCCGCTGTCCGCTGTCGTCAAAGGTAACAAGCTGGTCATCCGTCCTCTGCCAGGTTTGCCGGTTATCCGTGACCTGGTCGTCGATATGAGCATCTTCTACAAGCAATACGAGAAGGTTAAGCCATTCCTGCAGAACGACACGCCGGCTCCGGCCATCGAGCGTCTGCAGTCCCCTGAAGAGCGTGAAAAGCTCGACGGTCTGTACGAGTGCATCCTGTGCGCCTGCTGCTCGACCTCTTGCCCGTCCTTCTGGTGGAACCCGGACAAATTCCTGGGTCCGGCTGCTCTGCTGCAAGCGTACCGCTTCCTGGCAGACAGCCGTGACACCAAGACGTCCGAGCGTCTGGCGTCCCTCGATGACCCGTTCAGCGTCTTCCGCTGCCGGGGCATCATGAACTGCGTCAACGTATGTCCGAAAGGCCTGAACCCGACTAAGGCCATCGGTCACATCCGTAACATGCTGCTTTCGAGCGGCGTGTGATTCAGAAGCTGTAACTGCCGCTGTAAAAAGCGGCATCGCTGCACCGTACAGGTCAAGGCGCGGGCTTCAACCCGCGCCCTGGCTATAACCAGAGCAACAGCCATAAGCTGCGGCTCTTATTTTGAAGAAATGAGACAAGCAGGGGCATCCGGGCTGGTACCCGGACTATCAGTGTGATCCTAAGTGGCTTGTTTTGGTCGCTGCATTCGGACTTCTGCAAGTTTGCTCGGTGTCGACACCGATGGTGTTCCCCTAACCGAGGGTGACCAAGCATGCAAGAAAGCGTGATGCAGCGCATGTGGAACAGCGCCTACCTTTCAGGTGGAAACGCTGCCTATGTGGAAGAGCTTTATGAGCTCTACCTGCACGACCCTAACGCTGTGCCAGAAGAGTGGCGCACCTACTTTCAGAAGCTGCCCGCCGACGGCGGCTCTGCCACCGATGTTTCGCACTCCACAATTCGCGATCATTTCGTGCTGCTGGCGAAGAACCAGCGCCGCGCCCAACCGGTTTCCGCCGGCAGCGTGAGCAGTGAGCACGAGAAGAAGCAAGTTGAAGTGCTGCGATTGATCCAGGCCTACCGTATGCGTGGCCACCAGGCAGCCCAGCTTGACCCGCTGGGGCTGTGGCAGCGTCCTGCACCTGCAGACCTGTCGATCAATCATTACGGCTTGACCAATGCCGATCTTGATACGACCTTCCGTGCCGGCGACCTGTTCATCGGCAAAGAGGAAGCGAGCCTACGCGAAATTCACGAAGCGTTGCAGCAGACATATTGCCGCACCATCGGCGCTGAATTTACGCACATCACCGATTCCGAGCAGCGCCAGTGGTTCCAGCAGCGTCTGGAAAGCGTACGTGGCCGTCCGGAATACTCCGCCGACATCAAGAGCCACCTGCTCGAGCGCGTGACGGCCGGTGAAGGTCTGGAAAAATACCTGGGCACCAAATACCCGGGCACCAAGCGTTTCGGTCTGGAAGGCGGCGAAAGCCTGATTCCGATGCTCGACGAACTGATCCAGCGTTCCGGTTCCTACGGTACCAAGGAAGTCGTCATCGGCATGGCCCACCGTGGCCGTCTGAACGTGCTGGTCAACACCTTCGGCAAGAACCCGCGCGAGTTGTTCGACGAGTTCGAAGGCAAGAAGAAGGTCGAGCTGGGTTCCGGTGACGTTAAATACCACCAGGGCTTCTCGTCCAACGTGATGACCGCCGGCGGTGAAGTTCACCTGGCCATGGCGTTCAACCCGTCCCACCTGGAAATCGTTTCCCCGGTGGTCGAAGGTTCGGTACGTGCCCGTCAGGACCGTCGTAACGACGCGACCGGCGAGAAGGTATTGCCGATCTCCATCCACGGTGACGCTGCATTTGCAGGTCAGGGCGTGGTGATGGAAACCTTCCAGATGTCGCAGACCCGCGGTTTCAAGACCGGCGGTACCGTGCACATCGTGATCAACAACCAGGTCGGTTTCACCATCAGCAACCCGCTGGACTCGCGTTCCACCGAGTACGCCACCGACGTTGCGAAGATGATCCAGGCGCCGATCCTCCATGTGAATGGCGATGATCCGGAAGCCGTACTGTTCGTGACCCAGCTGGCCATCGATTACCGCATGCAGTTCAAGCGTGACGTGGTGATCGACCTGGTCTGCTACCGTCGTCGCGGCCACAACGAGGCCGACGAGCCAAGCGGCACCCAGCCTCTGATGTATCAGCAGATCACCAAGCAGCGCACCACCCGTGAGCTGTACGCTGATCGTCTGACCCAGGGCGGTGTGCTTGACGCAGAGCGTGTTCAGGCGAAAGTCGACGAATACCGCAACGCGCTGGACAACGGTCTGCACGTAGTGAAATCGCTGGTCAAAGAGCCGAACAAAGAGCTGTTCGTGGACTGGCGTCCGTATCTGGGCCACGCCTGGACTGCGCGTCACGACACTCGCTTCGATCTGAAAACCCTGCAGGAACTGTCCGCCAAGCTGCTGGAAATTCCGGAAGGCTTCGTGGTTCAGCGCCAGGTCGCGAAGATCTACGAAGACCGTCAGAAGATGCAAGCCGGCGGCCTGCCGATCAACTGGGGTTACGCCGAAACCATGGCGTACGCGACCCTGGCGTTCGAAGGTCACCCGATCCGCATGACCGGTCAGGACATCGGCCGCGGTACGTTCTCGCACCGTCACGCTGTTCTGCACAACCAGAAAGATGCCGGCACCTACATTCCGCTGAAACACCTGTACGAAGGTCAGCCACGCTTCGACCTGTACGACTCGTTCCTGTCGGAAGAAGCGGTACTGGCGTTCGAATACGGTTACTCGACCACCACGCCAAACGCGCTGGTGATCTGGGAAGCCCAGTTCGGCGACTTCGCCAACGGTGCACAGGTTGTTATCGACCAGTTCATCACCAGCGGCGAGCACAAGTGGGGCCGTCTCTGCGGTCTGACCATGCTGCTGCCGCACGGCTACGAAGGTCAGGGCCCTGAGCACAGCTCGGCACGTCTTGAGCGTTACCTGCAGCTGTGCGCCGAGCACAACATTCAGGTGTGCATGCCGACGACTCCGGCGCAGATCTACCACTTGCTGCGTCGTCAGGTGATCCGCCCGCTGCGCAAGCCGCTGGTAGTCCTGACTCCGAAGTCGCTGCTGCGTCACAAACTGGCAATCTCGACGCTGGAAGATCTGGCCGAAGGTTCGTTCCAGACCGTTATCCCGGAAATCGATGCACTGGACCCGAAAAAGGTCGAGCGCGTGGTTCTGTGCAGCGGCAAGGTCTACTACGACCTGCTGGAAAAACGCCGTGCCGAAGGCCGCGAAGATATCGCCATCGTGCGTATCGAGCAGCTGTACCCATTCCCTGAGGACGACTTGAAAGAAGTCCTGGCTCCTTACACCAACGCCAAAGCGGCTGTCTGGTGCCAGGAAGAGCCGATGAACCAGGGCGCCTGGTACTGCAGCCAGCACCACCTGCGTCGCAGCATCAGCAACCTCAACAAATCTCTCGTACTCGAGTACGCGGGCCGTGAGGCTTCTGCTGCACCTGCATGTGGTTACGCATCGATGCACGCCGAGCAGCAGGAAAAACTGCTGCAAGACGCGTTTACCGTTTAACGCCTTCGCGCACCTGAAACCGAATTTAAGGAACCACAGACAATGGCTATCGAGATCAAAGCCCCCACTTTCCCGGAATCGGTTGCCGATGGCACCGTTGCCACCTGGCACAAACAACCGGGCGACGCCGTCAAGCGTGACGAACTGATCGTCGACATCGAAACCGACAAGGTCGTTCTGGAAGTGCTGGCCACCGCCGACGGCGTGCTGGGCGCAATCGTCAAGGGCGAGGGCGACACCGTCCTGTCCGACGAAGTGCTGGGCTCCATCGTTGAAGGCGGCGCTGCTGCCGCTGCTCCGGCTGCCGCTGCTGCTCCGGCCGCTGCTGCCGCTGCCCCGGCTGCTGCCGGCGCTGACGAAGATGCGATCGCTGCTCCGGCCGCTCGCAAGCTGGCCGAAGAAAACGGCATCAACCTGGCTTCCGTAAAAGGCACCGGCAAAGACGGCCGTGTGACCAAGGAAGACGTGGTTGCCGCTGTTGAAGCGAAGAAATCCGCTCCGGCTGCTGCACCGAAAGCTGCTGCTCCGGCCGCTGCCGCTCCTGTGTTCGCCGCTGGCGACCGCATCGAGAAGCGCGTTCCGATGACCCGCGTTCGTGCCACCGTTGCCAAGCGTCTGGTTGAAGCCCAGTCGAACATGGCAATGCTGACTACTTTCAACGAAGTCGACATGACCGAAGTCATGGCCCTGCGTTCGAAGTACAAGGACCTGTTCGAGAAGTCCCACAACGGCGTACGCCTGGGCTTCATGTCGTTCTTCGTGAAGGCTGCCACCGAAGCGCTGAAACGCTTCCCGGCGGTCAACGCTTCGATCGACGGCAACGACATCGTTTACCACGGTTATGCCGACATCGGCGTTGCTGTTTCCAGCGACCGTGGCCTGGTAGTTCCGGTTCTGCGTAACGCCGAACACATGAGCCTGGCTGAAATCGAAGGCGGCATCGCCACCTTCGGCAAGAAGGCCCGTGACGGCAAACTGTCGATGGACGAGATGACCGGCGGTACCTTCACCATCACCAACGGTGGTACCTTCGGTTCGATGATGTCGACCCCGATCGTCAACCCGCCGCAGGCAGCGATTCTGGGCATGCACAACATCATCCAGCGTCCGATGGCCATCAACGGTCAGGTCGTTATCCGTCCGATGATGTACCTGGCACTGTCCTACGATCACCGTCTGATCGATGGCAAAGAAGCTGTGACTTTCCTGGTGACCATCAAGAACCTGCTGGAAGATCCGGCTCGTCTGTTGCTGGATATCTGATAGAAGCAGCCATGAGCTGCAGGTTTCAGGCTGCCGGAGACGGCAGTCTGGCTTGCAGCTTGCGGCTTGAAGCTTTTCGCTAAAGAGGATTTTTTGAATGTCGCAGAAATTTGACGTAGTAGTGATCGGTGCCGGCCCTGGCGGCTACGTAGCTGCCATCAAGGCCGCGCAACTCGGTCTGAGCACTGCCTGCATCGAGAAGTACACCGATGCTGAAGGCAAGCAAGCCCTGGGCGGCACCTGCCTGAACGTAGGCTGCATTCCGTCCAAGGCGCTGCTGGACAGCTCCTGGAAATACAAGGAAGCCAAAGAAAGCTTCAACGTTCACGGTATCTCGACCGGCGAAGTCAAAATGGACGTCGCTGCGATGGTTGGCCGCAAGGCCGGCATCGTCAAGAACCTGACCGGCGGCGTTGCCACCCTGTTCAAGGCCAACGGCGTAACTTCGATCCAGGGCCACGGCAAACTGCTGGCCGGCAAGAAAGTCGAAGTCACCAAGCCGGACGGCTCGGTTGAAGTCATCGAAGCCGAAAACGTCATCCTGGCTCCAGGTTCGCGTCCGATCGACATTCCACCGGCTCCGGTCGATCAGAAAGTCATCGTCGACTCGACTGGCGCACTGGAATTCCAAACCGTACCTAAACGTCTGGGCGTGATCGGCGCTGGCGTGATCGGTCTGGAACTGGGTTCGGTATGGTCGCGTCTGGGTTCGGAAGTAGTTGTTCTGGAAGCTCTGGACACTTTCCTGATGGCAGCGGACACCGCTGTTTCCAAGGAAGCGCTGAAAACCCTGACCAAACAGGGTCTGGACATCAAGCTGGGCGCTCGCGTGACCGGTTCGAAAGTGAACGGCGACGAAGTCGTTGTGAACTACACCGATGCCAACGGCGAACAGACCATCACTTTCGACAAGCTGATCGTAGCCGTTGGTCGCCGTCCGGTGACCACTGATCTGCTGGCTGCCGACAGCGGCGTGACCCTGGACGAGCGCGGTTTCGTGCACGTTGACGATCACTGCGCCACCACCGTACCGGGCGTTTACGCCATCGGTGACGTGGTTCGCGGCATGATGCTGGCTCACAAAGCCTCGGAAGAGGGCATCATGGTTGTCGAGCGCATCAAGGGCCACAAGGCCCAGATGAACTATGACCTGATCCCTTCGGTTATTTATACTCACCCGGAAATCGCATGGGTTGGTAAAACCGAGCAGGCCTTGAAAGCTGAAGGCGTTGAAGTTAACGTCGGCACCTTCCCGTTCGCAGCATCCGGCCGTGCCATGGCCGCCAACGATACCGGTGGTTTCGTCAAGGTCATCGCCGATGCCAAGACTGACCGCGTATTGGGCGTGCACGTGATTGGCCCGAGCGCTGCAGAACTGGTTCAGCAGGGCGCGATCGGTATGGAATTCGGCACCAGCGCTGAAGACCTGGGCATGATGGTTTTCTCCCATCCGACCCTGTCCGAAGCCTTGCACGAAGCAGCTCTGGCGGTGAATGGCGGCGCCATCCACATTGCCAACCGCAAGAAGCGTTAAGACACAATAAGAAACCACGGCGGTACGGCCCGTCGTGAGCCTTGCGTGCAAGACTCACCGCGGAATGTCCGCTGGACGCAGCCTTGCGTAGCTGCACCGGGTATCCGGAAAGGCTACGCAAGCAGCAGTCACAGGTGGCGCGGCACTCATCAAGAGCGCAGCGCCGAATGCGCAGTACCTAACGAAGACGGTAAAAAGCATGAATCTTCACGAGTATCAGGGTAAGCAGCTGTTCGCTGAATACGGCCTGCCAGTTTCCACTGGTTTCGCAGTAGACACCCCGGAAGCAGCAGCAGAAGCTTGCGACAAAATCGGCGGCAACGAGTGGGTTGTCAAAGCCCAGGTTCACGCCGGTGGTCGCGGTAAAGCGGGCGGCGTCAAGCTGGTTCGCAGCAAAGAAGACGCCAAAGCCTTCGCACAGCAGTGGCTGGGCAAGCGTCTGGTGACTTACCAGACTGATGCCAATGGCCAGCCAGTCACCAAGATCCTGGTTGAATCGTGCACTGATATCGCTAAAGAGCTGTACCTGGGCGCTGTCGTTGACCGTTCGAGCCGTCGCATCGTGTTCATGGCCTCCACCGAAGGTGGCGTGGACATCGAGAAAATCGCTCACGACACTCCAGAAAAAATTCTGAAAGCCACTATCGATCCACTGGTTGGCGCTCAGCCGTTCCAGGGTCGCGAGCTGGCATTCCAGCTGGGTCTGGAAGGCAAGCAGGTTGCTCAGTTCGCCAAGATCTTCGTAGGTCTGGCCAAGCTGTTCAAGGATCACGACCTGGCTCTGCTGGAAGTTAACCCGCTGGTGATCAAGGCTGACGGCGATCTGCACTGCCTGGACGCCAAGATCAACATCGACGCCAACGCAATGTACCGTCAGCCTAAGCTGAAGACTTTCCACGATCCGTCCCAGGACGATCCGCGCGAAGCGCACGCTGCCAAGTTCGAACTGAACTACGTAGCGCTGGAAGGCAACATCGGCTGCATGGTGAACGGTGCCGGCCTGGCCATGGGTACCATGGACATCGTCAACCTGCACGGCGGCAAGCCAGCCAACTTCCTCGACGTAGGTGGTGGTGCTACCAAAGAACGCGTTACCGAAGCTTTCAAGATCATTCTGTCCGATAGCAATGTCGCTGCAGTACTGGTTAACATCTTCGGCGGCATCGTTCGTTGCGACATGATTGCCGAAGGCATCATCGGTGCAGTGAAAGAAGTCGGCGTGAAAATCCCGGTTGTTGTTCGTCTTGAAGGCAACAACGCTGAACTGGGCGCTAAAGTACTGGCAGAAAGCGGTTTGAACATCATCGCTGCTACCAGCCTGACCGACGCTGCTCAACAAGTCGTTAAAGCTGCGGAGGGCAAGTAATGAGCGTCCTGATCAATAAAGACACCAAAGTAATCTGCCAGGGCTTCACCGGCGCGCAGGGTACTTTCCACTCCGAACAAGCCATTGCCTACGGCACCAAAATGGTTGGCGGCGTGACTCCAGGCAAAGGTGGCACCACTCACCTGAACCTGCCTGTGTTCAACACCGTGAAAGAAGCTGTAGAAGCCACTGGCGCCACCGCCAGCGTGATCTACGTTCCGGCTCCTTTCTGCAAGGACTCGATCCTGGAAGCAGCATTCGGCGGCATCAAGCTGATCGTCTGCATCACCGAAGGCATTCCTACCCTGGACATGCTGGACGCGAAAGTTAAGTGCGACGAGCTGGGTGTTACCCTGATCGGCCCTAACTGCCCAGGCGTGATCACTCCGGGCGAGTGCAAGATCGGCATCATGCCAGGTCACATCCACTTGCCAGGCAAGGTCGGTATCGTTTCCCGTTCCGGCACCCTGACCTACGAAGCTGTGAAGCAGACCACTGACGCCGGTTTCGGTCAGTCGACTTGCGTCGGCATCGGCGGTGACCCGATCCCGGGTTCGAACTTCATCGACATCTTGAAGCTGTTCCAGGAAGACCCGAAGACCGAAGCGATCGTAATGATCGGCGAGATCGGCGGTTCGGCTGAAGAAGAAGCGGCTGCCTACATCAAGGCCAACGTGACCAAGCCGGTTGTTTCCTACATCGCTGGTGTGACTGCTCCTCCGGGCAAGCGCATGGGCCATGCTGGCGCAATCATCTCCGGCGGCAAAGGCACTGCAGACGAGAAATTCGCTGCTCTGCAAGACGCAGGCGTGAAAACCGTGCGTTCGCTGGCAGACATCGGCAAGGCCCTGGCCGAGCTGACTGGCTGGGAAGTGAAGAAGTAAGCTTCGGCTGACTTTTCAGCTCCAGCAACAAAGGCCACCTTCGGGTGGCCTTTGTCGTTTCTGATGTTCGGTTTGACGATGGCGATTTATAGGCACCTGCCCAATTACATGCAAAAACGCGACACAGACACGTCGCGTATCGGATAGTTCGCCCTCAAACAGTGCGTTTGTCAGACAAATTCGTTAGGCTAGCAGCCATTTTTGCGTCTGCCGCCCACAAGGCATGCAACGCGCTAAACGGGTCAGTCTTATACGGATTGACAGCATTTCCCTAACCCCACAGGGAAATCCCCCTCTAAATTCCGATTCAGTAGTGTGGTATTTCCTTAATGAAAGTTTTGAAAGGTCAGGACATCCTGGCACTTGGCTTTATGACATTCGCCCTGTTCGTCGGGGCCGGCAACATCATCTTCCCGCCTATCGTCGGTTTGCAGTCCGGGCCAAACGTCTGGATGGCGGCGTTGGGCTTCCTGATCACGGCGGTCGGTCTGCCGGTGATCACCGTTGTCGCGCTGGCCAAGGTCGGCGGGGCGATGGATGCGCTGAGCACGCCGATCGGCAAGATTGCCGGTGGTGTGCTGGCAGCCGCGTGCTACCTGGCAGTCGGCCCGTTGTTCGCCACGCCGCGTACCGCGACCGTGTCCTTTGAAGTGGGTCTGGCGCCGCTGACCGGCGAAAGCCCGCTGGCGCTGTTCCTCTACAGCTCGGTGTATTTCCTGCTGGTGTTCTTCATCTCGCTTTATCCGGGCCGTCTGCTGGATACCGTGGGGCGTTTCCTCGCGCCGCTGAAGATCATCGCCCTGGCGGTGCTCGGCATTGCCGCGTTCGCGCTGCCGGCCGGTGACATCGGCGTGGCCACTCCGGAATACGTCGCTGCACCGTTCTCCCAGGGGTTCATCAATGGTTACCTGACCATGGATACCCTGGGCGCCCTGGTGTTCGGCATCGTCATCGTCAACGCGATCCGTTCCCGTGGCGTTGAATCGCCGGCGCTGATCACCCGTTACGCGATCATCGCCGGGCTGATCGCCGGCGTCGGTCTGGCGCTGGTGTACGTCAGCCTGTTCCGTCTCGGCTCCGGCAGTCATGAGGTGGCTGCGGGTGCTACCAACGGCGCGGCGGTGCTGCACGCTTATGTGCAACATACCTTCGGTTCGCTGGGCAGCGGTTTCCTTGCGGTGCTGATCTCTCTGGCGTGTCTGGTGACGGCGGTCGGCCTGACCTGTGCCTGCGCCGAATACTTCAGCCGCATCGTGCCGCTGTCCTACAAGACGCTGGTCATCATCCTCGCGGCGTTTTCGCTGCTGGTGTCCAACCTGGGCCTGACCAAGCTGATCGCGTTCTCGATCCCGGTGCTGACCGCGATCTACCCGCCGTGCATCGTGCTGGTGGCCCTGAGCTTCTGTGCAGCGTTCTGGCATGAGCAGAGCCGCATCATGGGCCCGGTGATGCTGGTGTCGTTCGTGTTCGGCACGATCGATGCGTTGAAAGGCGCTGGTCTGGCTGACTGGATGCCATCGCAACTGTCCCATCTGCCGCTGAGCGAGCAGGGCCTGGCGTGGCTGGTGCCATGCGTGATGACCCTGGTGGTCGCAGTGGTTTGTGACCGCCTGCTGGGCAAGCGCGCCGAAGCCCTGGCTTAAGATTGCCGGCCCGTCACAAGCGGGCTTGAGCGATTAAACAGAAATGCCCCGTATCAATCGATACGGGGCATTTTTTATGGGCGTCAGGCAGTGTCTTTTCCTTTCGGCTAACGTCGAAGGGGAGCCGAAATCTTCCACACAGGAATTTGCATGTCGTTCATCCAAGCCAACCTGATCCACTTGCTTGCCGCGCTCTGGTTCGTCATCTGCTGGGGCGGTTACACCCGTTATGCCACCTGGAAGGCCCGTGACACGGCGTGCCTGGCCAGCGTGTTGCACCTGTACCGCGAAGACTGGATGCGCCGCATGCTGCTGCGTGACAACCGCATCGCCGATGCCAGCGTGATCGGCAACCTCGAGCGCAACGCCTCGTTCTTCGCTTCCAGCACACTGATCATCCTGGCCGGCATCCTGACTGTGCTCGGTGCTTCGGAGCGTGCGGTATCGTTGCTGGCGGACATTCCGATGGTGCAGCAGGCCTCTCAGGGCATGTCGGAGATCAAGTTGCTGTGCCTGGCGCTGGTGTTTGTCTATGCGTTCTTCACGTTCAGCTGGTGCATGCGTCAGTACAACTTTGCAGCCGTTCTGGTGGGCTCGGCGCCGATGATCGGTGAGCGTCAGGTGTCCGAGCTGGAGCGCAAGGCGTTCGCTTCCCGGGCGGCGCGGGTGATTTCGATGGCGGCCAACCAGTTCAACTTCGGTCTGCGTTCCTATTACTTCGGCATGAGCATGCTGGCGTGGTTCGTCAGCCCGTGGCTGTTCATGCTGATGAGTGCGGGGGTGGTGCTGGTGTTGTATCGCCGCGAGTTTCATTCCGACGTGCTCGATGTAATGGTCTATACCCCTACAGAGGCGCCGTTGCCCGAAACGATCAAAGAGGCTGCTTGATGAGTATTCCGTTCTGGTGTGTGTTTATCAGTGCGTTGTTGATTTACGTGGCGCGCATGCCCGTGGGCAAGGCCATGAAAGAGCAGGGCGGTTACAACAATCACCTGCCGCGTCAGCAACAGGCGCAACTCACCGGTTACGGCGCCCGGGCACTGGCGGCACATCAGAACAGCATTGAAGCATTCATCCTGTTTGCCGTGGGTGTGCTGATGGCGCATACGACGCAAACGGCGGGATGGTTGATCGATACGTTGGCGATCATCTTTGTGATCGCACGGATTCTCTATCTTTGGTTCTACCTGGCCGATATTCCCAAGCTGCGCAGTCTGGTGTGGCTGGTCGGATTAGTGTGTTCATTGTTGCTGATGATTAGTCCGACTTTTAAAACCGCATTGCTCTAACAAGGCATTACCAAAAAATGACAGGCAAAAGAAAACCCGCACTTGGCGGGTTTTCTTTTTGGGCATCGAGAAGCGGCTTATTGCTTCTTGGCAGCTTCTTCTTGCGCTGCAGCGTTCGATTCGGCCTGATCTTTGGCGGCTTCGGCGTTTTCTTTCGCCGCGTCGTTCACTTTATCCTGAGCTTCATTCATTTTCTGCTGAGCTTGTTCAGCATGTTGATTGGCATCTTGAGCTTTGTCCTCGGATTTTTTATCGCAGGCAGCGAGACCGAGGGAAGCGGTCAACATCAAGGCAATAGCTAAAGTCTTACGCATGGGGTGTTTCTCCTTATGGAAAATAACTACTGGCCTTAAGAGCGCAGCCCCAAGGTTTAAGTTCCTCATTTCTCACAGATATATAAGTTTGTTTTGCAATGGAACTTTTGCTGTTCTTTCCACTACCGGGAACAGTGACTAACAAGAGTAATGATCAAATGGCCGAAAACCCTGTTTTTGAGCGTGCGACCCGCTTTCTCTCGGCCCTGCGCCACTGTCAGGTGCTGGGTTTGAAAGTGCACAGCGCCAGCAGCGAAGGCCTGACGGTGGTCTTGCCGTACAGCGCACAAATCGTTGGCAACCCGCTGACCGGCGTGGTCCACGGCGGGGCGATCACGTCGCTGATGGACACCGCGTGCGGCATGGCCACCTTGTGTGTTTTACCGGAATTCGAAGTCTGCCCGACCCTGGATTTACGCATCGACTATATGCACGCCGCCGAACCGCACAAGGACGTCTACGGTTTCGCCCAGTGCTACCGGGTCACCACCGACGTTATCTTCGCCCGTGGCTTCGCCTATCAGGACGATCCCGAGCACCCCATTGCCCATGTCGTCGGAACATTCATGCGCATGGGCAAGGGGCTCAAAGGTACCAAGGGCTTTGGTGGCGCGATCAAGGGAGAAAACCCATGAGCGATGACTTCAAGCAGCAACTGCAAGAAGCCCATGAGAAGGGTGACTACGCGCCGCTGCTGGCGTTGATTCCCTATGGCGGGCTGATCGGAGTCGAATGCGCTCGAGTCGGGGATGACCTGCTGTTCAAGCTGCCGGCGAACAAGGACAACATTGGTAACCCTTTATTGCCGGCGATCCACGGCGGGGTGATTGCCGGGTTCATGGAGCTGTCCGCTGCGCTACACCTGCTGATTTTCACCGGTGCGCCCGGTGTGCCGAAGATCATCGATTTCTCCCTCGATTACCTGCGGGCCGGGCAGTTCCGCGATACCTGGGCCCGGTGTCAGGTCTGCCGCCAGGGACGGCGGGTGGCCAACGTCGCGGTCACGGCCTGGCAAAGCACCGAAAGTGAACCGATTGCCACTGCCCGCGCCCACTTCAAAATCGACGAGCCCTTGAAATCCTGAACACCGCCCCCAACTCAGTGAACAACCCGCCGCAGACCACCTGGGTCGCGGCCAATGCCATCTGATTGGAGTTTGATGACCATGAGTGTGGAAACTCAAAAGGAAACCCTGGGCTTCCAGACCGAGGTGAAGCAACTGCTGCACCTCATGATCCATTCGCTGTATTCCAACAAGGAAATCTTCCTTCGCGAATTGATCTCGAACGCCTCCGACGCCGTCGACAAATTGCGCTTCGAAGCCCTGGCCAAGCCTGAGTTGCTCGAAGGTGGCGCTGAACTGAAAATCCGTGTGAGCTTCGACAAGGACGCCAAGACCGTCACCCTCGAAGACAACGGCATCGGCATGAACCGTGACGATGTGATCACCCACCTGGGTACCATCGCCAAATCCGGCACCGCCGACTTCATGAAAAACCTGTCGGGCGACCAGAAGAAGGACTCGCACCTGATCGGTCAGTTCGGCGTGGGTTTCTATTCCGCTTTCATCGTTGCCGATCAGGTTGACGTGTACAGCCGTCGCGCCGGCTCCCCTGCCAGCGAAGGCGTGCACTGGTCTTCGAAAGGCGAGGGCGAGTTCGAAGTCGCCACCATCGACAAACCAAAGCGCGGCACCCGTATCGTCCTGCACCTGAAATCCGGTGAAGACGAGTTCGCCGATGGCTGGCGTCTGCGTAACATCATCAAAAAGTACTCCGACCACATCGCGCTGCCGATCGAGCTGCCGAAAGAAGTGGCCGCTGCCGAAGGCGAAGAGAAGCCAGAGGTTGAATGGGAAACCGTCAACCGCGCCAGCGCCCTGTGGACCCGTCCTCGCACCGAAGTGAAGGATGAGGAATACCAGGAGTTCTACAAACACATCGCCCATGACTTCGAAAATCCGCTGTCGTGGAGCCACAACAAGGTCGAAGGCAAGCTCGAGTACAGCTCGCTGCTGTACGTACCGGCCCGTGCCCCGTTCGATCTGTACCAGCGTGAAGCGCCAAAAGGCCTGAAGCTGTACGTGCAGCGCGTGTTCGTGATGGATCAGGCCGAATCGTTCCTGCCGCTGTACCTGCGCTTCATCAAGGGCGTGGTCGATTCCAACGACCTGTCGCTGAACGTGTCGCGGGAAATCCTGCAGAAAGACCCGATCATCGACTCGATGAAGTCGGCGCTGACCAAGCGCGTGCTGGACATGCTGGAAAAACTGGCGAAAAACGAGCCTGAGCAATACAAGGGCTTCTGGAAAAACTTCGGTCAGGTCATGAAAGAAGGCCCGGCAGAAGATTTCGCCAACAAGGAAAAAATTGCCGGTCTGCTGCGTTTCGCATCGACCACCGAAGGCGACGGCGAGCAGATCGTCGGTCTGGCCGACTACCTGGCTCGCGCCAAGGAAGGTCAGGACAAGATCTACTACCTCACCGGCGAAACCTACGCGCAGGTCAAGAACAGCCCGCACCTGGAAGTCTTCCGCAAGAAAGGCATCGAAGTGCTGCTGCTGACCGACCGCATCGACGAGTGGCTGATGAGCTACCTGAGCGAGTTCGACGGCAAGAGCTTTGTCGACGTCGCGCGCGGTGACCTGGACTTGGGCAACCTGGATTCGGAAGAGGACAAGAAGGCCGCAGAAGAAGTCGCCAAGTCGAAGGAAGGTCTGGTCGAGCGCCTGAAAACCGCGCTGGGCGAGTCCGTTGCCGAAGTCCGCGTTTCCCATCGCCTGACCGATTCGCCGGCCATTCTGGCCATCGGCGAGCAGGACCTGGGTCTGCAAATGCGTCAGATCCTCGAGGCCAGCGGGCAGAAGGTGCCGGATTCGAAGCCGATCTTCGAATTCAACCCGAGCCACCCGTTGATCGCGAAGCTCGACAACGAGACCAGCGAAGAGCGTTTTGGCGACCTGTCGCACATCCTCTTCGACCAGGCCGCTCTGGCGGCTGGCGACAGCTTGAAAGATCCGGCCGCATACGTGAGCCGTCTGAACAAGCTGCTGGTTGAGCTGTCGGCTTGATCGAAATGTAGAAAAACCCGCTTCGGCGGGTTTTTTCATTCTGGTATTCAACCCATCAGGAGTCAGAAATGAGCCAAGTCACTGTACGTTCCGTGGTCTATCAGATTGACGGCCAGCCTTATGAAGGTCGTCTGGCGTTCGACACCGAGCACAAAAGTGCGCGTCCGGGCCTGTTGATGGCACCGAACTGGATGGGCGTCAGCGCTGGCGCGGAAGAGATCGCCAAATCCGTGGCGGCCAAGGGTTATGTGGTGCTGATCGCCGACGTGTACGGGCAAGCCGTGCGTCCGCAGAATGGCGATCAGGCGGGGGCGGCGATGATGCCGCTGAAGAATGACCGTGCACTGTTGCGCAAGCGTATGCAGGCTGCGTTCGAACAATTGCAGAAGCAGGGCGAAGCCGCCGTCGATACCTCGAAACTGGCGGTGTTCGGTTTCTGCTTCGGCGGTTGCTGTGCGCTGGATCTGGCCCGTACCGGTGCAGCGGTCAAGGCTGCCGTGTCGTTCCACGGCACACTGGATTCGCCGAACCCGGCGGACGCGAAGAACATCAAGGGCTCGGTGCTGGTGCTGCACGGCGCTTCCGATCCGCTGGTGCCGAAAGAGCAACTGCCGGCATTCGAAGACGAAATGAACGCGGCTGGCGTGGACTGGCAGTTGCTGAGCTACGGCGGCGCGGTGCACTCGTTCACCGATCCGCACGCCAATGTGCCGGGCAAGATGATGTACGACGCGAAGACCGCTGCGCGGGCGTTCAAGTCGATGCATGACTTGCTGGAAGAAGTGTTCAAAGGCTGATTCGGTTGAAAGCACTCCCACGCCTGGCGTGGGAGTGTTCGTTTACAGCGGTGTCGGCTCGCTACGGGATTTCGGCAATTCAATCCGTTCGACTTCCCCCGGCACCGTCGGCCATTCCCCGGCCGCCCATTTGCGCCGGGCCTCATCGATAGCCGCCGGATCGCTCGCGACGAAATTCCAGTTGATCCGCCGTGGCCCATCCAGTGGCGCGCCACCAAACAGCACGGCATGACTGTCGCTTTCGGCGAACAGGCTCATCTCTTCCCCGGCCGGCAACACCACCAGATCGTGGGGCTCCACGGTTTCCCCATTCAATTGCACATCACCACTCAACACATACAGCGCCCGCTCCTCATGTTCGGTGGGGATCAGCAGGGTGGTTGCAGTCTGCATCTTCAGTTCGGCATACAGCGTCGGAGAAAGTACCGGCACCGGCGATTCCAGGCAAAAGCCTGACCCGGCAATCATGCGGATCTGCACGCCGAGGTTATCGCTGACCGGCAGCGTCGATGCCGGGTGATGGCTGTAATGTCCCGGACCTTGCTCGTGATCCTTGGGCGAGGCAAGCCAGATCTGCAGCCCGTGCATCTTGAAGCTTTGTTCCCAAAGTGGTTCGGGGGTGCGCTCGACGTGAGCGATTGCCGTGCCCGCGGTCATCCAGCTGACATCGCCAGCATTGACCACCTGATCCGAGCCGAGGCTGTCCTTGTGCTGGATCTGTCCTTCAAACAGATAGGTCAGCGTCGACAGACCGATGTGCGGATGCTGTCGGATGTTCATCCCTTTGCCTGCGGGATAAAGCGTTTCAAGCATGTGATCGAAAAACACGAAAGGCCCGACGCTGCGGCATTTGGCTGACGGCAGCGGACGCAGGATCGGCTGGCCTTCGACGTCTTCGGCACGCGGGCGGATGATCAGGGGTTGGGTGTCCATGGTCCATTCCAGGCTGGGCGGGTGATGCGTGGAGCATAACCCGCCGGTGTCATCGTGGTGATTACTGGCTATCGAAGCCTTGTGGGGCGTGGGTTTCGATGGTGACTTCGCTGGTGGTCATCAGTTTGTGAATCGGGCAGCGGTCGGCGACACGCAGCAGTTCTTCACGCTGGGCATCGGTGAGCACGCCTTTGAGTGTCAGGGTGACGTGCAGGGCGTATTTGCCTTTCTGTTCCTGGCTGTTGTCGCGTTTCACCTCTACGCCGACGCCCGTGAGCGGGATGTCTTTTTTCTTGGCATACAGCTTCAGGGTCAGGGCCTTGCAGGCGCCGAGGGCGGCGTCGAAATAATCGTGGGGTTCAGGCGCGGAGCCTTCGCCGCCAGCCGTGGTCGGGACATCGGTAAACAGTTCGTGCTCATCGATCTGTACGGTGTGACGGAAACCTTCGGCGGACACGGTATTGACGGTAACGGTCATGTGAACCTCGCAAGCAGTAGGAAAAGTCATTCGATCAAATAAGACCTTGCAGGTATAGAGCATTCCCGCAAGGGCGCGTTCCACTTTCTTGCCGGCGTGCGGCAGGGCGTCAGGTTATGCCGGTGAGTTGAGGAATACTTGTGCTGGTGTTTCGTCTGCCGACCTGCTTCAAGGTTTTCAGGTAACTTGCCGTTGATCTTGCGGCGAACAGCGCTCAAGTCCGGCAAAAGCGTCGCTGAATCGTTAATGCCGAGGGTTTGAAGTATTAAGGCCTTTTGATATCACCTTTTGGTCTTACGCAAATTTTCGCCGGGCCGATACCTTCTAAAGCAGCCAGCTGCAGGGTTGATGCAGCGCTTTTGGAAGGAACCAGAGCAATGAGTATCCGCAGTCTCAATATTGCCCCCCGTGCCGGGCTGGGCTTCGGTCTGTTGGCGCTGATGGTGTTTGCCCTCGGGGCGTTCGCGCTGCTGCAGATGTCGAACATGCGGGCCCAGTCCGACGAGGTCGACAAGAACTGGCTACCCAGCGTGATGGCGGTAGGCGAAATGAGTCAGGACATGCTGCGTCTGCGCGCCCTGACCATGCGTCTGTTGCTCAATCGCGATCCGCAGGCTCTCGATCAGAATGTCACCAAGCTCAATGAGCTGCGCAGTGTGCTGAGCGAAGCTCAGCAACGTTACGACATATTGATCGTGCTGCCCGAAGAGCGAGCGTTGTTTGATCGCTTCAAAGTCGCGGAGCACAAGTATCTGGAGTTGCAGGCTCAGGTGATGACGTTGTCTGCCCAGGGGAAGGTGGAAGACGCGGCAAGTATTCTCAATACCCAGATGAACCCGTTGGCCGACGACATCGCCGCGACCCTCAAAGAACTGGTCGAGTTGAACAAACACAATGCCAACCTCGCCACCGAGGCCGCACGACTGGTGTTCATCAATTCGCGGGTCTGGGTCGGGGTAATGATCGGCATCACGGCGTTGATCACCATTGGCCTGGCGCTACTGCTGACCCGCAGCATCGTGGTACCGCTCTCGCAATCGCTGGGGGTCGCCGAAGTGGTGGCCGGCGGCGATCTGACCGGTGATATCAGCATCATCGGCAAAGATGAGCCGGCGCGGCTGCTGCATGCGCTCAAGAGCATGCAACACAGCCTGCGCGACACCATCCGGCAGATTTCGGAATCGTCCAGCCAATTGGCCTCGGCCTCGGAAGAGCTGAGCTGCGTCACCGAAGATGCGACGCGCGGGTTGCATCAGCAGAGCCTGGAAATCGAGCAGGCCGCCACCGCGGTCAATCAGATGACCGCCGCCGTTGAAGAGGTCGCCAGCAACGCCGTGGCGACTTCCGAGGCATCACGGGAGTCGGACCGCATTGCCCAGCATGGCCGTGAGCAAGTGCAGCAGACCGTGTCGTCCATCGAGTTGTTGGCGGATGACGTTACCGCCAACGCCACGCAGGTTGAGGATCTGGCGCAGAAGGTCTACAGCATCAGCAAAGTGCTGGAAGTGATCCGTTCGATTGCCGAGCAGACGAATCTCCTTGCGTTGAACGCGGCGATCGAAGCGGCCCGCGCCGGTGATGCCGGGCGCGGCTTCGCGGTGGTGGCCGACGAGGTGCGGGCATTGGCCCACCGTACCCAGCAGTCGACCCAGGAAATCGAGCAGATGATCGGCGGCATACAGCAGGGCACCGATTCGGCGGTCAGTTCGATGCAGCAAAGTAATGTTCGTGCGCGCTCGACGCTGGAGCTGGCGAAAGCGGCGGGCGTGGCGCTGGAGGAAATCGCTTCCGCATTCACCTTGATCAACGAACGCAATCTGGTGATCGCCAGCGCTTCGGAAGAGCAGGCTGCCGTGGCGCGGGAAGTGGATCGCAACCTGATGAACATCCGCGATCTGGCGATGCAGACCTCGGCGGGGGCCAATCAGACCAGTGCCGCGAGTCAGGAATTGTCACGGCTGGCGGTGGATCTGAACAACATGGTGGCCAAGTTTTCGGTCTGACCGTTGCTCGATTTCTGTGGATTTCATGCCTGTCTGACCAGACGCCCGATGCTTGCATCGGGCGTTTTTCATTTCGAATGACAGATCGTGTTTTTTTCACCTTATTGTGAATTAAATTATTCGATTTTATTTTATAAAATAATTAATCAATAAGTTATAGGAATAAAAAATCAGCAAATTGCTGAAAATACTCCATTTTTTCATTTTTTAACTGGCTAGATAATTATTTGAAATTCCTTTTTGAGGGAAATAGTCTGTCATTTCTCGTCAATTGTTGATGAGTTATCAGCTTTATTTCACGTATTGGTGAATAAAGCGGCATATGACATTCCCCGATGAAGGAAACAACGTGAACAAGATCCCGATCGGCGTCATTGGCGCAGGCTTGATTGGCAAGACCCACATCGAACGTGCCATGGCCCAGGAAAACGTGGAGCTGGTCGGCATTGCCGATCCCACACCTGCCGCACAGACACTGGCAGCTTCTCTTGGCGTGCCGTGGTTCGAGCATTACGACGCCATGCTGCAAGTGGCAAAACCGCGTGGCGTAGTGGTGGCGACGCCCAACGTCACCCATGCCGATGTGGCGGTTGATTGCCTTGAGCGAAAGGTGGCGGTGCTGGTCGAGAAACCGATCGCCGACACACTGGTAAACGCCCGGCGCATCTGCGCGGCCTCCGCCGCCCACGGCGTACCCGCACTGGTCGGCCATCAGCGGCGCTACAACCCGATCATGCGGCATGCCAAATCGATCGTGGATGCCGGGTTGCTGGGGCGACCGGTCAGCGTGACGGCGTTGTGCACCTGGCTCAAGCCGGACGACTACTTCGAGACTGCGTGGCGCCGGCAGGCCGGTGGCGGGCCGGTGCTGATCAACCTGATTCATGACATCGACCTGCTGCGCTTTCTGTTCGGCGAGATCGAGAGCCTGCAAGCCATCACGTCCAGCAAAGTCCGGCGCTTCGAGGTAGAGGACACTGCGGCGGTGCTGCTGCGTTTTCGCAACGGCGCGCTGGGCACCGTATCGGTCTCCGATGCCACGGCGGCGCCATGGAACTGGGATCTGTCGGCGGGCGAAGCCGAGCGTTTCCCGCGTCAGGATGACGTCAATTCGCACTTCTTCTCGGGCACCGAAGGGTCGCTCACCTTGCCGCGACTGGAACTGTGGCGCTATCACGGCCAAAAGGGCTGGCATGACGCGATCACCATGGAGCGCTCCGTTCCACATATCGGCTGCCCGTATGCCGAACAGATGCGCCACTTTTGTGCGGTCATCGCCGGCAACGAGCGCCCGGTTTGCTCCGCCGAGGATGGCTTCCGCACCCTTGAAGCGACGCTCGCTGTGCATGCCGCCGCTCGCACCGGTGCCGTCGTACGCCTGGAAGGAGGGACATCATGGGGCGCCTGATCGGCCTGGCGCCGCTGTCGCACCTGGAGCTGTCGCCGGTGGAAATGGTCGAGTGCGCGGCGGTGGCCGGTTACGACTGCGTCGGGCTGCGCCTGATCCCGGCGACGGATCAGGAACCCCAGTGGGATTCAGTCGGCGATACAGCGTTGATCCGGGATACCGCGCGCCGGTTGCGCGACACCGGGATCGTGGTGTCGGACATCGAGCTGTTCCGCCTGCAGCCGACCACGGATCTCAAGACGTTTCGTGCAGCTCTGGAAACCGGAGCGCTGCTCGGTGCGCGAAATGCCGTGGTGTCCGGGCAAGTCGCGGATTTTTCGCAAATGACCGATCTGTTCGGCGGTTTTTGCGAAATGGCGGCTGGCTATGGCATCAGCGCAAACCTGGAGCCGACACCCTGGGTGGCGGTCGGCAGTGTGGCGGCGGCGGCGCGTCTGATCGAGGCGGCGGATTGTGCCAATGCGGGGATTCTGATCGATCCGATCCACTTCGACCGGGCCGGCGACCGCGTCGAGGCGCTTGCCGAGCTGCCACCGCAGTACTTTCGGTTGATGCAGCTTTGCGACGCGCCGGCACAGCGTCCGGTCGATCTGAACACCTTGCTGCATCAGGCGCGGGCCGAGCGGTTGATGCCTGGGGATGGCGGTCTGGACCTGCAACGTCTGCTCAGGGCGATGCCGCGTCAGATCCCGCTGAGCCTGGAGGTGCCCATGCGCAGTCTCGCCGCTCAATGGCCGGCAGTGGAACGAGCCAGGCGAATGCTGGAGAAGACGCGGGCACTGCTCGTCAGCCTGGAGCTGGACGCCTGGGGTGATCTGGATGAGGCACCCGCCGTTTGTCACTGATGTACGCGATCACGACCAGACGCCGGATCATAAGGGGAGGGTTTCATCCACTGACCTGACGATCGACGCACAGGTGCGCCTTGCGGGCTCGCACCAGACTCAACAACAAAAACAACAAGGCATCCACGGCGCCGGTTTTTCCCGGCAGCCGTCGGGCAGTCGATAAAGCGGTAGCGGAGGTAGCAATGAATACCCAGGCAACAAAAACCAAAAAAACGCCGGGCAAGGCAGCATTGGCGGGCTGGATTGGCAGTGCGATGGAGTACTACGACTTTTTCATCTACGGCACGGCGGCGGCGCTGGTGTTCGGCAAGGTTTTCTTCCCGGCGTCGGAGCCGGCCACCGGCGTTCTTCTGGCCTTGGCCACCTTTGGCGTGGGTTACATCGCGCGCCCGGTGGGTGCCTTGTTTCTGGGGCATCTGGGCGACCGCTTCGGACGCAAGCGGGTGCTGGTGCTGACCCTGCTGTTGATGGGTATTTCGACCTTTCTGGTCGGGTGCCTGCCAAGCTACGACAGTATCGGGATCGCGGCGCCGATCATGCTGGTGATCCTGCGCCTGTGTCAGGGCTTCTCGGCATCAGGGGAGCAGGCGGGGGCCAACTCGATGACCCTCGAACATGCACCGTCGCGACAACGGGCGTTCTTCACCAGCTTCACCTTGAGCGGCACCCAGGCCGGGCTGATTCTGGCGACGCTGGTGTTTCTGCCGATTTCCGCGATGCCGGAAGAACAATTGCTGTCCTGGGGCTGGCGCATTCCATTCTGGTTGAGCGTGGTGGTGTTGGTCGTGGGTTTTCTGATCCGGCGCAACATCGAGGAAACCCCGGTGTTTCAGGAGGAGCGTGAGCGCAATCAGACAGCCCGGATGCCGCTGAAAACCCTGTTTGCCGACTATCGCAGTGATGTGGTGCGGGTGGCGCTGGCAGCCATGGTGTCCACGGTCAGTACCGTGTTCGGGATCTTTTCCCTGTCGTATGCGGTGAACATTGCGGGTGTCGAGCGCAGCACCATGCTCTGGTTGACGATCATGACCAATATCGTGGCTCTGTTCGCCATTCCGCTGTGGGCAATGCTTGCCGACCTGATCGGGCGCCGGCCGGTCTATCTGTTCGGAGTGCTGGCCAGCGGTTTGCTGATGTTTCCTTACCTGTGGTCGATCGAGCAGCACAATTTGCCGCTGATGTTTGTGCTTGGCGTTCTGATGTCCGGGATCTGCTTCAGTGCGGCGAACGGCATCTGGCCGGCGTTCTTCGGTGAGATGTTCAGTACTCGCGTGCGTCTGTCGGGCATGGCGATCGGTACTCAGGTCGGTTTTGCGCTCTCGGGATTCGCGCCGATCATTGCGGCGGCGTTCATGACTTCGATCCATCGCCCCTGGCTGCCGGCGGCCTGTCTGACGTTGCTGGCCTGTGCCATTGCGGCGCTGGCCACCTGGAGCGCCCGGGAAACCTTTGATGTGGACATGCAAGACCTGGGGCGAGACACGCCGCGCGACAAGCCACAAGTGAAACCACGGGGTGTGTTTCTGGAAGGCGTTGACTGAGGCCCGTCCGGGCTGTGAGGGGGTGGCCAGGGATTTGGCCTCCACCGCCGCTACGGACTTCGGGTATTCTCCAAGGCTTCACTCCACAGGATTTCGGCCACCGACTCGCCCATGACCGACTCTATCAATGAAGTGACGCAAACCAAGCGTTCACGCAATGCCAAGCGCTCCCAGCAAACCATCCTCGAGGCTGCCCGTGGCGTATTTGCCGAGCAGGGGCTGGAGGGCGCGCGTTTTGAGGAGATCGCCGAGCGTGCCGGCGTCGACAAGCGACTGATCTATTACTACTACGCCAACAAGGAAGAACTGTTCCTGTGTGTGCTGGAGGAAGGTTATCTGCAGTTGCGTCAGGCCGAGCGTGAACTTGATCTGGAGGCGTTGCCGCCGATGGATGCGATTCGCCGGTTGATCGAGTTCTCGTGGCGTTTCTACAACGACCATCCGGAATTCATGGCGCTGGTAAACAATGAAAACCTGCACCGGGCGCGGCACCTGGCGGGGTCGAGTCGTTTGCCGGAGCTGGCGTCTCCGCTGGTGGACAATCTCGGGCGGATTCTGGAGCAGGGGCGTGTCGAGGGTGTTTTTCGCGGAGGGGTCGATCCGGTTCAGCTGTATTTCACGCTGGTGGGGCTGACCTATTTCTATCTGGCCAATCAGCACACGCTGTCGACCATTCATGGTCGCGATCTGGTGACGCCCAAGGCGCTCAATGAGCGTTTGTCCCACGTTACGGAAGTGATTCTGGGCTTTCTGGTGCGCTGAGCCTCTAATCGAAGGCGAAAAAAAGCCCCGCGTTTGCGGGGCTTTTCGTTGGATCAGCTGCCTTTGACTGTCTTGCCGTTGACCGTGCCGTCCTGGAGCATGATGTTGTACTCCTTGCCGTCGGTCTCGACCTGTTGCAGGCGGACCAGCAGGTAATCCCAGTCCTTGGCGAACCACATGACAGTGGTGCGCTTGCTTTGTGTCGGATCACGCACGCGCTCGACCTTGATCGCGTCGATCTTGCCGGCCTTGGTCTCGACTTTCTCGGTACCCAGGACGCGGAAGTCATAGGTATCGACATCGCCACCGTCGACCACCTGATAGCTCATGGTCTTCTTGCCGGAGGCGACATCATGCTGCAGCGCCAGCTGGTAGGTGGACTTGTCGACCATGCCACGGTTCAGCGGGACTTTGACCGCGTCGCCACGGTCGGTGCCGGTGACCAGTTTGTTGTTCCAGTCGAAGTCCAGATCAGCCTTTTTCGCCTTGCCCAGGCCACCACGTTCGAAGTGGTAGGACTGCGGAAGCAGGGTGTCCTTGTCCAGGGTCAGGGTGCTTTCCTCGGACAGGCTGGCGATCATCATCGAAGCCTTGAAGCTGAGCTTCCAGACGCCGTTGGCTTCCTTGGTCAGGCTGCGTTCGGCGGTACCGCTCATGGGCAACTGTTTCCAGTCGGCGGTGTAGCTGGCGGAGAACGGTTGAAGGTCTGCCGCCTGGGCGAAAGGCAGGGCGAGCAGAGCGCAAGCGAAGAGCAGGGCGCGACGCATAAAATCTCCTAGTTTCGAATCAAGTGACCGCTGGCCCCGAGTAACTGGCCATCCAGTAAAGCACCTTGCTCGCCGAGGGTCAGCCGTCCTTCGGCAAACCAGCGTACGGCCATCGGGTAGATCAGGTGTTCCTGAACGTGAACCCGCTGCGCCAGACTCTGCGGCGAATCGTGCAACTCTACCGGTATTACTGCCTGTACGACCAGTGGTCCGCCATCGAGTTCCTCGGTGACGAAGTGCACGGAGCAGCCGTGTTCGGCGTCGCCGGCTTCCAGCGCGCGCTGATGAGTGTGTAACCCTTTGTATTTGGGCAGCAGCGACGGATGGATATTGAGCAGGCGACCCTGATAGTGCCGGACGAAGTCAGCGCTGAGAATACGCATGAACCCGGCCAGTACCACGAGTTTCGGATTGAATTCGTCGATCAGTTCGATCAGGGCGGCATCGAAGGCCTCGCGACCTTCGAAACCCTTGTGATCCAGCGAGCGGGTGGCGATACCCGCGTCACGGGCGCGTTGCAGGCCGTAGGCGTCGGCGCGGTTGGAAATCACCGCAGCGATGCGGACCGGGCTGTCGCCGGTCCGCGTGCTGTCGATCAGGGCCTGCAAGTTACTGCCGGTGCCGGACAGCAGCACCACGACATCACAGGTATTAGGCATTAGTGAGCCTTGAGGTTTTTCAGCTCGACCTGGGCAGCGCCTTCGGCGGCGACACCGATCTGGCCGATGACCCAAGGCTGTTCGCCGGCTTCACGCAGGGTGTTCAGGGCAGTTTCAACGTGCTCCTGAGCCACGCAGATCACCATGCCCACGCCGCAGTTCAGTACGCGGTGCATTTCGGTCTCGTCGACGTTGCCTTTCTCTTGCAGCCAGTCGAAGACGGCCGGGCGAGTCCAGCTGGCCACGTCAACCACGGCTTGAGCGCCTTTTGGCAGAACGCGCGGGATGTTGTCCAGCAGGCCGCCACCGGTGATGTGGGCCATGGCCTTGACGGCGCCGGTGTCCTTGATCAGCTTGAGCAGCGGCTTCACGTAGATGCGGGTCGGGGCCATCAGCAGATCGGTCAGCGGCTTGCCGTCGAGCTGAACGGTTTCGATGTCGGCGCCGGACACTTCGATGATCTTGCGGATCAGCGAGTAGCCGTTGGAGTGCGGGCCGGACGATGGCAGGGCGATCAGGGCGTCACCGGTGGCGACTTTCGAGCCGTCGATGATTTCCGCTTTTTCCACGACGCCGACGCAGAAACCGGCCAGATCGTAGTCTTCGCCTTCGTACATGCCAGGCATTTCAGCGGTTTCGCCGCCGACCAGCGAGCAGCCAGCCAGTTCGCAGCCTGCACCGATACCGGTGACGACAGTGGCGGCAACGTCGACGTTCAGCTTGCCGGTGGCGTAGTAGTCAAGGAAGAACAGTGGCTCGGCGCCGCACACCACCAGATCGTTGACGCACATGGCGACCAGGTCCTGACCGATGCTGTCGTGCTTGTTCAGGTTCAGTGCCAGACGCAGCTTGGTGCCGACGCCGTCGGTGCCGGAAACCAGTACTGGCTGCTTGTAGCCGGCCGGGATTTCGCAGAGGGCGCCGAAACCGCCCAGGCCGCCCATGACTTCCGGGCGCGCAGTGCGCTTGGCGACGCTCTTGATGCGTTCGACCAATGCTTCACCGGCGTCGATGTCTACACCGGCGTCCTTGTAGCTCAGGGAGGGTTGCTTGCTCATGATCCAGGCCTTTAGGGGAGGGGATTCAGGGGTAACGACCGAGTTCAGCGGGAACTTCGAAATCGAGGGGGCGATGGCCTCACGCGAGTTTCGAGGTGCCCGGCTGTTGCCGGTCTGCGAAGGCGCGCGATTTTATCAGGCTTGAGGGGCAGCGGCCATCCTCACGCCGACGGGCAGGGGCATATCGGCCGAAATTTTTTGCAAATGAAGCTGTGGGTGACATCACGGGTGCCTGTATAAGGAACCGTCTATCGTTAGGGCTATGCAAAAACTTATCGCCAGCGTGTGAATGTTTTGCAACGGCCAGTGGTCACAGGCTTGCTCAATCCGGTTCACGCGGCCTGTTCCAGCCGCTCTTGTCGACGGGAATTCTCCATGCGTTTGTGTAAATTGCTGTTAGTGGGCTGCTTGTCTCTGGTCAGCCTGGCGAGCCAGGCCGAAAACGTCAAAGGGCTTTATCAGGTGCGCGAACCGGTCAACGGCCAGTCACCGGAGGAGCGTGATCGTGCCACGCAAGCAGCGCTGGATACGCTGGTGCTGCGTCTCACGGGGGATCCGAAGGCACCGCAGAATCCCGGGTTGGCGCCGATTCGCAAGGATCCGCAACAAATCATCAGCCAGTTTGGTTTCGATGCCGGGCCACCGGAGGTATTGAAGGTCGACTTCGATCCGGCCACCACTGAGCAGGCGCTGCGCCGTGCCGGGTTGTCGCTGTGGGGCGCGAGTCGGCCGTCGATTCTGAGCTGGTGGCTGAACGACTCCACCGAAGGCTCGAGCCTGGTGGGCGACGGTCAGGCCAGTGCGGCGCCCTTGCGACGTGCCGCCCAGCACCGAGGGTTGCCGTTGCGCCTGCCGCTGGCGGATCTGAGTGAGCAACTGGTCGCAACCGCGCCGACGCTCGAAGGCACCGATCCAGCTCCGCTTCATGCAGCGTCTGAACGTTACAACGCTGACGCCTTGCTTGCTGTGCATGCCCGCGAAGAGGGTGGTCAGTGGCAAGCCAAATGGCATTTGTGGCTGGGTGATCAAAAGGAAGCGGGAAGTGTGCAGGGGGCTGATCAGGCCGCTGTCGCCGATGCCGTGATGCTGGCGGTGGCCGAGCGGCTGGCGCCGCGCTTTGTTGCCAAGCCTGGCGCTTCGGGGCAGCAGACGCTGGAAGTTCAGGGCATGAATCTGGAGCATTACGCGACGTTGCTGCGGATGCTCGAACCTTTTGGTGTGCGGCTGCAGAGTGTCGATGCCGATCGCATTGTGTATCGGGTCAATGGCAGTGCCGATCAGTTGCGGGCGCAGTTGTCGCTGGCGAAGTTGCAGGAAATGCCGGCCGAGGCGCCGGCTCCGGTGGCTCCGCAGCCTGCAGTGCCAGGCGGTGCGCCTATCGTTGCGCCGGCACCGGCACCTGCGGCACCGTCGTTGCGATTCCGCTGGTAGGTTTTTCTTTCATATATAGAAGCAATGGAGTGTTACATGGCCGATACGCGGCGTTGGTTCTGGCTCGGTGGGGTGCTCCTGCTTTGCGCGTTTGTCTGGTTGCTGCATCCGATCCTCACGCCGTTTCTGGTGGCGCTGTTGCTCGCTTATCTGTTCGACCCTTTGGTGGATCGTCTTGAGCGGCTCGGCTTGTCCCGCACCTGGGGCGTGATTGCGGTGTTCGCCTTGTTCACCCTGATCTTCACCACGTTGCTGCTGGTGCTGGTGCCGATGCTCGCCAAACAGTTGCTGCGTCTGTACGAACTGGCACCGCAGATGCTCGACTGGCTGCAGCACACGGCGTTGCCATGGGCGCAGTCGAAGCTGGGTTTGTCGGATGGCTTCTGGAAGTTCGACAAGGTCAAGGCAGCGATCACCGAGCACATGGGCCAGACCACCGACATCGTCGGCGTGGTGCTGAGCCAGGCCACCGCTTCCAGTCTGGCGCTGATCGGCTGGCTGGCGAATCTGGTGCTGATCCCGGTGGTGAGTTTCTACCTGCTGCGCGACTGGGACGTGATGATGGCCAAGATCCGCAGCCTGTTGCCGCGTGATCGTGAAGAGCGTGTGGTGGCGCTGGCAGGCGAATGTCACGAGGTACTCGGGGCGTTCGTACGCGGGCAGTTGCTGGTGATGCTGGCGCTGGGCGTGATCTATGCGGCGGGGCTGATGATTGTCGGTCTGGAGCTGGGCCTGTTGATTGGTCTGATCGCCGGTCTGGCGGCCATCGTGCCTTATATGGGGTTTGTGATCGGGATCGGCGCGGCGCTGATTGCCGGGCTGTTCCAGTTTGGCGGTGACCTGTACCCGATGATCGGGATCGTTGCAGTGTTCATGGTCGGTCAGGCCCTGGAAGGCATGGTGCTGACGCCGTTGCTGGTGGGTGACCGAATCGGTCTGCATCCGGTGGCAGTGATCTTTGCGATCCTTGCCGGTGGTGAGCTGTTCGGCTTCACCGGTGTGCTGCTGGCCTTGCCGGTGGCGGCGGTGATCATGGTGTTGGTGCGCCACGTCCATGACTTGTACAAGGACTCCGAAATGTATAGCGGAGTCGATGATCCGAAGCTCTGATGCGATGGAGGGCTGCCCGGTGGATTGCCGGGTTGGCCCGTCTCGTGCAGGCAATGCTGGCGCCTGTGCGCCAAAGAAACTGTCATAAAACCAGTGTGTTAACGCAAACCTTTGATTTTGCTTGGGGTCTGTCGCATTGTGCGCTCCGCTTCACGGGTATAAACTTCGCACACTTTACACAGAGGCCACTAACGGTTCCTTGGGAACTGTTCAGTCAGCATGAAACCGATTCAGCTGCCCCTAGGTGTGCGTCTGCGTGACGACGCCACCTTCATCAACTACTACCCAGGCGCCAATGCCGCTGCACTCGGCTATGTCGAGCGTCTATGCGAAGCCGACGCCGGATGGACCGAAAGCCTGATCTATCTGTGGGGCAAGCACGGGGTAGGGCGTACGCATCTGTTGCAGGCCGCGTGCCTGCGTTTCGAGCAGATGGGCGAACCGGCGGTGTACCTGCCGCTGGCCGAGTTGATGGATCGCGGCATCGAAATTCTCGACAACCTCGAACAGTACGAACTGGTCTGCCTGGACGACTTGCAGGTGATCGCCGGCAAGCCCGACTGGGAAGAGGCGATGTTTCACCTGTTCAACCGTCTGCGCGACAGCGGTCGTCGATTGCTGATCGCCGCCTCCACCTCGCCGCGTGAATTGCCGGTAAAGCTGGCTGACTTGAAGTCGCGCCTGACCCTGGCGCTGATCTTCCAGATGCGTCCTCTCTCCGATGAAGACAAATTGCGTGCCTTGCAATTGCGTGCATCCCGTCGAGGTCTGCATCTGACCGATGAGGTCGGGCATTTTATTTTGACTCGCGGTACTCGCAGCATGAGCGCGCTTTTTGACCTGCTCGAGCAGCTCGATCAGGCCTCTTTGCAGGCTCAACGCAAGCTGACCATTCCCTTCCTGAAAGAAACCCTGGGCTGGTAAAACCGGGGCTTTCAGCGGGTTTCGGCATATTTCAGGCGCCAGAAAATCCGCTTTCCTGTGCATTGCGCAGGCTGCGTCTCGATTCAAATAGGCTTAAGCGCTTAGATGTAAACGAGAAACCGGGAAGTCACAAAAAGATCGATTGAATTTGCAAATGAGGCTGATAGCGGGCATAGTCTCGGCTTCTTTACAACTATCAGCCACGGTCGTGCCCATGCTAAAGCGCTTCGCACCCCTCGTGCCTCTCGCACTCGTCACCCTGTTGTTCGGTTGCGCTGCTCATTCACCTGTTCAAGAGCAGCAACAACAGGCTAAAAATTCTGCCACCGCCCAGTCTTCCGTTATTTACCAGGAAGAGCTGGACACCGAAAAGGAACTGGCCGCTTTCAACGGCAAGAAGCCTTACCAGCTTCCGGTTCTGGCCGACAGCATTCTTGAACGCGGCATGTCCCTGATCGGTACCCGTTACCGTTTCGGCGGTACCTCTGAAGCCGGGTTCGATTGCAGCGGTTTCATCGGCTACCTGTTCCGCGAAGAAGCCGGCATGAACCTGCCGCGCTCCACCCGCGAAATGATCAACGTGGATGCTCCGCTGGTATCGCGCGGCAACCTCGAGCCGGGCGATCTGCTGTTCTTCGCCACCAATGGTCGTCGCGGTCGTGTCAGCCACGCCGGGATCTACCTGGGCGACAATCAGTTCATTCACTCCAGCAGTCGTCGCAGCGGCGGTGTCCGTATCGACAGCCTGGGTGACAGCTACTGGAGCAAGTCCTTCATCGAAGCCAAACGCGCTTTGGCGAACGCTCCAACCGTGGTTACCGCTCGCAAGTAATCACGCCTTGGTCGCCACGCTCGTGGCGACAAGCGGTCCTTCAGGGGCAATAGACTTAAACTTTACAAGGTGAAGTTAAAGTCTTACTTGAAGTTTGCCGCGTAGCCGCTAGAATCCTGATCTATATTGATGGCAAACCGCCTGCGTCCCAACGCAGGCGGTTTTGTTTTCTGTCGAATCGGCAGTAAAAGCCGCAGCCAGATCAGGATGTTCTGCTTATGACGATGACGGCCCGCCTTGCCCTGATGTTCTTTGCAGCGCTGCTCAGCGCTTGCGCCAGTCGCACTCCGCCGCCAGCCCCCGTGGTTCGCGCGCCGATTGTGTTCGGATCCTCCCAGGCCTTTTCTCCCGCTGCCGAAGACGTGCTGTTCCGCGCGCTCGGGCTGGTGGGCACGCCTTATCGCTGGGGCGGCAACACGCCTGACTCGGGTTTTGATTGCAGCGGTCTGATTGGTTTTGTCTACCGCGATGCGGCCGGTATCAGCCTGCCGCGTTCGACGCGCGAGTTGATCGTCATGCAGGCGCCGAATGTCGGCAAGGAAGGGCTGCAGACCGGCGACCTGATCTTCTTCGCCACCAACGGCGGCTCTCAGGTCAGTCATGCGGGGATCTACGTCGGGGAAGGGCGCTTCGTTCACGCCCCGGCCACCGGCGGTACGGTGAAGCTGGACAGCCTTTCGAAAGCGTATTGGCAGAAAGCCTATCTGAGTGCCAAGCGCGTTCTGCAGCCGGAGCACCTGGCGCACAACCCGTAAAGCTGCGAATCAATAAAAAACCGTGGGAGCACATTGGCTCCCACGGTTTTTTTGTTTCAGGGCTTGGGCTATTTGGCCGCCGACACCCGCCACACCTTGTTCCCCACGTCATCGGCTACCAGCAATCCGCCTTGCTGATCAATCACCACGCCAACCGGGCGACCCAAAGCGTTTTCGTCCTTGTCGAGGAAACCGGTCAGCACATCCACCGGCGTTCCGCTCGGCTTGCCGGCGGCAAACGGCACGAAGATCACCTTGTAGCCACTGTGCGGCTTGCGGTTCCACGAGCCGTGCTGGCCGATGAAGGCGCCTTCCTTGAATTGCGCCGGCAGCGTGTTGCCCTCGGCGAAGGTCAGGCCCAGTGAGGCAGTGTGCGGGCCGACGGCGTAATCCGGAGCGATGGCCTTGGCCACCAGGTCCAGGTTTTGTGGCTCGACGCGGACATCGACGTGCTGGCCGTAATAGCTGAACGGCCAGCCATAGAAACCGCCATCCTTGACCGAGGTGATGTAGTCCGGCACCAGATCGCTGCCGATCTCGTCCCGCTCGTTTACCGCTGTCCACAGCGCGCCGCTTTTCGGCTCCCAGGCCAGGCCGTTGGGGTTGCGGATGCCCGAAGCGAAGATCCGGTGATTGCCGGTCGCTCGATCCACCTCCCAGATCGCCGCGCGACCTTCTTCCTGATCCAGGCCGTTTTCGCCGACGTTGCTGTTCGAGCCGACGGTGACGTACAGCTTGCTGCCATCCTTGCTGGCAATGACGTTTTTGGTCCAGTGATGGTTGAGCGGGCCGCCCGGCAGATCCACGACCTTGATCGGCTGGCTCTTGATTTCGGTTGCCCCGGGTTCGTAGTGAAAGCGCAGCAGGCGGTCGGTATCGGCGACGTACAGATCGTTGCCGACCAGCGTCATGCCGAATGGCGAATTCAGGTTCTGCAGAAACACCGTGCGCGTCTCGGCCACGCCGTCGTGATCAGCATCACGCAACAGGGTGATGCGGTTCGGGCTTACTACGCCGGCACCTGCGCGGCCCATGACTTTTTTCATCACCCAACCGCGTATGCCTTTGCCGTCGTCCGGTTTTGGCGGGGCATTGGTTTCCGCCACCAGCACATCGCCGTTGGGCAGCACGTAGAGCCAGCGCGGGTGATCGAGATTCTCGGCAAACGCCGCCACCTGAGTGCCTGCCGCTGGCGTCGGTTTCGCGCCCGCCGGCCAGCCGATCGCCGGGGCGATATTCACCGTCGGGATCAGGGTCTTGTTCGGTTCGGGGAGTTTGGGGGACGGGCCAGTGCCGTCCGAGACTTGCAGGCTGGAGGATTCACCACAGGCGGTGAGCCCTCCGGCGAGTGCGATGACGAAAACGAGGTGGGGCTTGCGCATTACTGATCTTCCCTATGAATGCATTCCTAATCATAGAGAAGCACACCAGCCCGATGGTTCAACCCCTCAGCCGCGTGCTTCCTTGAACAGCACGGCAATGCCGGGATGGTAATTGCCAGCCTCGCTGCGCAATTTGCGATAAGCGTACGGGAAGTACCAGGCGACGGCGCAGGTGTGTTCCTTTTGCAGGTCGTCGACCATGTCCTGCAGTTCTTCCGGGCTGGCGCTGTGCTGGGCTTTCTGTGGGGCGACGAACAGACAGCCGAGTTTGAGGTCGCTGGCGTAGCTGATGCGCTTGGCGTCGCTGGTGATATCGGCCAGGGCCTGGGTCAGATTCAGGCTGTTGACGCGCGGCCAGCGCTGAGTCGCCTGGATATAGGCGCGATCTTCGGCGCCGGCCAGGAACAGGTCGGCCCGGGCATTGCGTTCGCCTTCCTCGTTCTGTTTGCGCGTGGCGGTGTCGCGCAGGGTGACCAGTTCGGCCATCCATGCGGCGGCGGACAGCAGGCCGAGGTTGGCTTTTTCGTCGTGCCAGTAGGGTGTGTCGTTGTCGCCGCGCACGGCGTTGTAGCGGTCGATACAGTCAAACCATCGTTCCAGCACCGGGCGCAGGAATTCCAGCCGCGGATTGCTGATGATCATGCCTTGCATGGTGCTCTCCCTTGTTATTGTGATGTGCTCTCTGCAGTCAAAAAGCATGGCTCTTTGATATCACTGCTGACAGTGTGGCACAAGATTGGCGTCAGATAATTGATCGACGGCAGTTATTTGCCGCACGACCCCCTCTTCATTTGACGCTCCACCCCCAACCCTCTAACCTTCGCGGCTTGTTTCAGGTGCTCTGTGACCGCTGTCGACAGAGTGAAACAGGGAAGCCGGTGAGGATTGTCTTCAAGCGAAGAACCATCACGATCCCGGCGCTGCCCCCGCAACGGTAAATGAGTGAAAGCTGCGTTGGATGCCACTGCTGCAAAGCGGGAAGGCGCGCAGCCAGGCGAACGCCGCTCATGAGCCCGGAGACCGGCCTGATCCATCCAGCGGCATCACGGTGGGCGATGCCAGGCTTGTTGCCGTCTATTCTTGTGCCTGCCCGCCGTTATCCAGCCTCAACGGAGAGCTCCCCCATGACTGATTCCCCCGAACGCGACGAGCGTCACCTGGCGCGCATGCAGCGCAAAAAAGTCGTGATCGACGAGCGCATCGCCAACTCGCCCGACGAATGCGGCCTGGTGCTGGTGTTGACCGGCAACGGCAAAGGCAAAAGCAGCTCGGCGTTCGGCATGCTTGCCCGCGCCATGGGCCACGGCATGCAATGCGGCGTGGTGCAGTTCATCAAGGGCCGTAACAGCACGGGTGAAGAGCTGTTCTTCCGCCGCTTCCCCGAGCAGGTGCGTTTTCATGTGATGGGCGAAGGCTTCACTTGGGAAACCCAGGACCGCCAGCGTGACATCGCCGCCGCCGAGGCTGCATGGGAAGTCTCCCGCGAACTGCTGCGTGATCCGTCGATCGGTCTGGTGGTGCTCGATGAACTGAACATCGCCCTCAAGCACGGCTACCTCGACCTGGATCAGGTGCTCAGCGATCTGCAGGCCCGTCCGCCGATGCAGCACGTGATCGTCACCGGCCGCGCTGCCAAGCCGGAAATGATCGAGATGGGCGACACCGTCACCGAAATGGGCATGATCAAGCACGCCTTTCAGGCTGGTATCAAAGCGCAGAAAGGCGTCGAACTTTGAATCAACCACGTCACTGCCCGGCGGTACTGATCGCCGCGCCGGCCTCCGGCCAGGGCAAGACCACCGTTACTGCCGCACTGGCCCGTTTGCACCGCAATCAGGGCCGCAAGGTCCGCGTGTTCAAGTGCGGCCCGGACTTTCTCGACCCGATGATCCTCGAGCGCGCCAGCGGTGCGCCGGTCTACCAACTCGACATGTGGATGGTCGGCGAGCAGGAAAGCCGTCGTCTGCTGTGGGAAGCCGCTGCGGAAGCTGATCTGATACTGATCGAAGGCGTGATGGGCTTGTTCGATGGCACGCCGTCGAGCGCCGATCTGGCGCGGCATTTCGGCGTGCCGGTACTCGGCGTGATCGACGGCACGGCCATGGCCCAGACTTTCGGTGCCTTGGCGCTGGGCCTGGCGCGTTATCAGCCGGACTTGCCGTTCGCCGGCGTGCTGGCCAACCGCGTCGGCACGGTGCGTCACGCGCAATTACTCGAAGGCAGTCTCACCGAAGGTTTGCGCTGGTATGGCGCGTTGTCCCGGGAAACCGGGATCGAACTGCCAAGCCGCCATCTCGGCCTGGTGCAGGCCAGTGAGCTGAACGATCTCGATGTACGTCTCGACGCCGCCGCCGAAGCGCTGGCCGGCACTTGCGAGGTAGCGCTGCCACCGGCCGTGGAATTCGCTTCACCTGAAGTGGTGAAGGCCGAAAGACTGCTCGAAGGCGTGCGGATTGCCGTCGCCCGTGACGAAGCCTTCGCCTTCACCTACGGCGCCAGTCTCGATCTCTTGCGGGCGATGGGCGCGGAGTTGAGTTTCTTCTCGCCGATCCGCGATACGCAATTGCCCGAAGCCGACAGCTTGTACCTGCCCGGCGGCTATCCGGAATTGCACCACGTTGCCTTGTCGCAGAATGCCGACATGCTCAAAGCGATCCGCGCGCATCACGCCGCCGGCAAACCGCTGCTCGCCGAGTGTGGCGGCATGTTGTACCTGCTCGACTCGTTGACCGATGTCGAAGGGACCCGCGCTGATTTGGTCGGCCTGCTGAGTGGCGATGCCGTGATGCAGAAACGTCTTGCGGCGCTGGCCCTGCAATCCGTCGAATTGCCGGAAGGCTTGCTGCGTGGCCACACCTATCACCACTCCCTGACCACCACCGAACTGACGCCGATTGCCCGTGGCCACAGCCCCAATGGCGGTCGCGGCGCTGAAGCGGTGTACCGGGAAGGGCGGATGACTGCCTCGTACGTGCATTTTTACTTCCCGTCGAATCCGTCGGCGATTGCCGCACTGTTGGTGCCATGACCGACAACGCCTTTACTGAAACCGAGCGCGCAGCGGTCTACCGCGCGATCGCCGAGCGTCGCGACATGCGCCACTTCAGTGGCGGCACGGTCGAGCCGGAACTGCTGCGCCGTCTGCTGGAAGCCGCGCACCAGGCACCGAGCGTCGGCCTGATGCAGCCGTGGCGCTTCATTCGTATCAGCGACCGCGCCTTGCGCGGACAGATCCAGAATCTTGTGGAAGAAGAGCGCGTACGCACCGCCGAAGCCCTCGGCGAACGCAGCGACGAGTTCATGAAGCTCAAGGTCGAAGGCATCAATGACTGCGCGGAAGTGCTGGTTGCAGCCTTGATGGACGATCGCGAGCGGCACATTTTCGGCCGCCGCACGCTGCCGGAAATGGACATGGCCTCATTGTCCTGCGCGATCCAGAACCTGTGGCTGGCCGCGCGCGCCGAAGGCCTGGGCATGGGCTGGGTGTCGCTGTTCGAGCCGCAGGCGCTGGCCGATCTGCTGCAACTGCCGGCCGGGGCCAAGCCGCTGGCGGTTCTTTGTCTGGGGCCGGTCAAGGAATTCTATCCGGCGCCGATGCTGGTACTCGAAGGGTGGGCGCAGGCGCGTCCGCTCAATGAGTTGCTGTATGAAAATTTCTGGGGAGTGAGTCAATGAGTGTGGCGTTGCTGAGTGTCTCCGCGGTTGCGCTGGATGCGCTGCTGGGTGAACCGAAACGCTGGCATCCGCTGGTGGCGTTCGGCAATTTTGCCGGACGCATCGAGCAACGATTCAACACCGGCGGGCGCGGCTGGCGCAGCCATGGCGTCACCGCTTGGGTGATCGCGGTGCTGCCACTGACCCTGCTTGCCACGGCATTGTCCTGGGCGCCGTATGTGGGCTGGATCGTCGAGATCGTCGCGCTGTATTGCGCCCTCGGCATGCGCAGTCTCGGCGAGCACGTCGAGCCGGTGGCCAAGGCCCTGCGCAGCGACGATCTGGAGGAGGCGCGCAAACGTGTGGGGTATCTGGTCAGCCGCCAGACCAGTGAACTGGACAGTACCGCCGTCGCCCGCGCCGCCACCGAATCGGTGCTGGAGAATGGCAGCGATGCGGTGTTCGCCGCGATCTTCTGGTTTGTCGTGGCTGGTGCGCCGGGCGTGGTGCTCTATCGCCTGAGCAATACCCTCGACGCGATGTGGGGTTATCGCAACGAACGCTTCGAGCGTTTCGGCTGGGCGGCGGCAAAAATCGACGACGTCCTCAACTACATTCCTGCACGTCTGGTGGCGTTGACCTACGCGCTGCTGGGCAAGACCCGACTCGCGCTGAAATGCTGGCGCACCCAGGCGCCAAAATGGGACAGCCCGAACGCAGGTCCGGTGATGGCTGCCGGCGCAGGTGCCTTGGGCGTCGAGCTGGGCGGGCCGGCGATCTATCACGGCGAGCTGCACGAGCGTCCGCAACTGGGCGAAGGTGCGCCGGCGGATGCCGATTCCATCGATCGCGGCTGGCAATTGGTCCAGCGCGGCGTATGGTTATGGCTGCTGATTCTCTGTGTGGGGGCTGAATTCTATGCTTGAGCACGGTGGCCGGCTGCGCAGGGCGGCGCTGGAATACGGCATCGCCGAAGAAGACTGGCTCGACCTGTCCACGGGGCTTGCGCCGTGGCCGTTTCCGGTCCCGGAGATCCCGCTGCGGGCCTGGGCGCGCTTGCCGGAAACCGATGACGGTCTGGAGCAGGCGGCGTGCGACTACTACGGCGCCGCGCAGGTGCTGCCGGTGGCCGGTTCGCAGATGGCCATTCAGTTGCTGCCGCGATTGCGCCGGGCCGGCAAGGTCGGTGTGCTGTCGCCGTGTTATGCCGAGCATGCCGAGGCCTGGCGACGCAGTGGTTACATCGTCCGTGAGGTGCTGGAGCAGGAAGTCGATTTCTTCCTCGACAGCCTCGACGTGCTGGTGGTGGTCAACCCGAACAATCCCACTGGCCTGAGCCTGACGCCGGCGAAGTTGCTCGACTGGCACGCGCGGCTGGCCCAGCGCGGCGGCTGGCTGGTGGTCGATGAAGCGTTCATGGACAACACCCCGCAATTGAGCCTGGCGCCGCATACCCATCAGGTCGGACTGATCGTGTTGCGTTCGTTCGGCAAGTTTTTCGGGCTGGCCGGTGTGCGGCTCGGGTTCGTGCTGGCCGAGCGCAAGTTGCTCCGTTTACTGGCCGAGCAGGTGGGTCCGTGGGCTGTCAGCGGACCGACCCGCGTGCTGGGGCAGGCCTGCCTGCAAGACACCGAAGGTCATACCCGCCAGCGGATCCGCAGCGACGAAACCAGCGAACGACTGGCTGCGCTGCTCGAACGCCATGGCTTCAAGCCCCAGGGTGGCTGTGCGCTGTTCCAGTGGCTGATCACCGAGCATGCTCACGCACTTCACGAATTCATGGCCCGTCGCGGCATCCTGCTGCGTCTCTTCACGCACAACAGCAGCCTGCGTTTCGGTCTGCCGGCCAATGCCGCCGATGAGGCGCGTCTTGAGCAGGCTCTGCAAGCATTCGCCATTGACCGCTCTATGGAAAAGACACGCGCATGACCACTTTAATGGTGCAGGGCACCACCTCCGATGCCGGCAAAAGTACGCTGGTGACGGCGCTGTGCCGCTGGGCGACCCGTCAGGGTGTTGCCGTGGTGCCATTCAAACCGCAGAACATGGCGCTCAACAGCGCAGTGACTGCCGACGGCGGCGAAATCGGCCGGGCGCAAGCGGTGCAGGCGCAAGCCTCGCATCTTGAACCGCACACCGACATGAACCCGGTGCTGCTCAAGCCCAACAGCGACACCGGCGCCCAGGTCATCATCCACGGTCGCGCGGTCACCAGCATGAACGCCGTCGCCTATCACGACTACAAAGCCATCGCCATGCAGGCTGTGCTCGCCTCCCATGAGCGCTTGAGCGCCGCGTATCCGCTGGTGATGGTCGAGGGCGCGGGCTCGCCGGCGGAGATCAATCTGCGTGCCGGCGACATCGCCAACATGGGTTTCGCCGAAGCGGTGGACTGCCCGGTACTGCTGATTGCCGACATCAATCGGGGCGGCGTCTTCGCTCACCTGGTGGGCACGCTGGAACTGCTGTCGCCGAGCGAGCAGGCACGGGTGAAGGGCTTCATCATCAACCGTTTTCGTGGCGATATCGCCTTGCTGCAGCCCGGCCTCGACTGGCTGGAGCAGCGCACCGGCAAACCGGTGGTGGGCGTGCTGCCGTACGTGATGGATCTGCATCTGGAAGCCGAGGACGGCATCGATCAGCGTCAGACCGACAAGGCCGAGCAAGTGTTGAAAGTAGTAGTGCCGGTGCTGCCACGCATCAGCAATCACACCGATTTCGATCCGCTGCGTTTGCATCCGCAAGTTGACCTGCAATTCATCGGTCCGGGGCAGGCGATTCCGCCAGCCGACCTGATCATCCTGCCGGGCTCGAAAAGCGTCCGTAGCGATCTGGCCTATCTGCGCGCCAATGGCTGGGAAACCGCCATCAGCCGGCATCTGCGCTATGGCGGCAAGCTGCTGGGAATCTGCGGCGGTCTGCAAATGCTCGGCGAGCAGGTGCATGATCCGCTCGGTCTGGAAGGCGCGCCGGGCTCCAGCGCCGGTCTGGGCCTGCTGGCGTTTGAAACCCAACTCGAAGCCGAGAAGCAGTTGCGCAATGTGCGCGGGCGTCTGGCGCTGGAAGATGCCGAGGTCAGCGGTTATGAAATTCATGCGGGTGTGACGACCGGATCTGCGCTGGAAAACGCCGCTGTCCATCTGGACGATGGCCGTTGCGACGGCGCCCAAAGCTCTGACGGCCAGATATTCGGCACCTACCTGCACGGTCTGTTTGAATCGCCGGCGGCCAGTGTGGCGTTGCTGCGCTGGGCCGGTTTGAACGATGTGCAGGAGGTGGATTACCACGGCTTGCGCGAGCGCGATATCGAGCGGCTGGCGGATCTGGTGGAGAAGCACCTGGATACCGGGCTGTTACGTGAACTCTGTGGAATGTCCCCATGCTCCAGTTGATCCTCGGCGGCGCCCGCTCCGGCAAAAGTCGCCTGGCCGAAAAACTCGCCACTGACAGCGCGCTGGCCGTGACGTACATCGCCACCAGCCAGCCGCTGGATGGCGAGATGAATGAACGCGTCGCCCATCACCGGGCGCGACGTCCTGCCGAATGGGCATTGATCGAAGAGCCGCTGGAACTGTCCCGGGTGCTGCGCGAAACCGCCAGCGCCGAGCGTTGCCTGCTGGTGGATTGCCTGACGCTGTGGCTGACCAATCTGCTGATGCTCGAAGACGCCGAACGTCTCGCCGCCGAACGCGAATCCCTGCTTGAATGCCTGGCGTCGCTGCCGGGTGAAATCATTTTTGTCAGCAACGAGACCGGAATGGGTGTCGTGCCGCTGGGCGAATTGACTCGCCGCTACGTCGATGAAGCCGGTTGGCTGCATCAAGCTCTGGCCGAGCGTTGTCAGCGAGTCGTCCTGACCGTCGCCGGCCTGCCCCTGACTCTGAAAGGACCTGCGTTATGACCCAAGCCTGGTGGCTGAACCCGTGCAAACCGGTGGATACGGACGCCGTTGAAAACGCGGCAGCGCGTCAGCAGCAATTGACCAAACCTGCCGGCTCCCTCGGGCGACTGGAATCTGTAGCAGTGCAACTGGCCGGATTACAGGGGCAGATCAAGCCAAAACTCGATCAGGTCTGGATCGCGATTTTTGCCGGCGACCACGGCGTTGTCGCCGAAGGCGTTTCCGCGTTCCCGCAGGAAGTCACCGGGCAGATGCTGCTGAATTTCGTCAGCGGTGGCGCGGCGATCAGCGTGCTGGCGCGGCAACTCGGTGCGCAGCTTGAGGTCGTGGATCTGGGCACCGTGACCCCGTCGCTGAACCTGCCGGGTGTGCGTCACCTGAGCATCGGCCCGGGCACGGCGAATTTCGCCAAGGGTGCGGCGATGACTCAGGCTCAGGGCGAGCTGGCCTTGCAGGGCGGGCGCGACAGCGTGCTGCGCGCGAAGGCGGCGGGTGCGCAATTGTTCATCGGCGGCGAAATGGGCATCGGCAACACCACGGCTGCCAGTGCGCTGGCCTGTGCGCTGCTCGATTGCCCGGTAGCCCACCTGACCGGCCCCGGCACCGGGCTGAATGCCGAAGGCGTCAGCCACAAGGCGCAGGTGATCGAGCGGGCGCTGGCACTGCACGCGGCGCAACGTGGGGATGCGTTGCAGACCCTGTTCAATCTCGGCGGCTTCGAGATTGCGGCTTTGGTCGGCGCGTATCTGGCGTGTGCTCAGGAAGGTGTGGCGGTGCTGGTGGACGGTTTTATCTGCACCGTTGCGGCGCTGGTGGCGGTGCGGCTGAATCCTGCCTGCCGTGAATGGCTGCTGTTCGGCCATCGCGGCGCCGAGCCGGGCCATCGTCATGTGCTGGAAACCCTTGGCGCCGAACCGCTGCTGGAACTGGGCCTGCGTCTGGGCGAGGGCAGCGGTGCGGCGCTGGCGGTGCCGTTGCTGCGCCTGGCCTGCGACCTGCACGGGCAGATGGCGACCTTCGCCGAAGCGGCGGTGGCGGACCGCCCGGCATGACCTTGCGTCTGGACCTGATGCGACACGGTGAAACCGAACTCGGCGGCGGCCTGCGCGGCAGTCTCGACGATGCACTGACCGAAAAGGGTTGGGCGCAGATGCGCGAAGCGGTGATCGGGCAGGGGCCGTGGGATCGGCTGGTCAGTTCGCCGTTGCAGCGTTGCGCGCGGTTTGCTGAAGAGTTGGGCGCGCAACGGGATCTGTCGGTGTCTCTGGACAAGGATCTGCAAGAGCTGCACTTCGGAGCCTGGGAAGGGCAGAGCGCGGCGGCGTTGATGGAAACCGATGCCGAAGCGCTTGGGCTGTTCTGGGCTGATCCCTATGCGTTTACTCCGCCGCAGGGTGAGCCGGTGACCGAGTTTTCAGCACGGGTGCTGGCGGCGGTCATGCATTTGCACGCGGCACATGCGGGGGAGCGGGTGTTGCTGGTCAGTCATGGTGGCGTCATGCGTCTGTTGCTGGCGCGGGCCCGTGGTTTGCCTCGTGAACAATTGCTTAATGTCGAAGTCGCTCACGGCGCGCTGTTTTCGCTGATCGTCGAGGCCGATGGTTCGCTCAAGGAAGTGTGCTGACATGCTGCCCCTGTGGATCGCCCTGCAATTTCTCAGCAGCCTGCCGATTCGTCTGCCGGGCATGCCGGCGCCTGAACAACTCGGGCGCTCGCTGCTGTTTTATCCGCTGGTGGGTTTGCTGTTCGGCGTGATTCTCTGGGCGCTGAACAGTGCTCTGGCCGGCGCGCCATTGCTGCTGCATGCCGCGTTGCTGCTGACGGTGTGGGTGCTGCTCAGCGGCGCGCTGCACCTCGATGGGCTGGCGGACAGCGCCGATGCGTGGCTCGGTGGTTTCGGTGATCGTGAGCGCACGCTGACGATCATGAAGGATCCGCGCAGCGGGCCGATTGCGGTGGTGACGCTGGTGCTGGTGTTGCTGCTCAAATACGCCGCGTTGTTGGCTTTGATCGAAAAGCACCAAGGAATGGCGTTGATCATCGTGCCGCTGATTGGTCGGGCAGCACTGCTCGGGCTGTTCCTCACTACCACCTATGTGCGGGCTGGCGGGTTGGGGCAGGCGCTGGCCGATCATCTGCCGCGCAAGATGGGTTGGCAAGTGCTGGTGGTGAGCGCAGCGGTATGCGTGCTGATCGCCGGGTTCAACGCTGTCGTGGCGCTGCTGCTGTCGGTCGTCGTGTTCATCTGGCTGCGGCATTTGATGGTGCGGCGTCTGGGGGGAACCACCGGCGATACGGCGGGTGCGTTGCTGGAATTACTGGAGATGTCAGTGCTGGTCGGGCTGGCCTTGTTTTGATAAGTAACTTTGATCTGTAACTTGATTTAACACAGTCGCGGGTATATACACGCATCATGCTTCCTTCTCAGTGTTTGTGCACCAACCTGCGTCGCGCCGCCCGTGGCGTCAGCAGGCATTACGACGGCGCTCTCGACGGCTTCGGGATCAACGTTGCCCAGTATTCTTTGCTGTGCAACCTGCAGCGTCTGGATCAACCGAGCATTTCCGAACTGGCCGAAGCGATGGGCCTGGATCGCAGCACCCTCGGGCGCAATCTGCGGGTGCTGGAAGGCGAAGGGCTGGTGGCGCTGGCGGAGGGCGAAGACATGCGCAACCGTATCGTCCGGCTGACTGAAACCGGCGTACAGCGTCTGGCAGCGGCTCTGCCGGCCTGGGAAGCGGCGCAGCAGCGGTTGATTGACCGACTGGGTGCCGAGAAGCGTGAAACCTTGCTGCGGCTGTTGGATGAACTGGCCTGAGGGCCGGTTTTTTCCGAATCTAAGCGGGTATATACCCGCGACTGGAGAATAACAATGAGTTCGATGTGGCGTACGTGCGGTTGGGTGTTGCTGGGGAGTGCGCTGATTCTGGCGTTGTCATTGGGCGTGCGGCACGGCTTCGGCTTGTTCCTGTCGCCGATGAGTATCCAGTTCGGTTGGGGGCGCGAGGTGTTCGCCTTCGCTATCGCCCTGCAGAACCTGATCTGGGGTCTGGCGCAACCCTTCACCGGCGCACTGGCCGACCGCTTCGGCGCGGCGAAAGTGGTGCTGATCGGCGGCGTGCTTTACGCCTTGGGCCTGGTGTTCATGGGGCTGTCGGAGACCGCTTTGGGTCTGTCCCTGAGTGCCGGTTTGCTGATCGGTATCGGCCTGTCCGGCACTTCTTTCTCGGTGATCCTCGGTGTGGTCGGTCGTGCCGTTCCGCCGGAAAAACGCAGCATGGGCATGGGGATCGCCAGCGCCGCTGGTTCTTTCGGCCAATTCGTGATGCTGCCGGGCACCCTCGGACTGATTGGCTGGTTGGGCTGGTCAGCCGCGTTGCTGGTGCTGGGGCTGCTGGTGGCGCTGATCGTGCCACTGGTGAGCATGCTCAAGGACAAGCCGCTGCCTGTGCTCGGCCATGAACAAACCCTGTCCGAAGCGCTGCGCGAAGCTTGCTCGCACTCCGGGTTCTGGTTACTGGCGTTCGGTTTCTTCGTCTGTGGGTTCCAGGTGGTGTTCATCGGTGTGCACCTGCCGGCGTATCTCGTCGACCAGCATCTGCCGGCTACCGTCGGCACTACCGTGCTGGCGTTGATCGGGCTGTTCAACATCTTCGGCACCTACACCGCCGGCTGGCTCGGCGGGCGCATGTCCAAGCCGCGTTTGCTGACCGGGCTGTACCTGCTGCGGGCGGTAGTGATCGTGCTGTTTCTGTGGCTGCCGGTGACGACGACTACGGCGTATCTGTTCGGTATGGCTATGGGTTTCCTGTGGCTGTCGACGGTGCCGTTGACCAACGGTACGGTGGCGACCTTGTTTGGCGTGCGAAACCTGTCCATGCTCGGCGGGATCGTGTTCCTTTTCCACCAGCTCGGCTCATTCCTCGGCGGCTGGCTGGGCGGGGTGGTGTATGACCGAACCGGGAGTTATGACTTGATCTGGCAAGTGGCGATTCTCTTGAGCCTGTTGGCGGCCGCGCTGAACTGGCCGGTGCGCGAGCGTCCGGTCGAGCGTCTGCAGGCCCGTACGAGCGCGGCATGAAGCGAATCTGGCCACGAATCGCCATCACCGCACTCGGCGCTGTCTTGCTGGCGCTGGTGTGGTGGGGCTGGCATCAGGGCGGCCTGGCGCTGATGCAGTTGGGCATGGGCGCTTGCCTGTAGGCTCTGAGGGCGAGTAACGTCGGGTTCTGACGACTGCTCAAGGATGCCCGACATGCTCAAGCGCTGGTGTGCTGTTCCCGCGTTGCTGATGGCGTTGACCGGATTGGCCCAGGCTGCGGACTGTCCGGAATTGCTGCAAGGTTCGCTGCCCAAATTGCGGGCCAAGGAATCCATCGACCTGTGCCAGCGCTACGCCGACAAGCCGCTGGTGGTGATCAACACCGCCAGCTTCTGTGGTTTCGCCCCGCAGTTCGAAGGTCTCGAAGCGCTCAACCAGCGCTACAAGGCGCAAGGGCTGGAAATGCTCGGCGTACCCTCCAATGACTTCAAGCAAGAGTCCAAGGACAGCGCCGAGACCGCCAAGGTCTGCTACGCCAACTACGGCGTGACCTTCACCATGACCGAGCCGCAGAAAGTCCGTGGTGACGGTGCCACCCATCTGTTCCAGGTGCTGGCCGCGCAAAGCAGCGCGCCGAAATGGAATTTCTATAAATACGTGGTCGATCGACAGGGCAAGGTGATCGCCAATTTCTCCAGCCTGACCAAGCCGGATGATCCGGAGTTTCTCGCGGCCATCGAGAAGGCCATTGCGTCGAAACCGCTGAAACCCTGATCGACGCCCACTAAAAAGCCCCGCCTCTGCAAAGAGAGCGGGGCTTTTTAGTGGGCGAGGCCTCAAATGGTAAAGAGCTCAGCCTCGCCGTGCAGCATCAGAAGCGGTAGGTCGCACCGACACCGAAACCGTTTGCCGAGTTTTCATACTTGGCATCGTAGGTCTGGCCACGATCGTTTTCGTTGCGGATCTTGACGGCTTCTTCCTTCAGGTACGAGTAGGCGACGTCGATGGTCAGGTCGTCAGTCGGGCTCCAGCCGGCACCGATGCTGAAGATGGTCCGGTCGCCGGTAGGGATGCGCGGCGAACGGTCGACGTTGTTGGTCGGCGACTGGTCGAAGGTCAGACCGGTACGCAGTACCCATTCCTTGTTCAGCTGGTAGGAAGTACCGACGGCGTAAGCCCAGCTGTCATGCCAGTTCTGCTCTTCGGTGATCTCGCCGAACTGACCGGCCAGCAGAGGCTGTACACCGGAGTTCTTGACGGTGATCTTTTCCAGCTGGCTCCAGCGGGTCCAGGTGGTACCGGCGTAGACGTTCCAGCGGTCGTTGATCGCCTGGGTTACCGAGAAGTCCACGGACTCAGGGGTAGTGATCTTCAGCGAAGCGTCGTACTTCTGGCTGGCGCCCAGGCCGACTGCGGCCAGTGCGCCGTAGTTGACCTTGGTGTTGCCTTCGAGCTTGTAGTCGACTTTCGAGTGGTAGGTCAGGCCCAGGCGAGTGGTGTCGGTCGCTTGTACCAGTACACCGATGTTGTAACCCAGCGCGGTGTCATCACCCTTGATCTTGACCTTGCCGTCCGGCAGGGCCTGGGTGATCGACAGGTTGGATTCCAGGGTGCCGTCGATACGGTTGATGGTCGGACCGAAACCGATCGACACCACGTCGTTGAACTTGTAGCTGACGGTTGGCTGGAAAGTAATGACCTGTACTTCGGACTTGCTGCCGAAGTAGCGGCCGGCAAAGCCTTTTTCATAGTCGGTAATCAGGCCGAAGGGTACGTACACACCCAGGCCGAATGCCCAATGCTCATCGATCGGCTTGACGTAGAAACCCATAGGAACTGAGGTGAAGGGCACCATGTCGCCTTTGTTGCTGCCGCCGTTGGGGCTGGAGCTGGCGTCGCTGATATCGGTCTTGGCATCGAGGAATGCAACGCCACCGGTGACTTGTTCGCGAGTGAGGCGCGACATGCCGGCTGGGTTGCCGTAAACAGTGCTTGCGTCGTCGGCAGAAGAAGATCGCCCGGCGTACCCGGTCCCCATCCCGCTGATGCTGTGTTCGTTGATGGCAAAGCCAGCGGCGAAAATCTGCGTGGATGCCAGGGAAACGGCGAGGCTGATGGTGGTTTTGAGCATTACTTTTTTCATTATTAGAACTCCTGGTGATCACCGGGGCGAAAATTACCAACATTTTCGTCCCAGCGCTATAGTCCGTATGGCTTGAGTTAGAGCGGTTTTGTAGGACAATCCGACCAGATTCGCGACCCGTTGGCCGATCTTGCGAAACCGGTGAGTCAGCACGCGACCTGATTCAGCGGTGAAACACAGGTCTGCCATGCACAGGTGAAGTCACGCAGACGACCCTGGGGTTGAAAGGTCTGACGCCAGATACGGGCCATTGCGAGCAGGTCGTCCGGGTCGGGGAGGGTGGGGGTCTGTTCTTCCACCAGCAGCCAGGCAATGGCAGTGGCGTAACGCAGGTTGACGGTCAGTTCGAGGTGCGGGCTGCTGAGAAAGGCATGCTGGCTGGCAAGGCCGCGAACCAGGCTGGCGCGCTCCGGATCGAGCGCCAGGTAATGGTCCCAAAGCGCCTGGTGGCGGTGCTCGGCAATCCGGTACAGGCCGTGGCCACGGCGGTCATGCAGGGCTGAACCCAGGGCGGACTGGCTGGCGGCGATGCCCAGCAGCAGGGATTCGGCGGTGGCGCAGTGACGTCCCAGATAAATCAGCGTGGGGCGGATCACATAGCGGCACAGTTCGCTGGCAGCGATACCCATATAACCCTCGGATCTTGTTATTGGGCGGCGAGACCTGAAGGGGAGCTTGGCAGCTGTGGATCGAATCAGGCCCGCCGGAAGCGGATCACGCCGCTTGAGTTGAAGTGTAGTGTCATATTCGCGACGTAAAGGCCTGTTTTTAAAATATTTCCGGCAGGCAGTTATAACCGTTATATCGGTTGGTGCTTAACCGCGAAGGGTAAAAAGAGAAACATCGGGCAATAAAAAGCCCCGCGTTTCAGGCGGGGCTTTTGCTTTTGCAGCCATTTCGGCCTCTCAGGCGATCAATGCCTGACGGGTGCGATCAATCACGGCCTGCAGCGGTTCGGCGCTGGAGTATTGATCAGGGTACAGACGCTCGCTGTGGCGGGCGATCCCGTGTTCATTGACCACGGTGAAGCTGAAGCAGCCTTTGCGAGCGGCCATGATCAGGCAGTTCATTGGAGCAAAAGCGTTGGTTAGGGTGCGAATGGCATCCTGAGTCTGGATTTGAGTAGACATAGTTATTAGGTGTTCCTACAAATGACACGGATAAGAACCGTGCAACGTTAAAACGTTCCAGTAACGCAGACCACCATTGGTCGAACGAAGAACCCGACTGGAACAAAGCAGCCAGTTTGAAGCGCTGATAAGTTGGCGCGCTTGGGCTGGCAGGTAGGTACTTAGGAGGACAGGCAACACATCGAGGGCAGAGGTTCTGGGCCCGGGGTGAAGATCCTGATCAATTTGCAGGTTGGTTCGGTCAGAGTAAGAGGTCTTTGCAACATCCTTTGATTCGATTCAAAGGCTGTGTCGTCGCAAGATTTACCTGGAAACCATCGAGGGGTCGGTCCCGCTTTGTCGGTGGAGGCTTCTTTGAAAGAAGGCTGACCGTGGGGTTTGTTCGACCGGAATTGACTTTCAGCTTGGTACTAACGCCGCGGATACTAACGGAACACGTTGAGGAAGGCAAACCTGATTTTTAAAAAGAACAGGCGGACTGTTCCTTGAGCCCCGGCTCCGCCCTGATTTGGCTCACATTCCGACCGTCGGTCGTCGCGGTGGGCAAGCCTGACAAGCACAGCGCCAGGGCTTATCCCCAGCCCGGCTGGCAAAACGACCCGAAAAAGCGCACCGATATAACCGCGTAACAGGTACTTGTGCACATTAGTTGCGCGGACGGTAACGACGCTGTCACATCGAACCTGACCCCGGTGGCTGCCTGTAACGAAAGTTTAAGTCAATGAAAAACATCGCTTTTTTTTACTGGTGAAAAAATCGTCAGTTTGACTGCGGGCCCCATTCCACAAGGCTTTGCGGCGAGTCGGGGGCGGTTGTCCACTGAGTTATCCACAGCTTCTGTGGATTGTCCCGAGCGCTTGCTCTAGCACGGGCGTGCCGGGTTTTTTTCGACTTTACCTGTGCGAAAAAAAGAGTAGAGTGGCGCGCCCTTCGATCTGTCCCACAGTGCTTTATGAAGTTTCGTTCATCTCCAGATTCTGTTACTTCCCAACCCCCTCGTGTTACCGCTCCCAAGCGATTTTCCGTGCGCGTGGCCGAATGGCTGCTCGACAGCCCGCGCCTGGGCGACAACCAGAACGCCAAACACCTCGCCGGCCGCCTGCTCAAGCAACCGGCCCGGGAAGGCGTGGTCGCGGCGCAAAGTCGGCTCGGTCAGTTGATGTGCCGTGAGTGCGGCAACGCCCGGGATCGTCGTATCGGCCAGGACCTGCTGCGTCAGGCTGCCCGTGCGGGTGATCGGCGTGCGCAACAGGAACTCGGCCTGATCGAAGACTGAGCTGTCCAAGACCTGACGCCTTGGTTAACCTTCAGGCTTTATCGGATCGGCGGGAATCACTATGGCGATGGACTTGACCAGCATCTTGCTCGGCTTGGCAGGCGCGGCGTTACCGCTGCTGGCGCTGGCCTGGCAACTGCAGCGCCGGGCCAGTCATGGCGAGTCCGAAGTTGCGTTGCTCGAAGAGCGACTGGCCATGGCGCAGATGGCCCAGGATGGCCTCAACGCCCAGCTCGAAGCCTGTCGCGACGAAATCGCCGACCTCGGCCAGGCCAATGCCGCCAAACAAGCCGATCTCGCGGCCGTGCGCCGTGAGGTCGAACTGTTGCAGATCGAGCGTGACGACGCCCGTGATGCCGCCCATGCCTGGAACCTCGAGCGCGCCAGCAAGGAAGCCGAACTGCGGCGCCTGGACGCTCAGGCGGCTTCATTGAATGCCGAGTTGCGCGAGCAGCAGGAAAGCCATCAACAACGTCTCGATGACCTGCAAGGTTCCCGCGACGAGTTGCGGGCCCAGTTTGCCGAGCTGGCGGGGAAGATCTTCGATGAACGAGAACAGCGTTTCGCCGAAACCAGCCAGCAGCGCCTCGGCCAATTACTTGATCCTCTTAAAGAACGCATCCAGTCCTTCGAAAAGCGGGTCGAGGAAAGCTATCAGGCCGAAGCCCGCGAGCGCTTCTCCTTGGCCAAGGAGCTTGAGCGCCTGCAGCAACTGAACCTGCGCCTGAGCGATGAAGCCACCAACCTGACCCGTGCCCTGAAAGGCCAGAAGACCCAGGGCAACTGGGGCGAACTGATCCTCGAACGAGTGCTGGAACATGCAGGGCTGGAGAAGGGCCGCGAGTACCAGACCCAGGTCAACCTCAAGGGGCCGGACGGCGAGCGCTTCCAGCCGGACGTGATCATTTATCTGCCGGGCGACAAGCAGGTGGTGGTCGACTCCAAGGTCAGCCTCACGGCGTACCAGCAATATGTGGCGGCCGACGACGATGCCATCGGCCAGATCGCCATGAAGCAGCACGTACTGTCGCTGCGCAGTCACGTCAAAGGCCTGGCCGGCAAGGACTACAAGCGTCTGGAAGGCCTGCACAGCCTCGATTTCGTCTTGCTGTTCGTGCCCATCGAAGCGGCGTTTTCCGCAGCGCTGCAAGCCGAGCCGACGCTGTTTCAGGAGGCCTTCGACCGCAATATCGTGATCGTCAGCCCGACCACGCTGCTCGCCACCCTGCGGGTCATCGACAGTCTGTGGAAACAGGAGCGCCAGAGCCAGAACGCCCGGGAAATCGCCGAGCGTGCCGGATGGCTGTACGACAAGTTCGTGCTGTTCATTCAGGATCTGGATGAAGTCGGCAATCGTCTGCAGCAACTGGACAAAGCCTACAGCGCAGCGCGAAACAAACTGACAGAAGGGCGCGGCAACCTGGTCAGCCGCAGCGAACAGCTGAAATTGCTCGGCGCACGAGCGAGCAAGAGCCTGCCGGCGGATCTGCTGGAGCGCGCCATGACCGATGCCGACGGTCTGGTCGAGCTGCCTGAATAAGCCGCTCTTCTAGAGCGGCAAATAGCGACTCAATAGCGCCCGCAACGCCGCCGGTTTCACCGGTTTAGCCAGATAATCCAGCCCCGCCGCGTGCACCCGCGCCACGGTTTCCGGATGCCCGTCGGCGCTGATCACCACGCCGGGCACCGGTTCGCCCAGGCTCGTGCGCAACCAGGCCATCAGATCGGTACCGGTCTCGCCGTGATCGAGGTGGAAATCCACCAGCGCCAGTTGTGGCCGCACGCCATCGTTAAGCAGCGCTGCACATTCCTCTCGGTTGCGCGCCGTCCACACCTGACAACCCCAACGCGTGAGCAAGCTGTTCATGCCGATCAGGATGCTGTCTTCGTTGTCGATGCACAGCACCTGCGCGCCGCTGTGCAGCTTGCCGTTGAGTTCGACCGCTGCGCTCGGCTGCGCAGTCTGCGTCCGTGCCAGCGGCACCCGCACACTGAACACGCTGCCGCGCCCCGGCCAAGAACGTACGCGCAAGGTATGCCCGAGCACCCGGCACAAGCCGTCGGCAATCGCCAGCCCCAGGCCCAGGCCTTTTTCGGCGCGGGTCTGGTGGCTGTCGAGGCGTTTGAACTCTTCGAAAATCACTTGCTGCTTGTCTTCCGGAATCCCCGGCCCGCGATCCCAGACCTCCAGGCAAACCTCGCCCTGTCGCCGACGCACGCCCAGCAAGACCGGGCCTTTGGCGTAGCGGAAGGCATTGGTCAGAAAGTTTTGCAGGATCCGTCGCAGCAGCTTTATGTCGCTGTCGATGCGCAGGTGGCTGCCGCGCACCCGGAAGGTCAAACCCTGTTCCTGCGCGAGAACCTTGAACTCGGCACCGAGGGCGTCGAACAGCTCATTGACCGCGAACGGCTTGCGATCCGGGTTGATCTTGCCGTTTTCCAGGCGGGAAATGTCCAGCAGGTCGCTGATCAGGTCTTCGGCCGAACGCAACGAACTGTCCAGATGCTGCACCAGTTTCTGCGCCTCGCCGCTCAAACCGTCGTCCTGATGGGAGAGGGCGGCGGAGAACAGCCGTGCGGCATTCAAGGGTTGCATCAAGTCGTGGCTGACCGCCGCGAGGAAGCGGGTTTTCGACTGGTTGGCCGCCTCGGCGTTGCCCTTGGCTTCCGTCAGCGCGACGTTGAGTTGCGACAGTTCCTGAGTCCGTTCGCTGACCCGTTGCTCCAGCCCTTCGTTGGCCTCGGTCAGTGCCTGTTCGGCTTCGCGGAACGCGGTGATGTCGGTGAAGCTCATGACGAAACCGCCACCGGGCATCGGGTTGCCGATCAGCTCGATCACTCGGCCGTTGGGGAACAGTCGTTCGGAGGTGTGGGCGCGGCCCTGACGCATCCAGTGCAGGCGCCGGGCGACGTGGACTTCCGCTTCTCCGGGGCCGCACAAGCCGCGTTCGGCGTTGTAGCGGATGATGTCGGCGATCGGTCGGCCAACGCTGATCAAACCGTCCGGGTAGTTGAACAGCTCCAGGTAGCGCCGGTTCCAGGCCACCAGTTTCAGCGACTGGTCGACCACGCTGATGCCCTGGGTGATATTTTCGATGGCGCCTTGCAGCAGCGCGCGGTTGAACTGCAACACTTCCGAGGCTTCGTCGGCGATCCGGACGACGTCCTCCAGCTGCATTTCCCGACCTTCAATGGCGGCTTTTACTACAGCCCGTGTCGAAGAAGCACCGAGGACACCGGCCAGCAAGCGCTCGGTGTGGGCGATCCATTCACCGTCGGCGTTCTGGTTCGGGTTGAAGCCTTTGCCCTGACGGTAGGCAAAGCGGATGAAGCTCTGCCGCGCACGCTCTTCACCGACAAACCGTGCCGCCAGTTGCAGCAAGTCGTCGATCTGCACCGCCAGCATCGAGCGTGCGCTCGGCCGGGCGCTGATTTCCTGACCGATGAAGCGCCCGGCCTGCCAGTGCTCCGACACTCGGGTGCGCGACAGTACCGAGACCCAGGCAAAGAGCGTGAAATTACCCGCCAGCGACAGCACCACGCCTTGGGTCAGCGGGGTGATCGGCAGGTTCAGCGGATTGCTGTGCAGCCAGGCAAGTCCCGGGAATGTCTCCAGCGGTACGCCAAGGCTGCGAGCCGCAATCGGCAGGATCAAAGTGTAAAACCACAGGAACGTGCCGGCGGCGAGACCGGCGAACACGCCACGGCGGTTGGCCTGTTTCCAGTACAGCGCGCCAAGCATGGCCGGGGCCAGTTGGGTCACGGCAGCGAAAGCGATCTGGCCGATGGTTGCCAGGCTCGCGGTGGAGCCGAGCAGGCGATAGCTGACGTAAGCCAGCAACAGAATGACCACGATGCTGACCCGGCGTACCGAAAGCATCCACTGACGGAACACTTCGAACGGCCGCTCGGCATTGTTACGGCGTAGCAGCCACGGCAACAGCATGTCGTTGGACACCATGGTCGACAGCGCCACACTCGCGACGATCACCATGCCGGTGGCTGCCGAGGCGCCACCAATAAACGCCAGCATCGCCAGCGCCGGGTGGGCCTGGGCCAGCGGCAGGCTGATGACGAAAGAATCCGGGAGGACGGAGCTGGGCAACATCATCTGACCGGCCAGGGCGATCGGAACTACAAACAGCGCGGCCAAGGCCAGATAAGTCGGAAACACCCACTTGGCCAGACGAAGATCCTGCGGGTCTATGTTTTCCACCACGGTAACGTGGAACTGCCGAGGCAGGCAGATGATCGCCATCATCGCCACACCGGTCTGCACCACCATCGACGGCCAGTTGATGGTTTCTTTCCAGTATTCCTCAAGGCGCGGGGCGAGCATTGCCTGATTGAACAGGTCGTCGAAGCCGTCATACAGGCCATAGGTGACGAAGGCGCCGACGGCGAGGAAGGCGAACAGTTTCACCAGCGACTCGAACGCAATCGCCAGCACCATGCCCCGGTGGTGCTCGGTGGCGTCGAGGTTGCGCGTGCCGAAAACGATGGTGAACAGCGCCAGCACCAGTGACACGATCAGTGCCGTGTCCTGGGCGCGGGTGCCCATGGCGTCGGCGCCGGCGCCGATCAACAGGTTTACGCCGAGGACAATGCCTTTGAGTTGCAAGGCTATATAAGGCAGAACGCCGACCAGACAGATCAGCGCAACCACCACCGCCAGCGATTGGGATTTGCCATAACGGGCGGCGATGAAGTCGGCGATGGAGGTGATGTTCTCCTGCTTGCTGATCATCACCATTTTTTGCAGGACCCACGGCGCGCCCAGCAACAGCAGGATCGGCCCCAGGTAAATCGGCAGGAATGACCACAGTTGTTCGGCGGCCTGACCGACCGCGCCGAAGAATGTCCAGCTGGTGCAATAGACCGCCAGCGACAGGCTGTACACCCAGGCACGCATCCGCGGCGGCAACGGCGCGCTGCGACGGTCGCCGTAGAAGGCGATGGCGAACATGATGGCCATATAGGCCAGGGCGACGGCGGCGATCAGCCCGGTGGACAACGACATGGAGCACTCCCGACAAAATACGACCGGACTCGCGCCCGGCCAGACAGTCTCGCATGTGCGCGGCGGTTAGTCAGTGTCGACCAAGGTCGTGGCGTGGCGGGGTGTCGCAGGCGCAGAACCGGGCGGTTCTGCGCTGTCAGTCCTGACGCAGCGCGATGTCGATCAGCCGGTGCAGTTCTTCGACTTCCAGCGGTTCCACGGCAAACAGAATGCGGAACACCGTCGGCGAAACCACCAGGTTGATCAGGTGATCCACGCTTGGTGGCGACTGATCCGGGAAGCGATCGACAATGGTCTGCAACTGATCGGCAATGATCGCGACGCAGAATCCCGGTGTGGCGCTGGCCTGCACATCGCGCATGACATTGCGCCCCGGCTCGGAACTCATCTCATCCAGATACTGCTCGGCCCAGGCGCGGATATCGCCGCGCAGGCTGCCGGTTTCCAGAGGATCGCTTTCAGGGCGCAGGCGGGCGAGGGCGACGTCGGCGAGCAGCGCCGCCAGATCGCCCCAGCGTCGATAAATGGTCGAGGGCGTGACCCCGGCCCGCGCGGCAATCTGCGGGACGGTCACACTGGAGCGCTCCTGTTCTTCGAGGAGTGCGCGCACGGCGCCGTGAATCGATTCCTGTACCCGGGCGCTTCGGCCGCCGGGGCGGCTACTTTCTTTAATAGGCATGTGTCAGACCTTAACACAAAGAATTTGCTTTAAGCGCAAGTCGGGCGCACACTCCGCAAAAGCAAAAAAATAGCTTTTAAGGAGTGTGCTCATGACCGGCCTTGCTTCCAACCGTTCCAGCCTGTGGTTTCTGGCGATCACCTTACTCAGTTTTCTCGCCGCATCCACCGCGCCGACGCCGTTGTATCACCTGTATCAGGACCACCTGCATTTTTCGGCAGCGGTGCTGACCCTGATTTTCGGCGTTTACGCGCTGAGTCTGCTGGCCGCGTTGCTGACGGTCGGTTCGCTGTCGGATCATTTAGGGCGCAAGCCGGTGATTTTCACCGCGGTTGTCCTGAATGCCCTGGCGATGCTGCTTTTTATCTACGCCGACAGCGTCGGCTGGCTGATCGGCGCGCGAGTGCTGCAGGGTTTTGCCACCGGCATGGCTACCGCCGTGTTGAGCGCGACGCTGCTGGACACTGACCGTCAACAAGGGCCGCTGATCAACAGCGTGGCACCATTGCTTGGCATGGCGCTCGGTTCGATGGGCTGCGGTTTGCTGGTGGAATTCGCGCCTGCACCACTGCAACTGACCTATTGGCTGCTGCTCGTGCTGTTTGTGTTGCAGGGCGTTTATGTCTGGCGCTTGCCGGAAAGTGTCTCGCCTCAAGCCGGAGCATGGGCCTCGCTGCGGCCGACCCTGCATGTGCCAGTTCAGGCGCGTTCCACACTGTGGCGCGTCTTGCCATTGAATACTGCGACCTGGGCGCTCGGCGGTTTCTATGCCTCGCTCGCTCCGTCGCTGGTACGCACGGCGACCGGTTCGACTTCCAATCTGATCGGCGGCGCGACCGTGGCGGCGTTGACCGTCACCGGCGCGCTGATGATTTTCACATTGCGCAATCGTCCAGCCTCCCGGGCACTGCAACTTGGCGCAAGCCTGTTGCCGACCGGCATCGTGCTGATGCTGCTGGGCGTGCACAGCGCCAGTCTGTCGTTGTTCTTCTTCGGTACGCTGGTCGCCGGGTGTGGATTCGGCTCCGGGTTTCTGGGGGCGGTGCGCAGTCTGGTGCCGCTGGCGTTGCCCCATGAGCGCGCAGGGTTGATGTCGGCATTCTATGTACTGAGTTACCTGGCGTTCTGTCTGCCGGCGTTGCTGGCCGGGCACTTCACCCACAGCCTCGGCCTGCCGGCGACCACCGATGTGTATGGCGCGGTACTGATCGTACTGGCGGTCGGTGCGCTGTTGATGAGTTTTCGTCCGCAAGCGGCCAAGACCTGCAGCGCGCCATAAGCCTGCGGATTCGGTTAGCCTTGGCCAGCCCATTCTTCTCACGGATCGATTCATGAAGATTATCCGCAGCAAGTCCTTCACCGCCGAGCGTGCCTGGGGCGCGCTCGACATTGCCAACATGAACGGCATCACCACGCGCCTGCACTGGACCGATCAGCCGTACAAATGGCACGTCAACGACGGCGAGGAAGTGTTCGTGGTGCTCGACGGTCAGGTGCTCATGCACTACCGCGAAGAGGGCGAAGAAAAGCAGGTGCAGCTCGATGTCGGTGACATCTTCTACGCGTCCGTCGGCACCGAGCATGTTGCCCACCCACAAGGGGCCGCGCGGATTCTGGTGATCGAAACCGAAGGCAGCGTTTAGGCCTATATCTGCAAAACAGATAACAGTTAGAGAAATTACCCGTTATATAGATATTCGATTCGGTTCTACCATGGACTCAACCTCACCTGAGGACAGGAGTTCATGATGATTTGCCCCAACAGTGCCAAACCCGGTATCAAGCCTTTCAGCCAGCTTCAGCATCCCCGTGAAGTGATCCGTCAATTCACACCGAACTGGTTCGCCGCGACCATGGGTACCGGTGTGCTGGCGTTGGCGCTGGCGCAACTGCCCGTCGCCATCCCGGGACTGCACGCCGTGGCCGAAGGGCTGTGGATGTTCAACATTCTGTTGTTCGTGCTGTTTACCGCTGCCTATGCCGCACGCTGGATTCTGTTTTTCGACGAAGCGCGGCGGATTTTCGGCCACTCCACGGTTTCGATGTTCTTCGGCACCATTCCCATGGGCCTGGCGACCATCATCAACGGTTTTCTGTTGTTCGGACTGCCGCGCTGGGGCGAGGGCGTCATTCATCTGGCTGAAGTGCTGTGGTGGCTGGACGTGGCGATGTCGCTGGCCTGTGGTGTGCTGATTCCCTACATGATGTTTACTCGCCAGGAACACAGCATCGATCAGATGACCGCCGTCTGGTTGTTGCCGGTGGTGGCGGCGGAAGTGGCGGCGGCCAGCGGTGGATTGCTCGCGCCGCATCTCGCCGACGCGCACTCGCAACTGGTAGTGCTGACGACCAGCTACGTGCTCTGGGCGTTTTCCCTGCCGGTGGCGTTCAGCATTCTGACCATTCTGCTGTTGCGCATGGCCCTGCACAAACTGCCTCACGAAAACATGGCCGCTTCGAGCTGGCTCGCTTTGGGGCCGATTGGCACCGGTGCCCTGGGCATGTTGCTGCTGGGCGGCGATGCGCCAGCGATCTTCGCAGCCAACGGCCTGCCGGGGATCGGTGAAATCGCTTCGGGCCTGGGCCTGGTGGCCGGGGTCACGCTTTGGGGCTTTGGCTTGTGGTGGATGTTGATGGCGCTGCTGATCACTGTGCGTTACCTGCGTGACGGCATCCCGTTCAACCTTGGCTGGTGGGGATTTACCTTCCCGTTGGGCGTGTATTCGCTGGCGACCCTGAAACTCGGCAGCACCTTGAACCTGACGTTCTTCAGCGTGGCCGGTTGTGGGCTGGTGACGTTGCTGGCGGTGATGTGGCTGATCGTCGGCAAGCGCACATTGCAAGGCGCCTGGCGCGGCGAGCTGTTTGTTTCACCGTGCATTGCAGGTTTGAAGAAATAACCTGAAAAGTTTAGGTAAGGTGTGGCCTGGATCGCGGATCGACATTCCAATAAACGTATCCAGGCCACTCGTTACCCAACATCAGGGACACACGGAAGATGAGTCACCCCTCACAGTTCAACCTGCTGCGTACCCGGCGCTTCCTGCCGTTCTTCATCACCCAGTCGCTGGGCGCGTTCAACGACAACGTGTTCAAGCAATCGCTGATCCTCGCCATTCTCTATCGGCTGACCATCGAAGGTGACCGCTCGATCTGGGTCAACCTGTGTGCGTTGCTGTTTATTCTGCCGTTCTTCCTGTTTTCGGCGTTGGCCGGGCAGTTCGGCGAAAAGTTTGCCAAGGATGCGCTGATCCGTCTGATCAAACTGGCGGAAATCGCCATCATGGCCGTGGGGTCCGTCGGTTTCCTGTTCGATCACCTGTCGCTGATGCTGGTGGCGCTGTTCGCCATGGGCACGCACTCGGCGCTGTTCGGGCCGGTGAAGTACTCAATCCTGCCGCAAGCCTTGCATGAGGATGAGCTGGTCGGCGGCAACGGTCTGGTGGAAATGGGCACGTTTCTGGCGATTCTGGCGGGCACCATCGGCGCCGGGGTCATCATGTCCTCGTCGCACTATGCGCCGCTGGTGTCGACCGCGATTGTCGGCATCGCCGTACTCGGTTACCTCGCCAGTCGCAGCATTCCCCGGGCGGCGGCCGCCTCGCCGGAAATGCGCCTGAACTGGAATATTTTCAGCCAGTCCTGGGCCACGCTGAAACTCGGTCTGGGCCAGACGCCTGCGGTGTCGCGCTCGATTGTCGGCAACTCGTGGTTCTGGTTTGTCGGGGCGATTTATCTGACGCAGATCCCGGCTTATGCCAAGGAATGGATGCACGGTGACGAAACCGTGGTCACCTTGATTCTCACGGTGTTTTCGGTCGGCATCGCCCTCGGTTCGATGCTTTGCGAGAAGCTTTCCGGGCGCAAGGTCGAGATCGGTCTGGTACCGTTCGGCTCGTTCGGCCTGACGGTTTTCGGGCTGTTGCTGTGGTGGCATTCCGGCGGAATTCCGGAGAGTGCCGTTGGCCACAGCTGGACTGAGGTGCTGGGCTTCGGTCACACCTGGGCCGTGCTGGTCGACATCCTCGGCCTTGGCATCTTTGGCGGTTTCTACATCGTGCCGCTGTATGCGCTGATCCAGTCGCGCACCCCCGAGAACGAGCGGGCGCGAGTGATCGCGGCCAACAACATTCTCAACGCGCTGTTCATGGTGATATCGGCCATCGTCTCCATCGTGTTGCTGAGCGTGGTCAAGCTGTCGATTCCGCAGTTGTTCCTGGCGGTATCGCTGCTGAACATCGGCGTCAACGCCTACATCTTCAAGATCGTCCCCGAGTTCAGTATGCGTTTCATGATCTGGCTGCTCAGCCATTCCATGTACCGCGTCGAGCATCGCAACCTTGAAGCGATTCCCGATGAGGGCGCGGCGTTGCTGGTGTGCAACCACGTATCGTTCGTCGATGCCTTGCTGATTGGCGGCGCGGTGCGTCGGCCGATTCGCTTTGTCATGTACTACAAGATCTACAACTTGCCGGTGCTGAATTTTATCTTCCGCACGGCGGGGACCATTCCTATCGCCGGACGCCAGGAAGACATCCAGATCTACGAAAAGGCCTTCACCCGGATTGCCCAGTATCTGAAGGACGGTGAACTGGTGTGCATCTTCCCCGAAGGCAAGTTGACCGCTGACGGTGAGATCAACGAGTTCAAGGGCGGGCTGACGCGGGTTCTCGAAGAGACACCGGTGCCGGTGATTCCGCTGGCGTTGCAGGGGTTGTGGGGGAGTTTCTTCAGCCGCGATCCCAATAAGGGGCTGTTTCACCGCATGTGGTCGCGGGTGACGCTGGTGGCGGGGTCGCCGGTGGCGGTCGAGGCGGCGCAGCCTGCCGAGTTGCAAGCGTTGGTCGGGGAGTTGCGCGGGACTGTCAGGTAGTTGTTTAGAAAGCCGCCATCCCTGACGGATGGCGGCAACGGCTCAGGCGCTGACCTTGAGCCCGATCAATCCGGTGATGATCAGTGCAACGCTGGCCAGCCGAATCAACGCCATCGACTCACCAAACAGAATGATCCCGGCAATCACCGTGCCCACGGCACCGACGCCGGTCCAGATCGCGTAAGCCGTGCCCAGCGGCAGTTCCTTCATCGCCAGCCCCAGCAGGCCAAGACTGACCGCCATGGCGGCGACGGTGAGAACGGTCGGAAGTGGACGGGTGAAGCCATCGGTGTATTTCAGGCCGACGGCCCAGCCGACTTCGAACAGACCGGCGAAAAACAGAATGATCCAGGACATGAAAGACCTCCATCGATTGACGGGGCCGTCCCCTGATTGAAAACTCGATTGAGCCGCAGGGTCGTCCCCGCGTGGCGCACATACTACCTAAAAATGTGCGCCGGGGATCAATGGGGATCAGTCAGTCGGCAGTCTGCTGAGCCAAAGCCTCACGATCTTCCTTCTCGCTCATGCGCCGGAACCAGGTCGATAGCAGCGCCCCGGAAATGTTGTGCCACACACTGAACAGCGCACTCGGAACCGCCGCCAATGGCGAAAAGTGCGCACTGGCCAGCGCGGCACCCAGTCCCGAGTTCTGCATCCCGACCTCCAGCGCCAGGGACTTGCGCTGAGCCAGCGGCAAGCCGAACAGGCGCCCGGTGAAGTAACCCAGCAAATAGCCGAAGCTGTTGTGCAGCATCACCACGGCCATGATCAGCAGACCGGATTCGGCGATTTTCGCCTGACTGGCAGCCACCACGGCAGCGACGATGATCACGATGCTGACCACGGACACCAGCGGCAAAACCTCCACTGCGTGACGAACCCTTTCACCGAGCAGTCGTTGCGCCACCACGCCGAGTACGATCGGCAGCAGCACCACTTGCAGAATCGACCAGAACAATTCCATGAACGAAACCGGCAACCAGGCCGAGGCCAGCAGCCAGATCAGCGCCGGCGTCAGCAGCGGGGCGAGTAGGGTGGTGACGGCGGCGATGGCCACCGACAGCGCCAGATCGCCCCGGGCCAGCCAGGTCATGACGTTTGAAGAAGTGCCGCTCGGACAGCAACCGACCAGAATCACCCCGACGGCGATTTCCGGCGGTAGATGGAAAATCTGGCAGAGCAACCACGCCATCCCCGGCATGATCACGAAATGAGCAACCACACCCAGGGCCACGCGCCATGGATGGCGGGCGACGGCGGCGAAGTCGTCGAGTTTGAGGGTCAGGCCCATGCCGAACATCACCAGCCCGAGCAGCGGCACGATTGCGCCTTTCAGGTTGAGGAACCACGCCGGTTGCAGAAAGGCGACCACGGCGAAAATCAGAACCCAGTAAGCGAAGGTGTTGCCGACAAAACGACTCAGTGCAGCCAGTGCGCGCATGGCCTGTTCCTTATTATGTGAAAACGCCACCGAAGCGGTGGCGTTTGAAGATAACTCAAAGACTGCGCAGAGGCTTAGATCCCCTGCGGCGTCTCTTCACCGCCCAGTGCTTCAACCAGCGCCGGCAGGAAGTCGCCGAACGTCAGCATCATCAGGGTGAAGCTGGCGTCGAGTTGGCCGAGGGCTTCATCGCCGCCGTCCTGTTCCGCCTGATCCTGCAGCAGGTCTTCGAACTTCAGGCGTTTGACGGTCATCTTGTCGTCGAGCATGAACGACAGTTTGTCCTGCCAGGCCAGCGACAGTTGAGTCACCACTTTGCCGGTGCTCAGGTGCAGCTGGATTTCTTCGCTGGTCAGGTCCTGACGCTTGCAACGCACGATGCCGCCGTCTTCGTGGGTGTCGCGCAGTTCGCACTCGTCCAGCACGAAGAAGTCCGGAGCGGCTTGCTGGGTGGTGACCCATTCGGTCATCACGGCGGTCGGCGCGGTTTTCACGGTCAGCGGGCGAACCGGCAGGGTGCCGATCACTTCGCGCAGGGTGGAGAGCAGGTCTTCGGCGCGTTTCGGGCTGGCCGAGTTGACCAGGATCAGGCCCTGTTTCGGCGCGATGGCGGCGAAGGTCGACGAGCGGCGGATAAAAGCGCGCGGCAGGAACGCCTGGATGATTTCATCCTTGATCTGATCGCGTTCCTTCTTATAGACCTTGCGCATCTGCTCGGCTTCGATCTCTTCGACTTTCTCCTTCACCGCGTCACGCACGACGCTGCCCGGCAGAATGCGTTCTTCCTTACGGGCGGAGATCAGCAGGAAGTCACCGCTGACGTGCACCAGTGGCGCATCTTCGCCCTTGCCGAACGGCGCAACGAAACCGTAGGTGGTCAACTCCTGGCTTGCACATGGACGCGCCAGTTTGGTGGCCAGTGCAGTTTCCAGCGCCTCGGCATCGACAGGCAGGTCTTGGGTCAGGCGATAGATAAGCAGGTTCTTGAACCACATGGGGTGAGTCTCTCCTTTATACAAAGGGGGGCATTATTGTCTTCGCCGGGTCATAGGCCAACCCTTCTCTAAGCCTTTGGAAGGCCTGAGAAAATTATTTAAAAAAGTGCTTGCCAGAGGTTGGGTCGCTCCGTAGAATGCGCGCCACACCGAAGCGAAGGGTGATTAGCTCAGCTGGGAGAGCGTCTGCCTTACAAGCAGAATGTCGGCGGTTCGATCCCGTCATCACCCACCATTCGTTTCAAGTGTTTAGCGCAGCGGTAGTTCAGTCGGTTAGAATACCGGCCTGTCACGCCGGGGGTCGCGGGTTCGAGTCCCGTCCGCTGCGCCATATTCGGTAACCTGGAACACTGAACGCCAGGTCACCACGGAAGAACCCGCCAAGGCGGGTTTTTTTCTGCCTCGAGTTGTACATGCGGAATGTGTCGTTTCACCGGTTTTCGGATTTATTTGAAAAAAAACTTCAATTAAATCAACACTTTACGAAAACTTGTGGCATAATGCGTCCCGTAACGAAGCGAAGGGTGATTAGCTCAGCTGGGAGAGCGTCTGCCTTACAAGCAGAATGTCGGCGGTTCGATCCCGTCATCACCCACCATTCGTTTCAAGCGTTTCGCGCAGCGGTAGTTCAGTCGGTTAGAATACCGGCCTGTCACGCCGGGGGTCGCGGGTTCGAGTCCCGTCCGCTGCGCCATATTAGGTAACCTGGAACACTGAACGCCAGGTCACCACGGAAAGCCCGCCTAGTGCGGGCTTTTTGCTGTCTGGCGATTGGCTTTTGGCTCGTCCGGGCATGAAAAAAGCGACCTGCGGGTCGCTTTTTTCGTTTCTGCGGTTTGTTACTGGCTGGCGTTGCGGCTATGCCGGTAATCACTCACCGCTTCATACACCGCCTTGCGCAGGCGGTTGATTCCACCAATCGGGCGATGGGCCTCGATTCCGAACCAGGGATTGAACGACAGGTTGTCGCATTGCAGGTTCAGGGCCGGGGTGTCGAAGTCCTGCGGGGGCAGGGTGATTTTGGCGACTGTCTGGAATGGACTGTCCTGTTCGCGCCATTCGATGCTGGTGTCTTCGATCGGCATGTACTTGTTCGCGTCCTGACGCTGGATCTGCAACACGAAACACGCGGGCACCCGATCCGTGGACAGCTGCTGATTCAGCGCACTGCGCAGGAAGTTCGGCAGATCCTGGTTTTGCTTCGGCAGCGCGTAGGCCGGGCAGTTGTCCGGATCCGGCATAACCCGAAATTTCGCATTGGCCTCTCCGAACTTGTAGGGCGATACCGAGAAGTAGGTCGTACGCGTCGGGCTCTCGGGCGGCGGAGAAAGCGTTGCCAGCGCAATGAACAAATGCCTGATTTGCCAGTTTCGCGGATCCCAGCCCGGAAAGAATGCCATGACCTTCTTGCCGTCAGCCTGCGCCGCCACATTCTGACGATATTCAGCGACATCGCTGACAAAGAAATTCGGATGGCTGAACATCACGAAATCCTGCTCGTGCAGGCCCTGACGGTCGCCCAGCAACTGTTTGCCCGGCACATCGAGCAATTTGATCGCCATGCCCCGGGCATCGCGGATGCTGTCGAATTGCGGGTAGGCGTTGCCGTTGGACAGGCGCATGGTTGCTTGCCAGATCTTGCCCGGCTCGCTGAACACACCGCGCCGCAGATCCTGAGCCAGATCCGGCAGCACTTGTACGTCGGCCTTCACACAACCGTGAGCCTTGGCATGGGCGTCGCGCAGAAAACGCGTGCTTTCCCGGTGCTGGTCGACAATTCGCACAGCAGTCTGGATCACGTCCTGCGTCATGGCCGCTTCGCCGTCCGGAATCTGCTCCAGTGCCGATACCGGTCCCCGGTGCTGCCAGGCAAACCAGGCGGTCGCCAAAGCCCAGCCGATCATGCCGATCACCAGCAAAAACAGCAGGGTTTTGCCCAGCAGCCGCCCCAGCCACAACCAGAAACGCGCCAGCATCGATGGCTTCTTGAACGAATTGAAGATCATGGCAGTTGCGCCTCCAGCGGTCCGCCCAGCACTTTCAAATATTCCAGCAGCGCCCAGCGCTCCTCAGGCTGCAACAATCGTCCGATGACCCCGTTACCACGCTCGCCGGCGCGGAACTCATGGCCGCTGTTGTGGTTACCGGTGATGCGCGTGTCGAACAGAAAAGCGTTGGTAAAGGCTTCAGTACGATAACCCAGATGCCGAGGGTCGTATTCCAGAGTGCCTTTATAAAAAGTGGTGGAGCGTTCATCTTGCGGCGACAGCAGTTGATACAGGCTCGGCACCGAGCCGTTGTGCAGGAACGGCGGGGTGGCCCACACACCAGCCAGTGGCCGGGCCTTGTAGGCGACTTTTTCCCGGACGCCGATGGGCAGGCCGAAACCGTCGAGTTCTGGTTTTTCCTGCGCTGTGACGCCCGCTTCACGATAAGCGCGGTTTTCAACGAACGCCGTCACGTAAGCCAGGCCCTTGGCCACGGATAACTGGCTGAGGTCGAGTGGTTCTTTGGGCGTGGGATGCAGTTTCACGTCCATTTTCTCCAGTTCCGCCAGATTCCATTGCAGCGCCGTCAGATCGAAACGGTGGTTGGCGATGTTGTTGGCCGCATTCGGATCGGTACCAATGACGTCCACCGGCAGCATGTGCAGATGCTGGACCCAGCGTTCACCTTCTTGCGTCACCCGAGGCACATGGCAGCCGGCACAGTTTTCGGCAAACAGGGCTCGACCCTTGGCCGCCAGTGGTTTGTCGACTTTGCCAAACAGTTCTTCTGGCCAGGCGGGTGGCTGAAGTTTTTGCAGGGTTTCTTCGATCTTGTGCAGATCGCGCACGCGCACGCTCGAGGCATAACGTTCGTCGCCCTGCAGCGGCTGGCCGTTGGCATCGAAGAAATTCAACGTGGCGCCAACCCCCAGTGCCTCGCCGATATTGCGAGCCATCGGCTGCTGCGCCGAGCCGTTCCATTGCACCCAGTCAAAGGTCCACATGTCCCACAGTTGCGGGTAATCCACGGGAGCGTTGGCCACGCGGTAATTGCTCGGGGAAATTGCATCGCCGAAGGTCGCGTTGGCGATTCGTCCGAATGCATCGGTTCGGCCAGGACCTTCCTCGGTGGGGTAGAGGCCGCGATGGGTGTCGTTCCACGCCACTTTCAGGAATGTATTCAGCGAACTTTTGAAATCATTGCGCAATTGTTCGTGGCGCGCGTCGTAGTCGTTACCCAATACGTTCCGGGCGAAGCGTTCGAATTTCCACGGGTTGTAGTAAGTGGAGGCCAGACTGGCGACCAGGGCCTGTCCGAAACTGCCTCCGCGCAACGTAGGAACGCTGGAAGGCAACACGTGCTGCGCCGAGCCGCCGTCGATGCGCACGGCCTGGCCATTGAGATGCAGTTCGCCGGTGTGGCAGGCCGCGCAGGTGATGTCCAGATATTGCTCGGAGCTACCCGGATTCTGATGTCGGGTGAAACCCACCGGCAGATTCCCCGGATTGTTCGGTGTGGCTTTTTGCTGCGGATCGACCAGAAAACCGAAGCGTGCGAGGTATTCCGGGGACGCGAAACGTTGCTGCGAGAACGGCAGTTCCAGAGCCTGGAACCACTCATAACGCAGCCCTTTGACCTGGGTGCCTTGCGGCGTGAAGTAATAGGTCTGACGCTGCTCATCGCTCCATTGCTGGAGGTAATGCACCTGTTTTACAGGGTCGGGGAAGGGCAATTTTGGATTGGCGACATAGTAGAGAACCACCGCCAGGACCAGTCCCAGCAGTACCACGATCAGCGTCAGCACACGGAATAAGAGGCGCAAGATGAACATCCTTGTCGAGTTGTTGCGCTGTTATGCCTGAGCCGAGTCGTGTGCGGCAAGTGGCCATTACGCCAAGTGTTGTGGGAAGGGGCATTGGTCACTGTCAGGGCAAGATGACAGAAGCTTCATCATGGCTTTGCCCAAATGCTTTTTAATCCCTGAACTTATCGGAAGATTCCTGCTCTCATGCCGGTAGCCATTGGTCGTGGCGGCCTGATAAGCTCGCGGCTTTACTCGATTGCCCTTTCGGCGCATGAACAAGGAAATAGCATGAAACAGCATCGGTTGGCGGCGGCGGTTGCCCTGGTTAGCCTGGTCCTCGCGGGTTGTGATTCGCAGACCAGCGTAGAGCTGAAAACCCCGGCGCAAAAAGCTTCCTACGGTATCGGCCTGAACATGGGCAAGAGCCTTGCTCAGGAAGGCATGGATGATCTGGACTCCAAAGCGGTAGCCCAGGGCATCGAAGATGCCGTCGGCAAGAAAGAACAGAAGCTGAAAGATGAAGATCTGGTCGAAGCCTTCGCTGCACTGCAAAAGCGTGCCGAAGAGCGCATGGCCAAGATGAGTGAAGAGTCGGCAGCCGCCGGCAAGAAATTCCTCGAAGAAAACGGCAAGAAAGCCGGCGTGACCACCACCGCTTCCGGTCTGCAGTACGAAGTGGTCAAGAAAGCCGATGGCCCACAGCCCAAGCCTACCGACGTAGTGACCGTTCACTACACCGGCAAGCTGACCAACGGCACCGTATTCGACAGCTCCGTCGAGCGCGGCAGCCCGATCGATCTGCCGGTCAGCGGCGTGATCCCGGGTTGGGTCGAAGGCCTGCAACTGATGCACGTTGGCGAGAAGTACAAGCTGTACATCCCTAGCGACCTGGCTTACGGCGCCCAATCGCCAAGCCCGGCGATTCCGGCCAACTCGGTTCTGGTTTTCGACCTGGAACTGCTGGCCATCAAGGATCCAGCCAAGGAAGACGCCGCAGCCAAGTAATTGGCCCCGGTTTCGACAACAACGCCTCGCTAATGCGGGGCGTTGTTGCATCTGGTCGACGCCCGGCGTAAACAGAGCGAACTGACAGGCACCACGACAGTCCTAGACTTTGTAGCTGCCCGCGCTAGACGCCCTGAGCCGCCAAGTCAATGAAATATTGGGGTTTTTTATGTGAGTAAAAAACGCCCGATCTGAGCGCAGCCCTTATGAACCGGGGCTCTCAGCGTTGAAATGCAGCTCTGTTCACAAGGTTATCCACAATTTGTGTGGATAACATTTCAACGGGAGAAATAGATGAAAGCTCCATGGAATTTCGCCCGGTTCCTGCCATTGGCCGGACGACTGCTGGCTCGTGGCCGCTTGCCGACACTGCTGTTTGCCGTGGCCAGCAAAGGCGCCGCCCAAGGCAATCGTCTTGGCAAACTGAAGGATGACCTGCGATTGCTCCAGGCCCTGTGCCTGGCGTACTGGCGTGGCGAGTATCGCGCGATCAGTCCCAAGGCAATGATTTCGGTCGTTGCGGGCCTGATGTACTTCCTCAGTCCGGTGGATGCGATCCCGGATTTCATTCCCGTTTTCGGCATGCTCGATGACATTGCCGTCCTTGCCTGGGTAATGAAAACTCTCGACGACGAGCTCAACGCCTTCCGCCTGTGGCGTCAGCGGCAATCACCGGAAAAGCTAAGGGTTGTCGAGCGCCTGCCCGATACACCCGAACAACTTCAGCTTCAGGGCCCGAAAAAGTCCTGAATCGCGACAGCCTCTTATACAGATAGATACCCCCCACGACCTTGGCCGCTGTTAGGATTACACTTCTAGGGAAAAGTGCCGACTCGCTAAGTGTTGTTGTCCTACGGGGTAGTCATGGATATTCAGATAATTGCACGCGATGGCGAACCCGAATATGCGGTTCTGCCATGGGCTCAGTATCAGGCTCTACTGAAAGCAGCAGGCATTAACGAAGCACCGTCGCAACCGGCTCCAGCGCCGCTTGCGGCCACACCGGACCCGATTCTTCCAGGTCTGGATCAATTACGCAGTTTGCGCGAAGGGAAGGGCATCGCCATCGAGGCGCTCGCCCGCACGGTAGGCATCAGCCCGTCTTACCTGGCCATGATCGAAAGCGGTGAGCGTCTGCCCGACGCCGCGATTCGCCGCAGCCTGGCCTGGGAGTTGACGGTGCCAGGGTGGAGGGAACAATCGTGAGCGTACGCATCAGTCGTCAACATTGGGACGGATTGCTGGGGGAGCTGGACCAGGCGCGCAGGCAGCGCCATCTTCTGACCTATCGAGCCTTGCTCGAACGTCTGCAACTGCCCACGCCGGCGATGCAGACCCTGACCGCTGCACTGGAGCATCTGGCTGCGCTGGACGCGAAAGCCGAACAACCGTTGCGCAGTTCGCTGGTGATCAGCCAGGGCGCCAGTCGCCTGCCACGCACCGGTTTCTTTGAATGTGTCGAGCGTCTGGGGCGTTTTTCCGGGCCGTCCGATGGGGTTGCCGCCGCCTCATGGCATGCCTCGGAAGTGGTGCGTGTCTTTGAGTACGAGTACCCGGAATCGGCGGAGGCCTGAGTGTTTTTACGACTCAAGGCGCGGGCAAGTTACTGGCTGGCCCGCAGGCTGTTTCACTGGGCATGGTTTGTCCGTCAGCCTCGAGGCTGGCGTTGGCTCGAAGGGCAATTTGCGCGAATGGCCAACCTGGGCGATGTCGGCGCGCAAAGCTTTTACGGGCACATCCTGACGTTTCGCGGCGTGGGCCTGGGGGCGCGTGAGGAGGGTGTCCGGTTGCTGCGGCTGGCGGCGCTGGCCGGGGATGGCAAGGCGGCGTATCAAGTCGGTGTCATCAGTCTTGCAGGTACGCCGAGCAAAGCTCCGGACCCTTTGGAAGCCGCTCGCTGGTGGACCATGGCCGCCAAGGCCGGACATCCGTTGGCAGAGCTTAAATTGAAAGAGCTGGCCGGCCGGGATTCTTCTTCGTAAACAAGTCATCTGTTCCGTAAGCGGGGCGAGAGGGAAACCTCCCGCCCCGTTTTTGCGTCTGCGATTCGATAAAGATCAGTTACAGACTTCTCCTACATCCACCGCCTACTCGCCTGACTTCTTTTCTGTTTGATCCCCCGCAAAGTCCTTCGCCTGATTTTTGCGCGAGGGAACGCCCATGTTCGACCCGGTTTTTCATTTCGTCATGCGCATGGGAATGCGCTGATGGAAGCCATCACCCGCATCGAGCAAGAACTCGACAGCTTTCCCCGCACCCTCGATCTCTATCGCGAACAGCTCAGGCACTGGCTCAGTCGCTCGGCAGACAGCATCAGCCATGCGGCCGATCTGCCGTCGTTGATGGGGATGGAGCGGATCATCCGTTTCGGCGCACACAGCACGGCGGTCGCCATTGACGACACGCGTTTCTCTTCGGCTGTCGTGCAATGCCCGGCGACCGGGTTGATGGAGATCGAGAGCAAGTTCGAATCGGTGTACGACATTCCGTTGGGCGACATCGCTGTCGATGTGGTGACGGTGGATAGCGGCGAGGTCAAGTCCGTCACGCTCGATGCCCAGGGCAAGGGTTTGTTCACCGGTGAGCCGGGCAAGTTCTATCGGGTGGTGGTGCACGGCGAGGCCCGAGAGAAACAGGTTGATGCGCTTTTCGAGTCCTACGATGGGCTGACCCGGCAGCTGGACAGTTGGTTGCGCAACGAGTGGCAGGGTTTCAAGCCGCAGTGGTCGCAGTCGGTGGCGACGGCGGCGGGTAACGGCCTGCTGGCCGGGAGCTGGGCGGCGATCGAGGGGGTGTGGGACAGCATCGGGTTGCTGTCGGAGATTCTCAAGAATCCGCTTGAGTTTGCGGGTCGGCTGGGAGACGGCGCGGCGGCGTTGGCCGATTTCGCGCAGTCGATGCCGGAGAAAATGGAGCAGCTCCAACTGCTCGTCAGTGACGAGGCGGCGCTGTGTCTGTTGTTGCGCACGGCCAGTCTGTGGCTCGAGATGCTGCCGCCTGGCGAACTCGCCGGGAAAACCGCCGAAGCCGTCTCGATGGTGGTGGTGCAACTGCTGATCGATGTGTTGATCGGCATTGTGCTGACCTTCGTTGGCGCCGGGGCGGGGATTGCGTATCTGACCTTGCGCCTGGTTGATCGTGGCGCTCAGTTGTTGTCGGCGGTGACGCGTCTGGTGAAGGCGATGTTCGGCATTGTCGGCGCCGTCATCGACTACGTGAACCACTACAAATCTGTCGCCGCACGAGGCATCGCTGCCGGGGTGAAAAAGGGTCGCATGCAACTGCGTTGGGATGCCCGGCGTAATGCCTCCCTGAAAAAGGACGAGCGCCACGACGACACGCCGGATCAGGCGAAGAACCCTAACGGCGACAGCGCCGATTGCGCGCCGTTGACCTGCACCAACGGGTGTCCGGTGTCGATGGTCACCGGCGAGGAGCTGCTGACGCTGACCGATGGCGTGCTCGACGGAGTGCTGCCGTTCGAGTTCAGCCGCTTGTATCGCACCAGTGCGGCGGAAATCGATGTCGGGTTGGGGTTTGGCTGGAGTCATTCTCTGGCGCATCGGCTGGAGGTCGAAGGCGATGGCGTGGTCTGGGTTGACCACGAGAACCGGCGCACGCGGTTTCCGCTGCCAAGTGTCGAGCGGCGGGCGATTCACAACAGCCTGTCGCGGGCGGCGATCTTTCTTGGGGATGAGCCGGAGGAGTTGATCGTTGCGCTGGCGGGGGACGCGGCGCGGTTTTATCACTTTCGGGCTGGGCGTCTGACTGCTGTCAGCGATGCGTACGGCAACCGGTTGCGTATTATGCGGGATCGTCTGGATCGCGTTGAGCGCCTCGATAACGGGGCCGGGCGTTCGCTGCTGCTGCGTTATGAGCGGGCGCATCTGGTCGCGGTCGATTATCAGGTTTTTTGTGAGGCTGCCTGGCGCACCGAGCAGACGCTGGTCAGCTACCGCTTTGATGCCCGTCATCGGTTGATCGAAGCGACCAACGCCGTCGGCGAAAGCGAGCGTTACGACTACGACGACCAGCACGTCATCCTGCAGCGGCAGTTGACGGGCGGCGCGAGCTTCTTCTGGGAGTGGGAGCGTTCCGGCAAGGCCGCGCGGTGCGTGCGGCACTGGGCGTCGTTTTCGCAGATGGACACGCGTTATGTCTGGGACGATGCCGGCAGCGTCACGGTGCGCTACGTCAATGGCCGCGAAGAGGTTTACGTCCACGACGACACGGCGCGGCTGGTGCGTCAGGTCGCCGCCGACGGTGGCGAGCAGCTCAAGGCCTACGATGCGCAGGGCCGGCTGGTCGCCGAGCAGGATGCGCTGGGGGCAGTCACCGAATACCGCTACGACGATGTCGGACGGTTAGTTGCGCTGATTCCGCCGGACGATGCGCCGACATCCTACGAATACCGCAACGGTTTCCTGCACCGCCGTAGCCGGGGCGAGGCGGAGTGGACCTACCGGCGTAATGCCCAGGGCGACATCACCGAAGTCGTCGATCCCGACGGCCATGTCACCCATTACCACTACGACCCGCAGGGGCGGTTGCTGTCGATTCGTTATCCGGACAGTGGTCGGCATGTGTTCGTGTGGAACGACCTTGGGCAACTGGTCGAGGAAAGTCTGCCGGACGGTGGGGTTCGCAAGTTTTCCTACGATGCCTTGGGGCGACGGATTACTGCGCAGGACGAACACGGCGCGATCACCCGTCATGCCTGGGACGCCGTCGGCCGCCTGATCCAGACCACCTCGCCGAATGGCGCCACCCGCGCCTGGTCCTACAGCGCCTACGGCCAGATCACCGCCGAACGCGATGAACTGGGGCGCATCACCCGCTACGAGTATGACGACGACCTGCATCTGGTCAGCCGGCGGATCAACCCTGACGGCACGCGGCTGCAATACCGCTACGACCATGCGCAGCTGTTGCTCACGGAGATCGAGAACGAGTCCGGCGAAAAGTACCTTCTGGACTACACGCCCACCGGACTGATCCGACAGGAAACCGGTTTTGATGGGCGGCGCACCGCGTACGCCTACGACCGAAACGGTCATCTGCTGGAAAAGACCGAGTACGGTGATGATGGCTCGACGCTGGTCACCACTTATGAGCGCGACAGCGCCGGGCGTCTGCTCCGCAAGACACTGCCTGATGGCAACACGGTTGAATACCGCTACGACCGCCTCGGTCGGCTGGTCGGTGTGGATGACGGCCAGAACCATCCGCTGGCCTTCGAATACGACCTGCAGGACCGCCTGGTACGCGAGCATCAGGGCTGGGGCACCTTGCGTTACACCTACGACGCCTGCGGCCAGCTCAGCCGGATGCGTCTGCCGGACAACAGCAAGCTCGATTACCACTACGCCAAGGGCGGCGCGCTGACCGCGATCGACCTCAATGGCGCCTTGCTGACCCGCCACGTCTACCAGAACGGCCGCGAGCAGCAGCGCCAGCAAGGCCTGTTGCTCAGCGAATATGCCTACGACGAACAAGGCCGTTTGCATTCTCACGCCGTAGGCCATCAACGCAGC